>CAZIFL010000010.1:0-1712 GCA_964539095.1 uncultured Synergistaceae bacterium
ACCTGGCTCAGATCCGCCCCGCCGTTCTCTGGAGAGGTGGGGGTTCCCACCGCCACAAAGAGCAGCTCCCCGTGCTGCACCCCCTCCTCAAAGGAGGTGGAAAAACGAAGGCGCCCCTTCTCCACATTCCGGGGCACCATGGTCTCCAGGCCGGGCTCGTAGATGGGGATCTCCCCCCGCTGAAGCCCCTGAATCCGATCCGCATCCTTATCAATACAGAGCACCCGGTTGCCGCTCTCCGCCAACCCGGTGCCCGTCACAAGCCCCACATACCCCGTACCGATCACGGTAATTCGCATCTATATTCTGCCTCCACATTATGTCAAAAATATAGCGTCCCGAGAGCCCCGAAACCATATGCCTGTTAAAACCCTTTGGTACATGGTACTCGGAAAGAAGGAAGAAAACAAGAGAAAGACAAGACCCTTCTCCACGCCCTTCTGCACCTGTTTTTTACAAGCCCAAAATCCCCGCTTTTGCAAAACTTTTTTCTCGGGGGGGGATTCTTGAATGTGGCTTCGCACAAGGGAATCCCTTACCCGGTTTCTCGGGGCATCGATAGAGTAGCAGGTAACTATGGCACAGTCGCCAGTCCATGATGGCGGCGGTCATCTGTTAATCGTAGAAGATACCGAGCCACCGGCTGAATTCCAGGTTCGTGATGAGCAGGTAAAAGCTTCGGCTCCAAAACATCTCCTTCCAGAGTGCCTCTCTTCAACTTAGAAAAACGCTCTACTCTTCCTCGATGATCCTCAGACCATGGGATGACAATCCAAGTGCAAAGGGGGCCTTCCCGCTGGCCTTCCTGATTCATCAATTCAACAGTGGATATAACGGAAAAAGGAGAGACAATCATTCCTATCGAAACGGAAATCCTTAATGCAGGGAAACCCACAGATAGAATCCTTTTTTAACACCAAAATATCCACGAAGAAGCTCTGGGAACTGATGCAATCCCGGCAGAACAATTGATACCGTCTCTATAATTAAAATGCAGAGCTGACAAATGCGAACCAGGTAGAACCACCCGTTCTTTGAACATCTTTCGAAAGCTTTGTATGCTCCCTTCAGGAACGGCTCTGATGCCGTATATTTCTTGAAGGGAGCATACAATATGTGCAAGGAGATGCAGTGGAGAGCGGCAGGCGAGACGGGCGAAACAGGAAAAACGGGGGAGACGAAAGAGACCACAGAGATACGGGAGGCTCTTCCCGCGGCGTTTCTCTCCTACATCATGAGGGTTGAGGGAGGGTACGTGAACCATCCGAAGGATCCCGGGGGGGCCACCAAATACGGCATTACCCAGCGGAGCCTGGAGAAGGCCCGGGGGATGCTGGAGGGGCTTCCGGACTCTGTGCGGGATCTTTCCTGTGAGAGGGCTTCCCGTATTTTTTATGCCTTCTACTATCTTCCTGCAGGGTGTGCCGCCCTCCCCTATCCGCTGCGGCTGGCTCATTTCGATGGGGCGGTACACTGCGGGGTACATCAGGGGGGGAGGCTACTGCAGAGAATGCTTAACCGGCTGGGCCTGGGGCTGGAACGTGAGGAGCCGCTGAAGGTGGATGGCCTGGTGGGGCCTCGTACGCTGGAGAGAGTGCTGCTTTTGCAGCGCTCGGGGGATTTCTGGGGTCATCTGGGGGTTCAGGGGCTTCTGCTGGAGCGCATGGAGTTTTACGGCTCCCTGGCCCGAAAGAACCCGAAGCAGTACGGCC
>CAZIFL010000010.1:1812-70050 GCA_964539095.1 uncultured Synergistaceae bacterium
AATTCTGAAAGATCGCTACGGCACCCTGACACCCCCGGAGTGCCGACTGCTTCAGTTTGCGGCGGTGCTTACGGAGCCGGTGTCTCGGGAGCTGCTTCTCTCTGTAGAGGAGCCCCTTTTTCCAAAACTTTCCCCGGAGGAGAGAGGTTCTCTTCTGGAGAGACTGATCTCTCTGGAGATGCTTGAGATCCCCAAGCCCTTCAAAGAGACATGGGTAGTCCCCCGGGAGATTCGGGAGTTCGCTACCCGGAGGGCTCTTGAAGAACACAACTACCCTCTCCTTCGTGATGCGGGGGAAGAGATGCTTCCGCTGCAACAGTTCACCCCCTATATTGGCTATCCCCGGGAAGAGGGGTGGAAGCTCTTCCGATGCATCCGCCGGGCCCTCTACTCCGGAGACTGGCGGAGCCTGGAAGAACATTGTGCCGCCTATGAGCAGATCTTCCCCTCCCCTCCTCAGGGACTTTCAAAAGACCCTCTCTTCGATATTTGCAACTCCCCCTTTGATGGTTCGTGGCTCTGCCGTTATCTCCCCCTGCCTCTCGTCTTTCGGGTGCTCTCCCGTAAGGAGTCGGATTTCTACCTTCGGAAAGATCTCTCTTCGGAAGATCCCCTCTGGGAGACCCTGAAGAAGATTCTCCTTCGGCTCCCCAAGGCATCCCAAGAGGTTCGCACCGCCTGGCACTCCTCCTTTTTTCGCATGCTCTGCAGCTACGCCCTTTTTTCGGGGGATGGAGAGATGCTTCGGGAGATACCCCTTCCGGAGGAGTGGATTGCCCAGGCATACCGGGCCGGGGAAACTCTTTTTTCGGGGGAGATCACCGAGAGCCTCACTCTTTGGGAAGAGGCTCTCCGCAAGCTGGAGCATCAGGATCGCCGGGCGCTCCTCCCCTTTCCCTACGGCTCTCTCTACGTACTCAACCTGCTGCTTGAAGAAGATCCCGAGCAGTGGGAAAAGGCACAGAGATACCTCAAATATTTGGGGAGTTTGGGAGAGGAGCCTTTGGAGAATCGGGATATTCTGCTGCGCCTTCTCGCCTTCCGACGGGGCTTTCAGCGGGAGGCGGAGGCTTTGGAGGTGCACTTTCCACCATCCCGGCTTAAGGAAAAACACCCCTTCACCCAGACACTCTTTTTTCTTGCCCTCTTCTGGATCGCCCCGGAGGCTCTCCCCCGCCGGAGCGAGGAGCTGGCAGATCTGCATCGCCGCTGCCGAGAGTGCTCTCTCCGCCGCCTGGAGGCGGAGTGTGCAGGGCTTCTGCACGCAGGGGAGCCCCTGGGATATCTGGAGATGGCCCAAGAGGGAGAGTCTTTTCTTGAGAGTATCCAGCACCCCCCGCTACGGAGCCTGCTCACCCTGAAGAGGGAGTGGCAACGCCTTCTGGAGGCTCTGGAGCTTCTGGGAACGCCTCCCGGAACCCCGGCCACGGCAAGGCTCAAAAAGAGGGAGAAGCCAGAGCGTCTCATCTGGCGTATATCACTGGAACATCCACACACCCCATCACCTGGGATAGCGAAAATCGCCCCGTGGATACAGAAGGAGATCTCCCGGGGGAAGTGGAGCCGTGGTACCCGGGCCAGCGAAAAGAGGCTTGAGGAGGAACGAGAGGGGGGGACTCTTCTCACCCCCCAGGATTGCAATGTTCTGGATGCCCTGGAAGCTCTTGAGCACCCCCGGCATCGGGGGATACAGGGGGGGGATCCTTTTCTCGAAACCCTTGAGGCACTGGAGGGGCACGAACATATCTTCTCCGAAGAATTCGTGGAGCAGCATCTGCAGCTTCAGCGAGGGGAGCCAAAGCTGCGGATACGCCAGGGAGAGGAGGGGTTCTCTCTGGAGTTTTCCCCCTTTCCCTCCCCGAGAGAGCGGGGGCGAGCGTATCTTCTTCGGGAGAAGTCTTTCGGGGTTCTGCTCTTCTTCCCCCTCTCCGGGTATGTGCAGAAGATGCTCCAGATTCTGGGAAACTCCCCGGTACTGCATGTTCCTTCCGAGGGGCGGGAGGCTCTTCTACGAACGCTGAAGGCCCTTTCAGGAAAGATCTCTATGGAGTCCGAAGTTGAGGGAGAACCGGGAGAGGAGGAGCCCCTGCGCGAGGGGGAGCACCGCCCCTGCATGCGGCTTACCCCCCAGCGGGAGGGACTCTCCTGTGAAATCCGCGTATATCCTCTGGGAGAAGAGGGCCCAGGGTGCAACCCCGGCGAGGGGGGGAGCCTGCTGATCTTTTCTCGGGAGGGGAAGAACCTGCAGATCTCGCGAGATCTCAAGAGAGAAGAGGAGACTGCCCGGGGTGTGCTTGCCTGTTGCACCGTTCTGGAGCGGGGGTATCAGGAATCTCCCTGGAGCTGGCATCTCCCCTCTCCCCAGGACTGCCTGGAACTTCTTCTGCAGATTCGGGAGTGTCCGGAGCTTCTTCGGGTAGAGTGGCCCAGGGGGGAGTCTCTCAAAGTTACCCGCCCCCTCTCCTTTGGAGATCTCTCGGTACAGATCACCTCCAAAGAGGAGTGGTTCACCCTTTCGGGAGAGCTGATGATAGAGGAGAACCGTGTGCTCGATATTAAGGAGCTTCTCGAACTTGTGGGAAGATATCCGGGGCAGTTCATCCCTCTGCAGGACGGGGAGTTTCTCGCCCTTACACGGGAATTCCGGCGCCGCCTGGAGGATCTGCACACCTTCGGCACCCCCCGGGGAAAGGATTTTCTGCTGCACCCCTCCGCCACCCCTGCGCTGCACCCTCTCTTTGCACAGATCCCCAAAAAGGAGATCTCCCCGGAGTGGCGCGAGAGAACCGAACGCTTCGAAGCCCTCTCCCAGCTCACCCCCCAGGTCCCCTCCTCTTTTGAAGGCAAGCTGCGAAACTACCAGGAAGAGGGGTTCCGCTGGCTTACCCGGATGGCCTCTCTGGGGGCGGGGGCCTGCCTTGGGGATGATATGGGGCTCGGCAAGACGATCCAGGCGCTGGCAGCACTTCTCTATCTGGCGGGAAAGGGGCCCTCTCTGGTGCTGGCTCCTACCTCGGTATGTATGAACTGGCTTCGGGAGGCCCGGCGCTTTACCCCCGCCCTTACCATGAGCTATCTCGGCGAGGGGGATCGTGAGGAGATGCTTGCGGCCTCCGCCCCCTATCATCTGATTCTCTGCAGCTACGGCCTTCTCCAGCAAGAGGTGGAGGCTCTTGAGAAGATTTCCTGGAACTGTATCGTCCTGGACGAAGGACAGGCCATCAAAAACCCCCGCACCCAGCGCTGGAAGAACGTGATGCGGCTAAAGGGCAATTTCCGCCTCATCACCAGCGGAACCCCTCTGGAGAACCATCTGGGAGAACTCTGGAGCCTCTTTCGTTTTCTGAACCCCGGCCTTCTGGGATCGCTCAAGAGCTTCAACTCCCGTTTTGCCTTCCCCATCGAAAAGGAGGGAAACTCCCACGCGGCGAAACGGCTGAAGCGGCTTCTGGAGCCCTTTCTTCTGCGGCGCACCAAGAGCCAGGTTCTGGAAGAACTCCCCCCGAAGACGGAGATCCTTCTCTCTCTGGAACTCTCCTCTGAAGAAACCGCCCTCTATGAAGCCCTGCGCCGTAAAGCGCTGGATGAGGTAACAAACGCGTCTCTCTCCCCCGGACAGAGGCGCATCCAGATTCTCTCCCATATCATGAAGCTCCGCAGGGCCTGCTGCCACCCTCGGCTGATTCTTCCGGGAAGCGGCTCCGGAAGCTCCAAGCTCCAGGCTCTTGAGAAGATTCTCCTGGAGCTTGAGGAAAACCAGCACCGGGCACTGGTCTTCAGTCAGTTTGTGGATCATCTCTCCCTGGTGCGGGCCTTTCTCGATCGCATCGGAATTGCCTATCAGTATCTGGACGGAAGCACCCCTCTGAAGGAGCGCAAAAAACGGGTAGACGCCTTTCAGCGGGAGGAGAGCCCCTGCTTTCTCATCAGTCTCAAGGCTGGGGGGATGGGGTTGAATCTCACCGCAGCGGATTATGTGATCCATCTGGACCCCTGGTGGAACCCCGCGGTGGAGGATCAGGCATCGGACAGGGCGCACCGAATCGGCCAGACCCGGCCGGTAACCATCTACCGGATGGTAGCAAAAGGCACCATCGAAGAGAAGATCGTGGCACTGCATGAGCACAAGCGGCATCTCGCAGAGGATATTCTTCAGGGGCGAGAGCAGATTGCGGAGATCTCCATGGACGAGCTTGTGCGACTTTTACAGGGGTAGCTTTTCTGAAGCTCTTAGAGTATAATGATTTCAATTTAGAGCAGTACGTCATTCCCGCTTATATCATGAGCCTGAATGAACCGCAGGAGCTGGAGCTTGTGTGTCCCCGGCAGCAAGCATAGTAGTCGGCGAGTGCAGCTTTGCGTCGCGGAGAACCGGCACCGGCACAGGACGTGCCGGTGAGCCCCAGCTGCGCCATGGACGGCGCATCTGGGGCGACGGTTCGGAGCAGCAAAGCAAGGGAGCGGTTCGACCACTCGGGAGCCGAGGGGACACACAAGCGGAGGCTCCAATTCCAAGGCACAATATAACGTGGAACAACCCGCTAGTCTCTGTTTGCATGTGGAGATGGCGTCCACAGTAAGGAGGAGTACAACCTATGACAACCCAGGGAGAATCTTCTGCCCTTTTTGCACAGCAAATGATCGCTCTGCTCTCCCGGGCGGCTTTTTTCGCCCGCCCCCCCATATCCCGCTTCTGTGTGGGAGCAGTGGTTCGCGGAGAGAGCGGCGCCCTCTATATGGGGGCCAATATGGAGTTTCCCGGAGGATCTCTGGGCTCCTCCATTCATGCGGAGCAATCCGCTGTGATGCACGCCTGGCATAAGGGGGAGCGTCGGATTACCCATCTCGCAGTGAATGCACCGCCGTGCGGCCTCTGCCGGCAGTTTCTCATGGAGCTTCGCGATGGAGAATCTCTTGAAATCTTTCTTCCAGGGGAGGCTCCCCGGACACTTTCGGAGTTTCTCCCCCGGGCTTTCGGCCCCGGAGACCTTCATAAGTCTGCCCGCCTTCTGGACGAAAGCATCACCGCGCTCTCCAAGGAAGGGCTTCCTTCTGGTGACCCTGTGGCGGATGCTGCCTTTGAGGCGGCCCGGAAGAGCTACGCCCCCTATTCCGGGGGGTTTGCGGGGGTTGCTTTAGAGCTTGAAGGTGCAGGGATCGTGGCAGGGCGTTATGCGGAGAATGCCGCCTTTAATCCCAGCATGTCCCCTCTGGCGTCCGCTCTTACTCTGGCGCTTCTGGAGGGGCATGAGAACCGTAGCGTTCTTCGGGCGGTGCTGGTAGAGGCTGGGGATACTCCCATAAGCCATCGGAGAGCCTGTGAGGAAGTGCTCGCCTCCTGGGCTCCGGATAGTGAACTTGAGTGCTTTTCGGTTTCGAAAAAGGAATAAAGTTGTTGCAGCCTGCGCTACTCATGGTAGAATACCCGAGAGTTGGCAGCTTTTACACACAATTTGGCGGAGAAGGCCCCGAAGGGGGCGCCAAGAGAGCCGCGTTAAGCGGAAAACGGGGAGGTTTTTCTGTTGTCTACAGATCATACCAAAAACAATGTGAAGGCATCTGGGAATAGCGGAGAGAATTCGAGCGAACCGAAGCATCGCAAGGTAGGGATCACCGAGACCGCCTTTCGGGATGCGCATCAGTCCATCATGGCCACCCGGCTGCGCACGGAGGACATGCTTCCCATAGCGGAGGCCATGGACGAGGTGGGATACCACTCCATGGAGGTATGGGGAGGGGCTACCTTCGACACCTCCATGCGTTTTCTTGAGCAGTGCCCCTGGGATCGGCTCCGGCAGATCCGGAAGCGCATGAAAAAGACCAAGCTCCAGATGCTTCTCCGGGGACAGAATCTCGTAGGGTACCGGCACTACGCAGATGACGTGGTGCGGGAGTTTGTAAAGCGTGCGGTAGGAAACGGCCTGGATATCATCCGAATTTTTGACGCCCTGAACGATCTGCGGAACACCGAGATTGCGGCGGATCAGGTTAAAAAAGAAGGCGCGCACCTCCAGATGTGCATCTCCTACACCATCTCCCCGGTGCACAGCGTAGAGGCCTTTGGAAGGCTCGCCAAGGATATGAAGGAGATGGGGGCGGACTCCATCTGCGTGAAGGATATGGCGGGGCTGATCAGCCCGGTGGATGCCAAGAAGCTCGTCCACTCCATCAAGAAGCACACCGACGGCCTGCCGGTACAGTTCCACTGCCACTACACCAGCGGCATGGCCGCCATGGCCTACTTCGCCGCTCTTGAGGCGGGGGCGGACGTGGTGGACTGTGCCATCTCTCCCTTCGCCATGGGAACCAGCCAGCCCGCCACGGAGGCCATCGTGGCAGCTCTTATGGGGGGCGAGCTGGATACGAAGATCGACCTGGAGCATCTCCTGCCGGTATCCAACTACTTCAAGGAACTTCGGGAGAAGTATGCAGACCTTATCATGGGGATGTCCGGGGTGGACGTGAACGTGCTGATCTACCAGATTCCCGGAGGGATGTACTCCAACCTGCAGAGCCAGCTGAAAGAGCAAAACTCTCTGCACAAGCTTGAGGCGGTGCTGGAAGAGGTTCCCAAGGTGCGTAAAGCCATGGGATATCCTCCCCTGGTAACGCCCACCAGCCAGATCGTGGGAACCCAGGCCACCCTGAACGTTCTTCTTGGAAAGCCCTGGAAGATGATCCCCAAGGAGGTAAAGATGTACTTCCAGGGGTACTACGGCCGTCCCCCCGCAGAGGTGGATCCCGAGGTGGCAAAGATTGCCATCGGCAACGAGAAGCCTATCACCTGCCGTCCCGGCGAGATGCTGGAGCCGGAGCTGGAGGCCGCTCGGGAGGCCATTAAGCCCTATATCCTTAAACCCGAAGATGTGCTGAGCTACGCCATCTTCCCCCAGGTAGCCAAGGATTTTCTTCCCAAGCAGTTTGCCCGGGAAACCGGCACCGACGGCGGATTCGAGAAGACCGAAACCGACGGGGTCTATCCCGTATAGGGGTGGGAATGGGAGTTTACATGTCCCCTCCGCTCCGGTGTGGTCGAACCGCTCCCTTGCTTTGCTACTCCGGCCCGTCGCCTCAGATGCGCCATCCATGGCGCATCTGAGGCTTGTCGGCACGTCCTGTGCCGCCACCGGACCTCCGCTACGCAAAGCTGCAGTCGCCGACCACAATGTCGCTTCCGGGGACACATAAACTCCAGCTCATCTCATAAGAATATGCAGAGAGGCGGAACCCCTGGAGGGATTCCGCCTCTTCTTGTTTGTTCGTCACGCATCTCCCTCGCAGGAGATCACCCGGAGAGTGCGCCAGGCCCCTCCCCGATAGCGAAGATAAAAGGCACCTCCTATGAAAAAGACCATAGAAACGAGAATGGACCAGCTCGCTTCGGGGGGGACATGGAAAATGCGGATTGCCCCGATCACCGAAAGTGCAAGGAACCAGTGGGTTCCCACGGAGAGAATCATGGCCCAGAAGGTATCCCCCGCTCCCCGAAGAGCCCCGCTGAAGACAGTTCCCACCGCATCCGCCAGGACGTAGAAGCTAATGAGACGTACCATGAAAGTTGCGGTGGGGAGCATCGATTCAAAGGCGAGACTAGCCTCCCGAGGACGAAAAACCTGCACCAAAGTCTCCGGCATGGAGGCGAAGATCAGCAGAAGCACCCCGGAGTAGCAGAAGGCCAGTCGAAGCCCCCCCATGGTCACCCGATGGGCCGCATCGGGCTTTCCCGCCCCCATGTAGCGCCCCACAAGACTTGTAATGGCGATATTCATCCCCACCAGGGGGATAAAGGAGACCATATCCCAGTTCAAGGCGATGGTGGCGGCAGCTCCCACAGCAATGCCATAGGAGTGAAAGGCCATAACCATGCTGGTGAAGGCGAAAAGGTTAAGAAAAAGCTCCAATCCTGCGGGATATCCAAGGCGCAGCAAAAGCTTCATGATGGTTCGATCGAAGCGCAGCGCCTCAAGAACCCCGTAGGTTCGGCGGTTTTCTCTGCTAAGATAGGCTCCGAGAATCACCAAGAGCCCCGCAACGCCACCGATAAGCGTACCATAAGCAGCCCCCCGAACTCCCAGAGCGGGAAAACCGAGCTTTCCGAAGACCAGCACGTAATTTGCCCCCACATTCACCAGCATGGAAAAAAGGGAAGCCCCCATAACGATGGGGGTCTTGCCGATGCCACTGAAAAAGCAGCTCAACACATTCCGGAGCAGGGCGATCCCCGCCCCCATCATGACGATGTTGAAATAGGCCACCTGAAGCGCCACCTGTTCCTCAGGAACTCTGGAGAAAACGAAGAAGAGCCTCCCGAGAGGAAGCGTTCCGAGAAGAAGCAGTGCACCCAAAAGAGCGAGAATGGCCCCCTGGGTCACCACCAGAGGGCATTTCTCCCGCTGCCCCGCTCCGTAGTACTGCGCCACCAGGGCGTTGGCATACCCCGTGGTACCGATGAAAAAGGTCATGAAGAGAAAGCAGGTGAGCCCTCCCCCCATGGCGGCATTCATATGCACCCCTCCGAGGCGGGATAAAAAAAGCCGGTCTGTAAACATCATCACTGTTTCACAGGCCTGAGAAATGACCATAGGAAGAGCTATTCCAAGAAGTTCTCGGATATTTCCGGGGCCCTCCACAAAAGAACGCAGGATGTTTTTAAACCCACCATTTCGAAACGTATTTCCAGCAAACAGCTTCATTTTTACACTCCGTAAAAAATATATTATTTTGTCAGGGTTCTTGACCTGTACAGGGTTTATGAACAGACAAATGACTGCGCATCATACCACAATTTTCCAAAACACAAAAGGCCTCTCGGAAAATTTTCAAGAAAACCAGAAAGGCCTCAAGGTTTATTTGAAAAACGAAAGAGCTGTGGTAGTATTTTCCTGTACTGAATAGTGCGCCATTTCCAATATGTTTAAACTATCAACAGCATATTCCGGCATTGCATTTTTACTTTAGAGAGGTGACGTTCTGTGTGTATTCTCATAGCAGATGCTTTTTCTTCAGATCTTCCCGAACGACTGGGGGGATTCGGCAAAGCCTCCATCGAGATGGCGGATCTGGAAGAAGCCCGGGTTCTTCTGGTGCGGAGCAAAACCAAATGCACCCGGGAGTTTCTGGAAAAAGCCCCGAAGCTGGAGATTATTATTCGAGGGGGGGTGGGGCTGGATAACGTGGATCTCGACGCTGCGGAGGAACGGGGGATCCGGGTGTACAATACCCCCCGGGCTTCGAGCATCGCCGTGGCTGAGCTGGCCTTTGCCATGATGCTGGCGATCCCAACCCGGCTTGTGGAGGCCCATCAGAGCATGAGCGAGGGGCAATGGGCAAAGAAAGAACTCAAACGCACAGAACTCTACGGCAAAACCCTGGGGCTCCTCGGTATGGGGAATATCGCCACCGAGGTGGCCCTTCGGGCGAAGGCCTTCGGCATGAACGTGGTGGGATACGATGCCTTCAAGAAATCCAGCCCTGCTGGAGAGATGCTTAGATCTCCTGAAGAAGTTTTTTCCCAGGCGGACTACATTTCCCTGCATCTCCCCCTGACGGACGGAACCCGGGAGATGATCCGGGAGGATGCCATCGAAAAGATGAACGATGGCGTGGTGCTCATCAACACTGCCCGGGGGGATATCGTGAATCCCTGGGATGTGCTTGTGGCTCTGGAAAAGGGGAAGATAAGCTGGTATTGTACCGACGTATGGCCCACGGATCCGCCCCCCGAGGACTACCCTCTCCTGGGGGCTCCCCGGGTGCTCATGGCACCGCATATCGGAGCGAGTTCCAGGGAGAATCTTATGCGCATCGAGGATGAAATCGTGGGCATTCTGGAAAAACATGTCGAGGAGGGGTTACTGTGAGCAGTAGAAAACACAACTTTTATGCGGGGCCTTCTACCCTGCCGCTGGAGGTTCTTGAAACACTGCAGCGGGAATTCGTAGATTTTCAGGGTCATGGGCTCTCCATGATCGAAGCAAGCCACCGGAGCACCATGTACGATACCGTGCACAATCAGGCGGTGGAGCTTTTTAAGGAAATTTTTGCTATTCCCGAAAACTACAAGGTTCTCTTTCTCGGAGGGGGGGCCACGCTACAGTTCTCCATGATCCCTCTGAACTTTCTCGGCCCCGACCAGACCTGCGACTTCACTCTCTCTGGCTCCTGGGCAAAAAGTGCTTACAATGACGCGAAGAAAGTGGGTAAGGTTCGGGTGCTCTTTGACGGCGCCGAGAACAGCTACACCACCCTTCCGGAGGCCTCCTCTCTGGAGGTGGATCCCAATGCGGCATACCTGCACCTTACCTCCAACGAGACCATCGGGGGGGTACAGTGGAAGGAGTGGCCTGATACGGGATCGGTCCCTCTTATCTGCGATATGTCGAGCGACATCCTAAGCCGGGAGGTGCCGGTGGAGAAGTTTGC
Organism: uncultured Synergistaceae bacterium; assembly: GCA_964539095.1. Lineage (GTDB taxonomy): Bacteria > Synergistota > Synergistia > Synergistales > Aminiphilaceae > DAIPKP01. The sequence continues at coordinate 12,235 of CAZIFL010000010.1, forward strand.
CCTCATCTACGGAGGAGCCCAGAAAAATCTCGGCCCCGCAGGGGTGACTGTGGTGATCATCCGGGAGGATATGCTGGAACGTTGCCCCGAGAACATCACCGCCTATCTGGACTACCGCATCCACGCGGCAAAGAACTCCCTTTACAACACCCCTCCGGTCTTCGGCATCTGGGTGATCCAGCTTGTGCTGGAGCGAATGAAACGCCTGGGAGGGATGAAGGCCATGGAGGAGCATAACGCCGCCAAGGCCGCAGAGCTGTACAACGCCATCGACGGAAGCGAAGGGTTCTACAACTGCCCCGTAGAGAAGAGGGTGCGCTCCCTCATGAACGTGGTCTTCCGACTCCCCTCGGAGGATCTGGAAAAGAGCTTTATCAGCCAGGCCACGGAGGCGGGCTTTTTAGGGCTGAAGGGACACCGGAGCGTGGGAGGGTGCCGGGCATCCCTCTATAACGCCATGCCTCTGGAGGGTGCCAAGGCACTGGCAGAATTCATGAGGGAGTTCTCCCGCAAGAACGGATGAAGAAGAAAACAATACGAGAATTCAAGATTTATAATTTAAGATCAAGCATTCGAGATGAAGGAGAGAAATCATGAGCAATCTTCAGGAAAAATGTTCCGCCCTCGGTATATCCATCCCCTCGGTGCTACTCCCCCAGAAGGACGACATGTTCCCCGTCTGGGCGGTGGTGGCCTGTGATCAGTTTTCTTCGGAGCGGGAGTACTGGGACAAGGTTGAAGAGATCGTGGGAGACGCCCCCTCCACCCTCCGGTTGATTCTTCCGGAGGCCTATCTTGAGGACGGAGATACCGAGGAGCGTATCGCCGCCATCAACGGCACCATGACAGAGTATATCGAAAAGGACGTTCTCGCTCCTCTTGCTCCGGGGTTTATTCTTGTGGAGCGTACCACCCCTCACGTGGCATCCCGGAAGGGGCTTCTTATGGCGGTGGATCTTGAGCGCTACAGCTTCGAAGAGGGGAGCCGTGCCCTTATCCGCCCCACCGAGGGGACGATACTGCGCCGCCTCCCCCCCCGGATGAATATCCGCCGGGGGGCCTGCCTGGATCTGCCGCACATTCTCTTTCTGGTAAACGATCCTGAAAAAACCCTTATTGAGCCCCTCTATCAAAACCGGGAAGAGCTTGACGAAGTCTATAGCTTTAAGCTCATGCAGGGAGGGGGGACTCTCCGGGGGTGGCACGTGCCGGAAGAGCGGCTTCTCCCGGTTCTGGAGGCCCTGGAAAAGCTCGTTCAGGAAGATCTTCTCTTTGCGGTGGGAGATGGAAATCACTCCCTGGCGGCGGCAAAGCAGCTCTGGGAAGAAAAAAAATCGGGAGGAGCCGCTTCGGACGACCCCGCCCGGTACGCCCTGGTGGAGGTGGAAAATATCTTCGATCCCGGCGTAGTCTTCCACCCCATTCACCGGGTACTCTTCGACGTGGACGGAGAGCATCTCTTCCAGTTCCTGACGGATCAGCTCGGAATTCAGGCGGAGCATGGCACCCCCGAGGCGGCATCCCCCTGCGATGGAACGCACACCCTGGGTTTTTTCCTGGGGAGCAAACGAGGGAAGCTGCGCTTCTACTCCGAGGAGCCCAAACTTACGGTGGAGATGCTTCAGGAAGCTCTCGATCTCTACCTGGAGAAACACAAGAGCGCTACCATCGACTATATCCACGGAGAGGATTCGGTGGCAGAACTCTGCCTCAGAGATGACACTCTGGGGCTTATCCTTCCTCCGGTGGATAAGGATATTTTCTTTTCCAGGATTCTTGCAGAGCAGGTCTACCCCCGAAAGACCTTCTCCATTGGGGAGGCTCTTGAAAAGCGCTACTACCTGGAGGCGAGGAAACTCGTAAGAGAATAGCGGGAGGTAGGGGCGATTCATGAATCGCCCCTACCGATCACCGGATTTCCGTGAATCGCCCCTGCGGACCGCCAGATTCTCCGGTAGAACCAGAATTCTATATGTTCCGAAAATTTTTCTTTCCAAAAATTTATTTATCCTATCCCCGCAAAAAGAAACTCCGCGCGTCATTTTGTTTATTTTTTTAAGTTTACCTCCTAAAACTCCACCATCTTTTTCCCAAAAAAATCATTTGTCTTTATTTGTGCTCTTTTGACAGGAAAATTTGAAAAACACGCTCCACACCGGCATTCCACAAAAAGGAGCGGCTCTCATCCCCCCTCTCCATGCAGGAGGGGATGAAAACTTTTCCCTCTTTATCCTCTTCCCCGGGGATCTTTTTTCTGCGGGAAGGAACGCTCTTTTTCTTTGGTTGTTCACTTTTATACCCCCGGTGATTCCATGAATCTTCTGGCTTTCCGGGGAGCGCTTGAGTTGACCTTTTTTTTGATCAAGAGGATAATAGTCAGGCAAAAAAGCACTATTTTACCTGTAACTTCCAGAAGGAACCTTTCCCGGATTCCATAGCGGAGTTCGGGAAAATTCTGTGAATATCAACGTGGGAGGGATTGCGGAAAATGACACAGTGCACGTGTTGTGCTACGGCAGGCCAGGAAGAACTCGCTTCCAGACTTATGCCGATGGTGGAGAAGTACCGCGGCAAGAAGGGGGCAACCATTCCTCTTCTGGCGGAGATCCAGAAGAGCTTTGGATATCTTCCAGAGGATGCGCTGCATTTCGTGGCCAAGGCTCTGGATATGCCCGCCGCAGAGCTTTTCGGAGTAGCGACGTTTTACTCCATGTTCCGGCTTGAGCCGGAGGGGAAGTACGTCATCCGGCTCTGCCGGGGTACCGCCTGTCACGTTCAGGGCTCTGCCCTGGTGGGAGCCCAGATTCAGCGCTATCTCGGCATTCCCGAGGGAAAGACCACCGAGGACGGCATGTTTACCCTCCAGTACGTGGCCTGCCTGGGATGCTGCAGCCTCGCCCCGGTGATGATGGTGGGAGACGAAGTACACGGAAAACTTACTCCGGAAAGTGCGGTCACGATTCTTGAAACGTACCGCAAGAAAGAGGAAGGACGGTAGCCCTCCATGCAGAAGACAATCGTTAAGGTAGGAATGGCGAGCTGCGGTATCGCTGCGGGAGCACGCCCTGTGCTGGAAGAGTTGCAGACCCTTCTCAAAGGTCGGGAGGATGTGGAGCTTCGGGAGGTGGGCTGTATAGGCCTCTGCTTCCATGAGCCTCTGGTGGAGATCGACCGGCAGGGGAAGCGGGTTATCTACGGAGAAGTAACCCCGGAAGTGGCGAAGCAGATCGTAGAAGAGGATCTCGGCAAGAACGCCCCCTTGGGAAAGCATATTATCTTCAGCACCGAGGGAGATGCTCCTGAGAATGCCATGCTGGGGAAACAGGTTCGCGTGGTGTTGCGCAACTGCGGCGTTATCGACCCGGTGAAGATTGATGAGTATATCGAACATGACGGCTACGAGGGGCTGAAGAAGGCCACCACCTCCATGACCCGGGAAGAGGTCATCAAGACCGTTCTCGACAGCGGCCTCCGGGGCCGGGGAGGTGCAGGATTCCCCACGGGGCTCAAGTGGAAGTTCGCCGCCGCCTCCAAGGGGGATCACAAATACGTGGTCTGCAACGCCGATGAGGGTGACCCGGGTGCCTTCATGGACCGCTCCGTGCTGGAGGGCGACCCCCACAGCATCATTGAGGGTATGGCCATCTGCGGCTACGCCATCGGAGCGGATCAGGGGGTTATCTACTGCCGGGCAGAGTATCCCCTGGCGATTAAACACCTGAATATCGCTCTGGATCAGGCGAGAGAGCGGGGCTTTCTCGGCAAGAACATTATGGGAACGGACTTCTCCTTCGACATCTACATCAAGGAGGGGGCCGGCGCCTTTGTCTGCGGTGAAGAGACCGCTCTCATGGCCTCCATCGAGGGGCAGCGCGGCATGCCTCGCCCCCGGCCTCCCTTCCCCGCCAACAGCGGTGTTTTCGGCAAACCCACCAACATCAACAATGTGGAGACCCTGGCGAATATCGCCTGGATCATCAACCACGGCGCAGAGGCCTTCAACAAGTACGGCATCGGCCGTAGCCGGGGGACCAAGGTCTTCGCCCTGGCGGGAAAGATCGTCAAGGGTGGCCTGGTGGAGGTTCCCATGGGAATGCCCCTGCGGGAGGTTATCTTCGATATCGGAGGGGGTATCCCCGGCGGCAAAGCTTTTAAGGCGGTACAGATGGGGGGACCCTCGGGGGGGTGCCTGCCGGAATCGCTTCTTGACACCCCTGTGGATTACGAATCCATAAACGCTACGGGGGCCATCATGGGCTCCGGCGGTATGATCGTCATGGACGAGACCACCTGCATCGTAGACGTGGCGAAGTTCTTCCTCAACTTTACCCAGAACGAATCCTGCGGCAAGTGCCCCTTCTGCCGCATCGGCACCAAGCGGATGTTGGAAACGCTCACCCGTATCACCGAAGGCAAGGGTAAGGACGCCGATCTGGATCTTCTTGAGGAGATCTGCGTGCAGATCAAGGACGGCTCTCTCTGCGGGCTGGGGCAGACCGCTCCCAACCCGGTGCAGACCACCATCAAGTACTTCAGGCATGAGTACGAGGCCCACATCCGGGAGCAGAAATGCCCCGCTAAGGCCTGTACCACTCTTATCCACTATACCATCAACGAAAAGTGCATCGGCTGCACCAAGTGCGCCAAGGCATGTCCTGTGGGCGCCATCAGCGGGGAACTGAAAAAAGCCCACGTTATCAATGATGACGTTTGTGTCCGTTGCGGCCAGTGTATCGCCGCCTGCCCCGTAAAAGCAATTTCCGTAGAATAGGAGACTGTAGATAATGGCCCAGAAAGAAAGAACCATCAAAATCACGCTTAACGGCCGTGAGGTATACGGGTATCCGGGACAGCGCCTTCTGGATCTCTGCGCCGAGTGCGGCGTGGAAATTCCCGCCCTCTGCTACGACCCCCACGTATCCATGTACGGCGGATGCTCCATCTGTCTGGTGGAGATTCAGGGTGCTAAGGCCCTCGCCCGAGCCTGTGCCACCACCATCAACCCCGGCATGGTGGTAAAGACCGATACCGACCGGGTTCGCAAAACCCGTAAGCTCGGGCTGGAGCTGCTGCTCTCGGATCACGTGGGAGACTGCCGCCCCCCCTGTACCCTCGCCTGCCCCGCCCGGGGAAATGTTCAGGCCTACGTCAATCTGGCAGCCCAGGGGAAGTTCGAGGAATCCCTTAAGGTGCTTCACGAGAACGTAGCTCTCCCCGCCTCCATCGGCAGGGTCTGCCCCGCCCCCTGTCAGGAGAAGTGCCGCCGTAACCTGGTGGATGACGAGCCCGTCTCCATCCGGGAGATCAAGCGCTTCGTGGCGGATTCCTGCTTGAACGATGCAGGCCTTGGAGCTATCCCCGCCATCGAAGAAAATCATCGCTCCGTGGCGGTAGTAGGCGGTGGCCCTGCGGGACTCGCCGCAGCCTACTATCTGCGCCTCAAGGGATACGCGGTGGATCTCTTCGATAAAGAGGAGTTCTTTGGCGGCATGATGCGCTACGGGATTCCAGACTACCGACTCCCCCAGCAGATTATCCAGAAGGAGATCGACTGGATTCTTGATCACGGGGTGAATCCCTTCACCAATACCGCTCTCGGCACGGACATTACCCTGGAGGAACTCCGGGAGAAGTACGATGCGGTGATTCTCGCCATGGGGTGCTGGAAATCCTCCCCCATGCGGGCCCCCGGTGAGGATCTTCCCGGCGTGGTGGGGGGTATCGACTTCCTCTACAAGGTAAATCGCCACGAAGAGGTTGCGGTGGGCAAGTCCGTAGCAGTGGTAGGAGGCGGTAATACCGCCATGGATGCCTGCCGCTGCGCCAAGCGCCTGGGAGCCGAGAAGGTGACTGTGGTTTACCGCCGTACCCGGGCGGAGATGCCCGCAGACCCCATCGAGGTAGAAGAAGCCATGGAAGAAGGGATTGAGTTCGTCTTCCTGGCAGCCCCGCAGGCTGTAGAAGGCTCCGGCAAGGTGGAGCGCATGGTCTGCGAACAGATGGAACTCGGCGAACCCGATGCCTCGGGACGCCGCCGCCCGGTTGCCACGGGGAAGACCTTTATTCTTGAAGTCGATCAGGTGATCGCCGCCATTGGACAGCAGCTTGATCCCAAGGGGCTTCCCAAGGAGATTATGGACGGCAAGTGGATGATCGCCGATGACAACTACGCTACCCCCATGCCGGGAGTTTTCGTTACCGGGGATCAGAAGACCGGCCCTGATATCGCCATCGCCGCCATCGGCACTGGACATTGGGCCGCAGAATCCGCCCATCACTACATCACCAAGGGCACTCCCAAGGCGCCCTTTGAGTACGACGTGGTGCAGAAGGATCTTACCGCCGATGACTTTGCGGATCAGGAAAAGACCGAGCGTCAGCACGCCCATCACGATGCTCCGGAAGTTCGGATGCAAAAGGACAAGATTTTCGAGGAGTACAACCACGGCCTTACGAAAGAGCAGACCCTCAAGGATGCCGAGCGCTGCATGGAGTGCGGCTGCCCGGATCTCTTCGAGTGCAAGCTCCGCAAGTACGCCATCGACTACGAGGTCAATCCGGATCGTCTGGCGGGAGAGCATATCAAGGGCGTGGAAGAAGTTAATGAATACTACGTCCGGAACATGGACAAGTGCATCCTCTGCGGCCGCTGCATCCGGGCCTGCAACGAGCTGGCGGGATTCCACGCCATCGACTTCACCAACCGGGGCTTCGCCGCCAACGTGAACACCCCCTACTGGCAGGGCATCGAGGCTTCGGAGTGCACCCAGTGCGGCCTCTGCGTCCAACTCTGCCCCGTAGGCGCCCTTCTGGAGAAGCGGGCTCCCCGGTGGCCCCATTCGGAGGTTCCCACCCTGGTACCCACCGCCTGCGGCCAGTGTTCCGTGGGGTGTCAGATCGACCTTAATCTTGATGCCGCCAAATCGCGGATCGTCCGGATCACCTCGGATCTCGATAATCCCACCTCCGTCACCAGCGGTGTGACCTGTGCCAAGGGACGTTTCGACTTCGCCCCTCTCCTGGAGAGCCGCCTGGAGGCGCCTCTTGGGATGGGGAAAGAGATGCCCTGGAACAAGGCTCTGGACTCTCTGAAAGAGGCCCTCGGCAAGGCCGGCAAGGTGGGAGTTCTCGCAGGAGATGCTCTGAGCAACCAGGAGTACCACGCCCTGAAGCGCTTTGCGGGAGAGGTCCTTGAGGCTCCCTTCGCCGTGGCGGGAACGGATGCCTTTGCCCCCGCCCGGAAAGCTATGATGGAAACTTTCGGAAGCCTTGAGACCGGCGTCACCTACGGGGATCTTCAGGATTCCGATGCGGTGCTCCTGCTTGAGGCGGACCTCGACGCCCAGCAGCCCGCTCTGGTCTCTCTGCTTCGCCGGGGGATGCGGAACAAGAAAACCCGGATGATCTTCCTGGGAGGCACGCCGGGAATGCTTGAGCGGGGAGAGGCCATCTCTCTGCAGCCCCGGGAGGGCTCCATGACGGATCTTCTCAAGGGCTTCGCCGCTCTCACCCTCGCTACAGCGGGGAAAGAGATCCCCGAAGAGTTGAAGAGCTACACCGCCGCATCCGTGGCGGAGCGCACCGGAGTAAGCCAGGCGTGCCTGGAGGAGGCCGCCAAGGCTTTCGGTAGCGCCCGGAAAGCCCTGGCCCTTCTGGGAAGCCTTGCAGGAGCGTGCCCGGAGAAGTGCGAGACTCTGGCCAAACTTCTGGGGCAGCTCAACCAGAAGCGGCTTGTTCCTCTTTACAAAGGCTCAAACCTCGGCGGCGCCGCCAAGGCAGTCACCGCCTCCGTGGCAGATGTGGTAGCTTCGGTGAAGTCCAAGGCACTTCAGGGGCTGGTGCTGGTGAATCTTGATCCCGCTTCAGTAGGGCTCACCCCCGAGGATTGCAAGGCCCTGAAGCTCTGCGTGGCCATCACCTCCAAGGCGGGGGCGGACTACGCGGCATACCAGCTCCCCCTGGCGAACTGGGTGGAGCGGGACGGTACCATCACCGCCCTTTCGGGAGAGCAGGTAGAGCAGAAGCGAAGCCTGGCCCCTGTGGGAGTTTCCGCAGAACTCTGCTGGATTCTCGCCAACCTCTCCCGGCGCTTGGGAACGGAGCTTCCCGCAGCCTGGGGAGCCTACTCGTTGCAGTAGTTTTTCGAGAAAACAGAGACGTATCAGAGAAAGTATCAGCGGTACTATTGAGACATACGGAGCCCCTCCTCTTCAGGAGGGGCTCTTTTTCTGCTTTTTCTATCCGCAGATTTTCGAAGAGTGTCACCGACACGAGGGAGAACCCGAGGGGCTCAAAAATCCCTATAATCTCTTCATTCTTCTCGTTTTTTCCTCCTCAAGCACCTTCGACAAAAGAAGAACTTTGGATTACTATGTAGAGAGGGGCTCCCAACCTTCGGGCTGTGCCTTTTCCAGCCGCACATCACTAACGACATATTCCGGAATTTTAATGCGGAGGGGTCCATGAAAAAAATTGTCCGTGCTTTCTTCGTATTTTTCATAAATGGGCCAACCTTGGGAGAATTCCGGAAAATCGGTTTTCTCGCCCTTGGTATTGCCCTTTTTCTTTTTGCTTCTCCCCCAACCTCTCAAGGGGCCTTCAACGGAGAACACCCCCGAAGCACCCTCCCAACGCCTCTTCCTCACGAGTTTTCTCGAAGACCCGAGACCTCGCCGGAGATTCCCGAAGGAGCATGGGGGACCTTTTTTCTCACCCCTCAGGAAAGAGCATGGATTGAAGAACTCCCACCTCTCTCCCTGGGAGTAGATCCTGCCTGGCCCCCCATGGAGTTTCTCGATAGCCAAGGGCTCCACAGCGGCGTCAGCTCAAGCTACATAGACCTTCTCGGCAGAGCGCTCGGTCTCGATATCCGGCCGGTATCCTTTCCGCGCTGGGAAAAGACCCTGGAGGCCGCCCGAGAGGGTACTGTTGATATGCTCAGCGCTGCCATCAAAACCGATGAGCGGCAAGAATTTCTGCTCTTCTCCCGCCCCTATGCCAGCATGAGTACTCTGGTGGTAGGACATGTGGACAATCCCTTCGTGGAAAATTTCGACGATCTCCGTCACACACCTCTTGGAGTACAACGCTCCTCTTGGGCGGTGGATCGCATCTCCCGGAACCACCCAGGGATCGCCTTTCGTTTCTACGACTCTCCCCAGGATGTGCTTGAGGGGATCCGCAGAGGAGAGGTGGCCTACGGCTTTATCAACAGGGGGGCCTTTCAGTACTTCCGCAAGATGAAACGCTATGCAGATATCCGCACAGCCTTCGAAACCCCCTATCCAGCGGAGCCTTCCATCGCTCTGCGAAAGGGGCTCGCCCCTCTGCTCCCCATAATAGATCGTTTTTTCGCCTCTCTCCCCGCCACCACGCACCACATGATTATGGAACGATGGATTAATCTCCCTGCAGGAATTCTCCTCTCTCCCTGGAGAGAGGCAATCCCTTGGCTGGCGTGGGGTGCGCTCCTTCTGCTGCTGCTTCTGGGAGGAATTCTGATATGGAACCGACAGCTCTCTCGTGAGGTTCTGCTGCGTCGTAAAGTTGAGGAGGATCTCGCCAAAAGTCAGGAGGCCCTCTCTCTGGCGGCGAGTGCAGGAAATCTGGGGCTCTTCGAAATTCCGCTGGACGGATCTTCCCCCCGGGTAAGCTCCTCTACCTACACCCTTCTCGGATTTCCGGAATCTCCTAAAAATGCCCTCTATCTTTTCAAGGAGCGTCTCTGGGAAAAGGATGCCCACCGGGTGATACGGGCCTACCGAGAGGTTCTTCGTGGAGGGACATCCCTTCTTCTTGAGGAATTCCGGATTCTGAACCCTTACAAGGGCCTGCGCTGGATGATGGTTCAGGGACGCCGGGAGATCACTCCCAATGGGGCTCCCCGCATTACCGGATATATCCAGGATATCACGGAACGTAAACGAGCAGAGGAAGAGCGTAAGGAGGCGCATCAGATGCTCCAGACGGTGATGGAGAACGTCCCTATCTGTATCTTCTGGAAAGATATCCACTCCCGGTATCTCGGGGGAAATGCGGCCTTTCTGCGGGCTTCCGGGATGGAGTCGATGAAAAACCTTGTGGGAAAGACCGATTTTGCCATGCCCTGGAAGAGTAGCGCCCCCATCCTCCATAAGGAAGACGCTTTTCTTCTGGGGGAGAGGCGCTCCCTTCTCTCGGGAGAACGGCAGCTTCTCATGGAGGACAGCTCCTCCCGCTGGATCTGGTTCGCCAAAACTCCTCTAAAGGATTCGAAAGGGATCATTCAAGGGGTTCTAGGGGTCTTCGAAGATATTACAGAGCAGAAACGGATACGCATAGCCCTGCAGGAGCGGGAGGAAAACTACCGCAATCTCTTTGCATCCTCCCGGGATGCCATTCTTATTGCGGATATTGAGAGCAAACTCTTTCTCGATGGCAACTCCGCGGCTCTGGAGATGTTTCAAATCGCCTCTCTGGAGGAGCTTCGTCGCACCGGCCCCATGTATCTCTCCGCCCCACTGCAGAAGGATGGCATCCCTCTTGAGGAAGCTTTTCAGGAGCTAATGCATCAGGTGCTCCACGGGGGAGGCTATTCGGGGGAGTGGTTACTCTGCCGTAAAGACCGTACACCCTTCCCCGCCCAGATCTCTCTGAACCTTTTTTCCTACGGCGGCAAAGAGTGCATTCTCGGCGTTCTTCGGGATCTCTCCGAACGAGTGCGCATGGAGGAGGAACTCCGAAGCTCCCGGGAGTGGCTTCTTACCATTCTCGATAATCTGGAGACGGTGATCTTCGTAAAGGACCGGGAGGGGAGGTATCTCCATGCCAACCGCCGCTTTCAGGAGGTGCTGGGGGTTACCCGGGAGGAGACTCTCGGACGAAATAACGAAGAGATCTGGGCGGTCAAGCCCCTCCCCAATCGCTATGCCACCACAGAGGATGATGCCGCCTTTACCACCCTCAAGCCGGTAAAGGTGGAGCACCTCATCCGTCACGGAGATGGCTCAATTCACAGCTACCTCACCACCAAAACCCCCCTGGTGAACGATGAGGGGGTTCCCTATGCCCTGGTGGGAGAGGCGAGGAATATCTCCCCTCTCAAGGAAATGCAGCTGCAGATAGAGAGAGCCCGAGACGGTGCAGAGAAGGCAAACCAGGCGAAGGGGGAATTTCTGGCCAATATGAGCCACGAGATACGCACGCCGCTACACGTGATGATCGGCATGGCACATCTTCTTCTGGAGACGGAGATATCCTCCAAACAGAGAGATTACGTTATGAATATCCATCGTGCGGGGCAGCTTTTGATCGCCACCATTAATAATATCCTGGACATCTCCAAGATTGAGGCCCAGCAGATGGTTCTGGAGAGACTCCCCCTCAATCTTGAGGAAGTTCTTGGGAACGCTGCCACAATGCTCCACGGATTGGCCGAGGAAAAGGACCTTTTTATGGAGGTACATCTGGATCCCCGTATTCCTGAAGATCTACGAGGGGACGGTATGCGGCTTCTCCAGATTCTGAACAACCTTCTAAGTAATGCGGTGAAGTTCACCCATGAGGGGTACATTATCCTTTCCGCCCAGCTTCTGCGGGAGGGAGAGACAAGGCTCCATATACGAATTACCGTATCGGATACGGGGATCGGCATCCCTCGAGAGCATCAGAAAAAGCTCTTTCAGGCCTTTGCCCAGGCAGATGGCTCCATTACCCGCAAATACGGAGGCACCGGCCTGGGGCTTACCATCTGCCGGGGGCTGGCAGAGCTTATGGGAGGAGCTATTAGGGTTACCAGCAGCCCCGGCAAAGGAAGCTCCTTTACGCTGGATATTCCTCTTGATCGTGGAGAGAGGGAAGAGACCCTTTACCAATCCCTCCAGCTTCCCCGGGAGAAGCCCCGGAAGATCCTGATAGCCTCGGAAGACTCCCGAAGCTCTCGCCGCCTGAGCCGGTATCTCCTTGCCACGGGATACGAGGTAGCAAGAGCCTCCACTCAAGAGGCACTTGCAAGAGCAATGGAGGGAGAGCGTTGGAACCTGCTACTTCTGGAGGAGCGGTTCGAACATGCGTGGCCTCTGGACTGCCTGGAGCTTCAGGCTATCCATGCTCCGGAGATCCCTGTGCTGCTCATAGGGAGCAAAAAAAGCCCCGCGGAAAAGAAGGCCTTTGAGAAGAGAGAGTATCTCTTCCTTCTGGAGAGACCCCTGATACCGGGAGAACTTCTTGAGCGTCTGGAGGATATTCTGGGAGGCCGAAAACACCCGGAGAAAAGGCTCTCCCGGATGGAACATGCGGAAGAGTCCCTTCCGAATCTGCAAGGCCGTAGCATTCTCGTGGTGGAGGATAACCCCATGAACCAGCATCTTATCCGGGAACTTCTGGAAAAGCGGGGGATAAAGGTTGCTCTTGCAGAGGACGGAGAGCAGGCGGTGGAACGGGTACGAGGGGAATCCTTCGATGCGGTGCTGATGGACATTCAGATGCCGGTGATGGACGGCCTTCAGGCCACCCGGATTATTCGAAAGGGGGAAAATCCTCAAGGGCCCCGGCTTCCCATTCTGGCCATGACGGCGCACGCCCTTTCATGGGACTACGAAAAAAGCCTGGAGGCAGGGATGGATGACCATCTTACGAAACCCATCAACCCCGGAGAACTCTGTAAGGCCTTAGAAAGGTGGATTCTGAAAAACAGGGCGGATACGGCTCTCACGGATAGGGGCGCTCTCCAAGGGGAGTGCTGCCTCGCCTCGCCAGAGGCCCCTTCTGATGCGGAGGAGCTTCCCGAGAAGCTTCGCTCTCTGCAGCATATAGATCTTTCCCAGGGGCTTGCCATAGCCGAGGGCAATCTGGAGCTTTACCAGAAGCTTCTCCAGATCTTTATGGCGGAGTTTGCCGAGGCTCCTTCGAAACTACAGGCCCTGGAGGATGCAGAGAAAAGAGGCGCAGATTCCCCCCTGCTCCATCTGGCCCATGCCCTCAAGGGAGCCAGCGCCAACATCGGAGCCCAAAATCTTGCCCGAGCCGCCGCAACGCTGGTAGATCATCTGCGGCAGGCTCCCCAAGAGCCGGAGAATTCACAGGAAAACTCTCGGGAGATCCAGAGAGCACTGGAAGAGGCCCTTCTCCGCACTCTGGAAGAAGTTCTGGAGGAGCTGCAGAGGATTGCCAGCCCTTAACCTGGGGCCAATCCATAGCCTGGAATAAAAAATTCATGGTTGCTTCTGGCTTGTGGCTCTGGTTCTGCCTTTTGGTTCTAGTTCTGCCTTCTGGCTTTGCCTTTTAGTTCTGGCTTCTGATTCTGCCTTTGGCCTCTACTTCGCACTTCCCACTTGCTTTAACTTGCCAGCTCCCGCTCCCAGCAGGAGAGGGTCTCCCGGCTCACTCCCGTGCCGCCGCAGACCACCACCAGAACGGTCTTAGCAAAGTCGAGAAGGGGGGTTCCCTGATAGATCGCCGAGAGGGAGGCCCCGCAGGCGGGCTCCACCAGTACCCGGTGGTCATCCACAAAGCGCAGGCAGGCCCGCACCGCCGCAGCGTCACTCACTGCGTGGGGGTAGATGGGGTGCTTTCGAGACCATTCCAACGCCTGGGAGGCCACCTGACGCACCCCCAACGTGGCGGCGATGGTGTTCACCTTCTCCAGCCGCACCAGCCGATTGGCCCGCACCGCCGCCCCGAAGGAGGCAGCCCCTTCGGTCTCTACGGCCACCACGGGGACATCCCCCCACCCCTGTTGATGCAACCCCTCCACAACCCCCGAGAGAAGCCCCCCGCCGCCCACGGAGAGCACCACTGCATCGGGCTTCTCCATCTGCCGTACCAGCTCCTCCACCAGGGTGGCGTGGCCGCTCCAGATGGAAGGATGATCGAAGGGGGGGATATAGCGCCGTCCGGGCTCTGCTGCAAGCTGGAGAGCGAGATCGTTGGCATCGTCCCAGATATCGCCGTGCACGATCACCTCTGCCCCTTCGCCGCGGATACGCTGACACGCCACCTCGGGAGTAGCTCCGGGAACCACCACAGTCACCCGGGCCCCCAAGAGACGCCCCGCATAGGCCACGGCGTACCCCGCATTGCCTCCGGAGGAGGCCACCAGATGCCGATCCCCGGAAGCTACGCTCTCCTGACAGAGCCTGCCGATACCGCGGATTTTATACGACCCCGCATGCTGGAAGCACTCCATCTTCAGAAAGACTCTCTTGCCGGAACACTCACGCAACGGTACGGACTCTACAACGGGGGTTTCGCAATGGAGATAAGGCATCATGTGATATTCCCTCCTTGGGGGTATTTTTTCGGGAGTCTCTCTCCCGAGGGTTTTTTAGAAATGTTAGGGTACAAAAAAAGCCGGGACCCCTTTTATCCAGGGGCCCCGGCCTCGTTTCTTCGGAACGTGCGCAGACTAGGCGCCGGTTCCACGAGGGGGAGCCGAACGCATAATAATCATGATGGAGACCAGAGAGGTCATGGTGCTGTTCGAAACGTTTGCAAACGTGCTTTTTGTTGTGCCATGCTGCATACTCTCCGCCTCCTTCTTTTCCGTTAGCTAAGTTTCGAAAGGTTATACCATGATACTGGAAAACCGTCAAGAACGAGAGGCGAATTTCCCGGCTATCGGGTTACTCCACGTTATGAGTGGTTTTACAAATAACGTGTCGCGTGCTGTTTCACGGAGCCTCCGCTTATGTGTCCCCTCTGCTCCGAAAGTGGTCGAACCGCTCATATTATTCCCTGGAACAGGAGCCTCCGCTTCTGGAGTTCAACCGAAGTCACAATATACGGAGGAATGATGCACTACTCTCCGTAGAGGTAGCAGGCCACGAGGCGTTCGCTTCCAGAGATCTGGCGGAACTCGGGCTCCTGCTTTTCGGGAAAGCTGATACGAAGATGCCTCCCCCGGATATCCACCCCGGAGCATGCCGCCACCATGCCGGGGACGGTGGTCATGATCCGCTTTTCCAGAAGCGCCGCCACCCCTTGGGGATTCGTGGCCTCCAGAAGCATATCATTTCCCTGAATATCTGTTTTGCTGATTCCCTTGAGAAGGCTTTGCTCCTCTTTCCCGAGAGTGATTCGGGAGGAGATGCCCTGGAGTGCCCTCTCCATAAGGCGCTGCAGATCCCGCCCCTCCCATCCGCAGCAGGCCATGGCGCGGGGGCATCGGGGGTGGAAACGGCAGCCGTTGGGAAGATCGATGGGATCCGGTATTTCTCCTCGGGCATCCACCCGGGGGCGTTTCTCCCCCGCTTCGGAGTGGGGGACCGCCCGGATAAGCATCTCCGTATAGGGGTGCAGAGGGCGGGAGATAACCTCTTCGGTGGGGCCAAGCTCGGCCATACGCCCCAGATAGAGGATGGCTGTCCGGTCGCAGATATACCGGATGGTGGCAAGATCATGAGAGACATAGACGATGGACATATCCATCTCTCGGCGAAAGCGAAGAAAGAGATTGAGGATCCCCGCCCGGATGGAGACATCGAGCATGGAGACGGGTTCATCCGCCACGAGAAAACGGGGCTCCAGAATAATACCCCGGGCGATGGCCACCCGCTGCCGCTGCCCCCCGGAAAGTTCGTGGGGAAAGCGGAGAAGATAGTTTTCCGGTGGGTTGAGTTCCACCTTTGTCAGGGCTGTAGTGATGCGATCCAGGCGCTCCTCGTAGCTGCCGATGCCAAGATTTTTCAGGGGCTCCATGAGAGCATTCAGCACGGTAAAGCGAGGGTTGAGGGTCTCGTAGGGGTCTTGAAAAACCACCTGTACGTTGCGCCGAAAGCTGCGAAGCTCCTTTTTGGAAAGGGCCACGGTATCCCTGTTCTCGAAGAGCACCGAACCGGAGGTGGGGGTCTGGAGGGCCGAGAGCATCTCCCCCAGGGTGGTCTTTCCGGAGCCGCTCTCCCCCGCAAGACCGAGGATCTCCCCCTTTTTGAGGGAAAAGCTCACTCCGTCAAGGGCCTTCAACGCCTTTCCGGGCCTCCGGGCAAGAATATCCGAGAAGGTTCGTTTTGTGGGGTAGCTTTTTTTCAGATTTTTCGTCTCCAGAAGGACCTCTCCCGAGGAGAGGTAGACCCCGTGCTGTTCACGTCTCTGCTGCCAGGTCTCGGGATTCTTCGCCCGATGCCGGAACTCCTCGGCCTTCTCGGGGTAGTGGCACTCCACCCGGTGCCCGGGGCGAACCTCATGAGCAGGGGGAGGAACGTGAAGACACTGCTCCTCCGCAAAGGGACAGCGGGTGCAGAAACGGCACCCCTTGGGAGGATCTGTTAGATCCGGAAGAAATCCCGGAATGGAGATAAGATCCCCCGCCGCTCCGGTGAGGGTGGGAAAGGCGTTCTGCAGCCCCATGGTGTAGGGGTGAAAGGGATCCCGCAGCACCTCCGAGGTGGCACCGTACTCCATGATTCTCCCCGCATACATCACCGCCAGAGTGGGGCATGTTTCCGCCACCACAGAGATGTCGTGGGTCACGAGGATAAGGGCCATCTGAAACTTTTCCTGAAGATGTTCAAGCTGCTTCATGATGCCGTCCTGCACCACCACATCAAGCGCCGTGGTGGGTTCGTCCGCAATAACGAGATCCGGATTGAGCGCCAGCGCCATGGCGATGACCACCCGCTGTTTCATCCCTCCGCTGAGCTGGTGTGGATAGTTCCAGAGCCGGTTCTTTTCGATCCCCACCAGAGAAAACAGCTCCGCCGCTCTCTCCGCAGCCTCCCGCCGGCTCGCCCGTTCGTGGGTCTGGATGGCCTCGATGATCTGGTCTCCCACGGTGTAGACCGGGTCAAGGGCGTTCATGGCGCTCTGGGTGATGAGGGAGATCTCTTTCCAACGAAGGCGGTTCATCTCCTCTTCGGTCATCCTCACGAGATCCCGCCCCTTAAAGAGAACCTCGCCTCCGGCGATGCGTCCCGAGCCGGAGAGAATACGGTTAATGGACTTTGCAGCGGTGGTCTTGCCGCAACCGCTCTCCCCCACAAGGCCGAGGCTTTTTCCTCGTTCGAGGGTAAAGCTGATGCCATCCACCGCCTTCACCGGCTTCTCTTTGGAACCATAGTGCGTCTGAAGATTTCGGATATCGAGAAGCACCCTCAGACCTCCTTTCTAAGCCTGGGATTGGAGAGAACCTCAAGCGCCCGGGCAATGAAAAAGATGGAGACCACCGTGAGCATGATCAGGGCTCCCGGAGGAATGATCCACCACCAGGCGGTCCGCCACGCTCCGGAGAGACGCGCCGCATGCAGAATGGTCCCCCAGCTGTGCATACGAGGCGGCCCGAGACCGAGAAAGCTGAGGGTGGCCTCGGCGGTGATGGCAAATCCCGCGGCTACCGCGAGCTGCAGAAAGATGAGGGGGAGGATGTTCGGCGTAATATGCACCAGCATGATCCGCAGATTGCTCGCCCCGGCGGCCCGGGCAGCCTTGATGAAAGGACGGCGGGCGATGGAGAGCACCTGGGAGCGCACCACCCGGGCGTTGGTGCGCCAGGTGAGAAGCCCCACCGCAAGGATGACGATCCAGATACTGGGGTTGAAGATAAGCACCAGAATCATGGCAAAGGGCTCAAAGGGGAGGGCGTACATGATATCCACAATACGCATGAGAAGATCGTCGGTCTTTCCCCGGAAATACCCCGCCACAAGCCCCACGGTAACGCCGATGATGCTGACCACCAGCGAGGCGAGCACCGCCACAAGAAGGGCCGTGCGGGAGCCGTACACGGTCTGGGAGAAGATATCCCGCCCCAGATGGGTGGTGCCGAAGATGTGGCTTCTGGTAGGGGGGGAGAGTTCGTTGATAAAGGGGTCGCTCCCCACCGCAAGAACCGCATCTCCCGCCGAGGCTATGCCACGAAAACCTCTCCGATACCCCATATCCATGCTGCTCCAGTTGACACCGTTCCAGACAAGAACCACCCCGAAAGGCCCCACCGCAAAGGCGAGATCCTCCCGCACCACCCGAACGCCTCGAAGATCCCGGGTCTCCGGGCCGAACATCTCTGTCCATCGGGTTCCGTCGAAACGGAGAAGGGTTCCCCGATCTCCCACCGCCATGGCAAGATTCGGGGCATAGACGTGCACATCCCGCAAGTTGCGAAAAGCTCGAATCATTTCACGCTTCAGCGTTCCCTTATCGTAGCGGAGCAGCATCCCCCGCTCCCCCACCATAAAGCCGAAATCTTCGTTCAGCAGGGATACCGCCGCCATGGCCCCCTTCTCCCGGGAGGGAAGCTCCTCCCAGGAGCCCGAGGGGGAACGTCGCAGCACCGTGCCATCCTCCCCCACCGCGAGGGCAGTCTCCCCCGCCACGGCGAGGCCTTTGAAGAGAGTCCCCTCCCGTTCTTCCTCAATCTGCCAGGTTCCCCCCACTCTGCGCAGGATAACCCCATCTCCCGCAGCCAGGGTGGATTCTCCCGCAGCGAGGGCCAGGAGATCTCTTTCGGTGGGGGTTTTCTCCTCCACCCAGGAACTCCCCTCAAGGCGAAGGATCCGCCCCGCGTCCCCCGCAGCGAGGATGGTCTCCCCATCAGCGGCTACGGCTACAGCATTGAGCGAAAAGGGGTACACCCCTCCGAGGCGCTGGGACTCCCCGGAGGAGATACGAAAGAGAACCCCCTCCACCTTCCGGTGCATCTCGTCGGGAGAGTAGGGAGCAATCCAGGGAGCAAAGATGGCCACGGCGATGACGCCGGTAAGCATGAGAAGCCCCGTAAAAGCCAAGGGATCGCGAAAGATAACCCGGAAGGGCTCCGCAAACATGGAGGCATAGACTTTCCAGACCGCCGAACGCCCCAGAGCAGACTTTTTGTTCATCCTATCATCGCCCCTCTCTGGGTATGGAGACCCTGGGATCGAGAACACCGTAAAGAGCGTCCGCCACAAAATTCATCACAAGCACCATGAAGGCCATGAGCATGAAGGTGGCCTGAGCCATGGGATAGTCGCTGGTTCGCACAGCCTGGAGCATCTCACGCCCCAGTCCGGGCCAGGAGAAGACCACCTCCACCACCACCTGCCCCCCCACCGCAAGACCGATGGTAATGGCCGCCTGGGTAACCACCGGAAGAAGGGCGTTCCGCGCCGCATGGCGGTACATCACCACACGCTCCTTCAGCCCCTTGGCACGGCAGAGTTCGATAAAATCCTCCCCCATGATCTCCAGCATGGTGTTGCGCATGATCAGCATGGGGAGCCCCATGTAGTAGATGGAGACCACGAAGGCGGGGAGGATAAGGTGGTGGAGAAAATCCAGGGTGAAAATCGTATCCAGAAAGCCCGTGGAATCGAAGGGAAGGGTACGCATGCCGCTGGTGGGAAACCACCCCAGATAGACCCCGAAGAACATCACCCCCAGCATCCCCGTCCAGAACATGGGGGCGGAGCGAAGCACAAGCCCTGTAACAATGCCGCCGATTTCGAGCTTCCCCCCCCTCTTCCAGGTGAGAAGCACCCCCAGAGCAGGCCCCAGGGTGTAGGAGATGAGGATAGAGACCACCATGAGAACCATGGTATTCAGAAACTTTTCGAAAACGATGGGTGCCACGGGAGCCTTGTAGTGAAAGGATGTGCCGAACTCCCCGAGAAAGATGCTGTTTTTCAGATAGATGCCGTACTGCTGCCAGAGGGGGAGATGAAGACCGAACTTCTCCCGTACAAGCTGCTGCTCCTCCTGAGAGAGGCCTTCTACCACCAGGGCGGTGGTGGGATCCGGAAGAGCTAAGCGAAAGAGGAAAAAGAGCAGGGTAAGAATAACCAAGAAGGTTGCCGCAAGCTGGAGAAACCGAAAGAAAAAATAGGTTTTTCTATTCATGCCGTCGTTGGGGCGCAGCCCGTAGGCTCTACCGGGCCAGGCTCTCCTCCTTTCGGAAGATGTAACAGAAAAGCGGGAGACCAAGTCTCCCGCTTTGCGACCGGGACAAAGGTGCCAAAGAAAGCTCCTTCCGGAAAACCCGGGCTCCCCGGAAGGTTCACCCCGGGATTACTTCTTCGGGAAGTGGAGCTTCCCCGCCTCGTCCCAGGTATATCCCGCCTCTTTCAGGAGGGATTTTGCCTTCTCCAGATCAAAATCGAAGATCTCCACATCCGGATTGTGCCAAAAGCCGTTCACCGGAGCGATAACGGAGTTGCCGGGCTCTCCCCTCCCGGAGAGAAGCACGTCGATAATGGTCCCCTTATTCACCGCGTGGGCCACGGCGCGCCGGAAATCTCTGTCGTCGAAGGGGGCCCGGCGCAGATTGTAGGTGCTGTGATAGTAGCCGAAATCGGGAACCGCCACCACAGTGATATCAGGATTCTGCTCTGCCAGGGGGATCTGTCCCGGCTCCAGCCGCCAGGCGCTCATGTCGGCCTGACCGGTGAGAAGTCCCGTGAGAACTCCCTCGGCATCCGCATAGATCATGTAGTCCATACCCTCAATCTCCATCTCCTCCGCCATGTAGTGATCGGCGAACTTCAGGATACGCTTGTACTGCCCCCGCTCGTAGCGGTCGAAGACAAAGGGGCCGCTCCCCACGGTGGGGATAGCCTCGGGTGCAAGCTGATCGGGCTCTTCGATCCCCTCCCAGAGGTGCTTGGGAAGGATGGGAATCTGGGTGAGCGTCACCGTAATAAAGGGGGCGAAGGGGCTCTTCAGGTTGAAACGAAGGCGATCCTCCCCCACAATCTCGGTGCTCTCAAGAACGCTGAGGAAGGGGCGGAAGTAGGGGAAGTCGTTACTGATAAAGTAGTCGTAGCTGAACTTCACATCCTCCGCAGTAACGGGCTTGCCGTCGTGGAAGGTCATCCCCTTTCGGAGAACCACCTCTACCGTGGTCTCATCCACATCGTGGAAGCTCTCTGCTGCAGAGGGGAGGGGCTCGATATTGGGGGAGAGGCGAACCAGCTTATCGTAGACCATCCTCATGAACTTCCATCCCCATACGGAGGTGGAGGCGAGAGGGTTGATGGTATCCGGCTCCTGCTGGGTTGCGATGGTAAGGATCTTCTTATCCCCCAGAGGCTTGATGCTGTAGGGCATCCACTCGTTGTAGAAAGCTTCCCCCGCCATAACCACGGGATTCGCAAAACGGGCGCTGTTATAGGCCACTACTTCATCACGGTAGAAAAGAATATCCACGGGCTGATCCGCCATGGCGATCTTCTGGGCTTTGAGAACAAGCTCCCGCCGCTCCTGCACATCGAACTCCGCCTGCTGGGCATCAAAGAGAGCGTCGTACTCGGGATTGTTGTACCCTCCGGGGTTGTTCCCCCCCAGAGTGCTCTGACCGGAATGCAGCGTTCCGAGGAAATGCTGGGGATCGAGACGCTCCACCCGCCCGGACCAGCCGAGAATGACCATATCGAAATCCTGCTCGTTATAAAACCGCTGAAGAATGGTGGAAAACTCCATGGGGCGCACATTCACATCAAGCCCCAGCTGCTTCCAGGAATCTGCAATCAGAAAGGCCGTTTCATACCGAATGGGATCATAGGCCTCGGTGGTGGTAATCAGTTCGATGGCAGGAACCTTTTCTCCCCCCAGAACGCTTCCCGCGGAAAAGAGAAAGGCCAGCGCCATAACCGCACATATTACCGTCAGCTTTTTCGAGTTGAACCGGTGTGCCATCAATAATTCCCTCCTTTTTGATGTGAAACGTGATAGGAAACAAAGATACTACTTCTGCCGCCAGCACCAGCGCCGGCGGATGCAAACGCTTCCGGGCTCTCGGTAAGAGGGTAATGCCCTTGCTTTGCCCCACAGAGCGGCATCGAGAGAGAGCATCTCAAATCGTTCCACGAGAACCACATTTCAAGATCAGCCGCTCCAAACTCGCTTATTCGGGAATCGTATTCGGCCCTCCCTTCCTCCGGAGTTCTGGAAATCCCTTGCGGTTCTCTTGCGAAAAAAACCTCTTCAGAAAAAATCGACGCAAACAAGGTGATAACTCCATAACACTTTTATGAAGCAATTTAATTGTAACATCAGCAAAGGGTGCTGTCAATGCAGATAAGGCACCTCGTCCGGGATAGGTTGCTGCTTACTCTCCAGAGGTCTCCATGGCTCCTTTCTCCATGGCTACAGCGCAAAGACCCTCCGCAGCGCTGCGTCTATCTCCTCCATCTCCCCGGCTGTCAAGACCCCTCGCACTGCCACCATCCGGAAACAATGATCCACCGGGCGACTCTGTAAACAGTCTGCCAGAGATCTCTTTGTCAGGCCCTTTTCAAGGGAGGGGGCAATTTCCACATTCGTCTTGATACGCCCCTTCTTTCCAACGCCGCAAGCTCTCCCTCATTCTCTTATTTCTCGTTTTTTGTTTTTTGTTTTTTTCTTGACATTCCTCCCTATTCATCGTAGGATTCCCCCCAAGGAAATTACTGTGCTCTATGGCGTTATATTCAAGGGAGGTTTTTGTATGGCCCGGCGATTCGAAGGCTTTTACCATAGTTTTTCCGCCCTCGCAGTCTGCTTTGTCATGTGCGGCATGCCGTCTGAAACGGTGTGCCGTGGGATTGTGCCTTCCTGATACTCCAATCCGGCAATTGTTACACGAGACCGTTTCAGACCAGGTTCCTTCGCATTCTCGAAGAGCCTGGTTTTTTTGTTGCTTCGAGCTGTAGCAAATGTGGCGAAAGCTGCAGAAGCGACGAAAACTGCAAAGTGCCGAAAGTACCGAAGAAAAACCATACAGAAGGAGAGAAAAAAGCATGAAGATAGAAAGCCGCTGCATTCACGGAGGATATACTCCCTCTCAGGGAGACCCCCAGGTGCTCCCTCTGACCCAAAGCACAACCTACCGCTACTTCGACCCCTCTTTCGTGGCGGGGCTCTTCGACCTGGAGCAGGAGGGGCATATGTACTCCCGGATTTCAAACCCCACCGTGGAAGCTCTGGAGAAGAAGATCAACGCCCTGGAAGGAGGGGTAGGGGCCCTCTGCACCTCCTCGGGGCAGGCCGCCACCACCCTGACCATGCTGAACCTCTGCACCCCCGGAGATACCATTCTGGCATCCTCCTCCATGTACGGAGGCACCATCACCCTTTTAGGCTCCACCTTCCGCCAGTTCGGCATATCCGTGCGTTTTGTGGATCCCGAAGCGCCGGAGGAGGCAATTCTCGCCGCCGCTGACGAGTCGGTGCGCTGCGTCTTCGGTGAGACCCTGGGAAATCCCGGCATGAACCTTCTGGATTTCGAGAAGTTCGCCCGCATTGCGGAAGCTCTGAAAGTTCCCTTTGTGGTGGATAATACGCTGGCAACCCCCTACCTCTGCCGCCCCTTCGAGCTGGGGGCTCATCTGGTGATCCATTCCGCCACCAAATTCCTGGACGGCCACGCTACGAGCATGGGGGGATGCATCGTGGATGGAGGAACCTTTCCCTGGAATAACGGCACGTTTCCCAAGCTGGTGGAGCCGGATCCGAGCTACCACGGCCTCTCCTACTGGAAGAACTTCGGGAATAAGGCCTTTATCACCAAGGCCCGAACCCATCTGTTGCGCGATCTCGGGGTTTGCTTAAGCCCCTTTAACGCCTTTATGATCCATAACTCTCTGGAGACTCTCCACGTACGGATGGATCGCCACTGTGCAAATGCCCTTCAGGTAGCCACCTTTCTGGAGGAGCATCCTCAGGTCTCCTGGGTTCGCTACCCCGGCCTGAAGAACGCTCCGGATTACTCCCGGGCAGCCCGCTTCCTCCCTCGGGGAGCAGGGGGGGTGCTCTCCTTCGGCATCCAAGGAGGGCGCGAGGCGGCGGAAACCTTTACGGGAAAGCTCCGGTTGGTCTCTCTGGTGATTCATGTGGGGGATCTCCGTACCTCGGTGCTCCACCCCGCCAGCACCACCCATCGGCAGCTTTCGGAGGAGCAGCTCAAGGCGGGGGGAATCGGCCCGGAGATGATCCGCCTCTCCGTGGGGCTGGAGAACGTTGAGGATATTCTGGAAGATCTGGATCAGGCCCTTTCGGGGCAGAAATAGGAATGCAGGAACAGGAACAAGGAGGAAAAATCATGCCCATTATCGTACCCCGCAATCTCCCCGCCTACGACGTGCTGCAGCAGGAGAACGTCTTCGTCATGTCTCAGTACCGGGCGGTGCATCAGGATATCCGGGCCCTGCGGATCGGGCTGCTGAATCTCATGCCCAAGAAGATCTCCACGGAGACCCAGATCACCCGGCTTCTTTCGAACTCCCCCCTTCAGGTGGAGCTTCTGCTTATCCGCACCGCCAGTTACACCCCCTCGAACACCTCCGCAAGCCACATGAGCGCCTTTTACCGAACCTTTGAAGAGGTGGTTGCGGGGGGGCTGGACGGACTGATCATCACGGGGGCTCCGGTGGAACAGCGCCCCTTCGAGGAGGTGGCCTACTGGGAGGAGCTTCGGGAGATTATGGACTATGCGGAAAAACATATCGCCTCCACCCTCTTTCTCTGCTGGGCCGCCCAGGCGGGGCTCTACCATCATTACGGCATGGAAAAACGCCCCCTTTCGGAGAAGTGCTTCGGCATCTTCCCCCATCGGGTTCTTGTCCCCCACACCAATCTGCTTCGGGGGTTCGATGATGAGTTTTACGCCCCCCACTCCCGGCACACCACGGTGGATGCGGAAGACATCGCCAGGGTAGGGGATCTTCAGATTCTCGCCTCCTCTCCCGAGGCGGGGCCTCATATCGTGACATCCCGGGATTTTCGGCAGATCTACGTGATGGGGCATTTTGAATACGACAAGACCACCCTTGAGGAGGAGTATCTCCGGGATCGAAACCAGGGGAGCCCCATTGAAGTCCCCCGGAACTACTACGAGGAGGATGACCCGAATCGGGATATCCTGGTACGCTGGCGCTGCCACGGCAACCTCTTCTTCTCCAACTGGGTGAACTACTGCGTCTATCAGGTAACCCCCTACGATTTGCCTTCTGTTCGGTAAGCAATAAAACGCCCCGAACTCCCGGAAACGCCGGTTTTTCTGGCACATGAAAAGTTCGGTTGCGGTCGAACCGTTGACAGGACGGGGAAAAATCTCCTACAATGAGCCGTCGAAAGAAGTTTCAAACTATATCGCGGGAGGTACTCTTATGCGCAAATTTTCAATCTTTATGCTGGCTCTTCTTCTCTCTCTCTCCCTGGTCTCTCTGGGAGCAGCTGCGGACAAGGCTACATGGCCGGATCATCTCCGCTTTATGGCGGGACCTCCGGGAGGAAACTGGTTTGCCCTCGGCGGTGCTCTGGCAGACATGTGGTCCAAGGAAGTGCTCCAGACCACCAGCGGCACCGGCGGCGGGGTAAGCAACATCGTGAATGCAGATCGGGGAAAAGGAGATTTCGGGCTCTCCGTGGCCTCTGTGCTGGGGGCTGCCCAGAAGGGAGAAGAGGGGTTCAACAAGCCCGTGGAGGGGGCGGTAAACTTTGCCAACCTCTACCGGCAGTACACCTACTTCATCATGCGGAAAGACTATGCAGAGAAACACGGCATCACCACCCTGGGGGATATCGTAGAGAAGAAACTCCCCATCCGGATGGCCACCCTCAAACCCGGCACGGCCTCGGAGTTCATCATCCGCTCCATCTTCGAAAAGGGGTGGGGGATCGGCTGGGACGATGTCAAGAGCTGGGGGGGCTCCGTGGAGTTCTCCTCCTACGATGACGGCTCCAACCTGCTGGCGGATAACCATCTCGATATGTTCACCTTTGCGGTAGGGCGGGTGGCCTCGGTGGTTATGAAGATCGAAAGCCAGACGGATATCGTGATTCTTCCGGTGGATGAGCATGCCCGGCAGGCGGTAGCGGAAGCCTACGGAACCACCACCTTTATGGTGGATAAGGATGCATACAACTCTGTCACCGGAGATATCCCTGTGGTGGGAGACTATACATGCATCGTGATCCGCAAGGATCTGCCGGATGATCTTGTGTACGATCTGGCCAAGTCTCTCTGGGAGCACAAGGAGAATCTCGCCAAGGCTGTAAAGGATATCGGCGAGATGACCGTGGAAGAGGCTGTCTCTCCCGGCCTTATCACCCACCCCGGGGCAGTGAAGTTCTGGACAGAGGCTGCGCAGTAGAGCCAGGCAGAGCAAAAGAAGGGGCATTTCGTCGGGCCGCCGTACGGAAACGGCCTGAATGAAGAAACTCTTTCTCATCACGGAATCACGGCAATCTCTTGAGAGCGGCCCTTCCGGTGCCGCTCTCTTTCTTTCTACTCTCGTTGCAATACGCCCACAAGGAGGTTCATGATGCGCAAACTTACCGGACGGACGGCGCAAGCTCTGTACGTCTACGTGGTACTTCTGGGGATCTTCCATCTCTACACCGCCCTTTTCGGCGCCTACGAAGCCTATCTCCAGAGAATGATCCATCTCACATGGGTCTTTCCCATGGCCTTTCTTCTCTACCCCGCCACAAAGAACTCCCCCAAAGACCACCCCACCCTGCTGGACTGTCTGCTGGCGGGGATCTCCGTGCTTCCGGGGATCTACGCCATAAGCACCTACGAGACAATCACCTATCGGATTATTCAGGTGGATGCGGTCACCACGCCGCAGCTGATTCTCGGATTTGTTCTGCTGGTAATGCTTATCGAGGCCACCCGCCGGGTGGTGGGGCTACCTCTGGCAATTATTGCGGGTTTTTTTGCGGGGTACATGTACTTCGGGCACTATCTGCCGGGGGTGATGCGGGGGTTGGAGTTCACCTTTCCCGAGGTGATCGAGCAGATCTATCTCACCGATGAGGGGGTCTTCTCCATCCCTCTGGGAGTTTCCGCCACCTTCGTTATGGTCTTTCTCATCTTCGGGGGCTTTCTCGAAAAGAGCGGCATCGGGGAGTATTTTATGGAGTTCGCCCAGGCATTTGCGGGAACTACTCCGGGAGGGCCTGCGAAGATCGCAGTGGTAAGCTCCTGCCTCTTCGGCTCTATTTCGGGATCCGCCGTGGCGAATGTCTACGGCACGGGAACCTTTACCATCCCTCTCATGAAACGCCTGGGCTACTCCAACGCCTTTGCGGGTGCCGTGGAGGCAGTAGCAAGTTCGGGAGGGCAGATCATGCCCCCCATCATGGGAGCGGGGGCCTTTATCATGGCCTCTCTTCTGGGGGTACAGTTCCGGGTTATCATCATCGCCGCAGCCTTTCCCGCCATCCTCTACTACGGAGCGGTCTTTCTCATGGTGCACCTCCGGGCGGTAAAACTGGGGCTCAAAGGGCTTCCCCAGGAGGAGCTTCCCTGTCGCAAAAAGGTGCTCCGCCACTCCTATAATCTTATCCCCATCATCGGGCTCATCTACATGCTCCTTACGGGGTATACCCCCATGCTGGCGGCGGTGATCGGCATCGCCATGGCCTGGGGAATCTCCCTCTTCAATCCAGAGCGGCGCATGGGGCCCAAAGCCATTCTTGACGCCATCTACTCCGGGGCGCTCAATATTCCCGTGGTGGCCATCGCCTGCGCCTCCGCAGGGATCATCGTGGGCTCCGTGGCCCTTACGGGGATCGGCTTCAAGTTTGTGGGGCTTGTCTTCTCTCTGGCCCGGGATATCCCCTTTCTGGCGCTGTTGCTGATCATGCTGGTCTCTCTGGTGTTGGGGATGGGGCTCCCCACCACGGGAGCCTACATCCTCGCCGCCGCTCTCGGGGTGCCCGCCCTCACCAGACTGGGGTTCGATCCTCTGGCGGCACATCTTTTCGTCTTCTACTTCGCCATCATCTCCGCTATCACACCCCCGGTGGCTCTGGCAGCCTATGCGGCGAGTTCCATCGCAGATGCCCCCCCTAACGCCACGGGGTTTCAGGCCATGCGGCTGGGGATTCTGGCCTTTATCGTCCCCTTCGCCTTCTGCTTCGACCAGGGGATCATCCTCCACGGAGGCTTTGGGGGCAACACCGCCGCTCTGGTGGGGGGAGGCCTGGCGGCGCTGGCCATAGGCTTTGCCATGGAGGGATATTTCCGCTCTATTCTTCCTCTCTGGGTACGTCTGGGGTTTGCTGCGGGAGGGCTTCTCTGCTTTACCCCCTTCCTGCCGGTAAAGCTGGGAGGGATGGCTTTGGTGATAGTACTTCTTGTTCTGGAGTATCGGAGAAAGATTCTTCCTGCGCCTCCTGTGATAATCTGATCTCTTTTTGAAAAAGGAGTCCAACCCTCCTGCCGCGTATCCAAACATGGTGGTCAAACCCCCCCTCTATAACAGAGGGGGGGTTTTTTACATATTTCTTACATTCTTTTTTCGTTGGTATTCTTTACAGGCTTTTCAAAAGGACGTATCATAAGATCATGGTTTACGTTTTCTTCAGGAAAACCATGCTAAAGAAACATCACAATGAAAGGAGAGATGTACGATGAAAAGACCCTATCTATCGTTTCTGTATCTTTTAGCAACGGCTGTATTCTTGAGCCTCCCCTCTCTCGCCCTGGCGGCGGATCTTCAGGGGGCTCCCCTGAACCCCGCCTTTGTGGAGTATCAGGAGAAGCTTTCGCAGCAGAGGAGTGCCCCGGAGGAGGGCATGCCTCTGGGGAGAATCCCCTCCCCTCTGGATCTTTCTCACATTCAGGGACCTGTTTTTGGTGGGCTGCAAACTGCAGCCTTTCCCAGCGCCTACGATCTGCGCAATGTGGGAGGGCGAAACTACGTAACCCCCGTACGCAACCAAAACCCCTACGGCACCTGCTGGTCTTTCGCCGTCTTCGGATCGCTGGAGTCGAACAGCCTCGTGGCTTCCGGAGGAAGCGGCACTCCTGACTATTCGGAGTGGCACCTCTCCTACTTTGCCTACATCGATCAGAGCCCCACTATGCCGGGATTCGGAAACTACACCACCGCAGATCTACCGGGAATTTTTGATCTCGGCGGCGAAGATTGGAAGGGTACTGCTATCCTGGCCCGCCACACCGGAGCGGTAGCGGAGAGCACAAGTCCCTATAACGGCGCCTACCCCACGGGGAACGAGGCAAACCAGCGTATCCTCACCCACGCCTACTATCTGCCCTCGCGCGTCCAATGGTATTCTCCCGTGAGCACCCAGGATCTCAAGTACGCCATCATGAACTACGGCGGGGTCTCCATCGGCATGTACGTTTCGGACAACATGGCAGGCAACATCAGCGGTATTGAGTGGAACCCCGCTACCGCCGCCTACTACTACACGGGATCTCCTGGATCCAATCACGGGGTTACCGCCGTGGGGTGGGATGACAACTACAGCGTTTCAAACTTCCATCCCGATCAGCAGCCTCCTGGGAACGGTGCCTGGATCGTGAAAAACTCCTGGGGGACCGGCTGGGGAGATAACGGCTATCTCTACATCTCCTATTACGACACGGGGATTGAAGGAAATATCGCTTTTGTGGGAGCCGCCCCGAACACCTACGACTACATCTATCAGTACGATCCGCTGGGGTGGGTAAACTCCTACGGCTACAGCTCTACCACCGCCTCCTTCGCCAACGTCTTCACCGCCGGCACCGGCCGGAGCCTTTCAGGAGCTTCCGAAAGAGCTGCTACGGCGGAAGCCTTGAAGGCGGTAAGCTTCTATGTGGTCTCGCCGGGCTCCACCTACCAGCTTCAGGTACGCACCGGCGTTACGGGGGATCCCTCCACGGGAACCCTGGTCTACTCTCAGGGAGGCACTATCACTGCTCCGGGATACCACACCATCGCTCTGAGCGAGCAAATAGCTCTTACGGCAGGAGCCAGATTCGCCGTGACGGTGCGGCTCACCACGCCGGGATACAACTTCCCGATTCCTCTCGAATCCCGGGTGGCAGGTTATTCCGACAAGGCATCCGCCAATGCGGGAGAGAGCTATGTAAGCTCCAACGGTACCGCTTGGGCGGATCTCACTACCACCGCGGGCAACAGCCACAGCAACGTAGCCCTGAAGGCTTTTACGGGAACCTACACAGGGCCTACCCCCACAAGTGGACCCACCCCGGGAGGGAGTAGCGACGGCGGAGGCGGATGCAGCTTGGGCATGGCACCTTTTGGAGTGCTCTTCCTGCTGCCTCTTCTGGTGCTGAGGCGGTAGTATTACGAAAAAACAACCAAAAAATCATTGCAAATAACAGCAGCGGGGGAAGAGGGGACAGAGAACCTCTTCCCCCGCTTTCTTTTCGTATTTTTTACTCCTTCTCCTTCTTGAAATCCTTTACTTCTTCAGGAGGAAAAGATACCATGAGATCGGTTCTTCGTGCAGAAATGGTGCAGTGGTAGCAGAGATTATGAAAGGGAGTGAGCAAAAATGAGGAAAAAATTTCTACTCGTGGTATGCCTTACGGTTGCGGTCTTTCTGGGGATCTTTCCAGGGATTCCTTTAGCTCTGGAACTTCAGAAGGCACCTCTTAATCCGGAATTTGTGGAGTACCAGAAACGCCTGGAGACTGCGGCAAGCCGAGAAGAGCCCTTTTACGGTTATGTCCCCGCTCCGGTAGATCTTTCTCACGTGAAAGGCCCTATCTTCAAAGGATTGCAGACCGCGGCCTATCCCAGCACCTACGACCTTCGCAACATCAGCGGCACCAGCTACGTCACCCCCGTGCGGAATCAGAACCCCTTCGGAACCTGCTGGGCCTTTGGCACTCTGGCTTCTCTCGAATCCACCACCCTCCGAAACAAACAGGGTCTCTTCACCGCCGCCACACCGGACTATTCCGAGTGGCACCTCGCCTATTTCGCCTATGTGGATCAAACCACGGATCTGGTGGCCTTCACCACCGACACTCCGGGCTTCGGGGATCATCCTATCTTCGATCAGGGGGGGAGCGTCTTCCAATCCACCGCACTTCTATCACGATGGACCGGAGCGGTGAACGAGACAGACTGCCCCTACTGGAATACGGATGCCACACCTCCCCCCACGGCACTTCCCACGGGAAGTGAACCCCGCTCCCGGTGGCTTACCTCGGTGATTCTCCTTGGAGAAAGTGAAACCACCCCTTACGTCCAGGATGACGTAAAATACGCTCTCACATACTACGGAGCCTGCGCCATCCGCTTTTGTGTGCAGGGAAACATGGGCGCCACCCCGGACGATTACTGGAACCCTGCCACGAACAGCTATTATGCGGCCAGCTCCGCCTCCACGGGAGGTCATATTGTCACCATCGTGGGGTGGGACGATACCTACCCGGCCGGGAACTTCAGAACCACCCCTCCGGGAGACGGTGCCTGGATCGTAAAGAACTCCTGGGGAACCGGTTGGGGAGATAACGGTTATTTCTACCTCTCCTACTACGACGCCAATATCGGATATCCCGCAGTTTTTCTTGGAAACAACACCACTTTCGAATACATCTACCAATATGATCCTCTCGGCTGGACGAACTCCTACGGCTACGGCTCCCCCACGGCATACTTCGCCAATGTCTTTGTCGCCGGCACGGGATCAAGCGCCTCGGGCCCCCTGAAGAACGCCGCCACGGAAGCCTTGAAGGCGATAAGCTTTTATATGGCGACTCCGGGCTCCTCATACAATATCTGGGTTTATACGGGGGTTACGGGGAGCCCTGCCACGGGAACTCTGGCTTACGGTCCCGAGGCAAACGTATTCACCGCTCCGGGATACTACACCATCATCCTGGATGAAGAGATACCCCTCGTACCGGGAGAGAAGTTCGCCGTGGTGGTAGAACTTACCACGCCTGGGCATAACTGGCCCATCCCCGTGGAGAACCTCGAAGTGGGCTATTCCGATAAGGCCCGGGCCCATGCGGGAGAAAGCTACATCAGCGCCAACGGCACCGCCTGGACGGATATCACCACCATTGCGGGGCATGAGGATACTAACGTAGCTCTTAAAGCCTTTACCGGAACCTACACGGGACCTACAGTAACACCCACGGGAACACCCACAATAACACCCACGGGGACACCTCTCACCCCGACGAGAATCCCCACCCCCGGCGGTTCTAGCGGCGGTGGCGGCGGCTGCTCGGCTCTTGGCCTGGCACCTCTGGGCTTGCTCTTCCTGCTCCCCCTCCTGGTGCTGAAGAAATAACACCGTAAGCACCGTAAGAAAGCTGCCTTTTGCAGCACAAAACAGGTATAACGTTAAGGGATGAGGCGGCATCAGGCGCCTCATCCCTTTTTCCAAACTTTTCCCGAGGAAACACGTCTCTAAAAATCCACATCTAGCGACCATAACTACAATTGACACCCCATTACTCCGGATTTATAATGTGAGCGCTTGTTCTCAGGGCGGGGTGTAATTCCCCACCGGCGGTATTCCGGCATGTTCCGGAAAGCCCGCGAGCGCTTGTTCGCAGAATTTTCAAGTTCTCTCTCCGCGAACAAGGTCAGCAGATCTGGTGAAAATCCAGAGCCGACGGTTAAAGTCCGGATGAAAGAGGATAGAGGCATTCTTCCCCTCCTATAAGTCTATGCCCTGGTTCTGGCTATTCCAATTTCCTAACGGAGGTATGTACGCCATGAATCAGCCTTTCTGTTTTGCCGCCAGCACCCCCATTGTTCGAGTTGAAAAAGCCCTGAACTCCCTTTTCCGGGGAGAGGGAGTTCTCGTAACGGATGACGAAAACCGCGAAAACGAAGGAGATCTCATCTTCTCCGCCGAGGGTCTTCGGGAAGAGCAGATGGCCATGCTTATCCGAGAGTGCAGCGGCATCGTCTGTCTCTGCCTTACTCCGGAAAAGGTGACGGAACTTGATTTGCCCATGATGTCCGAACAGAACAGCAGCACCTTCCAGACCGCCTTTACCGTTTCCATTGAAGCCGCACGAGGGGTCACTACGGGGGTATCCGCTCAGGATCGACTTCAAACCATCCGAGCTGCCATTGCCCCCGGAGCACGTCCGGAAGACCTCCATCGGCCGGGACACGTTTTCCCCCTTCGAGCACGCCCCGGAGGGGTACTGGAGCGAGAGGGGCACACCGAGGCCACGGTAGACCTCATGAGACTTGCAGGACTCCAACCTTCGGGAGTGCTCTGCGAACTTACTAATCCCAATGGAACCATGGCACGGCTTCCACAAATCGAAGCTTTCGCATCCCGTCACGGCATGCCGATTGTTTCGGTGCAGGATATCATAGCATACCGCATTGAAAAGGAGCTTTAGAGCGGTCCCATCCATGGACGTACAAATTCCTCCCCGGAAACGCCAAAACTTCTCGGAGAAAAAAACTATGAGGCCTCTGTCTCCTCTGGAAGAAACCGACCACTCCGGGTATAATAGATTTCAGTAGGATTATGCTACTTGGAGTCTCAAAGGTAATCCTGCAAAAACACCACCGCCTACGGTTAAGGGAGGAATGTACTATGAAGCGAAGCATTACCGCATTGGGAGCCTGTCTCCTGACGGTTCTTTTTGTCTGCGCCGCCTTATCTGCGGAGTACACCGCAGACATGGTTACCACGGGGCCTCAGGGAACCAGCGAGGGAAAGCTCTACGTAAAGGGAAATCTCTTCCGCCAGGATATGACCATGGAGGGGCAGGAACAGTCCATTATTATCAATGAAGAGACCGGCACCACCCTCATTCTCATGCATGCCCAGAAGATGTACATGGAGCTTCCGGATATGACGGGGGATGATGCTCAGGAGTCGGGAAAGTATAGCGTGGATTCTACGGAGGAGCTTCTGAAGGCCAACCGGGATATGGCGACTGCGGAGGATCTGGGAAAGGAGACCATCAACGGCATTTCCTGCCGGGTTTTCAAAGTGACCTACAAGGAGGGGCTCCGGGGGGAGTCCACCCTCTGGATCTCCCGAGAGCTGGAGACTCCCATAAAGATAATCACCAGCACCCCCATGGGAGATACCACCCTGGAGATGAAAAACATCAAGACGGGTTCCGTCTCCGAGGGCCTCTTCTCGGCACCTCCGGAGTACGAAAAGATGGAGCTTCCGGAGCTTTAGGAGCTTTCAGGGAGCAACCTTTCAGGGAGCACGTTCCTTTTGCAGTAGTGGCTAAACAGGTGCACCATGCAAGGTAGCAAAAAAAGATAACGAGCAATCGAAAAATCCGCAGAGCGTGCCGGTTTTATACGGAGACGCTCTGCGGGTGTATTGTTCCACTCTCGGTTCCCTTAGACGTAGATCCCCTTAGAGCCCCTTCCAGGATTTGAACCCCCGCCCCCGGACCTCTGAAGCGTCCGAGACCGCCATAAAGGCGTTGGCATCCAGGGAGAGGACAAAACGCCGGAGCCGCACCACCTGCCCTTGGGAGAGATAGGCAAGGAGCACCGGTCGGGGCTGTTTACTGAACCCCCCCTCGCCGTTAAGCCTCGTCACCCCCCGATGGAGTTCATGAAGGATAAAAGAGGAGATTTCATCGGGGCAGCGGGTGATAAGGAGAATCTGCTTGCGCCTATCGAAGGAGCGCAGGGTGTTATCCACCATGAGCCCGGTAATATAGAGCAGTAACCCTCCGTAGAGAGTCTTTTCGATTCCCACGACAAAGACCGCCAGAAAGAGCACCGAAGAGCTGAGGAGAAAGCTATAGATCCCCAATTCGATGCCGTGCCGTTTGCGAAGCACCATAGCGATGATGTCGGTCCCCCCCATGCATGCTTCCGCCCGAAAGACGAGCCCTGTCCCCATACCATTGATAAGCCCCGCAAAGACCACGATGAGCAGCGAGTCGTTAATCACCGGCACGGGGAGGATATGCAACACCTTGAGAAGCACCGTCATGAGAGCCACAGAAAAGGCTGTTTTCATGACAAAGGAGGGGGAAAGCTCCCGCCAGGCCCACAGAAGCAGCCCGCCGTTACCGATGCCGATTATCCAGGCAGGGGATATCCCCCAGACGTAGGTGGAGAGCACCGCCAGGCCGTTCACCCCCGAGGCGGGAAAGGTATGGGGCATGATGAGAAGCACGTAGCTCATACTCACCATGAAGGTTCCCAAGGAAACCACCCCAAGATCCTGCCAGTTCGACTTCGCCCAGAGATAACTCCGAAAAAGTCGCAAACGCAATCGTTGCAAAAACATCATGGGATACCCCTCCCGAGAAAAAGATAGCCTTCAGCCACTTCAGACAGACCGCTCCGATGTCGCCCTCACAAGACTTTTATTCTACTCCCGAAGAAGCTCCTCAAGCTCGTCCAGCCAGCGGGAGAAACGATGCAGCACCGCCCGCACGGGCTCCGGAGAGGTCATGTCCACCCCCGCCCTCTTCAAAAGGTCGATGGGATAGGCGGAGTCGCCGCTTTCGAGAAAGGCGAGATACCGGGCCACCGCAGGCTCACCCTCGGTGAGGATCTGCTCTGCCAGAGATGCCGCCGCAGCGTACCCCGTGGCGTACTGATAGACGTAGAAGGCACTGTAAAAGTGGGGAATCCGGGCCCATTCGATGTCAATCTCCGGGTCAATCACCGTCTGCGCACCGTAGTAGCGGGTGTTAAGCTCTCTCCAGAGAGTAGAGAGCGCATCCGGTGTAAGGGGCTCTCCCTGCCGGGCCTTTTCGTGGGTGATCTTTTCGAACTCTGCGAAGAGCACCTGCCGGAAGACGGTGGTGCGGATCTGCTCCAGAGCGTAGTTCAGAAGATAGAGCTTCTCCTCCCGGGTGGCGGCATTTGAAATCATGTAGTCGAGCAGCAGATTTTCGTTGGTGATGGAGGCCACCTCGGCGGTAAAGATGTCGTGCCCCCCATAGACGTAGGGCTGCACCGCATAGGTAAAGGAGGAGTGCAGAGCATGCCCCATCTCGTGCGCCAGGGTGAAGACATCCCGAAGGGTGCCGTTGTAGTTGAGGAGCACGTAGGGATGCGCCCCATAGGTCCCCCAGGAGTAGGCTCCGCTGCGCTTCCCCCGGTTTTCGTACACGTCGATCCACCCGCTGGTGAGCCCCTTGTCAAGCTCCTTGAGATAGCGCTCTCCCAGAGGTTTCAGAGCCTGCTGCACATCCTCCAGGGCCTCCGCGTAGGGGATATCCTTCCGGCTCTCCTCCACCAGAGGGGCGTAGAGATCGTACATATGCAGCTCCTCCAACCCCAGGGCCTTTTTCTTGAGGGCCATGTAGCGGTGCATCTCCGGCAGTCCTTCGTGAATGGCCTCGATGAGCCGATCGTAGACCTCCAGAGGAATGGCGTTGGGATAGAGGGCGCTCTGGAGGGAGGATTCGTAGTTGCGCACCTGGCTGAAGAAGGCATCCTTTTTTACGCTTCCGCCGTAGGTGGCGGCCAGGGTGTTTTTGTACTTCTCGTAGGTTCTGAAGAGCCCCATGAAGGCGGCCTTGCGAACCTCCCGGTTTCGGGAGTGGATGTACTTACCGTAGCGTTCCTCCGAAAGCTCTACATCTTTACCCTCTTCATCCTGAATAACGGGAAATTTGAGATCCGCGTTGGTGAGCATAGAGAAGGTATTCTGTGGAACATCCGCCACATTCCCCATCCGGGCGAGAAGCAGCTCCTGCTCTGCGGGGAGTACGTGAGCCCGCACCCGGGTGATCTGCTCCAACGCAAAGCGGTAGAGTTCCAGCCGGGGTTCCCGGGCCAGGAAGTCGAGAAGCCGCTCCTCGGGGATGGCGAGAATCTCCGGGGTTACGAAGGAACCCGCTCCGCTCGCCTCCACCGCCAAGGTGGTGGCCCGATCTGCCAGCCCTTGATAGAAGTCGTTCTCCGTGTTTTCGTGGCTTCGCATGTGGGCGTAGGAGTAGATCTTCCCCAGAATGATCCCCAGGGCATCCTCCATCTCCAGACATGCGAGAAGGTTTTCCGGAGATTCCCCAAGGGTTCCCTGATACTCCCCAAGCCGGGGAAGCATCTCCTGAACCTGCTTGTACGCCGCCTCCCAGGAGGCGTCATCTGGAAAGATGTTCTCCAGCCGCCACTGATAGGCGGGGTCCATCTCCTGCCGTTCCGGAAGGGTCTGGACCTCCCCCATTCCGGAGCCGGGAAAGAGCAATAAAGAGCCGATAAGCGCACCGTACATCATACGTTTTTTCATCCTTTCATCACCGCCATTTTCTTTTTCGTAAAGTCCTATAGTGTGTGCAACGCCGAAAGGGAGGCTACTTCCAAGGCCACCAGTCTCTCGATCTGCTCCAGAAGCCTGGGTTCCTGTTCTTTCCAGGCTTCTCGAAAGCGCTCCTCCACCATCTTCCGATAGGCCTCCCCTCCCTCGGAGAGGATCTTCTCCATCCGTTTCCGGGAGATCATACGCTTTGTGACGATGGAAGGCAACCGTACCCGGTAGAGTTCCTTCCGCAGGGCTCCGTAGGCGAGGAGCCCCGCCATACCTCCCACCACCAGCCCGAGAGGGCCGGAGATCACCAAGGCCATGCCAGTGCCGCCGCAGATGGAGGCGGTGACAGCGGAGGTCATCACCGCCAGGGTTCCCTCGAAGAGACGCAGAGGATTTCCGTAGAGGCTTTTAGGAGCAAAGGGAAGGACATCCTTTTTCCAGGGAGCCCCGGAAAAAGCGCCCCCTTCGAGATGGGGTGGAAGGGTACGAATCCCCTTTCGAGAGAGCCAGTTCCCCAGGGCACGAGCGATCTCTCGGGGGAGAAGCTCGAAGATCCGGCGCATCTCCACCTCCAGGATTGCCGCAATTTCCGGCTCCTCCTCCTTTACGCAACGCTCCAGATCTTCCCGAAACGTGTGCAGGCTCCCCCCCTCTTGTCGGAAGCACTCCACCACCCCCCGGAGAGAGCCCTGAAAGAGACGGGCCTCACAGTGCCGGGCAACTTCCTCCGTCCCTCCCCGAAGCAGCCGGGCTACCCCCTCTTGAAGCTCTTCCCGCACAAATCGGGGGAGATCCTTCTCCAGGCTTTGCCGGAGCGTACTGTAACGATGCCGCAAGGCGGGGAGAAGGGATATCCCCTCGGCGATCACCGCTCCGGGGCGGCTACTGCGGAGAATCTTCTCCCGGGGGAGATCCAGCTCCTCTTGCAGGATCTGCACCACAAAGGGCCAGGAGCTGCTCCCCCCGGAGAGAATCACCCGGCCCATGGCGGAGCCCTGTAATCCGTGCTGTTCCACCCCTTCCCGGAGGGAACTCCGGAACCATCCCAGAAGATCCAGGGGTTCCTCTCCGAAGCGCTGCCCCTCCACCCGGCGGAGATGTTCTCCAAAGGAGGGGGTAGGAATATACCGGGAGGCCCGTTCTCGAAAAAATTCCCAGGAGAGATTCCGAAGGGTGCCGTAGTTTCCCGCCCGGCCGCTCCAGCTCTCCGAAAGATTTCGGGACATGGCGAGGGAGAAGTTTTCCTTCATGCGCCGGCATTCGTACCAGTGCACGTAGTAGGCCGCTCCCTCCTGCTCCAGCCGCTGTTCCAGTCCGGGATTAGCTTCGCAGAGCATCTGATAGAAGAGATCGTCCAGAAGGCGCCCCCCTAGAAGCATATCTCCCCAGGAGGCCTTCACCTCCAGCCGCTCCATCCAGGCAAAGTCACAGGTGCCCCCTCCGAAATCCACCACCAGAGTGCCCTCCAGGGATTCCGAAGGCTTGAGATCCTTCTGGGAGAGGTGGTAGAGAAGAGCCCCCACGGGCTCATCCACCAGCTCCACCTCCCCAAAACCCCCCTCCCGGGCCAGGGTACGCAGTGCCTCCCGCCACTCCTCCCCGGCTTCGCTGGGAACGCCGAAAAAGACCCGCCCCGCCTGATCAAGGGAGGCATACAGGCTCTCCGCCTCCCGGCGCACCCCCTGAAGAAAGGCAACCCCCGCCCTCCAGGCCTCGGAGGAGTGGGCAATATCGGGTTTGAAGTGCATCCGGAGATCATATTCTTTTTGCTCCGCTTCGAAGGCATCTCCCCAGGTATCGAGAGCCATGCGCCCCACCAGGGTCTCCCGATCTTTTCGAAAGAGCACCGCGGACTCCATCCCCAGAGCGTTGGGATCAAAGACAAGAGAAGAGGGAAGAAGCTCATCTCCAGGGCAAAAGGAGAAGTGCGAGGTGCTGGTACCGAAATCCACCGCCAGAACTTTAGCAATCATGCGAGAGGTCTCCCCGGACATTTTTATCCTGCGTACCCCGTTTATCCCGCCGAAGAAGCCCCTTCTCCTGAAGAGTTCCCCGGTAGAAGGCGGGGCGCCGCTCCACCACCACGGGCTCCCCTGGCTCCAGATACCCCAGGGTCTGGTACTGATCCCGAAGCTCCTCGCACCAATGTCGGGGAAGATCTTCCGGCGGGCTCTTTCCGGCATCCCCAGGAAGAGGCAGATTCTCGAACCCCGCCTCCCGGGCAGCCCGAAGCAGCTCCTCCACCGCCTCGGGGAGGGTCTCTTGAGAGGCCCCGGCCAGAGCATAGAGAGAGGCCCCTAGAGGAGTGAGATCCGGAATACGCCTCTCCTCTTCAAGATTCTTCTGCCGCAGAGATTCGAAGAGATACTCCCCCCGAAGGGCGAGGCGGTAGAAGGCGTAGCGCTGGATCAGAAGCTCCCGAAGCTGACCCTGTAACAGATCCCGATCCACCTCCTCAGAAGAGCCCCCGGACTGCACCAGAGGAGCGGCGAGACATTTTCCGAGAAAAGCGAGAAGGCGGAAGGTCCGGGGGAGCCTTTTCCCAGCCCTTCCGGAAGAGCAGCGGCGCTTCTCCCCCATCCAGAAGGCTCCCCCCGCTCCCAGAGCACCCCCCGCAAGAGAGGCCCCGGCGGTTCCGGAGCCGAGCAGAAGGGCGGCTAACCAGCCGAAAAACCCCCCCAGCAAAACTGCAAGGCCCACCATGGAAGAGGAAAAACCCTCCCGAAGAGGAAGGGGGGATGTCAACGCCGGGGCAAGTCGACGGAGCCTCTCCTCAAGAATCAGAGAATCCGGCTTCCCCAAGGGAAAGGAGAATTCCCCCTCCGGGGCCTCCTCCAGCACTTTGCGGAGAAGCTCCCGATCCCCTTCAAGAAGGATACGTCCAAAAGCCTGGGCATCTGCTTCCGAAGAGAACTCTCGCAGGATACGCTTCTCTATCTCCTCCACTGCAGACATTTTTGACCCTTCCTTTTCGGAAAAAGGTTGTAAAAAAGAGCCGGGAAAAGGCATCTGTTCTCTATCGTCCATGGTTCCTCCCTCATCTCCAGCCAGATCTGCGACAATCTTCCCGGGGGGCCAAAGGCAAAACTCCCCGCCATCCAAGAATTGCCAAAAGAATTTCCTGAAGCTATCCTACCATGGGGAAAGATTTCTGCACCCCCTATTCGCGAAAAGGAGATGCTCTATGCTTACGGAAAAATCGAAACTCGCCCTGGCCCTCTTCTGCACTCTGGTTCCCTGGGCCTCCGCCTTCGCCGCCATCCGGGCGGCTCTGGAGGGTTATCCCCCGGGGCATCTCGCTCTGGTGCGGTTTGTCATCGCCTCGGGAGTTCTGCTCACCTACGGGGCCATCACCCGCATGGGAGTACCGGATCTGCGGGATATCCCCCGGCTTCTCTTCCTGGGCCTTATGGGGATCACCCTCTACCATGTGCCCCTCAACTACGGGGAGGTGACCGTCTCCGCCGGGGCCGCAAGTTTGCTCATCGCCACGGTTCCCGTCTTTACCGCCCTCTTTGCCCTTCTTATTCTGCGGGAGGGGCTTCCTCCTCTGGGGTGGACCGGCATGGCCATCAGCTTCGCCGGAGCCACCCTTATCGCCTTCGGGGAGGGAGATGCTTTTTCCTTCAACACAGATGCTCTGCTGATTCTTCTTGCGGCGGTCTGCGAGAGCGTCTATTTTGTGCTCCAGAAGGATCTTCTCGCCAAGTACGGGGCGGTGCGCTTCGCCACCTATGCGGTGGTGGGGGGAACCCTGGGGATGCTCCCCTTCGCTCCGGGGGTCTTGGGCACCCTCGCCCAGGCTCCTCTGCATGCCACTCTCTCGGTGATCTATCTTGGGGTGGTGCCTGCGGCGTTCTCCATCGTAGCCTGGTCCTACGCCATCGCCCATATGAAGGTCTCCAAGGTGGCCTCCATGCTCTATCTCAGCCCGGTGATCGCCATGGGGATAGCCTGGGTCTGGCTGGGAGAGATCCCCTCGCTCCTCACTCTGGGAGGGGGCACCGTGGCCATTCTGGGGGTTCTTCTGGTATACCGCTCGAAAAATCCCGACAAAACACCCTCCTAAAAAACATCAGGCCCCCGGATACCCGAAGGCAGCACCGGGTATGAGGGGGCCTGAACACGTTACTCCTGCAAAAAGCTATCCCTTCCGATCCACTCCGTAGGTGAAGGCCATCATGGTGATATCGTCGGACTGCTCCGCCCCTTCCACAAACCCTTCCAGAGCTTTACGCAGCTCCTGAATAAGCAGCGTGGGAGGCTTCTTTCGGAGCTTCACCAATGCCAGAGCGGTACGTTCCTCTCCGAAAAGTTCCTGCTGGTGGTTCATGGCCTCGGTAACGCCGTCGGTATACATAAAAAGGGTATCTCCCGGGGCAAAGGTAAAGGTTCCCTCTTCGAAGATCACATCCTCCATAGCTCCCGCAAGAGCCCCCTTCACCTGGGGAAGCATGGTGACCACTCCTTCCGCGGGGAGATAGAAGGGGGGATTGTGCCCTCCGCTGGCATAGCGGCACTCCCCCGAGGGAAGGTGTACGATGGCGCAGAAGATGGTAACGAACATGCAGGATTCGTTATCCTCCGCAAGCTCGTTGTTGAGCTTGAAGAGAATATCTCCGGGATCAAGAGAATTTTTGGTAAGGATCTTGGTAAAGGTTCGGGTCACCGCCATGAAGAG
The DNA here is from genome assembly GCA_964539095.1 of uncultured Synergistaceae bacterium. Taxonomy (GTDB): domain Bacteria; phylum Synergistota; class Synergistia; order Synergistales; family Aminiphilaceae; genus DAIPKP01. The sequence goes on from CAZIFL010000010.1 coordinate 53,780, forward strand.
CGCCGCAGGAACCCCCTTGCCGGAGACATCCCCCACGATAAGACAGATATGCTCCTCGTCCGCCATGAAGAAGTCGTAGAAATCGCCTCCCACCTCCCGGGCGGGCTCCAGAAGGGCATAGAGATCGAACTCCTCATGCTCCGGAAAGGGAGGAAAGGTTTTGGGAATGAGGCTCATCTGAATGGATTGGGCGATGTGCAGCTCGCTTTCGATGCGCTCCTTGGCGGCGGTGGTGGCACAGAGAATGTCGATCTGCACCAGAAGCTGCTGCCGCATCACCTCGAAGGACTGCGCCAGATGGGCTACTTCGTCCTCCCCGATAATATGGGGGAGAGGGGCATCCAGCTCTCCCTCCGCAAGCTTGCGGGTGGCATGCTCCAACTGCACCAGAGGCCCGGTGATAGAGCGGGTTACCAGAAGGATAAGTCCCAGAAGAAAGACAAACCCCAGCACCCCCAGGATCCCCTGATAACGGGTGAGGGCAGCGATCTTAGCCACCAGCACCTCCCGGGGAAAGAGCACCCCGAGAGACCACTCCACCGACGGAATGGATACGAAGGCCACCCACCCCTCGGGACCCATCACGGTATGTTCCAGGAAGGCAAATCCCGACTCCCCCGCAATCATCCGCCTCCCTAGATGTCGCAGTGCGGGAAGTTCATACTCCTCGGCGATGCTGAAGATGGTCTCCCGAAGAATCCAGCTCGCCTCGGGATGGGCGATAAACCGGCCGTTTCTGGCGAGAATAAAGGCAAAACCTCCTTCATCAAGAGAGAGGCCCTCCACAATCCTGGAGAACCACTCCAGGGACATATCCGCCGTCACCACCCCCTCGAAGGTTCTGCTCTCCCCGGAGCCCGAGAGAAGAGGCACCGAGTAGGTTGTCATAAGCGTCTGGCCTCCCAGATCATCGAAGTAGGGATCCGTCCAGAGGGCACGCCGGGCATGTTTGGGGAGGCTGTACCAGTCGGTGATGCGGAAGGAATCTCCCTCTTTGGCGAGATCCTTAAACACAATTTCATCTCTCTCCCGCTGCACGTAGGGAACCCCCTGCACCCCATACCAGGAGGGGTGCTCCAGCCCCACCGCCATGCCGAAGACCTCGGGGTTGTTCAGCAGGCTCTCCTCAAGGAGGCCGAAGATTCCCTCGGTGCCCGGAGCAAAACGGCGGATGGCGTAGGCCGCCCCCTTGGCAGTCTGCTCCAGGGCCTTGGCCACAGACTCCACCTGACAGGCTATGGCCTGGGCGGTCTCTCGGGCCTCGTCCTCCAGCTCCTTCTCCAGAAGGTTCCGGGAGGAGACGTAGCTGAACCCCACCACCGCCCCGAGGATACACCCTCCTCCAAGAAGCAGCAGCAGGGACATGCGCCAGGCAAGAGAGAGATTACGGAGCATGGGGCACCTCCCGGGGAATTACAAAATCCTCGTAAGGGAAGAGGGAGTTGATGCGTTTTCCCTGGAAAAGGGCCTCCCCAGCTCTCCGGTACTCCTCCCGCGAGAGCACTCCGGGCTCCCAATGATCTCCAGACTCAGGAAGGATGCGGGGGAGAAGAGCCTCAAGCATCCACCGCATATGCCCCCGGTTTGCGGGGACATGGGCCCGGTCCACGTACTGCATCACGATATCCAGGGCCTCCTCGGGGTTTTCCCGGGCATAGGCCCATCCCTCCAGGGTGGCCTCCACAAAGTCGGCACATGCCTCGGGATTTTCCCGATAGAAGCTTTCCAGCGCATAGATACCGTCTTCGGGAAAACCCAGGCCGTACTCCTCAAGAAAAAAGGGGGCAAGCTCCTCGAAATCGAACCCCGCCTGGTAGAGCACGTGGTATTCGTTGTAATACATGGCGGCGCAGGCATCCACCACTCCCCGAAGGAAGAGGTTCACCGAATAGTACTGAGGATAGATGCGGGGGTCTATCTGCTCCTTTTCGAAGAGAAGATCGAACCCCAGCCGGAAGGGCCCCTCCCAGAGAGAGACTCCCCGCCCGGAAAGATCCCCCAGGGAGGCAATGCCTCTATCCTTTCGCCCCACAAGCATGAGAGAGGATTTCTGCACCATCTGGCCGAGAAGCACCAGGGGAACGCCCTTATCCCGGGCCTCCAGACCGGAAGAGAGAAACTGGGTCACCAGATCTGCCTCCCCCTTCTGAAGATACTCCCAGGGATCTGCGTCAGCACCTCCTCGCAGAAGGGTAACATCCAGCATCCGGCGGAGATAGAAACCCTTTTCGTAGGCCACGTAGATTCCTGCAAACTGGGATTGGGGAGACCACTGGGGGAGTACAAAGACATGGGTAAAGGAAAAGGCCATCCCCTCCCGGGGAGAGAACAGAGATGCCACAACAAAAAGAAGAAGCAGAAAAACAGAGATCCTCCCGAAGAAGAGCCGGTGCTTCTTTGGGTCTATTTTTGGGTCTATCTTTGGATACATCCTCAAGGTGTCTCTGAAAATCATGACCCCTGCTCCCTGGGATAGATCACGAAACGAAGAAGGTTTTCCTCTCCTTCCCGGGTGTAGTGTACTTCATCCATCACCCGGCGCATGAGGAGAATCCCCAGCCCCCCTATCTCCCGCTCCTCCATGGAGGCCTTGAGATCCGGCTCCTCCAGAGAGAAGGGGTCAAAGGGGATCCCCCGATCCCGAAAAATCACCCGGCACGCCTCGGGTGTGGAGGCAACATGAATGATCACCTCTCCGGGGGGAACCTTATAAGCGTAGGAGCAGATGTTCATCACCGCCTCCTCGGTGGAGAGCGCCAGATGCTGCTGCTGCCTCGGGTGCAGTCCCGCCTCCTCGGCTACCCCTTCAATCCACCCAACGATCTGAGGTACCTCCTCCACCCGGGCCTCGAAGGTACGCTCTCTCTCCAGAGGAAGGAAGGCCATATCAGAAGAGTCCCTGAGCCGCTTCCGGAGTATCCACGATGGGGAGAAAGGCATCAAAACCAGAGATGGAAAAGACCTCCGCCACCACCCCGGTAAGTCCCGAGAGCACCACCTTCCCTCCCAGGGGCTTCACCTTTTTCGCCACCCCCAGAATGGAGCGAAGCCCCGCACTGCTGATGTACTCAAGCGAGGAGAAATCCAGAAGAAATTTGGTATGCCCCTCCTCCATCCAGGCGAGACACTGCTTTTCGAACTCCGGCGCCGTCACCGCATCCATACGCCCGGAGACCGCTACCACGTCACAGCTATCGGTGCTACGCAGTACCATATCCATGATAAAATCGCTCCTTTCGGGAGAGAAGATGTTTGTACAGTTTGCACATCAAAAAGGCAGAGATGGTGCACGCCCCGCCAAAAACTACAGATCCACGTTACAGGTCTAAGAGAAGAAAACGGTAGAGCCAGAGAAGCAGAAGAGCCACCCCCACGAAGACAGCCCCCCCCACCAGGTAGGAGGCCCAGGGGCCTGCAACAAAGCTCTGCACCGCCTTCACGGGAATCTCTTCGGGTTCATAGGCTTCGGGGCGCAGACGCAGGCTCTTCTGAAGAATGAGAAGCCCCCGGATGCGATCGGTAATCCCCACCTCCAGAAGATAGCGATCGGGTCCCTTTTCTTCCATACGAAGGAGGGTGGCCGGCACAGCCCCGTCAAAGCGCCCCTTCCTCGCCCGAGTGAGAACCTTGTAGAGCTTGGTCTCCGGAGGAATCTTTACCATGAGCCTGTCTCCATCTTGAAGAGAGGCCACGGACTTTCCCCGAATGGGATCAATCTCGGGGCCGCAGGGGATATACTCCAGGGGCATCCCCTTGGGCTCCAATGTCTCTTCGGAACTCTCTTCCTCCGGGGGATCAAGCACCGAGGGATCCCCAAACTGCTTCAGGAAATCCCGCACCATGGCCAAGGTGCATTTCTGCACCTTGAGAAAGGAAAAAACCTGAAAGCCGAGAGTCTTCTCCAGCACCGCATTCAAGCGCTGCTCCAGCCCTCGCTCGCCGTCACGGCTTCCCTCGAAGATATCCTTCAGCCGGGAGGATTCGAAGAACTCCTGGCTTGCCTTTTTTGTAAGCTCCACGTACTCGGCTTCGGGCTCCTTCCAGGAGCTTGCCACGTAGGAGGCGAACTCCGCCCACTCCGTGGTGAGCCCCACAGGAGCATCCCGCCCCTCAAGAAAGCGAAAACCCATGGCGTAGATCCCCCGATCTCCGTAGAGCACGTAGAGATAGGCTTTCTTTTTCTGTTCCTGTTCTTGCTCCAGCTCTTCCATACTCAGAATTCCCTTGATGACCCGGAAGGATTCTCTCATGAAAAATTCACCTCTTTTAGCTTTTCCAGGGGAGCTTTTTCTTACTTCGGAATTATACCACTCTCTGCTCCAGAAGTTCCGCAAAAAAACGACAGATGAGATTCGCAATCATACCCTGCCGGTAGGCGGTATCCTTCCGGGGGACCACATCCCCCGCGAGAATCTCCGCGGCTTTCTTCACATCTTCGAGAGTGAGAGGACGGTTTTCCAGCAGCTCCGAAGCCTTGGGTAGAAGCACCGGCCAGGGGGTAACGCTCCCTACCGCCAGGCGCACCCGAGAGAAGATCCCCGGAGCCTCGGAAATGGCGCTGCATCCCAGGGAGAGCCTGGAGATGGTAAGGGCCTTGCGGGTCCCCACCTTGAAAAATTTCTGGGGCGTTCCGAAGAGCCCCGAAGGGATCCGCACCTTGTAGAGCAGCTCCGAGGGGTGCCGCACGGTCTCCCGGTACCCCTGATAGAGTTCCCTCAGGGGAAGAACCCGCTCTCCCCGGGAGGATACGAAGACCACCTCTGCATCCAGGGCGAGGAGCAGAGGGGCCGCATCCCCTGCGGCGGAGGCGCTCATGAGGTTCCCCCCCAGGGTAGCCATGTTCTGAATCGCCACGGCCCCCACTCCCGCGGCCATCTCATGAAGGGCGGGGAGATGCTGCTTTACCAGAGGGTGCTCCCGAATGTGGGCAAAGGTAACCCCCGCCCCAATCTCAAGCATCCCAGATTCTTCCCTGTATTCCAGCTTCTCCAGCTCCGGAATTCCCCGAAGATTCATCACCTTTTCGGGAGCTTGCCGAACCTTCTTCACCATATCCGGGAGAATATCCGTTCCTCCTGCCACAGGAAGAAGTTTCTCTCCCTGATTTTCCAGGATTACAAGGGCTTCTTCAAGAGTACCCGGGAGGAAGATTCCCTCATTTTCGAGGGATTTTCGGTACTCTTGAGGAATTTCACGAGAAATTTCGGAGGAAGAAAGGGAGAGGGGTATCTCCCGAGGGGTATATCCCCCCATCACCGCCCGCTGCACTCCTCGAACAAGGCTCGCATAGCCGGTACAGCGGCAGAGATTTCCCGCGAGCCCCTTCCGGATGGCCCCCTCATCCGGAGAGGCATCTCCTCGCAAAAGGTACTCCGAGGCCATGACAAAGCCAGGAGTGCAGAAACCGCACTGTACCGCCCCCTCCTCAAGAAAGGCCTCCTGAAGACCCGTGGGGCCCCCGGCACTGACACCCTCAATGGTCACCACGGAACGTCCCGAAAGCTGAAACGCCGGAACCATGCAGGATTTCACAAGCTCCCCGTCGAGATGCACCGCGCAGGCCCCGCACTCCCCCTCGCTGCACCCCTCCTTAGTCCCCGTGAGCCCCAGATCCTCCCGAAGAATGGAGAGAAGGCTTCTAAGAGGCGTGGTCTCTACTGCCACCGGAAGGCCGTTGACGTAAAACGCAAGTTTCATGCATCTTCCCCCTTTTCAGCAAGAAGTCTAAAAAGTTCCTGAGGGGTGAGAGGAAGATCCCGAGGAACGATACCCAGAGCATCCTCCACCGCCCCCGCCAGAGCGGGAGCCCCTCCGTTCATGGGCAGCTCCCCCAGCCCCTTGGCACCCCAGGGGCCGTATTCAAAGGGGATGCCGTCGAAGGAGATTTTCATGGCAGGAACATCCAGAGTGGTGGGGATGCTGTAGGTGGCCATGCGGTACTTGGTATACTTTCCATCCCGATAGGCGATATCCTCCATACATCCGTACCCCAGGGACTGCACAGCCCCTCCCTCCACCTGTCCCGCCGCAAGAAGGGGGTGCAGAGGGGTCCCCACGTCGATCACCGAGGTAAGCCTGGTGGGGGTAATTTCCAGGGTATCTTCATCTACCTCAATCTCCAGCACGTTGGCCCCCCATGAGTAGTCCTTATAGGCGTCTCCCTGGCAAGTGCCATCGTTCCACCCCTTGCCGGGGATGGGGTTATAGGTGCTCTCCCAGGTAAGCATCTCCTCCTCCGAAAGGGCAAAGACCCGTTCGAGCATCTCCAGAAAGGAGAGAGGCTCCCCTTCGGGAAAGAGATACTGCCGGTTTTCCCATCGTATCTGGGGTTCCGAGAAGAGAGTCCGCCCCCTTTGAAGAAGCTCCTCCCCAAGGCCTTCACAGGCCTGCTGCAGAATCTTTCCTACTATCATGGTGGTGCGGGATGCCACGGTGGGGCCGCTATCCGGCACCTGCCATGTATCCGGGGTTCCGTACCGCACCCTTTCGTAGGGCACCCCCAAGGTATCCCCCACTATCATGGCAAAGACTGTAGACACCCCCTGCCCCATCTCCACGCTGCTGCTGCGGATGGTGAGGATCCCCTTTCTGGAGGCTTCCAGGCGAATTTTTCCGGCGATGTTCTCTTCCCCGGAGCCGGTGAACCCCCCTCCGTGAAGATAGAGGGAAAGTCCCAACCCCCGAAGGCGCCCAGGAGCGACCCGGCGGGGGGTGCCACGCTTCTCTTGGTAGCCGGAAATTTCCAGAGCGCGCTGCAACACCAACGCCGCTCCGGGATGCCGCAGCTGCTGGCCACAGGCAAGGGTGTCTCCGGGCTTGAGGACATTCCGCTGGCGCACCTCTGCGGGATCGAGAGAGAGTTCCCGGGCTATGGCATCTATCATACGCTCCACGCCGAAGAGCATCTGGGGGGCTCCAAAACCGCGAAAGGCCCCGTTGGGGGGGGAGTTGGTAGCCACCGCCCATCCCCGAACCTGCACGTGGGGTACCCGGTAGACCCCGGTGGCGTGGAGCACCCCCCGGGAGAGCACCACGGGGCTGAGGGTGGTATAGGCGCCGCCGTCGAGAAGAAGCTCCACCTCCAGAGCCTGAAGCACCCCCTCGCCGGAGAATCCTGCCCGGAGACGGCTTCGGGAAGGGTGTCGCTTGGTGGTACAGGCGATATCCTCTGCCCGGTCAAGAATCATCTTGACCGGACGCTGAGCCTTCAGAGCCAGAAGGGCTGCGTGCAGGGCAAGCACCGAGGGGTAATCCTCCTTGCCTCCGAACCCCCCGCCGGTAACGGTCTGGCGAACCCGCACCTTCTCCGAAGGAAGCCCCAAACCGTGGCAGAGGGCCCCCAGAGCGTAGTAGGGGCACTGCATGGAGCCCAGAATCTCTACCGCCCCATCTTCCAGGGGCCGGGCGATCATCCCCTGGGGCTCCAGGTACATGTGCTCCTGATGGGGGGTACTGCACTCCAGCTCCAGCACGTGCTCCGCCGTCGCAAAGGCACCTTCGGGATCCCCCTTGGAGAAAGCGTATTCTTTGAAAAGGTTAGAGTTTCCCCGCTCCCCCCGAACCGTATCGTGGTTCTTCAGGGCCTCGCTTGGATCAAGAATGGGAGGAAGCTCCTCCATATCCACCTCCAGAGCTGCGAGAGCTTTTTCCAAAAGCTCCCTGCTCGGAGCCCCCACGAGAGCAAGAGGTTCTCCGAAGAAGCGCGCCTCCCCCTCTGCGAGGATGGGATGATCCATCTCAATCACCGCCACCTCGTTGGGCCCCGGAAGATCCTCGGGAGTCACCATCACCACCAAAGACCAGTCAAACTCCGGATTGCGGCGGAGGCCCCGAATCTTTCCCCGGCAGAGGGGAGAACGAAGCGTCCCTCCGTACCACATGGCGGGAAAAGAGAGATCATCCACATACTGGGCCTTTCCCGAAAGCTTTTCCCACGCATCGTTCCGCTCTATATTACGGCCTATCATTCCGGCATGGTGCAACGCATATCCCTCCTCATCTTCCTTAGCGGGCTTTCTTAGATAGCATCACACGATAGCTCCCGGCAGATCCCCGCCGGAGAGACTCCTCTAGGGCTCAATCCATGTGGATATAAAGTTGAACTCCGTGCCGATAAAGGTCTGCTGCAGATTATGTACCTTGGGGCTGCATATCCAGGCCTTTCTCCGAAGCTGCAGAGGGATCATGGGAGCCTCCTGCAAAAGGAGCTTCTCCGCCTCGAAGAGAAAATCCATCCGCTTTCTCGGGTTCTCCTCATTCCGGGCGCTCTCCAGAAGAGCATCATACTCGGAGTTGGCATATCCCCCGCTGTTCTTCCTCTGAGAACTCTCCCAGATCTCCAGATACGTCATGGGATCATTATAATCCGGAATCCACCCTCCGTAGAGCAAATCGAAGGAGCCCTCGTATTCGCGGATCTCGCGCTCCTGCCGGCTTACATAGACCGGGGTGAAGGATATCCCCAGCACAGACTCCATCTGATATTTAAGTTCCTCTCCTATGGCCCGGCACTCCTCACTATCCTGAATAAGGAAGGAGACCGTAATATCACGAGGGGCCTCAAATCCCATCTCCTGCAATGCCTCGGCGAGAAGAGCCTGGGCCTTTTGGGGATCCCCTCCGGGAGGGTAGAAGAGCAGAGGGTACTCATCTCCATAGGGGCGAGAGACTCCCCGAAGCAGGGGAAAAACGTACCGTGTCTGGGGAAAGTAAAGCCTTTTGGTAGCTTTCTCTACATAGCTGCTGCGATCAAGGGCGTGCCCCAGCGCCTGGCGGAACTTGAGATTGCTCCCCCAGGGAGCTTCGGGACGCTCCCGGCAGTTGAAACGGATCCAATCCACCGTACCGTTGAGAAAGAGTTCCCCCTTCCCCCGCCGGATGTAGGAGAGGTAGCTGGAGGGAGGAATATGGCAGAAATGGAACTCCCCAGCTTCGAAACGACGCAGAATCTCTTCGGGATCTTCTACAACCTGCACATGGATCCCCGGAAGACGGACCGTTGAGGCGTTCCAGTAGGCGGGGTTTTTACCAAGCACCATCTCGCTTCCGGGAGTCCAGCTCTGCACGGCAAAAGGGCCGTTGGAGAGTAGCGACGCGAGATCCTTTGCATAGGTTGTCCCTCCGAGCTGTTTCAGAAAATGCCGGGGCACGGGAAAAAAGGGGAGGAGTCCCACCCTGAAGAGAAAGGATGCGTCCCGACGCTCCAGAGAAAACTCCAGGGTATGCGCATCCAGGGCCTTCACTCCCACCAGGGAAAAATCAGTGATCTCACCTCGGTTGTAGGCTCGGGCATGCTGCACTCCGTAGGCGAAAAAAGCGTAGGGGCTTTTTGCCTTGGGATTGAGAAGGCGCTCTACCGCGTGAACAAAATCCTCCGCCTCCAGGGGGGTTCCGTCGCTCCACTGGGAGGAACGAAGAAAAAAGGTGTACCGGGTGCCATCCTCCGAAAGGGTCCACCTACGGGCCGCCCCCGGAGCAATCTCTCCTCCAGTTGGCCGCACAAGCCCCTCCCAGATATGATTTCCCAACGTAAAGGCAAGGGTTGTTACCGCCCTCTGGGGATCAAGGCTTGTCACCGCCGTGGAGACCGGGTAGCGGAGATATCCAGAGAGAGAGTCCTCTTGCGCTTCTCCAAACACCCCCATGCTTAGAAGGAGAAACACCACCATCACGCTGAAAAAAGCTTTTGATCCCCTGCTCATATGCCCGCTCCCCCTTTCGACCGATGGCGCCGTACCGTTCTCGTTTTTTCCGAAAGACCCTGGTAGAAACTTTATAACTGCGGCTACTAAAGGAATACGAACTTCCACGAGCATCTCCAGTATAAACCAGAAGAAAAGCTCTCCCTAGGTTTTTTTCTTCCTTTTTTCCTCATTCCCGGAGGTATTCTTCCGGGAAAATGCGAAAAAGAAGAAATGCTCTTCCTCCCAGGGGAGTGAAGCCCATTTCTTCTGCAAAAATGCTGCGGTAGATGCGGTAGAGATCAAAGGGAGTCACAGGAAAGCCCGATCAGACCCGCATCTTCGCCTTTTTACGCTCCACCGCCTCCAGATGCTGGGCATAAAACTGGCGCACAAAGACCTCCTGCACATCATAATTCCAATGCACCTCCCGAAGGTAGCGGGCAGCATCTGCAAAATCGCGGGTTCGCAAAATACGCACGAGATCCCGATGCTCCTTGAGCCCCGCCTCTTCCCAGGCATGGATAATCTCGTTATTCCGAGGAAAATCATAAAGCCTCTGTTTCAGAATATCCACCCGGTGCACCAGCTCTTCGTTATCCGAAAGATTGATGTATATTTTATGAAACTCGTTGTTTCGGGAGAGATACTCGTCGAAATCACCCTCTTCAAGGCAACGCACCATAGCATTGGTATGCTCTTCCATGGCATCCACCACCTCGGGCCCCATCCGGGGAGATGCCTCCATAAGGGCCGCCGACTCAAGCGCCCCGAGAATAACGTAAATGTTCCGGATCACCTTGGGCGTCAGGGCATTGGCCATAGCTCCCCGACGATGAAAAATCGTGATAAATCCCTCTGTTTCAAGCTGTACCAAGGCTTCCCTCAGGGGAGTGGTACTAATACCCAGAGCTTCGCTGATCTCCCGGAGATTAAAGAACGATCCCGGCAACAGCTCTCCACTGTTCATTTTCTCCCGCAAATAGTTATAGACCACTTCCCTCAGGGAAACCAGCTTTGACGAATCAAACGGCACCACCGTACCCACCCCTATTCTGTAGACCAGCACATATATCAGCACTATATTCTGTCTAGGATACTCTATAACGGAATCTTTGTCGAAAAGTTTTTCGGCTTCGCAAGAAAAATGTGGATTTTTTTCTTGACCCCCGGAGCCCTCTCGCCGTACAATATATTTTGCATATATTCGAGATATGAGGGGAAGAGAACTCGTGCCTTTCCCATTTTCAGGAGGTGCACCCATGCTAGAACAGGAAAAAGTCGCCCAGGTTGCCCAGGTACTGCAAAAAGAGGGTGTGGACGCTCTGCTTCTGGGCCCCACGTCGGATCTTGAATATCTGAGCGGGCTCCATCTGCAGGACTGCGAACGCTTCAAGGGATGTTTTATTCTTCAGGACGGGCGCTCCTTCTGCGTCTGCCCCCGGATCAGTACCCAGGAGTTTCGGGAGTGCATGCCCGAGGAGGTTCCCATTTTCGACTGGCAGGACAAGGATTGGTTCTACGCCACTCTCTCGGAGGCCTTCGAAAAGTACGGTCTTAAGGGAAAATCTCTCGCCCTGAACGACGGCGTACGGGGTGTGGATGCGGTGGAGATTATGCAGCGGGAGAAGGTCACCCTGATAAACGGCTGGCACTATCTGGACGGCATGCGCTCCATCAAATCCGCCGATGAGGTGGCAAAGCTCAAAAAGGCGGGAGAGATCGCCGATGCCGCTCTGGAGGCCCTGCTCCCCTTTATTCGCCCAGGAAGAAGCGAGCGGGAGATCAAGCGCAAGCTTCTGGCTCTGCTGGAGGAAAAGGGGGCGGATGCCACCTCCTTCACCCCCATCGTGGCCCGGGGAGAGAACGCTGCCATGGCCCACTACACCCGGGAGGATGGCATTGTGCAGGAGCAGGATACGGTGCTCATCGACTACGGCTGCCGCTATCAGGGATACTGCTCGGATACCACCCGCACCCTCTTCGTGGGAAAACCTTCGGAGGAGGCCCTGAAGCTCTATCGTATCGTTCAGGAGTCTCAGGAGGCGGGAGAGAGGGCGGTACGTCCCGGAGTTACCTCGGAATCCGTGGATATAGCGGCCCGGAAGGTCATCGAAGATGCGGGGTACGGGGAGTATTTCAACAACCGACTGGGCCACGGCATCGGCATGGCGGTTCACGAGGCCCCGAACATCATGCGGGGAAATACGCAGATCCTTCAGCCCGGCATGGCCTTCAGCATTGAGCCAGGGATCTACATACCCGGCAAAATCGGCATCCGGGTGGAAAACATCGTGGTGGTTACCGCGGATGGATGCGTTCCCATGAGCACCTTCCCCAGGGACCCTCTACAGATAGATTAAAATAAAGAGCCTTTTCAAAAACCTCTTTAGAAAACACACTGCCTCCACAAAGAAAGCCGGACCTCCTTTGCAACGCTCTGAAGGTCCGGCCTTTCCCCTTGTTAAAAATAGTATCTAGTGACGAGAAAAAACCTCCGCTCCCCCTATTACTGTGAGAAGCGCCTGAATATCCTTGAGTTCTTCCTCGGGACAGTTCATGGGATCCCGGTCCAGCACAACAAAATCTGCAAGCTTTCCCGTCTCGATACTTCCCTTGATATCTTCTTCAAACCCCGCGTAGGCTCCCCAGTTCGTAAAGGAGCGCAACATCTCTTCCCGGGTCATCTTCTCCTCGGGATACCAGCCCCCTTCGGGGGTGCCTTCCCGATCCATCCGGGTTACCGCCGCATAAAAACCATGGAAAGGATTTACCAGCTCCACCGGGGCGTCGGAACCATTGGGTAGAATGGATCCCGCATCCAGAAGCTTGCGCCATGCATAGGCGCCCTTGATACGCTCCGGCCCCACCCTGTCTTCCGCCATGTTTTTATCCGACGTAGCGTGCACGGACTGCATGGAGGGAAGAACTCCAAGCTGGGCAAACCGGGGGATATCCTCCAGAAGAACAACCTGGGCATGTTCTATCCGAAAGCGATGATCCTGAGGTTCCGGAATCTCCCCGAGTACGCGCTCGTAGACATTCAGCATCTGGTGATTCGCACCGTCTCCAATGGCGTGGGTAGATGCCTGAAATCCCGCCTTCCGCGCTTGAAGCACCAGTTGATAGATCTCTTCGTCCTCGTACCGGGGGTTCCCTGTATGCCCAGGCTTGTCGCTATACTCCTCAAGCATCCAGGCGCTTCGGGCTCCCAGAGATCCATCTGCGAAAAACTTCACCGTCCGCACGGTAAGACGGTTATCGTATAGCCCAATCCTGGGACCCATTTCGTAAAAGGCATTGTAGGCATCTTCGGCAGATTGCCCATACCCTCCTGAAGAACCCATAACGTAAAGCCGGATTTTGAGATCCCCGGATTCGTAGAGCTTCTCCATCCGACCGATCATCTCCATGCTGGATCCCAAATCATGGGCTGTGGTGATGCCATATCCGAGAAGCTCTTCCTGAGCCGCCAACAATGCTCTCCGGTGCTGTTCCTCCGTGAAGGGAGGGATGAGATTGGTTACCAAGTTCATGGCCGTATCAATAAGCACCCCCGTGGGCTCTCCCTGGGCGTCCTTAATGATTTCACCCCCCTGAGGATCCGGCGTATCCCGGGTAATGCCCCCCATCTCCAGGGCTTTGGAATTCACCCATGCCGCATGACCACAGGTGCGCCTCAGCACCACCGGCACATCCGGAGCCAGCGCATCAAGCTCCTCTTTGAGGGGAAAAAGCTGTCCCTCCCAGACTTCCTGATTCCAGCCCCGCCCCACGATCCACTCCCCGTTTTCCTTCGCCACAGGATAGGCAGCCTTTACCGCCGCGAGGATTTCCTCCTTGGGTTTCCAGTGAGCCTGTACCTGAAGGAGCATTTGCCCCAGGAGAGGATAGTGAAGATGAGCCTCTACAATGCCCGGAATAACGGCCTTTCCCTCCAGATCCACCACTCTGGTCCCTTCCCCGACAAAAGCCAGAGCAGCTTCGTTATCTCCCGCATAGATAAAGGCCCCATCTTTTACCGCCAGAGCCTGTGCCGTTTCGAAAGCTCCGTTTATCGTGTGAATCGTGCCGTTATGATAGACCGCATCCGCAACATCCCCCGCATTCGCGGGGAAAGAAACGAACATACCCCCCATCATTACTCCAAGGATTCCTAAAACCGCCAACCTTCGCATTCCCATAGAACAACCTCCTCTCATGATTAAAAAATACGTCCCAGCTCCATCGTCCCCAACTACTCCGCTTGAAAAGGGCTAAGCATACCCTTTTTGTATAGCATTATCACTATTGTACACTATTGTCAACCTCCAAAAGAGGCTCGTCTCTACAACCCTTTCGGGAAAAAACTCGAAGATTTTTGGGGAGAACCATGATGAATCTTTCAATAAAATCCACTTCGACCCGAGGGAGTACCCGTAAAAAGGGTTTTTGTATTACCATAGGGAGATCTTGAAAGCAGGGGGAATCCTGATGTTCTACTGGCTGACGAAAAACTTCTTTAAAGTCCTCTTCCTTATCTACAACCGGGCGGAGGTGCGGGGGCTGGAGAACTGCCCCTCCCAGGGGGCCTGTATTCTTGCGGCCAATCATGCGAGCCACCTGGACCCTCCCATGGTGGGGGCCATGTACCCCGGAAGGCTCACCTTTGTGGCCATCGACTATCTCTTTCGCATACCCCTTCTCGGCTTCTGCATCCGCCATCTCGGAGTCATACCCATCACCCACCACAAGGCGGCGAGCGCCGTGGAGATGCTCAAGCTTTCTCTCAAGCTCCTCGAAGAGGGAAAGCGGGTGATCCTCTTCCCCGAGGGAACCCGATCCTGGGACGGCAAGCTGAAGGAGTTCGAGGGTGGGGCGGCCATGCTGGCCCTGAAGACGGGAGCCCCCATCCTCCCCATCTATCTGGAGGGAACCCACCGCTCCCTCCCCAGGGGGAGCAGATTTCCCAAACCCACCAAACTACGGATCACCTTCGGCCCCCTGCTCCATCCCCAGGATCTCCCCGAAGGGCTCTCCTCCAAGGCCAAACGGGAGGCCCTTCTCAAGGAGCTGGAAAAACGCATTCGGGAGATGGGAGCGGAGTGAGGGAAATCTAGTAATGAGTGGGGAGTGTGAAGTGGGAAGCCGAGGCAAAAACAAGGCAGGGGCAAAACAGAGGTAAGGCAGAAGCTTCGGTGGTTTAAGGCTATCAAGACTACAAACAAAATCCGCAGATAACGTAAAAATGCCCAGGGAGAGAAGAGAAAAAACCCTGCGGCTTTGCGTTATCTGCGGATGTTTTTTGTTCCCCGAGAACAGATCAGGAAGACACGGGCCTTCTCTCGGGCACTTTGCGGAGCAGCAGCATCCCCCCTATAAAGAAGAAGAAAAGCATGGGGATTCCCGCCCGGACGGTGCCGGTGATCTGGGTGAGGATCCCGAAGAGAAAGGGCCCCGCCACTCCGGCGAACTTGCTGGACATGTCGTAGAAGCCGAAGAACTCCGAGGTCTTTTCCGGAGGAATGAGCCGGGAGAAGAGCGCTCGGGACAATGCCTGAGCCCCTCCCTGAAAGAGCCCCACGGAGACCGCCAGAAGGGCGAAGTGGAAGGGGGTGCGCACGAAGTAGACCCCCAGAGCGATTACCGCATACCCTCCCAGAGTAACCACCAGGCTCTTTTTCAACCCCCAGGTTCGGGCAAGGCTCCCCCAGGCGAGAGTGCTGGGGATGCCCACGAACTGGGTGAGAATGAGGGCGGTGATGAGATAGAGAGGGGGGACCCCGATGGTGCTGCCGAAGATAACCCCCATCTTCATGATGGTGCCGATGCCGTCGTTATAGAGCCAGAAGGCGAGAAGAAAGCGCAGAATCTCCGGCCTGGCCCGGATGAGACGAAGGGTCTGGAGGGGGCGGCGAAGAGAATCCCCCAGAGGCTCCCCGGTCTCTCCCGGAGGCTCCGGCACGTGCCGGAAGGTGGGGATGGAGAAGATCCCCCACCAGAGAGCCACCGAGAGAAAAGAGAGCTGAAATCCCCAGGGGGGGAGCAGAAAGACCATAAGGGCATTCACCACCAGAAGGGCTCCCCCCCCGAGATAGCCGAAGGCGTACCCTGCGGAGGAGATGGCGGGGATGCGCCAGGGGGCGGCGATGCGGGTGAGAAGAGAGTCGTAGAAGATGTTTGCCAGAGCAAACCCACCGGAGCCCAGCACCAGCAGTAGTAGCCCCATCCCCCACTGTCCTTCCCTGAGAAAGGCCATAGCTGCTGTGGCCCCGATCCCCAGAGCGGTCATAATGCCAAGCCCGAGCTTGCGCCTCCCCCAGGCATCCCCCAGAGCCCCCGCAAAGGGCCCCCCGAAGGCGGCGAAGAGCAGCCCCAGAGCGGAGGCGTACCCCCAGTAGGCGGCGGAACGGGAGGGCTCCATCCCCGCACTGAGCACATTCTGATAGAAGAGAGGATAGAGCACCACCATGATGGTGGTGGCAAAGGCGGAGTTTCCCACATCGTAGAAAACCCACCCCCGAAGCCGGGGGTGGGCCATGATGGCACGCCATTTCATCTTACTAGTTCTCCCTCTCCGAAGGGGATTCCGGCGAGGCGGAAGGCTCCAGA
>CAZIFL010000010.1:70150-75144 GCA_964539095.1 uncultured Synergistaceae bacterium
GAAGGCTCCAGAGAAGCCGCAGATTTCAGGGATTCCAGAAGCTCCAGAGATTCCGGCGAAACCCCCTCCAGCCCCAGACACTCTCCGAGAAAGGCCTCCATGGCCCGGTAGAACTCGAAGCGATTCTCTTGATTGGCAAAGCCGTGCCCCTCGTTATCCTTCACCAGATAGGGCACCTCCACCCCGTGCTGCCGCAGGGCCTCCACCATCTGATCCGACTCCGCCTTCTTCACCCGGGGATCGTTCGCCCCCTGGGCGATGAAGAGAGGGGCCTTGATCTTCTCTGCATGGAAGACCGGGGAGATCTCCCGGAAGAGTTCCACCTCGGTTTCGGGGTTCCCTATGGTGATGTACATCTTCTCCCGCTCCAGCTCCCAGTAGGGGGGGATGGATTCCAGAAGGGTGAAGAGGTTTGCCACCCCCACGTAATCCACCCCGCAGGCGTAGAGATCCGGCTCCCGCACCAGCCCCATGAGAGTGGCATACCCCCCGTAGGAGCCCCCGTAGATGGCGATACGCTCGGGATCCGCTATCCCTTCTTCTATAAGCCAGCGGGTGCCGTCGGTGATATCGTCCTGCTGCTTCCTCCCCCACTCCTTGAACCCCGCCATCCAGAAGGATTTGCCATACCCCGTGGAAATACGGAAGTTCATCTGAAAGACCGCTACCCCCCGGTTGGCGAGAAACTGGGATTCCGGATCATACCCCCAGGTCTCCCGAGCCTCGGGGCCTCCGTGGGGGTTGATCACCACGGGGATCTTCTCGGGCTCCATCCCGGGGGGGAGGGTGAGATAGCCGTGGATGGTGAGGCCGTCCCGGCTGGTGTAGCTCACGGGGCGACGCTCCGCCATATGCTCTTCGTTGATCCAGGGATAGAGATCCGCCAGAAGGGTGAACTCCTCGGGGTTATCCAGATCGTGGTAGTAGAGCCTTCCGGGCATGCGGTCGCTCCCCACTCCGATAATCATTTTACGCTCGTCCAGGCTGGTATCGGAGATCCCCACGGAGTAGCCGGGAAAGCGTTTTTGCAGCTTTTCGAAAAACTCTTCCGTCTCGGGGTCAAAAAAGTGCCGGTGCCGCTTATCACTGTAGTAGGAGACCCCCAGAAGCTTTTTCCGGGCATCGGACCAGATGATGCTGCCGAGATCCACCTCGGGATGTTCGTAGAGAAGCTCTCCAAACTCCTTTGTGCGGGGATCAAAGGTATAGAGCGCCAGGGTATCCCTGCTCAAATTAGAGAAGACGTAAAGGTTGCGATTATCCGCGGTGAAATCCAGGGGGAGCATCTTATCGGTGAACTCTGTGGTCATGATGCTCTCGAAGGGCTGGGATTCCTCCTCCCTATAGAGCACCTTCCGCTGAAGCCCCTCCTTGGCGTAGGCCAGGCGCACCTTTCCCTCGTGATCCGTCCCCCACCCCGCAATGGTACCGGGGTTTTCTTCCACCAGCTGAAGCTCCCCGGTATTCACGTTCATGCGATAGACATCGAAAAACCGCCGATCCCGCTGGTTCATCACCATGAGCACGTGCTCCGGGTCATCCTTGAGAATATCCAGAATTCCCGTGCGCACCCCTTCGAAGGGGGTAAGCTCCACAAAATTCGAACCATCCCGGTTCACCCCAAAGATATGGTAATCCTCGTCCCCACCGGTATCCTGCATGTAAAGAAGTCGTTCATCATTGGCCCAGGTGTAGCTGCGGATATCCCGCTCCTCTGCGGATGTAATCCGTACCGGCTCCTCATCACTGCCGATACGCTGCACGTAGACGTTCAGCCGATCCTTCCAGGGCTGGAGAAAGGCATAGTATTCCCCATTGAAGGAGAGTTCAAACCCCGCCTTTTCCGGAAGCCGGAAGAAATCCTCCAGAGGAATCAGAGGAGGGCGCTCCTTCGTCACATCCCCCTCCCGGGCCTCCGCAGATGCGCAAAAAGGCACGCTCCCTGCAAGAAAAAACATCACCGCAAGTACCACCACAGACACCAACCATAACGCCATCAATCTCGCTCCTTTGTATGTTCTGAATGTTTGTCTCCTGAAGGTATTGCAACCATGGATCATGTTCCAACAGCTCCTTTCGTGAATCGTTACACCTCATAAACGGAAAGGCACGGTTCAGCATAGCGGGGTTGGAAAAAAACCGCAACCCCGCTTTTACCTATTCCTCAGTATGTCCCAGGAAACATTTTCGGAGAGATCAATCATGCCGGGGGAGCGCATTGAGTCCATCGTGGAGCTTCTGGATATAGACAGCACCGGGCAGGTGTATATCACCCCGGATGGGATGGATCGGCTCCGGAGCCTGCTGGAAGATCTGGAGATTCCCGAGGGGGCGGAAAATGGCCCTCTGGCGGTTTTCAAGGCCTCTCTGGGGGAAGATTTCTACGGTATGAGGCTTGCGGGGAACGATAAAACCGCGGTGCTCTTCTTCCTTCTTCCCGAGGGTTTTGTGGGAAAAACCGCCAATCGGGTGCATGTGGTGAAGATGCTCGCTTCGGATGAGGCGGTACCCTTTACCCAGGTCTTTGCCATGGAGGATCTTAAGGATGCCTGCTCTGCCGTAGCAGAGGTGGAACAGCTTGCGGGTGGAAGTGTGCTGAAGCGGCTTCTCGCCTCCAAAGATCTTGTTACCACCGATTGCCGGGTGGCTCTCGCCATCATGGACGGAGGTTCCTTCGACCTTGATGGCATGGTGAATAACAGCGTGACGGATCCCGCCTTCGTTATTGAGGCGGAGGCAAAGGACAGCCCCGGCCCCGATCCGGAACCCTCCCAGGGGGCCAGCGGCGGCGGAGGCGGAGGATGCAGTCTGGGGGTTGTTCCCCTGGGGATGCTCCTGCTGGCACTCCCCCTGGTGCTGCTGAAGAGGTAGGATTCGAGGAGCAGGAGCGGCAGATCGGTACTACCATAAAAACAACACCACACCGCACAATATAACAGCACGAACCGCCTTTAGGGGTCTCTCAAAAAGACATCTTTAAGGCGGTTCGTGCTGTTCTCCGCACCCCCGACGGCATCCCCAACATCTCTTCAGAGGAAAAAAAGAGCACCATAGAAGAGAGAGTTCTACGCTTTTATTCCCAGGCGACTTTTCAACCCCTCCTGAAGAGCCCGAGAGTAGTTGATTTTTGCGGCCTTTGCTTCTACGTCCAGCCACCGAGGAAGTGTAACCATACGGTTAACCGCCTTGTTGTTCATCTTCTCCCGGAAAGAGGGCATAAAAACATCCACAAGCACTATCACCTGATTCTTTTCCGGGGAAAGCTCCCTTGGGCGGGAAGGTGCCGGAATGTCATCCCCATCTTCTTCCATACTGAAAAGGTGGAGAGAAAGAGCTTCCCGAGCCATGCGCAGGGCCTCTTCTTCCGGGGCTCCCTGAGAAACACAACCCGGAAGATCCGGGAACACCACGCCGATCTCCTCACCCTCGTCATAGCAGAAAAAGGCGGGGTATACGTATCTGTCTTTCATGAAAAAGACCTCCTCCGGGGGGTTATATGGTGAGCCCCGATTGCTTTTTAATGCTGGCGATAACGGAAATATTCAAATCTTTTTTTGGATGGGGCACCGTTACTTTGCCTTTTTTTGTGGGATGTTTGAACTGATGATGATCTCCCACAATACTGTGGAGGAACCAACCGTCCTTTTTGAGCAACCTGATGATTTCTGATGAAGAATAGCTTTTGCCCATACATCCAACCCCCTTCAAAAGACACTGTAGCGTATGTAATAACACATGTCAATAAGTTTGAAAAAGATATAGATCCTCCTCCCCCCTGCCCTTTAAGGCGGTTCGTGGTATTCTCTCCAAAAAGAGGAAGAGAGGTTGTTCTCATGAAGAAAAGAGATTGCAAGATCCGGGGATCCGCATCTTCGGCCCCATTTTCCACCCCTCGAAAGTTTCTGGGGCATATCTGTTTAGTGGGTCTGGCATGCCTTGGGTGCCTTGGGGAATTTTCCGGTTTTTCGGAAGGGCTCCTCCTTCGGGCGGAGGGGGCGGTTCTTTTTGCGGGGCCTGACACAGGGCAGACCACTCTTGAGGAGGCTCTTCATGCCGCCGCTTCGGGGGATATTCTCTCTCTTTCCGAAGGGGTTCACACCTGCGCTTCGGGATACATCGCAGAGAAAGATCTCACCCTTCAGGGATCTTCCGAGGGAGTGACCATCCTTCAGACCTCGGAAACTCCCGGAGGCGTTCCCGACATCTCGGTGCTCACCATCAAGGAGGGGCTTTGGATTACCCTGAACAATCTTCACATCCGGCATGGCAGCAACCGCAACGGGGGAGGCATCTTTCTCCATAGAGGCAGCTCCCTCACCATGACAAACTGCACCGTTTCAAATAATACCGCCCTCTACTACGGCGGGGGGATTTTTGTCGAGGATAGAAATGCCCTGGACATGACAAACTGCACCATCGCAGATAATACCGCCTGGAACGCTGTCGATACCAGCTCCTGCGGCGGGGGGATCGCTGCCTTCGAAAGCGCCCTGCATATGACCGACTGCAGGGTCTACCGCAATTCCGGAGCCTTTGGTGGAGGCATCTACAGCCAGCCTTACGACACGGGGGATCTTCTTTTACAGAACTGCACCTTCTATGCGAACAAGGCGGAAAAACTGGGAAGGAGCCTCTGCCACCACGATAACTACCGGGGGGTAGGGTTTGTGGCAAACAGCATCTTCTGGGGAGACTCCCAAACCACCCAAGGGGAGATCTTTGCCCCCACCCCCCTTACCATCACCTGTTCTGTTACAAATCTTCAGGGGGAGGGAAACACCTCAGAAGATCCCCACCTCGGGGTTTTGAATAACAACGGGAACCCCACGGAAACTTGCGTCCCCGACGAAGGATACCCCAGCCCGCCGAGGACGCCGTAGATATGGAAACCCATGAAAAGGGATCGCACCACATTATGACACATCATTTGCAAAACCACTCTAATGCATATACCACCCGCCGTTCACGAAGATGGTCTGCCCGGTGATGTAGTC
>CAZIFL010000011.1:0-74480 GCA_964539095.1 uncultured Synergistaceae bacterium
GGCGCGTCTGCGGCGACGGTTCGGAGCAGCAAAGCAAGGGAGCGGTTCGACCACTTTCGGAGCCGAGGGGACACGCAAGCGGAGGCTCCCATTTCAAGGCACAATATAATGTGGAACAACCCACTAGTGCCTTCCCGTCTTTTCTCTCTATCAGGAGAGAGTGGTCTCTCGCTCCTCCAGGCAGATATGTTTCTCTGCAAGCCCCAGCAACAGAGGCTCGTAGATCTCCCTGACGGTGGGAATATGGAGCCCCGGAGTTTGTATTACTCCCCGGAGGATCAGATCCGCCCCTATGGCAGGGGGGATGCCGGTGGTGCGGGCGATGGAGCTGTCCCCTTCGGGGGTGCCGTAATCTATCAGCAGGCTTTCGTAGCATTTCCGGGAGCCTCCGGGATAGACGGCGATGATTTCATCTTTTAAAATCACAAGATCCCGTTCCCCATCCCGGTAGACAAGTTTTCTGTCGAAAAGCTCGGCTATAACATCTCGGGGGCTCCCCTCGTCGAGGGGGATAGGGGCACTCTCCAGAAGGCCGAGCCAGCGGAACCTGTGCAGTATCGCTGCCCAGGAGGGGATTCCCAGATAGGAGGCCAGATCCTGCTCCAGAGCCGCGCTGTCTTTCATCCCGATTCGTGAGGCCAGAAACTCTCGGAAGGAGATCCCCCGGAAAGGGAGCTTTTCCGTGTCGAAGAGATGTAGCGCATTCATGGCGCAGATTGTCTCACACCAGCCGGGATAGCGCAGTGTCCCTCGATAGATGCTTTTTGCCTCCGGGATGTTGTAGAGATCAAGATAGGGGAGGGAGTCCGCATTGGCGTAAACTTCGAACGTCCCGAGGGTTCCCATCTCCTCCAGCCGGTAATGCCGGTAGGTCTCCCCCTCGGGCCAGAAGTGCTCTTTTCCATCCACCTTTACCCGGGCCGTCCGCTGGCTTGCTCCGATAAGGCTCGCGGGAGCCCAGGAGAGCTTGTACCCCCAGGGGTTGGAGTTGGCCTCCGGCGAGGGGAGGGCACCGCAGATTGAGCGGAAGGACTCCACCTTTCCCCCTTCGTCGTGGATATGATCAATGGTACGGGCGGCAGAGATATGATCAATACCCGGATCCAGCCCCAGCTCGCTCAGAAAGATAAGCCCCTTCTCTTTCACCGACTCTTTCAGAGCGGCTGTCTCCTTGTCGAGATAGGCGGGATCAACCGAGTGCACCCCCTGGAGCAGACACTCCCTGGCAATAGGAGCCATGAACTCCGGAGGAAGAAGATTAACAACAAGATCGGGAGCGATCTTCCGGATAATCTCCCCTCCCCGAAGTGCCGCATTTTCCTTCAGAGCATGCCCCCGAGGATTTCCCTGAAGAACGTACTCCAGCCGTTTTTTCGAAATATCCGCCACAAAAACCTCATAACCCTGACGCAGCAGATACTGTACGCAAGGGCGGGCTACTCGTCCGGCGCCGAAAACAAGAATCTTTTTGGGTGTCATGAGCCGCATGTTCCTTTCAGTAAAAGAGAGCTGTAGATGTACTCTGTTAAAGTGACGAAGTCGAAGACGGGGAGGTTTGTCCGCTCCCGTAGTGCCGCTGCAAAGGGAGGAAGATCGGTACACTCCAGTACCAGTGCCCCCACATCGGGATGCTCCCGACAGGCCCGTTCTCCCGTTCCGGCAACCTCACGGGCGATAACGTCGAGATCCACATCCTCCCGGGGGGCGGTAAAGATCTTTCCCCATTCAGGACACTCCTCCATGCCGTAGATGTGAAGATTCGTCTCCGGGACAATTCCTGCCTCAAGGAGATGCTCCTCCCGAAGGGCGGCCTTCTTGGCGGTAAGCACAAGAATGCTCCGTTTGGGCCCCAGCATCTGCCGGATCAGAGGCACCTGAAGCAGGCTGGAGGAGAAAAAGGGGACCTTCAGAGCAGAGGCGATCTTTCGTTGAAAAATGGCGTTAAAGCCACAGCTCGTAGTGATGGCACGCACTCCTGCATCTTCCATGGCTTGGGCCTCGGCAATCATTCTCTCCATTACCTGAGGGTCTGGATGTTCCAGAATGGTTTCGATATTCGCTCCCGGAACCCGTCGATAGAGAACGGGAAAGGAAAAGGTTGCAGGGTTGGTGCTGTTTCCCTTCAGGCTTTCAAGCTGATCCAGCCCCCGAGGGGTGCTCCCCCCTCCCTCCCAGCAGAGAATGCCGATAGCGGGTATGGAAGCCTCGGAAAGAGAATCCGAAGTGGAAAAGATCACGCATATCGCCTCCTGAACGCAATGAGATAAAAAAAGCATTTTTTAATTAAAAAGGGGCTCCTCCCTCGGTGAATCGCAAAGAGCCCCCCAGCATTGCCGGTACAGAGCTACTAAAGAACTCCCTGGGTACCTATGTAGATAAAGAGTGCCCCCGCGAGAACTGCCGCAGTCAGTGCATAGGGAAGCTGGGTACTCACGTGGTCCATATGATCCGAGGCGGCCCCGAAGGAGGAGAGGCAGGTGGTATCCGACACGGGAGAGCAGTGATCTCCGAAGAGCCCCCCGCCCACAATGGCACCTACCGTGGCCAGCACCAGAGAGTTGATCTCCCCCCCGGAGAGATTCATGGCGATGGGGAGCACGAAGGGGGTAAGGATAGCGTAGGTTCCCCAGGAGGTACCGGTAAAGAAGGAAATCGCCGCTCCGGTGATGAAGGTCACCAGCGGGAGCATCCCCGAGGTCATCCATCCTTCCGTAAAGGAGACGATGAACTGCTGGGCTCCCAGAGACTTGGAGACGGTGTTGATGCAGTAGGCAAGAGCCAAGATGAGGATGGCGGGGAGCACCGCTTTAATGCCGTTGGTGGCCACATCCATGCCGTCCTTGATCCCCTTGAAGTAGCCTCCGAAGCTCATCACCACAGCCTGGTACATCACTGCCGTAAAGAAGGCCTCCAGGATTTTGGTGCTTCCCATGATAAAGAAGGTTCCCAAAGCCACCCCGATAACGATGAGTACCGGTGCTACCAGGTAGACGAGGATGTTGGGCACCTTGCCCTCCATGGGCTGGATGAGATCCATCTCTTCACCCGTAAGGGGAGTAGCACCATCCCGAAGAACTTTGCCCTCTTCCCGTGCCCGTTTTTCAGCCTTGCGCATGGGGCCGTAGTTGGGGACGATGCCGTAGGCAATGAGCCCCGCGAGAATAACCGCAAACCAGCCGTAGAAGTTATAGGGGATGGCCTTCACGAAGACCGCCATGCCCTGAGACGCGTCCTGAATGGGGCCGTAGCCCACCAGAAGGCCTGCGATATAGACTGCCCACCCTGTGAGAGGTACCAGGGTGCAGACCGGAGCGCTGCCGGAGTCGAGAAGATACGCCAGCATCTCCCGGGAAACCTTGTGCTTATCCGTGATGGGCCGGGCGATGGGGCCGCTGAAAAGGGGGCTGAAGTAATCGCTGAAGAAGATACAGATCCCCATCAGCCAGCCGAAACCCGAAGCGGCCCGGCGGGAGCGGATCTTTGTTCCCGCCCACTCCGCAAAGGCTCCGATAACTCCTGCACGAAGATAGAAGGCTACCATGATGCCTACGGCGATCTCAATCATCATCACCCAGATAAAGTCACCGTTCCCCAGGGCGGTCTGAAAGAGTTTCGAGAGCCCCGTGGCGGGATCGAACCCCGCAAGAATAACCCCCACAATACAGCCTACGATAAGAGAAAAGACCGCGTCCTTCGTTTTGAAAGCAAGAATCAGAGCCAACACCACCGGAATCAGAGACAACGCTCCCTTAGCTGCAATATCTCCCATAACAATTACGCCTCCTTTGCATGTATAACCATATATTTTTGACACACTCTACCACCACAGCACCGCCGTTATGAAGCTTTATCACCCCCTTCGATAATTTCTCCCCGGACGGTAAGTTCCACCAGGCTGTGAGAGAACGCTGCCTCCCGAACCTGTCCTTTCTCCAAAACAAATTTCAGAGATGTCCGGTCCGGCCCTCCCAGGCCGGGGCCTCCCCCGGACTCCATGGAGAAAGTGACCGCTCCGTTATCCGGGAAGCGGCTATCCGAAGCATAGTGAAGCACTGCCATGCCCACCGCCACCGTGCCGGTGCCGCAGGCTGGTTCGATATGATTTTCCGGGAGCCAGTGGGGGAAGGTTACCCGAAGAAAGCTAGAGCTCCTCCCCTTGTAATCGTAGAGAGCCACATCCTTGGATGCCTGGGGACGAAGAGTGAGAAATTCTGCCTGAAGAGCTTCGATGGTTCGCCGGGTGGCATGGTCCAGATGCGGAACGTCGGCTTCCGGCAGGGCCTCTTCCAGATCCTCCCCCCGAATCACGAGAAACTTCCCCACCCGAAGAAGAGGTATTCCCTGAATGTTCACCGGCTCTATGCCGCTCCCGAGAAGTTCCGACACGAAAGAAGTCATATCCGTCCAGGTAACGGTTTTTTTCTCGTCTCGTTCGATATGGAGGCGAACCGGGCCTCCCTCGGTATGGAGAAGCACCGTGAAGGCGCCTCTCTCGGGAATATCCAGGCCGTAGCCCTTTCCCAAGTCCGTAGTAGCCAGGGCTTTTCCCAGAACCTGGGTAAGCCCTCCGCAGGCGCTTATATAGGCACGGGAAGTCCGGGCGGCAATCCTGAGCTTGAGAGCCCCCAGGGAGGAGGTTTTTTCCAGAATTCCCGCTTCGTGACATCCCAGAACTTCGGGGGCACAGAAGCCGAGAACCCTTTCCAGGAGGTTTTTTTCCGTTCCCAGATCCTGCCGGGAGAGAAGAAGGATAGTATTGCCTCCCATGTGCCCTTTCAGAAAGTGCATGGCATCTACCTCCCTGAAGATGAAGTCTGTGCTTCGGGGGAGCATTCCCCGTTCCAGGGGAGTTCCTGCCGGGTAATGTGAATATTCCGGGTCTCCAGCCCACGAGCGTAGGCATCAAAGGGGACATCCATGGGGTAGATAATTCCGGTTTTCGTGATGGTTCCATCCAGAATCATGGAGGCCCCCATGGAGACGGGAAAGCCCACAGTACGCTGCATGGCGGTAAAGCCAGATGCACAGTCGCGGCTGTCGATAATCTGGTAGATCACCCGGCTTGGTTTCCCCTGGCGGATACCCCGAACATCCGTACGCACCAGAGCCACATCCTTTTCGTTTTTTTCGTAGAAGAACTGCTTCTGAGATCCCAGAAGGGCCGCACAGAACGCCGTGGGGGCCACCGAGGCGTCTCCCACCCTGATGGGGGTGTCACTCAAAAAGCCGCACTGGGCCATGACCTGCCAAAAGGTTCCATGCCCCGGCCAGCGGCAGATATACCGCCCCATCTCTCGTACATCCCCAAGGCCGAAAAGCTCCGCAAAGTGTGCGGTATCCCCGTTGGGGAAGCACTCAAGGGAACCCCCAAGCTCGGGGATATCCAGATGATGGGTGGAAGAGGGGGCAAACATCTCCTTTGCGGGAATGTGTAGCACCTTGCCGTTTCGGATAAGGGTGGCGGGGCGCAGATAGGAGCGCATCACCCCGATGATGGACCAGGTAAACTTATAGTGCAGAGGGTTGTTGGCGGCGCTCTTCTCGGGGAATCCCGCCCCGTAAGAGTGAAAAACCTCCACCTTCTCGAACTCCTCCAGAGCCCTCTTCCCCAGCACAAGATCCATACCGGGATCCATGCCGAACTCCTGCAAGAGGGTGATCCCCTTCTGCTGGGCCAGAGCATCCATCTCTTTCAGAATTCGGGACTGCTCCTCCCGACGTTGCTCATTCTGTTCCCCCGGGTTTTTCAGATACATGGAGGTCACTAGTGAGACCCCCACCTCTGCCGCCACCCTCGCCACGGGGAGAGCGAAGCTTCCCGGAAGAAGCTCCATCACCACATCCGCTTCCCGCATAAGAGCCGCCAGAGCCTCGGTGTCTTCGGCGTTCAGCCTTTGGGGAACAATCCGGGGATCCCCGAGTTGAGAGATCTCCTCTTCGAACCCCTCGTAGCAGTCTGTCACCACAATGCTCTTAACCGTGTCATTCCGTAGAATATCCTGCAGGGCACACTTACCCTGCATACCGTAGCCAAGCTGAAGAACCTTTTTTGTTTTTGCGCTCATGGGGTATTCGCCGTCCTTTGCCGAAGCAGAAAATATTTTGTGTATGCATCAAAAAGCTCATAGATAGATTCTGTGAAAAATACATACCATAAAAAAGGGAGCGTGTCAAAACATATCAAAGGTTCAACCAATAGGGAAAAAAAGAACGAATAAAGGGCGGAAAGACGGTACAAAAATTCCCCGAAGAGGAATCTCTTCGGGGAGAGGGGAGCCAGGCAGATGGCGAGGGGTCAGGATTTGATGAGGAGCTGTTCGTAGGTGTAGCGAATATGATTTCTCATGGCTTCTGCGGCTTTTTGCGGGTCGCGGGCCTCCAGGGCATCGAAAATCAGTTGGTGTTGCTCGGGAGTCTTCTGGGGGAGGATGTTCTCCTGAGGGCGGTAGAAGCTGTCGAAGTAGAGCACGTAGACGTTCGAGCGCCAGAAGATATGGCGGCACCACTTTTCAAGATAGAGATTCTTGGAGATGGCGGCGATTCCCAGATGAAGCCGTTCGTTGGTGCTGAAAAAGGCGGTCTTCTCCCGGTTTTCCACCGCCCGGAGATCCTCCGGAAGGAGAACTCTAAGCTCCTGTATCTCCTCCTCGGTGGCGTGCTCCGCCGCCGCCGCTGCCGCCTGGGATTCCACCGCCATGCGGGCGAAAAAGACCTGCTCCGCATCCTCCGGGGTGGGGAGGGGGATGTAGCAACCCTTCTTGGGCATGCGGGCAAGGAATCCCTCCGTAACCAGGCGGGCCAGGGCGCGGCTCACAGGGGTGCGGCTCATCTGCAGCCTGGGGGCCATGTCAAGCTCCAGAAGAAAATCTCCGGGCTTGTACTCCCCCGAAAGAACCAAGGCGAGGATGGAACGGTAGGCCCGTTCTTCCGCATTTACGCTCACGGCTATCAAATCCCTTCACAGCATGATGTCGTTTTTTTTCATGGGGCATTGTATCACGTCCTCGGAGAAGTCTAAGGAAAATTTTTCGATTCTTCTCTTGGAAAACCCCCGTCTCTGGAGTAGACTAGGGCGGCCCGGCGGAGGTATGTGGTGTTGCCGGGGGGAGTTCCGGAGCATGAGCCCTTTCTCCCGCCATGTGTCATAATGATTGTCCCCCTCTTCCGGTTACTTTCCGAAAAGGGGGCAAGAGGGGCATATTTTACAGAAAATAAGATGAGGTGAATTGCATGGCACTGTGTTATTACAACGGGTCCTTTCTCCCCCGGGAGGAGGTTTTTCTCCCCGTAACGGATCTCTCCATACAGCGGGGGATCGGGGTTTTCGATTCCCTGCGCACCTACGGCAAAAAACCCTTTGCTCTGACGGAGCATCTTCAGCGTTTCATCGACTCCGCCGAGGCTTCGGGTTTTCGGGGGCTTTCCTCCTGCGAGGAGATGGATGGCATCGTTCGGGAGGGGGTGCGCCGGATGGATGAGGATGTGCTGGTGCGGCTCTACTGTACCGGGGGAGATGTAAACCGGCACGGTCTCTTTCCGGAGCCCCGGCTCTTCATCCTCTTCGAATCCGTCGCCCCCAAGCTCTTCCCAGCCTCCTGCTACAGCGAGGGGGTGGCCCTCTTCAGCATGGACTGTCCCCGGCCGAATCCGCTGATCAAGAGCATCGACTACATGCTCCCCTACGTGGCTAAGGGGGGGCGGGTGGAGTATCTCGAAGGGCTCTACGCCCCTGGGGGGATCATCGGGGAGGGGACCAGCAGCAGCTTTTTTATGGGCCTGGAGGGAAAGCTTATCACTGCCCCGGAGGGGGAGGTGCTGGCGGGGGTAACCCGGAAGTTCGTGCTGGAGCTGGCCCGGCAGGCGGGGGTAACCGTGGAGGAGCGGGCTCCCCGGATGGAGGAGCTTGGGCTTGCGGAGGAGGCTTTCGTCAGCAGCACCCTCAAGGAGATCATGCCCGTGGTGAAGGTGGATTCCCAAAAGGTGGGCAGCGGCCGCCCTGGAGCCCTCACCCAGCATCTGCGTCGGCTCTATCTTCAGAAGGTGGATGCCTTTATCAAGGGATAAAAGCTTTGCCCTTTGCGCTTCTTTAGTACCCCTCGGAATTCTCCGAAGTCCGAAGTTTTTTCGGGAATTTCCGAGGGGGATTTTTATGCCTCCACCCGGAGCACCGCCCGGCAGGGGGTGCCTTCCACTCCCTTGATCTTGAGAGGAAAGGCCTCCAGATAGGCCCGGGAAAAGGGGGGGAGCTGCTGCAAGTTTACCAGACACTCCAGAAGCAGCACTCCCCGGGCTCCGAGATAGCGGGATACGCGAAAATCGTTGAACCTTCTTGATTCCAGCCCCACCGAGTCGATCCCCAGAAGGGTGACGTGCCGCTCTTCCACCAGATAGGCCGCCGCCTCGGGGGAGAGTCCCCTCCGGGATTCCGGAAGGCATTTTCCCGTGGCGATGATCTCCTCCATCTGTCCTGTAGCGAAAAGGATCATGGTCTCCTCCAGAGGGTGCTCTTCAAAGAGTCTTTCCAGATCCTCCCGGGTGGTGTCCTCCCCTTTTTTCGTAAGGGGCACCAGCCGGCACCACCCCTGGCAACGCTCCAGAGCCACCTGATCCATGGTCTCCCCATCTTCCAGAAAGTAGTGGCCGCTTTGGATATGGGTGCCGCTCTGAGTGCAGAGTCGCAGATCGTAGACATACTCCCGTACCGGTCCCGTTACCCGGTTGTGGGGGCCGGATTTTTCCAGAGGAGGATTGCCGGGAAAGGTATAAGCCCCGGTATCCATGGAGATATCCAGAAGACGGGAAGAAGGGAAAAAAGGAAGTTCCACCGCAACAAACACCTGCTTTCTTTTTCGTGATGCCCTTATTCAGTGTTCTTATCTAACGCTTTTATGTGGCATCTCAAAACGCCAATCGCTCTCCTCGGGCGATGCGGAGGATCTCCTCCTCCGAGAGGGGGGAGCGGTCGGGGTGTGCCGAGAGGGAGAGGGGGATCATAATTTCCAGAGGGGGAGAGATGGTCTCTCCGGAGTGCACGTAAAAGTTCCCTTTCTGTAGCCGGGCCACATCCCCGTCGTAGAGCCCCCACTCCTGAAGCATCTTCTTGCTCTGCTCGATGGCCCGGGGTGCCTGGGCTCTTCCGAGAAACCAGGTTTGGAACTGCCCCAGGGCTTTGCAGTCGATATCCGTGGGGTTCTGGGAGGCCAGAAGAAGCCCGATGCCGTACTTGCGCCCCTGGGCGGCGAGACGGAGCAGGCTCTCCTTGCAGGCGCTGGTATGTACCGATGGGATATAGTCTCGGGCTTCGTCCAGCACAAAAAGCCCCCGGAGCCCCAGGGCGTTCTTCGGGGGGTACTGCTTGGCCCAGGAGAAGAGCGCCATGGCGAGGGTGTTGATAAAGTGCCGGGAGGATTCCAGCTCCCGGAGCCCCCAGAGGTTGATCACCGAGATCCGGGTTTTCTCCCCCCTTTCGAAGGTGTCTCCGTAGAGCACCTTGGGGGAGAGGGGATCCCCCTCCTGATGCAGCAGGGGGTCCGAGGTCCGGGCCGCGGCGAGAAGATCCCCCAGCTCCTGGCTGAGCTTGCGGTACTCCCGCATCCCTGCGCTGATCTCTTGCGGGGCCTCCTGAAGCAGCTTTGTCAGCTCTGCCAGAGTTTTCCCCTTTTTGCGCGCCAAAAGCCGCAGCGCCTCGGTGAGGAGGGCCCGCCCCTTCTGGGCATTTTTGGAGTTTCCCGAGAGAATCCGCTCGGCCAGGCTCTCCACTGCCATGGTGATGGCGGTATCCCTTCCGGAGGGGTCATCCTCCAGGGCTTCAAAATCCGGAAGAGGAGAGAGATGTAGCGGCCTCCCCCCAGTGTGCCCCGGTGTCCAGAGAAGCACCTCCACATTCTCTTCGAAGAGGGTTGCCTTGCGGTGCATCTCCTCCCCCCAGGAGGCAGGGGGTTCCTTCCAGCTCTGGCCGATCTGGGAGAGGTCGTTAGCGCTGTCGATGACGATGCTTGGAATGCCGCAGAGGGCGGCCTCCTCCACCAGCCGTTTAATGAGCACCGTCTTCCCCGCCCCGCTCCCTGCGAGGATTACTCCGTGACGAGCAAAGGTCTGGGGAGGAAGGGTGATGGTCTCTCCCAGAAGCATCTCGGTTCCTAGTAGTACCTCCTCCTGCACCCCCCGAATGAGGAGAGGTTCCTCAGCGCCTTTGCCGGGAAAAGGGTGGGGGGGCTCCTCCGACGGTTTCTCCGGAGGCGCTTCGAGGGTTATCTCCTCTTTTTTTTCTTCCCTTCCTCCTCCTTCTTCCCTTTTCTCCTCTTCCTTCTCTTCGTCCCTTCCCGCTTCTTTCTCCTCTGCACCTGTTCCGGGGGGAGCGATCTCCTCAAAAAGTTCACAAAATTCCGGAGGAGAAGACTGCTGACTCTCCCCGGTAGCGTCGATCTTCCGGAAAGGCTCCTCCCCTGATGCACCCGGAGGAGAAGGGCTCTTTTGAGAAGGGGGGGGGATCTCCCGGGTTACGGTGAGGCTCTCTTCCTCTCTGCTGAACCAGCGGGTTATCCGGGAGAGAAGTCCCTCCTCCCGAGGCCTCTCCGGAGGAGAAGGGGGGGCAAGCTCGAATGTGGCATCTTTGGAGGTGGCTCTTGGAGAAACCTGCGGAAGCTCTTGAAAGTCTTTCTGCTCCTGCCCCTGATCCCGTCCCTGCCTCTGCTCCTGACCCCGTCCCTGATCCCGTCTCTCCCCCTGATTCTGCTCCTGTCTCTGCTCGCGTCCCTGGCGATCTTCCT
This sequence comes from uncultured Synergistaceae bacterium, assembly GCA_964539095.1. GTDB lineage: Bacteria > Synergistota > Synergistia > Synergistales > Aminiphilaceae > DAIPKP01. The sequence goes on from CAZIFL010000011.1 coordinate 10,770, forward strand.
CTTCTCCTGCTCCTTCGCAATTTTCAGGCTCCCCGGAGAGTTCGGATGCCGTGGGTTCGGGCGTTCCCGAAGGTGCGGTAAGGCGGATGATCCAGGGAAAGGCGATCTGCATGCAGGAAAGTTGGCAGACAAGCCGGCGTTTGCGAACCCACTCGGAGAAGTAGGGATCTTTCTCCTCGAACATCTTCTTGAGGGCTCCCAGTACGAGGATCTCCTGCTCCGTCACGGGAGCGAAGCGCCCCCCCGCCTTCTGAAAGGCCCGGTTCTGCCTTTTGGTCTGCTCCCCCGAATCCACCGGGGGGAGGGTGCGGAAGACCGTGAGCCGCCGGAAGGAGAGTTCCTTTTCTATTCCCGAGGCGGTGAGCGCCTTGGCGAGTCGCGAGCGGTAGGCGTTGTGGTTGTTCTTCTGGATGACCCGGAAGCAGTAGTGCTGCTCCCGGTCTCCCTCGGAGCGGAAGATAAGGCGGATTCGGCCGTGAAGGGGGTCCGAGGGAAGGGTTCCCACGGGGTCGAGTTCGATATCCATATTCCTTTGCAACGGGGTCTCGGTGAGCAGAAGACGGGCCCCCAGGCGGAGAAGCTCTCCGAGTTGGTCCTCCTGATCCTCTTCAAGATACTCCCCTGGGTTGACGCTCCTTTCCAACTCTGCAAAACGTTGATCCAGAGCGGAAAATTTCGGGGGGACGGGAGGTGCGGAAGGCATGGAAGGTTCCGCAGCTTCTCCGGACGTTTCTGCAGAAGGAGAGCCCCCCAGAGACTCTCTCTCCGAGAGCGCCTCAGAAGAGGTCTCCTGAGAAGAGAACTCTTCTGCGGGCTCCGGGGCCGAATCCTCCAGAAAGGAGGTCAACTCGAAAATCGTATCCTCCTGAAGACACCGCAGCCGGTGATTCTGGCAGATCTGCAGAATCTCCCGGGGGGTGTAGAGATCTTCGATGTTCTGGAAGGCCTCTGGGGCGAAGGGCCATGTGGCATAGGGAGGGGTAAAGCCGTGCATCTCGAAGGCCGGGGCCATGCGTCGGGCCATGATGCTACGGGCCATCTCTCCCGAGGGGACGGTGTTCAGGGTGAAGGATTCGGAAAAGCGATCCATAAGCGAGCTGAGGGCGTAGTCTCGAAGCGTGTAAAAGCTCTCTTCTAAGCAGGAGAGCACCACCAGGGTGCGGCAGGTCTGATCCTGAAGAGCCGCAAGCCCCGAGGCGAGGTTGAGAATAATCCCCTTGGCCTTGCGCTCCTCCTCGGAAAACTCCTCCGAAGAGGTCTTTTGCGAGTAGAGAGCACCCTGGGCGACGATGGCATCGATCTGATCCAGACAGAGAAGAGTGCTCCCCCGGAGCGAGAGAATCCAGGAGAGCCCCCGGAGAATCTCCCGAGGGTCCTGCTCTCTCTCGCCGATCCCCAGAAGGGCGAGTTTTTCCTCTTCCAGCGTCTCTCCCAGAAGCCAGGTGTACCCCACGTTGGAGAGGTCGAAGTTCTCTGTTCCCAGGGCAAAGAAGGCCCGGAGCACATTCTGATAGTGCCCTACCTCGGCCCGGAATTTTTTATGAAGCCCCCCGAGGATTTCCTTGGCGAGATCCGGAAAGTCTTCGGTGGCACATCTCTGCAGCTTTGTATGCAAACTGTCCTCCTTAGAGGAGATATGCTGCAGTATATGCTCCAGCACGCTGTCGAGCTGCATATCCCCCCCGGAAGAGCCTCGGATATCCTTATGGAGCGATTCGAGATATCCGAGAAGCACCGTGGGCCAGAAGCGGGTGACATCGGTCATGTCAACCAGAATAAAGGTCGCCTCGGCATGTGTGGTCCCCGGAGCAGCTTCGCCGAGGGCATGGCGTAGCGTTCCCAGAAGATGGGTCTTTCCCGCTCCTCCCGGCCCCCGTACTAGGCGGCTTCGGGAGGAGTTGCCCAACGCTTCCAGTTCGAAGAGCAGGCTCTCCCGTACCGGAGCGTGCAGCTCCACCACCGAATAGGGGTTGCTCTCCCACACATCGTCCAGCCGGTGGGCGTAATCAAGATCTGCCGAGCGGAGTACCTTGGATTCTATGGAAATGTTCATTCCGTACATCCTCCTTGGGGGCTAGGAGAGGCGCAGCACATGCCGGGAGATACTCCCGATGTGCAGAGCCGCTACGTCATCTTCCCGGGTGCGGGAGAGGGGATCCTGGTATGTCATGAGAAGCACTCTCCCCTTCTGCTGCAGAGAGAGAAGAATGCCATCCAGATCGCTCCGGGAGAGTTCCCTGAGGCGTGGACGAAGATCCCGCAGAAAAACACGATCTGTCCCCTGTTCCTGCATGACCTTCCGGCAGAGGGCGAGAAGGGCCTCTTCCTGAGGGGTGAGCGATTCTCTGGAGGAAGATGGAGGGTTTTCGCAGGGTTCTTTTTTGGGAGACTGCTCTCGGAAAGATTCGGGTTCCCCAGGTTGCGAGTCTTGTGGGGGCTCTTGCGGGAGTTTCTGGGATGGATCTTTCGGAGGGGCTAGAAACTCCGCCAGAGTAAGGGTTCCTTCGTGAACGCGATGCTGTAGCTGGGTCAGCAGGGCCTCGGCAAGAAGTGCGCACTCCTTCGAGGGATTTCCCTTTTCTGCCATGATAGGGAGGGTGAGATGTTCCGAAAGCCAATCCCAGGCGTGGTCGGTGAGGTAGATGCACTGCGAGCGTCCCACCTTCTCGATGCGGATGAGATCCATCTCCAGCAGGGGGCGCCGATCCAGAGGTTTGATCTCCGGACGTGTCTTGCTGATCGGTACCCCCTCTCCCAGGAAAAAGAGGCCATAAAGAAAAAGCACCTGCCGCGGCTTAAGCGAAATATTCATGTTCTTCCCTCCTCGGGGGCACGTTCCCGTCCCCCTTCTGTGCTTTGTGCTTTCTAGAGCGGTTCTGGTTGTCATGTGACACTATGTTAACAGGAGAGCTGGAGCTTGTGTGTCCCCGGCAGCGAGCATAGTGGTCGGCGAGTGCAGCTTTGCGTCGCGGAGGCCCGGTACCGGCACAGGACGTGCCGGTAAGCCCCAGCCGCGCCATGGACGGCGCGCCTGGGGCGACGGGCCGGAGCAGCAAAGCAAGGGAGCGGTTCGACCAGTCGAGAGCAGAGGGGACACACAAGCGGAGGCTCCGTGAAACAGCACGTGACACATTATTTGTGAAACCGCTCTATCTCTTCAGAGTGTGGCGTTTTTCGTGTTCCAGAAGCCACTCTTTGATATCAAGTCCTCCGCCAAACCCCGTGAGCGATCCGTCTTTACCGATCACCCGATGACAGGGAACTAGGAGAGCCAGCGGGTTTTTGTTGTTTGCCCCTCCGACAGCGCGGAGCGCCCGGGGGTTGCCTATGGCAACGGCTATCTCCTGGTAGGATCGGGTCTCTCCGTAGGGGATCTCTTGAAGAGCCTGCCATACCTGCACCTGAAAGGGAGTTCCCTGAAGATGCAGCGGGACGGTAAAGCTGCGTCTCGTCCCCTGGAAGTACTCCTCAAGTTCGCGAAGGCAGCGCTGCAGCAGTGGCGAAAGAGGGGGCTCCGAGGGGGGAGCTTCTCTGGAGGAACGGAAATGTAGCTCCCGGAGTGCTCCTCCCTGCTCCACTATCTCCAGCACTCCCACGGGGGAGGCAAAAAGTGCTCGGAATATGGAAACGCCAGAACTATCACGCATACGGCACAACCCCTTTCTCTTGTCACGCACATTCCTGTAGACTATAACATGAAGCTTTTGGGAGAACCAAGAAATCTTTGCCGTATCCTCAAGAGAGCATATCTGGTACCATGAGATCATGCATACTGTATGGAAAGAGGTGCGTACTATGAAATATGTAGGTGTGGTAGAAGCCATATGTAGCAGTGCCCAGCGGCAGGAACCCAAGTCCCCCCTCCCTCATGGGGTTTTTGAGAAGGATCGGGGGCTGGTGGGGGATTCCCATTATGACATGAAAGAGCGCCAGATAAGTCTTCTGCGGCGGGAGGATATTCAGGAGGCGGAGAAGGAGGCGGGGTTCTCCTTCCCCTTTGGAAGTCTTGCGGAGAATCTGGTGATTCGAAATCTCCCGGAGGAGCTGCCTGTGGGAACGCTCCTTGCCTTCTCGGGGGGTGTGGTGCTTCGGGTGGTGGAGAAGGGAAAACGCCCCGGTGAGCCCCACAGCTACGATTACAAGGGGTGGTGCCTTCTCCCTGTGAAGGGGTATTTTCTGGAGGTTCTTGAAGGGGGAACCATGCTTCCGGGGGAGGAGGTAGCGTGTGCCATGTAGCGGTGGGCGCCTCTTCGTGGTTGCCCCCTACGGATGTGATGAAAATATTTTTTACTGGTGACAAATAATTGACCTTATCCGTAGCATGTGGTTAGATGAGACGAGGTTTGCTACTTCTTCAATATGTTCAGTTTCTTCAGCGTGTTCCGTTTGTTGAGAAAGAGGAGGGATACCATGTATGTTGGTGTGGGAGAGGAAATTTTTGCACGTTTTCCCGGCTATCGCCGGGTGATGCTGCTCTGTGAGGGGATGGATAATGCTTCGGAGAGTCCCTTTCTGACGGAGCTTCTGCGCTCTTGGGAGAAAAAGATTCGGGAGGACCCCTTTCTGGAGAGCTACAAGGAGCATCCTTCCATAGCGGCGTGGCAGGAGGCTTTCCGCGCTCTGGAGGTGAACCCCAACAAATACCCCCCTTCCGTGGCGAATCTTGTGAAGCGGGTGCGGTCGGGAAAGGATCTCCCCTTTATCAACCCCCTGGTCTGCCTCTTTAACATCATAAGCATGAAATACCTTATTCCCTGCGGCGGGGATGACCTTCGCAATGTTCAGGAGGGTGTCCTGCTCTGCCTGGCCTCGGGAGAGGAGCGGTACGTCCCCCTGGGGCAGCCCGATATGACGGAGTACCCCGATCCTGGGGAGGTGGTGCTCAAGGATGTGCAGAGCGGAGAGATCTTCTGCCGCAAGTGGTGCTGGAAGAACGGAGAGCGGAGCAAGATAGATACCGATTCTTCCCGGGTGGCGATCAATCTGGACTGCATGCCTCCCGTGGAGCTGTCTACGGTGCAGAGCGCCGGGGAGGAGTTGGCAGGGTTGATTCGCGAACAGTGCGGGGGCTCCGTGGGGGTGCATCTCCTTACGCCGGAATCTCCCCGAGTTGCGATATGGTGAAAGTTTTTTAATAAGAGAAGGGGAGCGTGAACGGAAGTATGCAGAATCTTGAGAGAGATCTCAAAAAAGCCTTGAACTACCGGTGGGTGGTTTGGGGAGTCATGGTGCTTGCCTACATTGTGGTGTTCTTTCATCGTCTTGCGGCGGGGGTGGTTCGGGAGGATCTGGTGCGGGATTTCGGCCTCAGCGCCTCCGCCTTCGGATCTCTGGCCTCCATGTACTTCTACGCCTACATGATCATGCAGATCCCTGTGGGGATGCTGGCGGATACCTTGGGGGCCCGGATTACCGTTTTTGCCGGTACGCTTCTGGCGGGGGTGGGATCTGTGGTCTTCGGCATGGCCTCCTCGGTGCCCATGCTCTTTCTGGGGCGTTTTCTGGTGGGTATCGGGGTCTCCACGGTGTTCGTCTCGATTATTAAAATCCTCTCTCAGTGGTACCGCAATCGGGAGTTCGCCTCCATGTCGGGGCTCACAGCGCTTATCGGGAGCTTCGGAGGGGTGCTTGCCCAGCTTCCCCTGGCCTTTCTGGTGGCCCGGTTTTCCTGGCGGAGTACCTTCATGGGCATCGGGGGTATCAGCCTTTTTCTGGCGGTGCTCTGCTATCTCTTTATCCGCAACACGCCGCAGGATATGGGGTTCCCTCCGGTGAACGAGGCCCAACAGGGAAGAGCCCCCGCCCCCTCTCCGGGGCTTATGAAGGCCCTTGGGGAAGTGCTTATCTGCCGGCATATCTGGTTTGCCTTTCTTCTCTGCGGCTGCAGTGCCGCGGCCTTTCTTGCCCTCTCCGGGGCCTGGGGAATCTCCTATCTCCGGGATGTTTTCGGATTCGATGCCCGGGAGGCTTCCAAGGTGGTTTCCTGGTGTGTTTTCGGGGGCATGGGGGGAACCCTCTCGGTGGGGTGTCTTTCGGATCGCCTGGGGCGACGGAAGCTCCCCATGATACTTCTCTGTCTGATCTATCTCGCCACCTGGATTCCCCTGGTTTTTGGCGATGCAGAGATGATTCCCCGGTGGGTTCTTGGGCCTCTTTTCTTCGTGCTGGGTTTTTCCGCCAGCTCCTTTATTCTGGGATGGGCCATCACCAAAGAGGTCAGCTCCCCCGCCTATACGGGGATTGCGGTGGCGGTGGTAAACTCCGGAACCTTTCTTGTCACCGCCCTGCTTACCACGGGGATGGGGAGCCTTCTCGACCTCTACGCCCACCTTCCCGTGGAGGTGCAGTACCAGCGGGCCTTTATGCTCTGTCTGGGGTGCGCTCTTCTCGCACTGGGTGGGGGTTCTCTTCTCCCCGAAACCTGGTGCCGTAATGTGGAGCCTCGCCGGTGACGCTTGCAGGGCTCTTCTACAGCCTTCTCACGGCCCTCTGCTGGGGTACCGTGCCGGTAATCTACCGGCGCAACATGGTGCAGATGCCCTTCGAAAAGATGAATGCCCTGCGCTCCTTCGGTTTTCTGGGGGCCATGGTGCCGCTTGTGGCGTTCTATGCCCCCCAGAGCTTTCTTCAGGTTCCTCTTCCGGTAATCGGGATGATCGCCGCGGCCTGTCTGGTGGGGAATGTGCTCGGGGATGTGCTCTACATGAAGAGCATCCGCCTCCTGGGGGTGGGTAAGGCGAGCGCTATTACCAGCATCTCCCCTCTGGTGGTGATGGTGATCTCCGTCTTCTGGCTTGGGGAGAGGATCTCTCTTCTGGGGATGGCGGGGGCCCTGGCGATCATCTTCGGGCTCAATCTGGTGCGCCGTACCGAGGGAATTCAGCGGCGTTCTCCCGAGGAGGCGAATCTTCGCAAAGGGTTTCTTCTGGCCGTCCTTACCGCTCTCTGCTGGGGGTGCTCCTTTCCGGTGACCAAATGGATTCTTGCCAACACCGCTGTGGATGTGGCATCCCTTAACTTCTGGCGGGCCGCCTCCTTTGTCCCCCTCTCCTGGGCCTTCTGGTTTCTCCGAGCCCTCAGCATCCCCAAAGCCGAGAGGGCGACGCCCCTTTGTACCACTACCCGAGGGATCTTTCTAGAGCTTCTGGCGGCAGGGGCCCTGGCCCTTGCTCTCGGAGGGTTTTTTCTCGCCCTCGCTCTGGAACGGGCCCCCGCCTCGCTGGTGAGCCCTCTTACCTCCTCCTATCCTCTTGTCGCCGCCACCTGGGGGCTTCTGCTCTTTAAGGAACGGCTCAACCGAATCCAGCTTTTCGGAGTCTGTTCCATCATCGGGGGCTCTGTGGTGATCTCTCTATAGGCCATGGGCCTTTCCATGATATGGAAAGCTTTTGCCTACGCACTATGGCGGTGCCAACTTTTTTCCTTGGTGGTATGATGAGAGGAGAATAGAAAGGTTTTGTTCTCGTATCGACGAAACCGGGAAAGGAGAGAAGATAGGTGTATAAAGTCGTATTTCTTCGACATGGAGAGAGTGTGTGGAATAAGGAAAATCTCTTTACAGGGTGGACCGATGTGGATCTTTCGGAAAAAGGGGTAGAGGAGGCCCACGAGGCGGGGAAGCTCCTGCTTCGTGAAGGGTTTGATTTTGACGTGGCCTACACCTCGGTTCTTAAAAGGGCCATCCGAACCCTCTGGATCGCTCTCGACGAGATGGATCGCATGTGGCTGCCGGTGCACCGGCATTGGCGCCTTAACGAGCGGCACTACGGTGCTCTTCAGGGGTTGAACAAGGCGGAGACCGCCGCAAAGTACGGGGATGATCAGGTCTTTACCTGGCGCCGCAGCTATGATGTCCCTCCTCCGGCACTCGATGCGGAGGACGAACGCCACCCCGGCAAAGATCCCCGGTATGCCTCTCTTGCTCCCGATGAGCTTCCCTCCACGGAATGCCTCAAGGATACCGTGGCCCGGGTTGTCCCCCACTGGGAAGAGGTTCTCGCTCCGGAGATCCGCAAGGGACGCAGAGTCCTCGTGACCGCCCACGGCAACAGCCTTCGGGGGCTGGTGAAGTATCTTGATGACATTTCAGAAGAGGAGATCCCCAAGCTCAACATCCCCACGGGAATTCCCCTGGTCTACGAGCTGGATCAGGAGCTTCGCCCCCTCAAGCGCTACTATCTCGGGGATGAAGAGGCCGCACGAAAAGCGGCGGAGGCCGTGGCAAACCAGGCCAAACAGGGGCGGTAAGTCGTGAAAATCAAATTGATCGCGCCATTATTTGTAGTGCTTATGGTTTTTTTCTTTGGAACTCTGCAGCCTGCTCAGGGGGCTCCTCTTTTTGCCTCCTACGAAGTCACCCGGCATTCGGATGGAGAGGAGGTCTCCCTGGGAGATTTTGTGGGCTCCCCGGTGATGCTCATGCTCTTCTTCCCCAACTGCGATGACTGCCAGGAGGAGCTGCAGCTCTTTGAAGAGATGCGAGAAGAGCTGGATCAGCGAGGGGTAACGCTCTTTCCCATCACTAAAGAGCGTTTCAACCCTCGGCTTGTCTCCAAAACACTGAAGGATCTTGGGGTGGAGCATCTCGAAATTTATTATGATCACATGCCGGGGCTCTTCGAACGCATACCGGTACGGAACGTGCCGCACCTGATGATCTTTGATGCTTCAGGAACGGTGGTCTACGATGAAAAGGGGCTGATCTCCGAGCCTTTGCTGGAGGAGATTCTTGACACCATTGCTCCGAGAAAGGAAGCGTAAAATGATTATGAAAAAATGTGGATATGCGGTACTGCTCGGGGTACTCTCTCTTGCCCTTTTAGGATTTTCAGGATCTGTATCTGCCGCAGAGGTGCCTCTCGGGGGATTTACCCTCTACACTGCTCCGGGGGGAGGTTTGCTGGACACCTCAGATCTGCTGGGAAAGCCGGTACTCATGATCTTCTTTACCCCCAACTGCCCAGCCTGTGAGAAGGAGCTTCGGGCTCTGGATCCTCTGGCAGCTTCCTATGAAGAGAGATGGGGGGTCACGATTCTCCCCGTCGCTCCCGGCTCGTTGCGAAGTCAGGCTGCCCGTCTGGAGGAGTTTGTACGCCAGCGCTGGGGTGTTGTCTCCCTGGATATCTACACAGATGGAGATCCCGGCATGATGGAGGCGCACAAGGTGGAGTACGTCCCCACTCTGGTGCTCTACGACAAAGAGGGAAAGCAAATCTGGAAAGAGACCGGAGCAGTTCCCTCAACCACGCTGGAGAAGCTCTTCGAAAGCACCCTTCAGTAAGGAAGATTGCTAGGGAAGAGAGCGTTACGAGCACTACGCCAACACCCACACGAAGAAGGCCCCCGAAGAGAATACCTTCGGGGGCCTTCTGGCATGTCTCTGTCGGTGAAAAACCTACCCTTCCTTCTGTCTCTTAAGGTAGATGCCGCTCATGCTCTTGTAGAAATCGAGAATGGTCTTTTTGTACGATGTTCGGGGGGCTCCGAGGTAGCGATCCAGTGCTCGGTCGGTATCCTGATAGCGCCGGATATGATTGGCGAGAAGATAGGTGCCGACGCGGATATTGTTCTGGGGCTCCATGAGATCCTCCAGAGTTTTGATGATCCCGAAGGCCTTTCGGATTGATTTTTGGTGGGCCTTCCAGTGGATCTGCATAAGGCCGTAGGCTCCCTTGGGAGATCGGGCATCCCATTTTGCGGTCGATTCCTTCACCAGAATGGAGGCTACAAGAAAGGGATCTACCCCGAACTCCCTCCCCGCATCGGTGATGTACCAGGCGTATTCCCTGGCGGTTTTTTCCGAGAGTGCGCTGTTACGCTGCCTGAGAAAGGTTGCAATGATAGCGGTTACCCGTTCGTTGTATTTCTGATGCCCCAGGCTCTTCATGACGTTGAACTCAAAGCTCTGGGCAAAGAAATCCGTGGTTTTGGCAGCCTGAACGGAAGAGGGGAGGAGGAAGAGAAAAAGTCCGAGAAGAAACAGTTTTTGAAATCGAGAAGCAATTTTTGAATGCGTATACATAGAATCACCCATCATTTTAAGAATAGCGTTGAGAACAGGAACACACCGGGGAGGGATGGTACCTGAAAAGAGGAGAAAGAACAAGGTAAAAATACCTATTTGTTGTTTTTTAGTTAAAAGAATCTCTCCCCTTATCCCGAAAGGGGGAGGGGAGAGATGTCGTGCCAGAGGGAGAAAAATCTTCCCGCTGCTGGCGCACGCGGTAAAAGAATTTAGCGATTCAGGAGAAGCATCAGGAGGATTTTTCCCTGTTATAGAGCGAGATCATACGGTGGTAGTATTTCAGAAGGGTGCTCTTGTACTTGGAAGATGTTGTCCCCTTGTAGGAGTCGAGAGAGGGATCGACACGCCCTTTGTGTCTTCTTATGAAGTTCGCAAGCATGTAGGCTCCCACCCGGATGTTGTTCTCTGGTTTCTTGAGATCCTCCACGGAGCGTATGGCGGGGAAGGCTTTGGGGATGCTTTTCTGGTGGACGGACCATTTGATCTGCATAAGGCCATAGCATCCACGGTTCTGGGCGTTGGCCCGCACGGTGGACTCCTTTACGATGATCCCCGCGAGGAGAAAGGGATCCACCCCGAATTCACGGGCGGCTTGGAGGACGATCTGAGCGTATTTTTTGGCGTTTTCGCGGGAGAGCTTGGGGTTTTTTTCCCGAAAGAAGGCGGCGATGGCCTTATCCGCCGGGGGGGCACATTTGGCATCTCCGAGGGCGCGTATGGTGAGAAAGTGCCGATCGTTATCGAAAAAAGAGGCTTCTCCTGGTGAGGGGTGGAGGAGGGGTGCAATAAGAACACAGAGGAAGAAAACGAGAAGCGCTCTACCAAAAAAACGCCCTGGGCCGATTCGCTGGTTATGATTCACAAAGCATCACCTCGTACAGAAAAATTCCGGTGCTTCTCCGATTATACACAATTTCCCCCCAAAAGGCCCTTTTTTAGAGGGGAATTTCAAAAATTTTTCTCCTCCTCCAGCAGGTAGCGGTGCAGTTCTTCCCGGGAAATCTCCGGAGTCTCAAGGATTTTGCGTTTCAAAGCCTTGAGAAGGCTTCCTACAGCGGGGCCTGGCGGGCATCCGACGATCTTCATGCACTCCTCCCCCGAGAAAAACAGCCCCTTGCGGGAGGCTCGCAAAAACCGAGCTTTCCAGAGGAGGCAGTACCTCTGAAGCTCCTCTCCATGAACTGCTTTTTGGGGCTCCAGAGAGAGAAGCTCCAAAAAGTTTTCCAGCCAGGAGAAGCTAAAGCGCTCCAGAAGGTCGAGAGCCTCCGAGGGGGAGAGCCCCCCTCTGCTGCTTCCGTAGAGGTGCAGAAGCTCCGCCAGCCAGAGAGCTTTTTTGTCGGGCCAGCACCACGTACGGAGAAGAGAGTAGCTTTTTTCCCGCATCTCCCTCGGCTCTTCTTCTCCGGAGGCTCGAAAAAGATCGAGAAAAAAGGCTCCGGCAGAGCAGGAGAAGGAGTTTCCCCGCTCGCAGCTGCGGGAAAAAAGAGCAAATTGTTCCCGCTGCAAGAGAGGGAGAGGAGCCCCCCAGAGAGGGGCGAGAAGCCCAGCTTCTTGAAGAAGATCAGGAAAGGAAGGATTCTGCTCCTTGAGCCCCCGGTAGATCTCTTCACCCACCCGTTCCCCCGGAAGATCTGCACAGGCTTGGGCGAAGGGGGTACAGGCTTTAAGCTCTTTGGGGGGGAGATGAAAATGCTTCAGAGAGGTTCCGAGACGACAGAGCCGCAACGCCCGGAGCGGGTCCTGCCGTAGCCGGTCTTCAGCGGAGCCGTTCCAGCGCAGCACACGCCTTCGAAGATCTTCGAAGGCCTGAGGAGAGCCGAAAATCTCTCCCCCCCCATTCATCGCCAGGCTGTTTACCGTAAAGTCGCGGCGGGCAAGATCCTCCTCCAATGAAGAGGCCAGAAAGCTGCATTCAACGATGGTCCCCGAGGGGAGAGGGAGCAGATAGACCGGGGATGAGGGTTTTCCCAGAAGTCTCCCCCAGGGATAGATCTTTTTCAGAAGCTCCTGGGGAGCGGTGGTGACGATATCCAGATCATGCAGAGGACGATGCAGCAGAAGATCCCGCACGGCACCCCCTGCAAGAAAGGAAGAAAACCCCAGACTTTCGAGATTCTGGAGGATTTCGAACCCCTCCTCGAGGAGATTTTGCTGTTGCAGGGAGGTATGTTTTCCATGCATGGGGTATCTCCTCTCTAAGAAGGTCTCTGCCTTCGGGGATTCACGACAGGGAGGATACAGGCGTTGCTTCCCCCCTTGGCATGATTTGATTATCCCGGATGGGGAGAGGAAACGCAATGTTTTCTCGGGGTAAACCGAAGAGCAGATAAAAAAGAGCTTGCTTTCGGGGGAAAAGGGTGTTATTTTTTCAAAAAAACGTATGAAAGGAAGCCTGTCATGACTGAAAAGGAGCTACTCTTTACCATGAAGCCTTTGGGATATGTGATCTCCCCCTATACGGAGAGTGGGGAGGCCCCTTCTCAGAGTACCCGCTCGGAGGCGTTGCCGGGGAAGATCGTGATCTTTCCCGAATATGCTCCGGCCCTTCTGAGGCTGGAAGAATACTCTCATGTGATGGTTTTTTTCTGTTTTCACCTCATGAACGAGGAGCCCGAGCTTGTGCATCATCCCCGAGGGGGCGGGGAGCTGCGGGGGCTCTTTGCCTCCCGAACCCCCCGCAGGCCCAATCGGATCGGGCTTTCGGTGCTCCCCCTGGAGCGCATCGAACAGAATGTGCTCTATGTGAGCCAGGTGGACATGCTTGATGGCACACCCGTGCTGGATCTTAAGGCCTATGAGCCGGGGCTGCTCCCCTCCCCGGAGAAGGTGCGTACTTTGGAACGATAGATTTTTACGGCAACAGAGCGAAGGCCCCGCAGATTCTTTTGCGGGGCCTTCGCTCTGTTGCCGGCGTTATCTGTGGTGGTGTGCTCCGGGAGTATTCCCGAGAGTTTGCAAAAGAAGGATCATCTGCTGACGACGTTATACCTTCTCGGGAGCCTCAAAGAAGAGGTCTACCTGCTCCTCGGGGCTGTGCTTGGTCATGTTGGAGATCAGCACGAGAGCGGTAAAGGAGACTGCCCATCCGATGTAAGAGCCGTCAAAGCCATAAGGTTTGCCCATAAGGGACCATACGATGGAGGAACCGCCTCCGAGAAGGATGCTCCAGAAAGCTCCCGTAGCGGTAGCGCCCCGCCAGAAGAGAAGGCCCAGCATGGGGAAGAAGAGCCCCGCAGCGCCGAAGGTGTAGGCGTACATCACCAGGTCGATAACCCGGGGGATCTGATAGGCCAGACCGATGGCGAAGGCTCCGAGGACGAACACCGCCAAGCGGTTGACGAACATGAGCTGTTTGTCCGACGCCTTGGGGTTGATGAGCTTCCGGTAGATGTCGTTGGTGAAGATGGCCACACTCCCCATGAGGCAGGAGTCGGCTGTGGAGAGCACCGCCGCCATGTAGGCTGCCACCACGAGCCCCGAAAGGCCGATGGGAAGAATAGTAACGATCATGGTGGGGGTAGCAAGTTCGGGATCGCTCAGACCGGGGACGAGGACATGTGCCAGAAGCCCTACAAGGGTCATGCCGATGGCGAAGATAGGCCATTCGATGGGGAATCCCGTGAGGAAGATCCCCATTTTGGCGGTCTTCTCATCCTTGGCAGCGATAACCCGCTGGAAAGTGGCGATGGAGATGAACCACACCGGGAAGATGGAGAGGAACCAACCCACCGCAGTCTTCCAGTCTATGGCCCCCCATTCGGTAAGCCCCGCAGTCTCGGGATTCGCCGCCAGCTGCTCCATAAGGGCTCCGAAGCCCCCCACTTTGCTCAGCCCCATGGGGACGAGGATACCCACCACGCCGATGGTGAGAATGATCAGCTGATAGACATCCAGGGTGATAACCGCCTTGAGCCCTCCCATGGAGGTGTAGAGGAGGATGATGACTCCCGCAATGATGATGGTGGTGGTTACGTCGAGGCCGATGGTTCCCGCCACGAGCTTGGCTCCTGCGATAACCTGGCCGCCGACGAAGGTCCACCAGGCGAGCCCGATAAGCAGTGCCGCCATCATGCCGGTCTTCTTGTCGAATCGAGATTCAAAGAGATCTCCCGTGGTGAGCCCCTTTACCTTTACGGACCAGCGGTGAAGCTTGGGAGCCAGAAGAAGAGCCGCCAGGCATGCGCTGAGGGCGGAGACACCGATAAGCCAGGAGCCGGAGATCCCTATGCTGAAGCCCAGTCCACCCATGGCGATGCTGAAACCGCCTCCGAGGTCCGTGGCAGCGGCGGAGCCGGTAGTCCGGATAAGGCCCATGTTACGGTCTGCTGCAAGGAAAGATTCATTCTCCTTGCCTGTCTCTGCCTGTTTCATGATGTAGTAGCCGATGGAGATAAGAGAAATAAAGTACGCAATAACAACCCCTACGTCCAAAATGTGCAGTTGCATAAAGCTAACCTCCCTTGTCTTTGCTCATTCTCTTCTGGCACCGAAATCTTTCCGGAAGAGTCCACGTTCCCCCTGGCGCAGGTTCTCGTAAGGTTTTTTCAGGAATGATGCTGTAGCGCATCCTCCTCCTTTCCTGGCAAGAGTGTCTCTCCGCCTCTGCGGATAGAACTCAGGATGTGACATCCTCTCCGCAGAGAGAGGCGAGAAAACGATAGAGAGCCTGGGTGCTCTGAAGCACCGTGGAGAGTTCCACGTACTCGTCGGCTCCGTGATAGTTCCCCCCCTTGGCCCCCACCACGAGGGTGGGAACGCCGAGCCTCCCCCCGGTGTAGCAGAAATCTCCCACACTGGCGAAGTAGCTCTGTACGGGTTTCTTTCCCGTAACCTCCTGAAGAGCCTTTTCCATCACCTGGACATAGGGGTTATCCTCGGGGACCACGTAGGCTGGAAATCCGTCGCACTCCGGATGCGGAGCGTCCCGGAAGGAGACTGTGGCTTTACCCTGGATATCTGCCCGTTTGATAGCCTCTTCCGCCTCCTGGCGAAGCGTCTCCTTGGATACGCCTACCACCACGTGGCGGAAGATGGAGAACTGTGCCTCATCGGGTACCGAAAGAGCCGCGCCGCCTCCGTGAAAGTCGATACAGCAGAGAGAGCCCGATCCGAGCTTGTCGTGGGAGGGAAGAGTGATCTTCTCAAGCTCCAGAAGGATCTTCGCGGCTTCGGTGACGGCGTTGATCCCCAGTTCCGGCTGGGCGCCGTGGGCGGATTTTCCCTCCACGGTGATCTTGTAGTTCCACCCCCCCCGGGCGCCGAGGCAGATGCTCGGAAAGGGGACGTCCGCAAAGGCGCTACTCGGCTCGGTGATTACCGCCACATCCGCATCGGAGCGCATGATGCCGTCCACGATAAGAGCATCTGTGCCGAGGCCGAAGGGCCCCTCCTCGTCGCAGACCAGGCTGTAGTCGATGCGCCCCCGGAACTCCTGATGATCTTCGAGAAAGGCCGCCAGGGCGAGCATGATGGAGGCGCATCCCGCCTTCATGTCGCAGGCCCCCAGGCCGTACATGCGATCCCCCTCCACGGAGGCGGCGTAGGGATCGCGAGTCCACCCTTCGCAGAGTTTTACCGTATCAAGATGGCCGTTCAGAAGAATGGAAGGCCCCTCGGCACTCCCCTGAAGCGTCCCCACCACGTTGATGCCGTGGTAGTTGTAAATTTTACTCTCATGGAACCGATGAAACGCTGCGGGAACATGATGCTCCTCCAGCCACTTTTTCGCAAAGTCCACGACAGCTTCTTCGTTGAAATAGGGGCTCGGAATGCGTACGAGCTGGCGTAGCAACTCAGTAACCCTCTCTTGGGTAATCTTTTCGTATCCTTTTCTCATAAGAAGTTTCTTCCCCTACGTGTGTGCTACGCCTTTTCGGCGGGTGATAATGCCTACTTTTTGTTCCGTTCCAGCCGCTGAAGATGGGCGGGCTCCATGGAGACTTTTTTGCCATCCAGAAGCTGAATGAGCCCCTCGTGAGAAAGATGTTGCTGCCGAGTGATGTACTCGTCTCGTTTGTAAAGCTTCTCGGGGTAGCTCCGGTTATCTTCGGGCTCCGTATAGGTAGTGAGCACTCCTTCGTAGTTGCGCAGAATCACCTTGCGATCCGAGCGAGAGACGATATAGTTCGGCATGACGGGGATCTTCCCCCCCCCTCCGGGAGCATCCACGATGAACATGGGCACTGCCAGCCCCGTGGTGTGGCCCCGGAGATACTCCATGATCTCGATACCCTTACCGACGGAGGTGCGGAAGTGTTCAATCCCCTCGGAGAGATCGCACTGATAGATGTAGTAGGGGCGTACCCGGATCTTCAAGAGCTGCTGGTTCAGCTCCCGGAAAAGGTAGGGGCAGTCGTTGAGCCCCTTGAGAAGTACCGACTGGTTCCCCAGGGGAACCCCCGCATCCGCCAGCATGTTGCAGGCCTTGGCGGCCTCCGGAGTGATCTCCTTGGGGTGGTTGAAGTGCGTGTTGATCCAGATGGGGTGGTATTTCTTGAGCATGGCGCAGAGTTTCTCCGTAACCCTCTGGGGGCAGACCACGGGAGTGCGGCTGCCGATACGCACGAAGTCCACATGAGGAATGGCGGAGAGTTCTGCAATCACCCACTCAAGGAGGTCTTCATCAATGGTAAGAGGATCTCCTCCGGAGAGAAGCACATCCCGGAAAGAAGGGGTGTTGCGGATGTAGTCGATGCACTTGGCGATCTGCTCCTTGCCGTAGGCTTTGTCGGTCTCCCCGGCGTGGCGCCGCCGGGTGCAGTGACGGCAGTACATGGAACACTGATCCGTTACGAGAAGAAGCCCCCGGTCGGGATAGCGGTGGGTAAGCCCCGGTACGGGGGAGTCCACGTCCTCGTGAAGGGGGTCGTGAATATCCGCCCCTGCGATGTGGGTCTCCGCCATGCTGGGAACCGCCTGCATGCGCACGGGGC
The DNA here is from genome assembly GCA_964539095.1 of uncultured Synergistaceae bacterium. GTDB lineage: Bacteria > Synergistota > Synergistia > Synergistales > Aminiphilaceae > DAIPKP01. Next base: position 27,726 of record CAZIFL010000011.1, read on the forward strand.
AGGTGGGATCATCGGGATCCATAAGGGCTGCATAATAGGGGGTAATAGCCATGCGGAGCTTGGTAAGGCTGCGCTCAATCTGGGCTGCTTCTTCGTCGGTGACGTTGATCACCTTCCGAAGGGTGGGCACGTCGGTTATACGATTGGCGATCTGCCACTTCCAATCGTTCCATTGCTCCTCGGGTACATCTTTCCACAGGCTGATATGACGGTATTCGGTCATTGGTTATCCCCCCATACTAAAATTTTGCGAAGATCTGTGAACCCTGGATCACGAAGGGCGTTTTATATAACGCTCAGTCTCCTCAACTGTGACGAGTATATAGGGGAAAAATTCCATTGTCAAATATTTGCGGAGGAAATCTTTCATTTTTTTGAAGAGTGCGGTACAATGGCGGAAAACGGCCCCCCTGAATGATGGGGGCGATCTCAAGAGCAGATAGTTGCGACAAGACTTTTGTGGATGGTTTTTCGGATGGGGAGGATTGTCTTTGAGAGCGTCATGTTATACAGTATGCGGGCTTGCCCTCTTTCGGGGATGGTGTTCGGAAGGTTTTTTCCCCGGAAAGTACGGTGCACGTTCGTGAGAGTGAGGTGTTTCGAGAGTGCTTTTCGAAGAGAGACTTCGTGAAAGGGCAGGAAAATATTCTCCGAGCCACCGGAGGATAGCAGCTTTTCTCATGCAGAACCGGCAGCAGGCCATGTTCATGACCGCCTCGGAGATAGCCCGGAAGCTTAAGGTGAGCGAATCTACGGTCTTTCGGTTTGCCACCGCCCTGGGGTATCGGGGATATCCGGAGCTGAAGTCTGCCCTTCGAGAGAAGGCGTACGAAGAGCGTTCTGTCCCTGAAAGGGTGCACGCCTTCGAGCCTTCCGCAGAGGGGGAAAATCTTGTGCGCCGGGTGATGCAGGATGATATCGAAAATCTTGGTAAGGCCCTCTCCAGCGTCGATGAAGCTGCGGTAGATGCCCTGGCAGAGCAGATCCTCAAGGCTCGGAGCGTTCACTGCATCTGTGAGAGAAGCTCCAGGGTTCTGGGGGAGTATGTGCATTTCTACCTCTCCTGGTTTCTCCCCCACATCCATCTTCTGGAGCCCTTCTATGCGGTGGAACGAGTGGCGAATCTCGGAGCCGAGGATATGGTTCTCGGCTTTACCTTTAACCGCTGCATTCAGGCTACGGTGGAACTGCTCGCCATGGCGAGGAAGCGGCATATTATCACTGGGGTGGTGACGGATTGCATCTCCTCTCCCGCCGCCCAGTGGGCAGATTACGTCGTGGGGGTTCCTTCCAATTGTGTATCCTTCATCGATTCCTATGCGGCTCCCATCAGTTTGATGAATGCCCTCTGTATCGTGGTAGCCCGGAAGTGTCCCGAGAGAAGCAGCAAAGTTTTCCCCGTGGTGGAGGAGATGTGGCAGGAGCGACAGACCTATGTTACGAAAAATACATTCTGAAAAAAGAATCTCCACACTTTTTCTGACTGAAAGGAAGGATGCGTAGATGGTGCGGTGGCAACCGTATTGAACCCCCTTTCCCAAAGATTGCCGATTTCGCTGCTTGTACGTCTTATGGGGAGCTATTTTGTAATCTATGGTTTTTTGAGTGTCTACTATCTGCTCGCCCGGTTTCTTGAGATCCGAGGACTTCCGCCCCAGAGTGTGGGGGTGGTGGTGAGTGTCTTTTTCGGAGCCTGTACTCTGGCACGCCCCTTCGGCGGGGCGGTGACGGAGCGGCTGGGGGTGCGGCGTACTATGATAGGGGCTTCTCTCATGTCTGTTCTCGGAGGAGTCCTCTTTCTTTTTGCAGGATTCCATCTTTCCCTCCTTGCCCTCTGTCGCATCCTCATGGGGGTGGGGGCAAGTCTCTTTCTTGTGGCTCTTACCACCTATCAGACCTACGTTATTCCCGAGGAGGTACGGGGGCGTTTCTTCGCCCTGGTCTCCCTGGGCTCCGTGGCACCTCTCTTTACCACGGTGCCCCTCTGCGAGTTTCTTCTTGCCCGGGGGATGTTTACAGCCTATCTCGCTGTAGCCCCTCTTATGGGGATGTGTTGTTTCTTCCTTAGCTTTTCTCTCCCCCCCCTGGAGACTTTCGGCGTGGAGTACCACCGTACCCAGATATGGGGCTCCTATGGGGAGCTTTTCCGTACCCGGGGATTTCCCGTGCTGCTCTGTTCGGCTCTCCTCTTTGCCCTGGCGGACTCTTCCGTGCTCTATCTCTCTAACCTGCTGCATGAGGTGGGGCTTGAGGTCTCTCCCTTTCTCGGGGCAACTGCCGCCGGCTCCGTCTCGGTGCGTCTCTTTTGTCAGGGGATCCTTCAACGCTATTCCCGGGGGATGATGATGCCCCCCGCCACGGCGTGTATGGCCATCGCTCTGCTGGCGGCGCCGCACCTTTCTGGACCGCTTTCGGTGGGTTTCTGCGGGTTTCTCTTCGGCATAGGCATGGGAGTAGGATTCCCCACGGTCTTCGCCCTGGTGGCTGATCTGGTGCCGGGAAAGCTTCGTCCCAAGGGAACCTCGATGGTCTATTTCTCCCTGGATGCAAGCTGGGTGCTGCTCCCCCTCTTCATGGGATTTGCCTCTCCCGGCATGGGGCAGACCAATGCCTTTCACTTCCTGGCTCTGGCGATTCTCCTGGGGTGCTTCGTGGCGAGTCTCTTTTGGACCCTGGTAGATCTGGAGCCCGAGTGTCTCAAAGCCCGTGCGGCTAGGCATGCAAGGCGTTGACTGTCTTGGGATGTGTGTGAGTGGGGCTTCAATAGGGTTCGTGAGGGCGTACAGTTTAAATGGCCTGAAGAGCCTGCATATAGCTTGCATAGATTGATCATGAAGGAGGAGATGTTGTATGCTGCATCATCCGGAAAAGATGGACCCTGTACGGCGTGAGGGATTTCAGAAGGGGGATGGAGGGGGGTTTACCCGGCATCTGATTGCTCCGGGAGCCCTCGAAGGAACCAGCCGGTTTCAGATGGTTTCCCATATCACCCTTGATCCGGGGGCTTCCATAGGGAAGCATTGCCACGAGGGGGATGAAGAGGTGTACTGCATTCTCTCAGGTGTGGGGGAGTATCTCGACGAGGGGGAGTGGATTGCGGTAAAGCCCGGGCATATTACCGTGGCCCTTCGGGGAGGAACCCACGCTCTCCGCAATACCGGAACAGAGCCCCTGGAGCTTCTGGCGGTGATCGCCAAATAGCGTCTTCCGGAAAAGAACAACGGAAATCAACGAAAAAGAAGAGGCCGAGAAATCCCGGAAAATCGGGGATATCTCGGCCTTGATGATGTTGTATCCTCAGCGTATTTTCAATGAGAGATTCATTAGTCCTGGAACCATGCCTGGGTCTTGATCTCCCGAATCAGATCCCCTGCCTTTTCAAAGGCCTCATCCGCAAGTGAGTTCGAGTAGCCTGAGAGAAAAGCCTGAGCCTCGGAGGCTCCGTTTTCCTTATAGATAACAAGTGCTTCCTTCTCAATATCGTTCTGTCTTTCGAAAGCCCTGGTCTCCATCTCGCTCCAGACGGGGTGCAGAAGGGGGAAGGCCACCTGGTAGTTCTGGTGGGCCAGCATCTTCAGCTCGAAAAAGCGCCAGTAGGCGGAGTATTCATCGAAGCGATCTGTCCCCAGAGTAAAGACCTCGGAGAAGAAGGTTGTTCCGAAGTACCAGGGGATAAAAACACCCGTCTTCGGTGTGTTCATGCACCACCAGATAAGGCTTCCGATCTCCTGCGGAAGATCCTTCCGCAGCTCCACCACGGCGCCTACCTCGGTGTTCAGTCGGGCCACGGTGCGGCAGTCTCCCTCCCAGGGGGAGCCAGTTTCGTGGTTTTCCGCGTAGTATTCGGTATCCTCGTAGTTCCACCGGAGAATCTCCATGAGATCCTTTGGAGAGATTTTGCCTATCTGGCCGAGGCGCTCCTCTACCAGGGAATGGCGCAGTACGTTGTAGTCGTCAAAAACCCAGGGATCTCCGTAGGCTTTGGCGAAGTTAAAACGCCCCTCTTCAGGGGTGTACCATCCCTTTTCTTCTGCAAAGGCCACCAGATTGGGAGAGTGGAGAACGTTGTGCGAATCTTCCATATCGACGACACCGATGCGGTAGCCGTTGGCCCGCACGGAGACGACTTCGTCCGGAACCCGTACCGCTATCCACTGTCCGTCCCGGGCAATCTCTACCCACCATCCTTCGTCGGGATCGGCCACGGCGAACATGGTGCCGGGATCTGCGCTCAGGTGGTAGGTCTCGCAGAGGTGGCCGAGAAGCTCTACACCTTCCCGGGCTGTTTTTGCCCGTTCCAGCACGAGCTGGGTGAATTCCGTCCAGATAACGCCTCCGGGAATGGTATCCCAGGCGCTCTCTTCAGGAACGTCCTTCCCCCAGGACATGTTATTGGCTATGGTGACCCCCCATTCGTTGACACCCGTGGTGAAATCCCCGGGATAATACTCTTTGTTGAAAACTTTGGAGGCTATGTAGCGTCCGGTTCTCTCGGGTTGGGGTATGGATCCTTCGGAATAGGTGCTGTAGAGTTCTCCCGGCTTATGGGGAGCTGCCTCCACAACGACAAAATGCTGGGCCGCATTCATGCCGAGTTCTTCGTTGTGTGCCATCAGTACCGATCCTGTGCTAGAGCGGTTTTTCCCAACAATCACGGTGGTACACCCCTGGGCTGCCACCGAGAGGGCAAAAACAAAACAGAGCGCAATTGCGGAGACTCTTTGAATTCTTCCTTTCATAACCACGGTCACCTTCCTCGCTGCTAGAGTATAAAGAGTCTTTCTGGAGTATCTGTGCATACGAATATGCTCCTCCGAAAGATCCTTTAGGGCAAAGTGTACGCTTTGGGCCCCTCGTGTCAATCGGAAAATGCAGCACAAGTTCTTTAATTTTTTAAAAATAAAGAAGCCCCGAGAAGCGATCGCTTCCCGGGGCTTCGGCAAATTTTTGTGATGGCTGAATGGAAAATTGGAGAGCAAAAGGCCGTTTCGCTTCTACAGCCCCTGACGGATGATGAAGTTTGCCAAATCGATGCAGCGGCAGGCATATCCCCATTCATTATCGTACCAGGCGAGTACCTTTGCCTTATGCCCCAGCGTTGTAGTGTAGGGGGCGGCAAAGATCGATGAGCGGGAATCTCCCACGTAATCCATGGAGACGCACTGATCCTCTTCGTATCCCAGATACTTTCCGAGAGATCCCTCGGAGGCTTTTCGTACAGCTTCGTTCAGCGCATCCCTTGTGGGTGCTTCTTCGAGATCCGCCACCAGGTCTACCAGAGAGACATCGGGAGTAGGAACCCGTACTGCTATGCCGTGGAGCCTCCCCTCAAGCTCCGGCAGTACTGCTCCGATGGCTTCAGCGGCGCCGGTGGTGGTGGGGATCATTGACATGGCGTTCGCTCGTCCCCGGTTGAACTTGGAGTGTGCCGAGTCGAGAGTGCACTGGTCGTTCGTGTAGGAGTGCACAGTGGTCATCATGCCGTCTCTGAGGCCAAAGTTCTGGTGAAGCACCTTTACCAGCGGAGCAAGGCAGTTCGTCGTGCAGGAGGCGTTGGAGATCATGTCATCTTGAGAGGGGTCGTAGGTCTCTTCATTTACCCCCATGACGATGGTTTTCATGCCTTTGTTCTGGCTTGGGGCGGTGACGATCACCTTTTTAGCCCCCCTTTCGAGGTGTATCCGTGCCTTTTCCGGACGGGTGAACTTTCCGGAGGCCTCCACCACGATGTCTATTCCCAGATCTCCCCATGGATACGATTCGGGATCTGAGAAACGGAGGTTTTTCACAGGCTTCCCGTTAATGTAAATGGAGTCTTCGTCGTGAGCGACATTCTTCTGGAAGCGACGGTGTACGGAGTCATATTTCAGGAGATATTCTCTCTGTTCAGGAAGTGAGCGGCTGTTGGTGGCGACGACATCGAAGAGCTCCTCCTGATCGTAATCGTACATTCCTCGCAGCATCAGCCTTCCGATTCGCCCGAACCCGTTGATTGCTACCCGTGCTTTCTTCATGAACCTTTTCCTCCCTGAAATGTTGTTTTCCCCCGAAATATGGGGGCAAAGGATTTCTGCTCTATTGCCTACGCCTACGATACAGGGAGAACTTTTTTTTGCAATCTTTTCTCATAAAATAGACCTAGTAAAAATATTGTCATTTTTCAGGCTCCTCAAGCTTTTTGGGATGGTTGTCTCTCTGCGGATGCTCCGCTGCCGTGCAACAATGCAGCCGCGGAGGGAAGAGGACAGAAGAAGCTTTGGGAGATGTTCTGGGATGACCTTTTGGGGAAGCTGCGAGCTTTCTTCTTGACCTTTTTTGAAAAAACGCTATTATTGGCATATGCTACTTAAAGAGCAGGCGCTCTTTCCAGATAGACTATCATACACAGAGGGAGGTGTGTATCATGCCAGCACGAAATGGAACAGGACCGTTGGGTCAGGGGCCCCTTACAGGATGGGGGCGGGGTTTCTGCCGCTTCCCCCAGCAGCAGGTGCCCTCTGGAGAGCAGCAGCTTTCTGCGGAAGAGGGGGAGATGAACCCCCAGGATGTACAGAACCCCCAGAATGCTCAAAACCCCCAGGGAGCGGTGTATAATCCCCCCCAGAACGGAGCGGCACCCTTTCCCTTCTTCGGAAGAGGTCGGGGTTTCTTCTGCCGGGGTATGGGCGGAGGTGGTTTCGGCGGCGGCAGAGGCTGCGGTCGCGGTGGATTCGGAAGATTTGGAGGATAGTATACGGTGAAAATCGCAATTTGTGTAACCGAAAACAAGGGGTTGGATTCCCCCGTGGACAGCCGATTTGGAAGAACCTCGGGATTTTTGCTCTGTGACACCGAGAACGAGGAGTGCGTCTATCTCTCGAATGATCAGAACCTCAACGCTGCTCAAGGTGCGGGGATTCAGGCCGCCCAAAATGTGGTGCATGCGGGAGTTCAGGGGGTGGCTACGGGGTTCTGCGGTCCCAAGGCCTTTCAGGTGCTCTCCGCGGCGGGGGTTCAGATCTTTCAGGATTGCAAGGGCTCCGTCCGGGAGGTGCTGCAGAGCATTCGGGAGGGCAAGTACACCTCTTCCAACGTTCCCAACAAGACCCAGGGGCATTGGTAGGTTTTCCTCGTGAAAATCGCCATTGCTTCCGGCAAGGGGGGAACCGGAAAGACCACGGTGGCTGCCAACCTTGCTCTCGCCCTTGAGCGGAAGGGTTCGGTGGTTCTCGCAGATTGCGATGTGGAAGAGCCGAACTGCAATCTCTTTTTGCAGATGGAGTATTCTCGGGAGGAGCCCGGCGTACTGCCGAGCTTCTCCTGTGATGTCTCCCGGTGCGACGGCTGCGGAGCCTGCGCCCGGGCCTGCCGGTTCAACGCCATCGCCTCTCTTCCGGATCGTCCCCTTTTCTTTCTCGAAATGTGCCACGCCTGCGGAGGCTGCGTTCTCGCCTGCCCCCATCAGGCTATTATAGAAAGTTCCCGGCATAACGGGGTTATCCGTCATGCCTCTCGGGGAAATCTCACCTTTCTTTCGGGGCTTCTCGACGTGGGGGAGGCCATGGCTACCCCCCTCATCCGGCAGATGAAAAAGAGCATTCCCCCGGCGGATATGGTGCTTCTTGATGCGCCTCCCGGAGCGGCCTGTGCCATGATCGAGGCGGTACGGGATGTGGATTACGTGGTTCTGGTGAGTGAACCCACCCCCTTTGGCCTTCATGATCTTATTATTGCCATGGATGCGGTGGAGGAGCTGAAGCTCCCCTTCGGTGTGGTGATCAACTGGTATGGTTCCGGAGATGATGCCCTAGAGGAGTATTGTCTCTCTCGGGGGGTGCCTATCATTGCAAAAATCCCCTACTCCCGAAAAATCGCCGAGGCTTACTCCCGGGGAGAACTTTTCTACACCCTCTTTCCGGATTTGGCAGAAATTGTGGATCATCTCGGAGCATATCTGCGCCAAGGGGGGTGGAAGGCATGAAGGAGCTTCTCGTCATCAGCGGGAAAGGGGGAACGGGCAAAACGAGCATCACCCTCTCTTTCGCAGCCTTAGCGGAGAAAGCCATCTTCGCGGATTGTGATGTGGATGCGGCGGATATGGCCCTGATTCTCAAGCCCCAGGAACAGCAGCGGGAGGATTTTTACTCCGGCTCTCTCGCCGCCATAGATCCCTCCCTCTGCATGGGATGCGGTAAATGCTACCGCCTCTGTCGCTTCGATGCCATTCGGGCGGAGGAGGGAGAATTTTCCGTGGATCCCCTGGCCTGCGAGGGGTGCGGGGTCTGTTACGACAACTGCCCCGTGAAGGCCATAACCTTCGAGCCCCGGCTCTGCGGCGATCTCTATGTCTCTTCCACCTCACGGGGGACTCTCGTCCATGCCCGGCTGGGGGCGGGGGGAGAAAACTCGGGAAAGCTCGTGAGCGAGGTAAAGCAGCGGACTAAGGCCCTGGGGGAGGAGCAGGGCTGCTCCCTTATGATTACCGATGGCCCTCCGGGGATCGGCTGTTCCGTCATTGCTTCCCTCACCGGAGCGGATGCGGTGCTCATCGTTACAGAGCCCACCGTGAGCGGTATCCATGATATGGAACGGGTCTACGAACTCTGCAAGCATTTCCGCATCCCCGCCTACGTCTGTGTGAACAAGGCGGATCTTAATGTGGAAAATGCCAAAAAAATACGGGCCTTTGGAGAGGAAAAGGGTGTACAATGGCTCGGCGAAATCCCCTACGATCCCTCGGTGACCAAGGCTATGATACAGACCATGCCGGTGGTCTCCCTGGAGGGATCTCCCGCGGGGGAGGCAATTTTAACCATATGGGAGATGCTGAAAAATGAGCGAACCTTGTTCCAGTAGCAGTAGTTGTAGTGGTTGCACATCCAAAGAAAACTGCCAGGATCGGCTGAAGAAGAATCTCTCCGGCATGGAGCACAAGATCATGGTGCTCTCCGGCAAGGGAGGGGTGGGAAAGAGTTCTGTGGCGGTGAATCTCGCCCTCTACCTCGCCCTGGAGGGGTACCGGGTGGGGCTTCTGGATATCGATTTCCACGGGCCCAGCGTTCCCACCATGCTCGGTTTTCAGAACGCCGGGGTTGTCATGGATGGAGAAGAGATCCTCCCCCTTGAGATGGGAACCCTCAAGGTGATGTCCATGGGGCTGCTCCTCCAGGGCAAGAAGGATGCGGTGATCTGGCGGGGTCCCATGAAGGCAGGGGTTATCAAGCAGCTTTTTGAGGACGTTCGTTGGGGAGAGCTGGACTACATGATCATGGACTTCCCCCCAGGAACCGGAGACGAAGCGCTCTCGGCGTGTCAGCTTGTGGAGGGAGCCGATGGGGGGATCGTGGTAACCACGCCTCAAGAGGTTTCCCTTTCGGACTGCCGCCGCTGTATCTCCTTCTGCCGGCAGCTTAAGCTTCCGGTGTTGGGGGTTATCGAGAATATGAGCGGTTTCGTCTGCCCCGATTGCGGCGCCGTAGTGGACATCTTCAGCTCCGGAGGAGGGGAGAAGATGGCCGAAGAAGAGGGGGTCCCCTTTCTCGGCAAAATCCCCCTGGATCCGAATATCGTTAAGGCCTGTGACGAAGGAAAAGCCCTGCTCCGCAACTTCGCGGGGACTCCCGGGGCCAAGGCCTTCGGAGAGATCGCAGAGCGTATTACTGCCATGGTGGCAGCCGATATAGATATGTCGAATAACATGAAGGAGGCGAACTGAATGCGGATAGCCATTCCCTGTGTCAACGGAAAACTGTGTATGCACTTTGGTCATTGTGAGGAGTTTGCTCTGGTGGAGGCGGATGTCGCTGCCAAGTCTGTGGAGAGTGTGGAGGCCATGACCCCCCCACCGCACGAGCCTGGGGTGCTTCCCCGGTGGCTTGCAGAAAATGACGTCAACCTTATTATTGCGGGGGGGATGGGCTCCCGTGCTCAGGATCTCTTTACGCAGAGCGGTATCTCCGTCATCGTAGGGGCTCCCTGCGGCACCCCGGAGGAGCTTGCCATGGCCTACTTGGAAGGAAATCTGCAGACAGGCCAGAATACCTGCGACCACTAGTGGGTTGTTCCACATTATATTGTGCCTTTGAATGGGAGCCTCCGCTTGTGTGTCCCCTCGGCTCCGAAAGTGGTCGAACCGCTCCCTTGCTTTCCTGCTCCGGCCCGTCGCCCCAGACTTCCGCCGACCAGCTGCGCAACTGGGGCTTGCCGGCACGTCCGCCTGCCGCCAGGAGGTCCTCCGCGACGCAAAGCTGCACTTGCCGACTACTATGTCGCTGCCGGGGACACACAAGCTCCAGCTCCTGGATTTCAGCCGAAGTCACAATATAAGCAGGAATGATGCACTAGCGCTGTTTTCGTCGCATCTTTTTCTGTAATAGCATTTGCTGCATGAGAGGAGAATCTCCTTCTTCAAAAAAAGGAGGTTCTCCTCTTTTTGTGGTACTTCGGATTCTGCATAAAAAGTATAAGAGGGGGCCGAAGAGGCTTATTGGTGGTATTCTTATAGGGGAAGAATCTCAAGGCGTTTTGTGTAAAGGAGATCTGATACTTATGAAGACGGAAACCCTTCTTTTCATCGTGGATCCCCAAAATGATTTCTGCGATCCCCGGGGGGCCCTTGCCATTCCCGGTGCCGAGGGGGATATGAAGCGTCTGGCTACCCATCTCTCCTACCAAGGGGATGCGATAGATCATCTGGTGATATCACTCGATTCCCATCATGCTTTTGATATCGCCCACCCCTCCTTCTGGATGGATGAGGATGGGCACTCGCCTTCTCCCTTTACGGTGATCGGCCGGGAGAACCTCTCTCAATACCGCCCCGCCCGGGAGGATCTTTACAGCGCATGGGGGGCCTACTATGTGAGTGAGCTGGAGCGTCTCGGGCGGTATCAGCTCATGATATGGCCCGAGCACTGCCTCATAGGTTCCTGGGGGCACTGTGTCTATCCGGATCTTTTTCAGGAGGTGCAGCATTGGGAGCGCCGGAAGAAAAAGCAGACGGAGTACGTTCTGAAAGGCCTCTCTCCCAAGACAGAGCACTACTCCGTCTTTCATGCGGAGGTGGAGGATAGGGAGGACGAAAAAACGCTTCTGCACGAGGGACTGCTTACTCTTTTTCTCAGATACCGAACGATCTTCATCGCCGGGGAGGCCTCCTCGCACTGTGTCCGGGCCACCGTAGAGGACATGCTGGAATATGTGGAACCTTCAAGAATGGTGCTTCTTAAAAACGCTATGAGCCCCGTAAAGGGGTTTGAGGATGAGGAAAAGGCCTTTTTTGAGGATATTCGGAGGCGGGGGGTTCGGCTGGAGCGCCTTTAGAACGGTTTTATGGAAACGTTGTCTCTTGGGAGCATTTGGGGTGGAAGAAAAGCCCGAATTTTGTGTATAATATTTCCGCGTCCCGTGGTATGTAGCATACGATTCTTCCTAGGGCAGGTTTTTTCGAGGGGGATTGATATATCAGAAAATCCTTATTATACCCAGGCTTCTTTTAGCTTTCACAGAAGCCTTTGTCGTGGCTTATCCGTGTCTCTGCAGTATGCTAAGGGCTTTTTTTGATATATCTATACGGCTAAACTGTAATCTGGTAAAAAAAACGAAGAATTCCTTGACAAGAAAAGCGGGGTGCACTAGACTTCTGATGTATTGCATCCCGGATCATTGTGGGAATGCAAGGAGGGAAACAGTATTGGAACGGCCAAATCGATTTGTCTTGAAGTCCCTGCGGGAAAGGGTGTATGAGTATCTCAAGGAAGAGATGAATGCGGGGCGCCTCGCCCAGGGAGCCTTTCTCAACGTTAATGATATTAGCCAGCAGCTTGGCATAAGCAAAACTCCCCTTCGGGATGCGCTCTTTCAGCTGGAGGCGGAGGGCTTCGTAACTATCTTCCCCCGAAAGGGAGCCATGGTGAATGTGCTCACTCTCGAAAAGATCCGCAATATCTACCAGATCATGGGAGCTTTGGAGTGTGCCGCCCTTCTCGAAGTGGGGGAAACCCTCACCGAGAAAGATTTTGACTACATGGACTCCCTTTACAAAGGCATGCGGGAGGCTCTGGACGAAGATGACTTCGATCTCTTTCACGAGAGAAATGTGGCCTTTCACGGGGTCTACGTGGGGTTGAGCGAGAATGCGGATCTTCGGAAGATGGTGGGAATTCTTCGGGAGCGGCTCTACGATTTTCCCCGGAACAAGGGGTTTATCAAAGAGTGGGAGATCTCTTCTGCGGATGAACACAGCATGGTGGCAAAGCATTTGCGGCAGGGGGATGTGAAGGGGGCTGCGGAATATGCCCGGGATGTGCACTGGAACTTTGAGGTTCAAGAGCCCTATATCCGGCGCTACTATTTCGCAAGCCAAGAGGAGCTAGATCAGAAAAAACGCAGAGAGGATATGCTGTAAGTGTCGAAAAAAGGACTGGTCTTCGATATCAAACGCTATTCCGTTCATGACGGGCCGGGAATCCGCACCACGGTCTTTCTCAAGGGATGTCCTTTGAGCTGTTGGTGGTGCCATAACCCCGAGAGTATCGATCCGAAACCCCGGGTGCTCTACTCTCCCAAACGCTGCATCGGCTGCGGAGCCTGCGTCACCGCCTGCCCACGGGAGGCGGTACACTACTCTGCCCGGGGGGTTCTGGTGGATCAGGATGCCTGTATTCGCTGTGGGGCCTGTGTAAAGGCCTGCCCCACGGAAGCTCTGGAAATGACCGGGGTTCTCATGTCCCTGGAGGAGCTTGAGCGGGAAATATTGAAAGATCGGGCCTTTTACGACGAATCTCGGGGAGGGGTTACTTTTTCCGGAGGAGAACCGCTGGTGCAGCACGAGTTTCTTCTCGAAATGCTCCGGGCCTGCGGAGCCCGGGGAGTGCACCGTGCTGTCGATACCACCGGGTACGTCTCTTCCGAGGTGCTGCGCAAGATTGCCCAGGAGACGGACCTCTTTCTCTACGATCTGAAGCATATGGATCCCGAGGAGCATGCAAAATATACCGGGGTGGATAATAGCCGTATCCTCGAAAATCTTCGGGATCTTGCCTCCCAAAATGCGGCGGTGAACATCCGGATCCCCTTTATTCCAGGGGTGAACGACTCTCGGGAAAATCTGCTCCAGATCGCCTCTTTTCTCACCTCTCTGCCACAGGCCTATCCGGTGTCGCTACTCCCCTACCATGCGGCGGCCACGGAAAAATACCATAAACTCGGGGAAGCATATCGCATGAAGGATACGTTTCCTCCTACGGAGCATCAACTGCGGCAGGCGGCTCGGCTCTTGGAAGGGCAGGGCCTTATCGTGAAGATAAGGGGATGAGGAACATGAACGAACGAATTGCACGGCTACGGAAGGAAAGTTTTGAGACCGGCCCCAGCATTTCCGTGGAACGGGCTGTGCTGGAGACGGAGTTTTACCGGGAAAACGCAGGAAAGTATTCCACTCCCGTACTGCGGGCTTTGAACTTCAAAAACCTCTGTGCTACCAAGACTATCTATATTGGCCCGGAAGAACTCATTGTGGGGGAGCGGGGGCCCCGCCCCAAGGCTGTATCCACCTTCCCCGAGCTTACCTGCCACTCCGAGGAGGATCTCCGAATCCTCAACTCCCGAGAGATGGCAAGCTACCACGTGACGGAAGAGGATAGAGCCACCTACCGGGAGACGGTGATCCCTTACTGGCAGGGACGTAGCATGCGGGATCGGGCCTTTGCGGATATCCCCCAGGAGTGGAAAGATCTCTACGAAGCGGGGGTTTTTACGGAGTTCATGGAGCAGCGCGCTCCCGGGCATACTACCCTGGGAGGGAATATCTACCGCAAGGGGATGAAGGATTTCAAACGTGAAATCCAGGAGGCCCGGGAAAAGCTCGATTTTCTGAACGACCCCGAGGCCACTGCCAAGAACGAAGAACTCAAGGCCATGGATATCTCCTGCGATGCAGCGATTATCTTCGCCCGGCGTCATGCGGAGCTTGCGGAGAAGATGGCATCGGAAGAGACCGACCCCGCCCGGAAGGAAGAGCTTCGGATCATTGCCTCCAACTGCCGCCGGGTTCCTGAGGAAGCTCCCCGCACCTTCTGGGAGGCCCTGCAGATGTACTGGTTCTGCCACCTTGGCACCATTACGGAGCTTAACGGCTGGGATGCCATGAGCCCGGGGCATCTGGATCAGCACATGGCCCCCTTCTATGAAGAGGATCTGCGCCAGGGAATTCTGAACCGAGATGCCGCCAAGGAGCTTCTCTCCTGCTTCTGGATCAAGTTCAACAACACTCCCGCACCTCCCAAGGTGGGAGTTACCGCCGCAGAGAGCGGTACCTATAACGACTTTACCAACATCAATCTCGGAGGGCTCAAGCGGGACGGCTCCGATGGGGTGAGCGAGGTTTCGTACATCTGCCTTGAGGTGCTCGACGAGCTACGGCTGCTTCAGCCCCAGGCAAACGTTCAGGTAAGTGCCATCACCCCGGATCACTTCCTTAAGGAGGCCTGCAAGGTTATCCGCAATGGTATGGGGTACCCCTCGGTCTTCAATGCAGACATGGTTATTCTGGAGCAGGTGGGGATGGGAAAGAGCGTGGAGGATGCCCGAGGAGGAGGTACCAGCGGTTGCATCGAAACGGGATGCTTCGGCAAGGAGGCCTATCTTCTCACGGGGTATCTTAACGTTCCCAAGATCCTGGAGCTTACCCTCAACAACGGCACAGACCCTCTTACGGGAAAGAAAATCAGCATTGAAACGGGAGATCCCCGAAGCTTTGCCTCTTACGAAGAGCTTTACGAAGCCTTCCGGAAGCAGCTCGCCTACGTGGTGGATGTGAAGGTAGGGGTAAACAACTATCTTGAGCGCATGTACGCCACCTATGCCCCGGCCACCTTCCTTTCGGTACTCACTGAGGACTGCATCCAAAAGGGGAAGGATTACTACGACGGGGGCCCCCGGTACAACACCACCTACATCCAGTGTTGCGGCATCGGCACCGTGACGGATAGCTTCTCCGCCATGAAAAAGCACGTCTTCGAGGAGAAAGCCCTTGCCATGGAGGATCTTCTTGAGGCTCTCACCGTAAACTTCGAGGGGAAGGAGCCTCTTCGGCAGATGCTGGTGAACAAAACCCCCTGCTTCGGCAACGACGACGACTACGCGGACAGCATCATGCAGCGGGTCTACGGAGATCTCTTCGCCACCATCGACGGCAAACCCAACACCAAGGGAACCGCGCACCATATCAACATGCTCTCTACTACTTGCCACGTCTACTTCGGCAAGAAACTCGGAGCCACCCCTAACGGTCGCCTCGCCTTCCTCCCCGAATCCGACGGTACCTCCCCCTCTCACGGGGCGGATCGAAAGGGCCCCACGGCGGTGGTGAAATCTCTGGGGAAGATGGATCAGGCCAAATCCGGGGGCACCTTGCTGAACCAGCGCTTCCTCCCCTCGGTGCTCGAAGGAGAAGAGGGGATTCAAAAGCTTACCTCCCTCATCCGAACCTACTTCAAGATGGGAGGGCATCACGTGCAGTTCAACGTGGTGGATAGTGCCACCCTTCGGGAGGCCCAGGAGAAGCCCCAGGAATATAAAAATCTTCTCGTCCGGGTGGCGGGATACAGCGACTACTTCGTGGATCTCGATATCTACCATCAGGAGGAGATCATCGCCCGTACCACCCAGGAAGGGTTTTAGCAGGTTGTAGCGTGTAGTTCGAACCATCCTGAAACCAACCAGCCAACCCACATACACCTCCATACTGTAGTGGTACCACAAGAACAGGGAAGAAACCTTCTAACCAAGAGGTTTCTTCCCTGTTCTTGTGTGGGCTGGAGTGACGGGAACTTCTCTTTGCCCTTGCTTCAGGGGGAAAATTCCTTTACTCTGATGTGCGGAAGAACTGCCAAAGGAGGCGTGCCTAATGGGAAGATCTCTTGATGCTTTGACCATTGAGGGGTTCAAATCCATCCGGGATCTGCGTGATTTTGAGTTGCGAGACCTCAACATCCTCATCGGTGGAAACGGTGCGGGAAAGAGCAATTTCGTAGAATTTTTCCGGATGATGTCTGCCATGATGAAGCCCGAGGGGCTTAAGGAATATGTGGGGGGAAACGCGGATGCCTATCTTTTTGGAGGACCCAAAGAGACCGCAGCCATAGCTGTTGCGATGGTTTTCGGGAAAAACGGCTATGACTTTGAACTTGCTCCCACCGAGGACGGTTTTTTTCTCATCAATAACGAACAGCGCCACTATTTCCCGGCAAAGGCCACGAGAAATCTTGGAAGCGGTAATTTTAACCCCGGCCTTGTAACCGACAAGGAAAATTCCGGTTTATATAGCGAGCGTGGAGCATCCTGGTATACGTACCATGCCATCTGCTCCTGGAAGATCTATCACTTCCACGACACGAGCGTTGCTTCCGGTATGCGCCGGTATCACGACCAGGGACATGGGGAGACCCTGTTTGGGGATGCCGCCAATATTGCGCCGTACCTTTATGGGTTGAAAAGAACTCGCCCGGATGTCTATGGCGAAATTCTGAATGCGGTTCGCCTGGTGATCCCTTTTTTTGATGATTTCATTCTTGAGCCGAACGCCCATGAAAATCTTCGGCTTGATTGGCGGCAAAAGGGGCTCAAGGATTATCCCATGCGCCCCACCCAGCTTTCGGATGGCTCCATTCGTTTTATCTGTCTCGCCACCGCTCTCTTGCAACCAAAGCCTCCAGGGCTGATTATCATTGATGAGCCAGAGCTAGGGCTACATCCCGAAGGGATTGCTCTTTTAGCGGAGTTAATTTCAAGTGCTGCCAGACGAACGCAGTTGATTGTATCCACCCAATCTCCATCTTTTATTGACTATTTCAGTGTGGAAGACATTATTGTGGTGAACCGTAAAGATGGAGCCTCCACTTTCCAGCGGTTGCAGGAAAAGGATTTTGACATTTGGCTGGAAGGCTATTCTTTGGGGGAACTCTGGAGTAAAAATGTGATTTCCGGAGGCCCAGTTCATGAGTGAATACACTGAAGTTGTGGCTCTTGTGGAGGGGCGGACGGAAAAGATTTTCATAGCGGATCTCTTGGCTCCTTATCTTGCGGGAAAAGGGGTGTTTATGACACCTATAGTCATTTCCAAACCGGGGCAGAAAGGAGGGGATGTCAGGTTTTCCCGAGTGAAAAATGACATCCTCATGCATCTGAAACAGCGGCATAGCACGTACCTGACCCTATGTGTAAATTTCTATGGCATCAAAAATGATTGGCCCGGGTTTTTCGATGCGAAGAAGGAGGTTACGCCTTCCGGCAAGGCGGCAAAAATTAATGATGCAACTCGGCGACGAGTAGGGGAATTGTTCGGGGAGAGCAATGTGGAAAAGCGGTTTATCCCCTATGTGGCTATGCATGAATTTGAAGCGTTACTTTTTAGTGATCCAGAAAAACTTGCTCAAGCCCTCCAGGTTTCTCCAGGAGAGATTGAGAAAATTATTGCAGCATGCGGGGAGCCTGAGAACATTGATGATTCCCCCCAAACCGCCCCTTCCAAACGGCTTGAAAAGCTTTGTCCCGGATTCAGGAAAACATCCACGGGCATTGCCATAGCCAAGGCCATTGGCCTGACTGGAATGAGAGAGAAATGTCCTGTTTTCAACGAATGGCTGGGGAGGCTTGAAAATTTGAAAGAAGCGTGATGAGTGCGGGAAGAGGCAATTCCGAGAGATGGGGGGCAAACCACTATTTTTGCAGACAGAAGGAATGCGGGGGAAAGAGATTCCCGCCGCATTCCCTATGCTTTCCGTCCTTTTTGTGCTGTTTTAGAAGGTTTTTGGATTACATCTTCTTCAAAAGAGGCTCTACGATGGGCATGTCCTTGTCTCCCCGTCCCGAGAGGTTCACCAGAAGAATATCCTCGGGGTTCATGGTGGGCAGGGTTTTCAGGGCATAGGCCAGAGCGTGGGAGCTTTCGATGGCGGGGATGATCCCCTCGGTGCGGCAGAGCCGGAAGAAGGCTTCCAGGGCTTCATCATCCGTTGCAGAGGTGTAGTGTACCCGCCCCGCATCTTTCAGATGGGCGTGCTCGGGCCCCACCGAAGGATAGTCCAGCCCCGCCGCTATGGAGTAGACCAGGGCGGGTTCCCCTGAAGGGTCCGTAAGCACGTAGCTCTTAAAGCCGTGAAGCACCCCAGGAGCCCCTTCGCAGAGGGTAGCGGCGTGCTCTCCCGTGGCGATACCTCGCCCTGCGGGTTCCACCCCCACGATACGCACCTCCGAATCCTCCAAAAATCCCGAGAAGAGCCCGATGGCGTTGCTTCCTCCTCCCACGCAGGCAGCGATGGTATGGGGGAGTTTTCCCTCCCGCTCCAAAATCTGCTGCCGGGCCTCGGTGCCGATGATGCTCTGAAAGTTCCGCACCATGGAGGGGTAGGGGTGGGGTCCCACGGCGGAGCCCAGGAGATAGAAGGCTTCGGTGTTGAGCATCCAGGCCTCCAGGGCCGCATCCACCGCCTCTTTCAGAGAGCGCTGTCCCCGTTCCACCGATACCACTTCCGCCCCCAGGGCCTTCATGCGGAGCACATTGGGAGCCTGACGCTCCACATCCAGAGCCCCCATGTAGACGGTGCACTTCATCCCCATCAATGCCGCCACGGTGGCGGAGGCGGTGCCGTGCATCCCCGCTCCGGTCTCTGCGATGAGTTCGGTCTTTCCCATGCGTTTTGCCAGAAGAGCCTGTCCGATGGCGTTGTTGATCTTGTGCGCTCCGGTATGGTTCAGATCCTCCCGCTTCAAAAAGAGCCGCCCCCCCCCGAGCTGCCGGGAGAGATTGCGACATTCCGTGATCGCCGAGGGGCGCCCCACGTACTCCTTGAGAAGCTCCAGATATTCCCGCTGGAACTCCGGATCCTGCAACGCCTCTTCGTAGGCCTGCTCCAGATTCTCAAGAAGCCCCTGGATTTCCTCGGGCACATAGCTCCCACCGTAAACACCAAAAAACCCCTTTGTAACCTCCGCTACGCTCGTGCTCATGCTCAGACTCATGCTCGTAGAACCTCCTCTAGAAAATGTCTTTCCCCTCGGGAAAATTTCGGATGCTCTCCACCCTCCGTGCAGAACATACAAAAAAGGCCGCTCCAGGAAATGGTATGGTTCCTGTCGCGGCCTTTGAAATACCTCTTCGGGTGGTGCTCGTTACAGATGCAGCAGGCTATCGCGACGGACCTCTCCAGGCCCGCCACCAGAGGAGACTCTTGGAAAACAGAGCATACGCAGACTTCGTTTCGTGCATCATAAGGATCTCCTCCTTCTTTCGATAAATTGCCTGGCATTATAGAGCCCTTTTTGGAGGTTGTCAACGAAAAAATGGTCTTTCGAGGGGACATTTTTTCCTTCCCACCGACCACTTTTCGAAATAGATGCCTATCTCTCCCTGGAAAGATTCCGCCCCGTTTTGATCAGCTCTTCCAGTATTCGCTCCATCTCCTGGGGTTTCTCTTCGTACCGGTACTTCGGAAAAGCCACACTCAGGGCATGCTCTACCCTGCCTTCGTGGTTTCGTATGGGTACGGCGTAGCAGATCATGCTGTCCGCGTACTCCTCGTTGTCTTGGGCATACCCTCGGGCACGCACCTGCTCCAGCTCTTCAAGAAGTTTTTCCAGGGAGAGGATGGTATTCTTTCCGGTCTTTACGAAGATGTAGTCCCGGAAGAGCAGTCGTACCTCTTCCTCGGGGAGTGCCGCCAGAAGCACCTTGCCGAGGGCGGTATTGTAGGCACTTGTGGGAGTCCCCAGACTGGCATCTACCTTGATGGGAGATGTGGACTCCACTTTGTCGATGTGAAGTACCTCCCCCCGAAAGAGAATCCCCAAGTTGATATTCTCCCCGGTGATCTTTCCGAGCTTTTCCATCTCCCCATGAAAAAACTCCCCATGGCTCATCCGTTTCGCCACGTTGCTTCCCAAGGAGAAGAGTTTGTAGCTCAGCTCGCTCTTTCCGGTATTCCTATTTTCTACCACCCACCCCGCATGTTTCAACGTGGAGATGATCCTGTGAACGCTGCTTTTTCCCATATTTAGAGAGTGGGCGATCTCCCGTATTCCCAGGGTTCCCTGGCGATCCAGCTCTTCCATGATTTGGAGAGCCCGGAGTACGGATTGTATCAGTTCGGTATTGGCATCCATGGCAATCCCCCTATAGGGTGATGAAAGGTACGGGGGTTTTAGCGAAACGATCTCTTCTCAAAATTGTTCTTGCAAAAACCCCACCTCTTTATTATACTATAGCACATAGTCCCGCTTTTCGGGACTATGTCCCGTAATAAGGGACGTTTGGGGGTGGAAAAAGGTTGCCCCATGGATGTTTCACGTGATGCGTCAACGCAGAAGGGGGTTTGTTTGGAATGAGCGAAGTCGTGCCTGCTCACAGTTGGGTTCAAATAGAGAGCACCGTGCTCTCCCCTGATGAGAGATCCCCCCATCTTCCGGAGGAGACCGCCGCATGTCCCTTGGTCTTGTGGGTGAAGGGCTTTTTGAAAGGCCCGGCTCTTGTGGGGGATATGGTGGAGATCGAAACCATCATCGGTCGGACTCTCTCGGGAAAGCTGCTGGAGGTGAACCCTCCCTACGAGCATACCTTTGGGCGCCCTATTCCGGAGCTTCTGGAGGTTCGGAAGGATTTCCGCAGCCTTTCCTGCCGGGGAGGTGCTCCACAATGAGGGATATGACCTATGCGGGAGTGATGAGCCGGAAAAACGAGATCATGAAAAGAGCTCTCGGAATGGATTACGAAAAGTTCGAAGGTCCGGGGATATCCTTCGACTACGAAAAGATGATGGAGCAGGCGGGATATCCCATGGAGGAGGTCCGGCGCATTCAGCGATCCACCAACGTGGGAGATACTCCTCTGATGGAATTGAAAAACCTTACCGCCGCAGTGAGAAAAATGGCGGAGCCCGGCAAGGGGGCCCGGATTTTCATCAAGGATGAGGCCGCCAACCCTTCGGGAAGTTTCAAGGCCCGGCGAGCTTCCGTCTCCTGCTACTACGCGGAGAAGAAGGGCTACCAGGGGGTTATCGCCGCCACCAGCGGAAACTACGGTGCCGCCGTGGCATCCCAGGCGAACATGCGAAAGCTCAAGTGCATCATCGTCCAGGAGGTCTTTGACAGTGCCCGGGTGGGACAGCCGGAGATCCTCGAAAAGGGGAGAAAGTGCGAAGCCTACGGAGCGGAGGTGCTCCAGCTCACGGTGGGCCCCGAGCTTTTTTATGTTTTTCTCCGTACCCTGGAGGAGACGGGGTTCTTCAACGCATCTCTCTATACTCCCTTCGGCATCGCCGGAGTGGAGACCCTTGGGTACGAGCTGGTGGAGCAGGTGCGGCAACGCTGTGATCGGGATCCCGATGTGGTGGTGGTAACCAACGCCGGAGGGGGCAATCTCACCGGCACCGCCCGGGGGCTTCTCAAGGCCGGGGCGGCAGATACCCGGGTTATCGGGGCTAGCGTGGACCTTCAGGGGCTTCACATGGCAAGTGACCGGGATTTTAACCGTAAATCCTTCACCACCGGCCACACCGGGTTCGGAGTCCCCTTCTGCACCTGGCCCGATAGGGCGGATGTTCCCCGAAACGCCGCAAGGCCCCTGCGCTATATGGACCGCTACGTCACCATCACCCAGGGAGAGGTTTTTTACATCACCGAGGCCCTGGCACAGATAGAGGGGCTTGAGCGGGGTCCCGCAGGAAACACCTCCCTCACCGCGGCCTTTGCCCTTGCTCGGGAGATGGCGGAGGATCAGGTGGTGGTGGTGCAGGAGACGGAGTACACCGGAGCGGGAAAACACCTTACCGCCCAGCTTACCTTTGCCCGGGAGAGGGGAATCGACATTCGCCGGGGGGATCCTCGGGATCAGGTTCCCGGAAAGAACATCATCCTTCCCTCGGATCCCTCCTGTATCGGAGTGCGGGATCTGGATATGGAACAGCTTCGAAAGTCCTATCTCAAAAATGCTCTCAAGAAAAACGGGGTTGCCTCTTCAGATCTCAGCCATGAGGAGCTGGATTTTCTCGCCCGGGAGATCCGGAAAGATCCCGGTTACGTTGTGGCAGTCCTGGAAGAGTTGGGGCTCTAGTCTTCTCATTTTTCAATAATGTAAACAATGCAAAGGATGGTCTTTATGAAAGAAAAAAGCAAAGTTATTGTGGTGGGTCTCGGAGCCATGGGGAGCGGCATAGCCAAGCTCCTGCTCCAGAAGGAGGCGGTGCAGGTAGTGGGAGCCGTGGCTTCCCGAAAGGAGCGGCAGGGAAAGGATCTTGGGGAAGTCCTGGGGTTGCAGAGCGCCACGGGGGTTTCTGTCACATCTCTGGAGGAGGCTCTCGAAAAGGAGGCGGATATCGTTATCCAGTGCACCACATCCTTTACGAAGGAGGCGGCTCCGGAGATCCTCAAGATGGTGGCCTCGGGGAAAAACGTCATCAGTATAGCCGAGGAGATGTCCTATCCCCACGTAACGGAACCCGAGTTGACCTCCGTCATGGACAAGGCTGCCAAAGAGCGGGGAGTTACCATTCTCGGCACCGGAGTGAATCCCGGCTTCGTTCTCGACACCCTGGTACTCACCCTTACGGGTTGTTGTGAGGATGTGCTTTCCCTCAAGGCTTCCCGGATTAACGATCTCTCCCCCTTCGGCCACGGGGTTATGAAAACCCAGGGGGTGGGGACCACTCCGGAGGAGTTCCGGAAGGGCCTCGAAGAGGGATACATCACCGGGCATATCGGATTCATCCAGTCTATCCATATGATTGCGGATGCCCTGGGGTGGACGTTGGATGAGGTGATCGAAACACGGGAGCCCATTATCTCCAAGGTGGCACGAGAAACTCCTCATGTTTCGGTGAAGCCCGGCATGGTGGCGGGGTGCAACCATACCGCCCGGGGGATGCGTCGGGGGGAGGCGGTGATTCTTCTGGAACACCCCCAGCAGATCCATCCCCATCTCGAAGGAGTGGAGACCGGGGATTATATCGAAATCCGGGGAAGCTCCTCTTCGGTAAACATGGCCATCAAGCCCGAGATTCCCGGAGGTATCGGCACCATCTCCATGGCTGTAAATATGATCCCCCAGGTGCTTCAGGCTCCTCCGGGGCTGGTGAGCATGCTGGATCTCCCCTTTCCGAGGGCTTTTGGGACATCAAAAAAATAACAGTGGAAGATCCGGGGAACCCTGGCTCCCCAAGAGCCCGAAATTCCCCAGAGCCGGAGCGGCGTCGCGGTCGCTTCGAAGAAGAAAACAAACGAGGTGTTTTACATGGATACTCCCATGTCCTTTGTAAGCAGAGAAGAGCTGCTGGAAATTGTATCCGACTTGATTCGCATCGAAAGCCATAAATTTGCGGAGGGAGAGGAACGGGACGTAGCTCTCCACATTCAAAAAATTCTCGAAAAAGAGGGAATTCGGAATGACCTTGTGGAGGTAGAGGAGGGGCGCTGCAATATTTATGGCTATCTCCCCGGAGAAGAGGAGGAAGACTACCTCATGTTCAACGGCCATACCGATACGGTGCCCCCCTTTGACATGACTATTCCTCCCTTCGATCCCGCTATTCGGGAGGGGCTCCTCTACGGCCGGGGTTCTGCGGATATGAAGAGCGCCGTGGGAGCCATGCTGGCAGTGATGATAGGTCTCAAACGGGGGGGCTTTTCTCTCCGGAAGGGGCTTGTCTTTGCGGGGGTTATCGACGAAGAGAAGAGCTGTAAAGGGACGGAACACATTGTGCGGCACGGCCCGATTCCCAAGGTGGCTGTCATCGGAGAACCCACGGATCTCTACGTGAGCATCGCCCAGAAGGGGATGGAGTGGATCGAAGTTTCCTTTACCGGGAAGGCCGCTCACAGTAGCCGTCCCAAAGAGGGAATCAACGCCATCTACCTCGCTTCGGAGTGTATCCGGCTGATCCGAGAGGAGCTGGAGCCCGCTCTGGAGAAGCGAGTGCATCCCTTGCTAGGGGCTCCCACCATCAATGTGGGGGTTATCCAGGGTGGGGACGATCCAAACATCGTGGCGGATAAATGCGTTATTCGGATCGACCGCCGCTGGACCCCGGATGAGACCATCGAAGGCATTACGGAAGAGGTGGAGAGACTTGCCGCCCGGGTTACCAAAAACAACTCCCTGGGGAGTTACTCCCTCCGGGGGATGCGGGAGCATACCGCAGCACTGCTGAACAAGCCTTTCATTATCGAGGCGGATCATCCTCTCGTCCTTAAGGCCTCGAAGGAAGTGGAGCGGGTGGTGGGAGAGAAGAGGGAGCCCCGAGGATTTCCTGCATGGAGTGATGCGGGGCAGTTGGCCAATGAAAAGGGGGTGGATTGTATCGTCCTCGGGCCGGGAAGCATCGAAAAGGCCCATTCTAACGACGAATATGTGCTGGTGGAGGAAGTGGTACAGGCCTACCAGATCTATTTTAATCTGGCTCTGGATATGTGCGAGGGAAGGAAGTGTTCGAAGTCATGTTAAAGAAAATGAAAGTACCCCATACGTATTTTCTATTGTTTATCATCATTGTCATCGTGGCCCTAGGGACCTATGTTATTCCCGCGGGAGAGTTCGCCCGGGAGCTGAACGAGGCCACCGGAAGGACCGTGGTGGTACCCGGGACCTATGCTCATGTGGACCCCACCCCGGTATCCTTTTTCCAAACCATCAAGGCCATTCCCCAGGGGATGAACCAGGCGGCCCAAATCATCTTCTTCGTCTTCATCATCTCCGGAGCCTTCGGCATTATCCAGGCCACGGGAACCATCAGTGCGGGGATCGCCTCCACGGTGAAGAAGTTTGGTTCCAGGGGGAAGCTTATCATTCCGGTTCTCATCTTCGTCTTCTCCCTGGCGGGGGCCATTCTCGGTACCGCCGAGGAGGCGCTCCCCTTCTATCCCATCGTGATCTCCCTCTGTCTTGCCCTGGGATTCGACTCCATCACAGGCACCGCCATCGTCCTTCTGGGAGCTGGGGCGGGCTTTGCGGGGGCCTTCCTGAATCCCTTCACCATCGGTATCGCCCAGGGAGTGGCGGGGCTTCCCCTCTTTTCGGGGATCACCCTCCGGCTGGTGGGGTACGTGCTCATGCTGGGGGTCACCATTATCTACATCCTCCGGTACGCCACGAAAATCCAGAAGAACCCCGAGGCAAGTCTTATGTACCATGCGGATCAGGATTCCGATCACGCTCTGGATCATGATGAGATGCCGGAGTTTACCGGAAAACATAAGATTATCCTCGCCATCCTGGTGGGGGGGCTGGGAATCCTCGTCTATGGTGTGGTGGAGCTTGGCTTCTACATCGACGAACTTTCCACCATGTTCCTCATCATCGGTATCATCTCGGGAGTGGTGGCGGGCTTCTCCGGGGGCAAGATTGCGGAGGAGTTCATCAAGGGGGCCCGGGAGCTGGTGTACGGGGCTCTGGTGATCGGCCTTGCCCGGGCAATCCTGGTGGTTATGACGGAGGGGCAGATCGTGGATACTGTCATACACGGTCTTGCCTCCATGGTGGAATCCATGCCCCCCGCCATCAGCGGGGTGGGGATGTTCATCGTCCAGACCGCCCTCAACATACTCATTCCCTCCGGAAGCGGTCAGGCCGCGGCTACCATGCCTATCATGGCTCCTCTGGCGGATGTGGTGGGGGTAACCCGGCAGACCGCAGTGCTGGCCTTTCAGTTCGGAGACGGTATTACCAACGTCATAAGCCCCACCTCGGGGTATTTCATGGCGGCTCTGGCTATCGGAAAGATCCCCTGGGACAAGTGGGTACGTTTCTTCTTCCCCCTCTTTCTCATCTGGAACCTTATCGCCATCGGTATGGTGGTGACCGCGGTGGCCATTAATTACGGGCCTTTCTAGCGGTGGAGGCACCCCTCGGGTTCCTCGAAATGTTTATGGCATAAAAAACATGGTTGCAGGCCCTCCGGCGATTCTCCGGAGGGCCTTTTTGGAACATTTTTATTGAAAATTTTTACGGCTTCCCCTGCCCTGTGAAACCCCATAATGGTACTCCTTGAAAAAGTATGTTATTCTCTCAAGGCTAGATTTTTCCCCTGGAATATCTGGAGAGCCCTTCGCTTTCCCCATGTCCGGTGATGGAAAAGACGGAAAGGATGATGCTGGAAATGTTTTGTGGGACACATAAAAAAAGCGGGGGATTTTACCTTTTATGGTTCTCGGTGTGCTTGCTTTGCCTTATGGCTCTTCCGGGAAACGCTTCGGAGTTAAATCCCCTGAGCCCTGCGGATACCTCCAGTCCTCGGGCGACCTTCGAGTCCTTTCAGGAAAATGCCCGGCTTGCCTGGGAGTATTTTTCCCGAGCTTCGGAGCTGATGGATCAGGGCAGCAAATGGGACTATTCGCCAGAGGCGAAGGATCTGTGGAAACGGGGAAGCTTTTATTTCTACCGGGCCACCCAGTGTATTGATAACTCCGAGATTCCCCAGGCCTATCGTCATGATGCAACGGTGGAGGCGGTGATTTTTCTCAAGGGTATTTTGGATCGCCTCTCCCTGCCAGAGCCCGAAGAAATTCCCGGGAGCGAGGAGATGGCTTCCTCCCAGGAGTCTCTTAAACGATGGAGCGTTCCTGGCACGGAGATCACTCTCAAGAGAGTTCTTACCGGAGAAAGAGAGGGGCATTATCTCTTCTCTCCCAAAACGGTGGAAGAGCTGGAAGAAAACTACCGTAGGGTCTCTCACCTTCCTCATAAAAAAGGGATAAAGCCGGGTTTTTACAACTGGTATATCCTCACCCCGGGGCATCTCGTACCTCCCCGGTGGCTTCTCACGGTTATTCCGGTGGCCCGAATGCCTCAGTGGCTTCTTGCGGAGTATGAGGGGCAGGCGGTTTGGCAATGGGTTGGCTTACTGCTGGTTATGATACTTCTTTTTTCCGCCATCTTTTGGCTTTATGTGGTCTTCCGCAGAAATATACGAGGAAAAACGAGTTCCCTGAAGATTCAGGGGATACGGGTTTTTGGCAATCTTTTCATCGTTGTTCTTGTGGGGGCAGCTCGGCTTGCTGTGGATGACGTAATAAATATTACAGGCAATACCTTGTACATGATCCAGGGCCTCTTGATGGGAATGCGGTTCCTCTTTTTGTCATGGGGAGTTTTCCATGGTTGTAATTTTGTGGCGGAACTGCTTCTCTTCTCGCCTCGTATCGATTCCCGGGGTGTGGATGCCAGTATGGTTCGAACCATGGGGAATCTTACGGGGATTTTTGCCTCGGTTTCCCTTCTCTTCTACGGTCTCTCCTCCCTGGGGGTTTCGATTCTTCCGGTTGTTACCGGGTTGGGGGTGGCAGGGCTTGCCATATCCCTGGCGGCGAAGCCCACAGTGGAGAACGTTCTCGGAGGGCTGGTGCTCTTTACGGACCGCCCCGTTCGGGTGGGGGATTTTTGCCGCTTTGGGAACACTTCGGGAACCGTGGTGGAGATCGGGCTCCGTTCCACCCGTATCCAGGGGCTGGATCGAACGGTCACATCCATCCCCAATGCGGACTTTGTGCAGATGCCTCTGGTGAATGTGAGTCGCCGGGATCGTACCCTTCTGGACACCACCCTGGGATTGCGCTATGAAACCAGCATGGATCAGCTTCGCTGGGTTCTTACCCGGGTACGGGAGATGCTCTATGCCCATCCGGAGGTGGCGGATTCTCCCGCTCCCCGGGTACGTTTCACGGGGTTTGGGGATTTCTCCCTCAACATTGCCCTCCGGGCCTATGTGAACACCAATAATTATGATAAGTTCCTCGGAGTTCAGGAGGACATATTCTTTCGCATTGCAGACATTGTGAAGGAGTCCGGAGCGGGTTTTGCCTTCCCCTCCCATACGAGCTATATCACTCGGGACGATGGGCCGGATCCCGAGAGACGGAAGGAGATCGAATCCGAGGTGGAGCGCTGGCGGCATGAAAAAGAACTTCCCTTTCCGGATTTCCCGAAAGACCGGATAAAGGGCCTTCGGAAAACCTTGTCCTATCCTCCGGAAGGTTCCTCCGGAGGAGATTCTCCGAAAAACTAAAAACAAAGACCACATGACAGAAGAGTTTTTCTCCTTTTTCTTAAGCCTCCGCGGGCCTTTCGGGCCTGTCGGGGGCTTTTCTTTCTGGTACAATACGAGGGCGTAACGTATTTTCATTTTTTGAATATGCGAACATGAAGGAGGGAAATGCAAATGATGGTGCTTTATGTGCTTTTAGGTGTGGCGGCGGTGGTAGTTCTCTGGGGTATTGGTATCTACAACAAACTTATCAAGATGGACAACCTCAAGAACGAAGCCTGGAGCGGTATGGATGTGCAGCTGAAGCGGCGTTTTGATCTGGTGCCCAATCTGGTGGAGACCGTGAAGGGTTATGCTACCCATGAAAAAGAGGTGTTTCTCAAGATCACCGAGGCCCGCTCTTCCATCGGCCAGGCTACCTCGGTGGAGGATCGCGTAGCGTCGGAGAATATGCTTTCCGGGGCTCTGAAAACCCTCTTTGCGGTGGCGGAGAACTATCCGGATCTCAAGGCGAACGAGAACTTTCTGCATCTCCAGCAGGAATTAAGCTCCCTGGAGAACGATATCCAGATGTCGAGGCGGTACTACAACGGCTCGGCCCGGGATTATAACATTGCCATCGCCACCTTCCCCGCAGTACTGGTGGCCCGGCAGTTCGGCTATCAAAAGGCGGCCTACTTCGAGGCGGAGGAAGAAGAGCGGAGCAATCCCAAGGTTGCCTTTTAGGGTTTCCGGGGGCGCGCATATGAGACGTTTAAGGCTGTTATGGGTTCTTGGGGTATTCCTTCTTCTCCCCTTCGCTGCAGGAGCCCAGGAGCGGATTCTTCTCTTTTCCTCCCATGCCACGGTGCGGGAGGATTCCTCTCTTCTCGTGCGGGAGGATATTCGTGTGAACGTGGAGGGGCAGGAGATCCGACGGGGGATCTACCGGGATTTTCCCACTCTCTACCAGAGCGCTTCCGGCGCCTCTGTGCGGGTGGGTTTTTCCGTGAAGAGCGCCCTTCTGGATGGCAAGAAGGTTCCCTACAAAACGGAGTCGCTCTCCAACGGGGTGCGGGTCTATCTAGGGGATCCCGATAGCATGGCCCCCCGGGGGGAACACACCTACACCCTGGAGTACCTCACCACGGGGCAGGTGGGGTTCTTCGATAATCATGACGAACTCTACTGGAACGTCACCGGCAACGGCTGGGCTTTTGCCATTGAAAAGGCCCGATTCTCCCTCTCCCTCCCCGACGAGACTCCCTTTACCTCGGTGGAGTTCTATACGGGGTACCAGGGCGAGAAGGGAAAGCGTGCCCGGATTCTTCCGGGGGATGTGGTGGAGAGCACTATCGCTCTCGCCCCACGGCAGGGACTTACTGTGGTTTACACCTGGCCCAAGGGGATTGTGACACCTCCACCCATACCCTGGCAGGTTCGGCTTGTGGAGAGATATACCCCCCTTTTGTTTCTCGGGGCTCCTCTCGCTCTTCTGCTGGTCTATACCCTTCTCTGGCTTCGGTGGGGAAAGGATCCCCCCATGCCCACGGTGATTCCTCTCTTCGCTCCTCCCGGGGGGAAGAGTCCGGGATTTTTGCGTTATATCCGAAGAATGGGGATGGATAAAAGCTGCTTTGCCGCAGAGATTTTAAACCTTGCGGTGAAGGGGCATCTGGTGATTCGAGAGATGACCCCCGAGGAATTTCTGGAGTATCAGGGGGTGGGTTCCGGCCTCCTCGGAGGGCTTGCCTCCCTCTCCTCCCGTTTTCTGGGGAAGATCTACCTTCTTCAGAAACGCCAGGCCCCGGCGTCTCCTTCCAGGGAGGAGCAGTCTCTTCTGACGGCCCTTTTCCCCGCAGGGAAAAACGACCTTTTCTTGCGCCAGGAAAATCATGAACTCCTGGAGAAGGCTCGGAAAAAGCTTGAAAAACGCTATAAAAACGACGGAAGGGATCTCTTCTCCAAAAACTCCCTTCTCTGGATTCTTGGGCTTCTGGTTCCCATCCCCTTCTGGCTACTCATCGCCTGGGGGCAGAAGGAGGAGCTGGCGGTGCTGGGGGCGGTCCTTTCCGTGGCCTTCACCCTGGTGGGTTTTCTGCTCTTCAAATCCCTGCTTCGCCTCAGGGGGGAGGAGGGATTTTTCAAAAAACTTTTCAAGAGTGTGATTCCTGCCCTGCTGGGGCTTCTCTTTCTCGGAGGGCTTTTTCTCGTCTTTGATGCGGGGCTTCTCATGGTCCCCTTCACCTCTCTGCTGGTGGCGGCGGGGGTGGTGCTTTTCCGGGAACTTATGACCATCCGAAGCCCCAAGGGGAATGAGGTCCTTGCGGAGGCGGAGGGCCTGGTGATGTACATGCACACCGCAGAACGGCACCGGCTGGAGCGGTTTAACCCTCCGGAAGAGACCCCGGAAGTCTTCGAGGCTCTTCTTCCCTACGCCTTTGCCCTGGATGTGGTGCATACCTGGGCAAACCGCTTCGAAAAGGTGCTGGCGGAAAGAGGCTACGAGCCCACCTGGTATCAAGGAGCGAATCTCGCGGCCTTCTACACCGGATCGGGGATCACCTCGGTGACCTCCGCAGTTTCCAGCTCCATCGCCTCGGCTTCCACTGCTCCGGGCTCCAGCTCTGGCTCCGGCGGTGGCGGTTCCTCCGGCGGCGGTGGCGGTGGTGGCGGCGGTGGTGGATGGTAAAAAATTGTGATGCATGGTTCACTGTTTGTGTCTGGTTGGCGAAGGTGAAACCTTGGAATCAGAGACGTCAGTAGAGAAATGTGTGTGAAAGCGTGTGTCTGTGGTAGCTTTCCCCTATCCACTGATGATGGGAGTGTGTCGGGTGTTTCTGGTTGCTCTAAGGCACTCTGTGTGTATACTTCATGAGAGGATGTATAGATATGAAACGAGTGGTAGTCGTTCTTTTTGCCTTACTGATCTTTCCCTGCCAGCTTCTGGCACAGCCTACGGAGGTAACTCTCTACTGTGACGATGCGTATTCCCCCTATGCCTACATGGAAAAGAAGGAGGCCGCGGGAATCTATACCGATATCGTCCGGGCGGTGGCGGAGAAGATGCCGGATTATGCAGTAACCATAGAGCCCGTCCCCTGGCGGCGAGGTCTGAACTATATGCAGACCGGTGAAGGGTTTGCCCTCTTCCCCCCCTACTACAGGCCCGAAGAGCGCCCCTTTCTGGATTATGCCATCAAGATGCTGGATGAAGAGCTTGTGGTGGTGGTGCGTGGGGATAGTCCTATCGAGGTAGATGCCGCCTGGCCCGAGGATTTTAAGGACATGAGAGTCGGATCCAATGCAGGCTTTATCTTTATGGACCCCTGGAAGGACAAGGGAATCTTTGTGTACGATGAGTCTGCGGATAACAGAACCGCCATTCTCAAGCTCGCTCACGGTCGTATTGACGCCTACGTGAACGACCGTCTGGCCATACTCTCCACCGTGGCGGAGATGCGGGCCTCGGGGACCAACGTCCCGGAGGTGCGGGTAGTAGCTCTCCTCAGTTCCGAGGCGGGATATCTTGCCTTTACGAACGAGGGAGGCGATCGCTATCCCTACAAGGATGACTTTATCGCAAAATTCCGCACTGCTTTCGAAGAGTTGGAGCAGTCCGGAGAGGTTCAGAAGATAGTCAACAGCTATGTGGAGTAACCGAGGGTAGAAGTGTTACGAGGTAACAAAGGCACAAAATCCGGGGTCTCGGAGGTTTTTCTCCGAAGCCCCGGATTTTTCTGTAGATCTTCCTTGCTTTTCCGCCGGAAAAGCGATCCGGCTATCCGATCCGCTCCTTACGATCTTCTTCATCTGCCAGGGTGAAGATCTGCTCTATCGCTTCTTTTCCCAGAAGCCGGAGTAGTCGTTCCTCCTCCGTAAGAATCTCTCCCCGCTCTCCCAAAACTACGCAGGCCCCGTCACGGATATCCGTGAGAATCTCTCCCCGGGCCACTCCGTTTTGAAGTCCCGGAGCGTCCAGAATCCCCCGTTGGATGGCGTTCACGTAGGTATAAGGATCTCCGAAGGGGTCTGCGGCCTCTGGAGGAGCGCAGGAGGCCACTGCCATAAGGAGAAGCCGGGCTTCCTTGAGAAGTTGCTCCTTTCGGAGAAGCACCCTCTGATCCTCCCCGTAGGAGGCATCTCCGAGAAGGCAGTTTTCCATCACTTGCTTGGCTATGCGACAGCTTTCGATAATTTCCTTTGCTCCGGCGGCATACTCCGCCTCACAGTAGGCCACCACGTGAAGAATATCTGGGGAGAGCTGCATTCCCAGGGCGGTGGCATGGGCGAGTTGTCCCTTGGCCCGGTAGAGATCCGAGGGCATACCCAAAAGCCCCGGCCGTACCTCTACAAGCACCCGAAAATCCGGAGATTCTAGCTCTTCCAACAGTTCTCGGTAGGCGAGCATCTTCGCCACATCCTGCCGGGGGGAGACGTTACCCGGAGTGTTCAGCATCATCTGGGCCACATAGGTACGGATCCCCAGAGCCTTGGCGGTACGAGCCGAAAAAATCCCGGCGGCCACGAAGAGAGCGTCGTGAGCCCCCCGAAGTCCCCATTGATGGGGTTCGTTGATTTCCAGGGGGATCCCTTGTTGGGCATGCCACCGCATGGCGGCGAAATTCTCCGGAATGGATTGCTCCGGGAGGCGGGGGGAACGGCCGTCTAGGGAGCTGTACCAGGATATGGGAATAGCGGCCCAGGCGTTGTTCAGGGTGCGCCGCAGTAGCGAAGCGTATTCCAGAAGCCGGGTAGTTCCGGCATAGCAGCGTAGCAGGGGAAAGTTGCCGCACCGAGTGGCCTCGTAGAGGCTTTGCAAATCCCCGGGAGTACGAAAGGGGCACCCCCCCGCGCCGTTCAAGGTGGGGTCCATCTTGGAGGGATCGAATAAATACTGCTGTCCGTTCTGATCCGGAGCCAGAGAGAGCACGTCCAGCACTTCTGCCAGGGCGATCTCCCGGGCGGCTTCCCGGGTTTTTTCCAGGGAGGGAAGCCCTAAATGATGGCGCAGAATGGGATAGGGGGCGGATTGATCTACCCGGGAAATCAGATCGTCAGGATATTTGCGAGGCCCCATCTCTTCGGGATCTCCCCGAAGCCAGGCCATGACCTCCGAAGCCCCTTCGGTGGCGAAAACTTTTTGAAAGAGCCCCGTCTCCTTTGCAGCTTGCGCCACTGGGACCGTCCCCGCTGCGGTAAGTACCGGGTTTATCCCCGCCTTGCGAAGCTCCTGAGCGGTTTCCAGAAAGAGATGTTTTCCCACCTCGGGAGTAAGGCGGTATGAAAGGGCCACCCAGTCGGCTTTCCACTCCAC
The DNA here is from genome assembly GCA_964539095.1 of uncultured Synergistaceae bacterium. GTDB lineage: Bacteria > Synergistota > Synergistia > Synergistales > Aminiphilaceae > DAIPKP01. The sequence goes on from CAZIFL010000011.1 coordinate 61,026, forward strand.
CGCCAGGGCCGCCACCTTTTCGGGAGCCGTGGCGGGACCGGTGAAAGAGACTTCGTATCCCACCTGACGGGCTAGGCGGAGAAAGTTCAGAACTCCTGCGGTATGAACACAGTTTCCAAGGCACGCTCCGAGTATGCGGCATTTCCTCGTATCCATGTTTGCAGCACCTCCCCGTAGAGTGAAACCTGAATAATTTCATCCCGTCCCATTCCCTGAAGCCCCATGGTCTCCAAGCTTCGTGAGCGGAGATGGAAGTTTTCTTTCAAAAGCAGATTGGTGTTGGTTACCATGCAGTCCATTATGGGGGTAGGAACTCCCACCACTCGGGCGAAGCCGATCATGGGCACCAGCCCGGTGGCCACATCTTCCATGATATACCTGTGTCGGAGGGTGCACGGGCCGCCGATCTTCTGGTACGCCGGAACCTTGTGGATAATTTCGTGAAGCGTACTCCCCTCTACGTCATAGGCCGATGCGATCCAATGCTTGAGGGGGAGCAGGTGGAGTCCGTAGGCATGCCCGATGGAGATTCGTTCGTTATCCATGCGTTCCACCAAATCCGCCACGGAGGGGCTGAATCCGTCGAGATAGTGACGATGGGGAAATTTCCCGTTTTCCACTTTGCTGGCGGAAAAGAGAAGGGGGACGGGATGCAGCATGGCACCGTAGTTGCTTAGGCTTGTGTAGAGCACCGAAGGTGCCTTCAGAAGGTTCGGGATATGGGGAAGCAGCTCTCCCAAACATTCCCCGGTTTCCCGGGCGGGAAGGCTTGCTAGATGTACCTCCCGTTTCGTGCCGTAGATATGAATGGCTCCCTCTTCGTCCAGCCGGGAGGCGAAGAGGGTTGTCTCCAGCTCCGCCACGGGGTTTCGTTTGAAGGATGTCTCTCGAAGAATACGGCAAAATTCGAAGGCTCCACCGCTTCGGCAGGGGTGTAGCAGGATCTTCTGATGAGGTTTCAGGTGCACTGCCACGTTCCGGGCAAGATCTCCGTGAGCGAGGCTGGTGGTGCTGATAAAGATAATGGCCGCTTTTTCCAGAGCCTCATCCAAGCGGGTGGTGACCTTTTCAAGAGTTACCGCAGATCGCTTTTCCTCCGCATCCACCACCTGGAGGGTTCTGTTACGGATATGCTTCAGCCGTTCCGCGTGACGGTTATACAGAGTAACCGCAAGTCCCTTTCCAGCGAGATATGCTGCAAGGGCCTGACCGGCATTGCCGGCACCGAGAACAGAAATATGACGGATCATGATTTCCACCTCCTTCTACAGGTAATATTTTTAATTTTGAGAGATTGTTTTGCGGTTCCCCCAGGAACTCCAGAAAGGTTTCTGGAGCTAGGAGGATCTTTCCTTCCCGATAGGGAAAGGCCCGAGAGCCGCTGTTTTGTAGTGCCACCAAGGAAAAGATAGCCAAAGAGAAGAGTGTCGTGAAAAAAAACATGGACAAGGGCAAAAATCTCTACTGCCGGAAATTATAGCACCTCTCGCGTCGCATGACAAGAAAGTGTCGGAATTGTTTGTTCGCGCCGTGTTTTTTGCCACTCCTTGGATCCTAAAAAAAGGGAGAGAGGAGGCCTTTTTCTTTCGGAAAAAGTTTTCCTCCGTTACAATGAAGCTGGTTTTCGACAGATCCAGAGGACTTCTGTGTAGATAGCGGATCAGAGAGCATGTAATCGTAAGAGTCTCGAAGAAAAACCTTCGAAAAACTTTTGGAAAAGGCGAAAGGAGATAGCGATGGGGGTTACGCTGCATTCCTATGTACGGGTAGGTGAGATATGGGAGGACCCTGCCTTTCGCTCTCTTCGGGAGAGAGAGGCTCTCTTTCTGGTTCCTTCGGGAAAGGAGCGTCCCTATCTTGTGGAGGAGCTTCGGGGAGAGGCCTTTTGGGGTTCCTCCCGCTCCATCCTTACCTGGAGTGGATTGGTGCGCTTTCTGGCGGAGCGGCTGGAGGAGGGGGGACTCCGGGTGGCTCTGCGCCGTCAGATCGACCCTCCGGATCACTGGATCATTCTTCGGCATCTTTGGAGCCGTCTTTGCGCTCAAGCCCCCGAGGGAGCCCTCCCCCGAGGGATGCAACACCCCTCCTTTGTACGGATCTGCGGGGGGATCCTTCGGGAGATGCTTCGGGAGGATGTCACCTCTGGGCATCTCCGGGCCCTTTGGGGGTGCTCCTCCTGTACCCCCAAAGAGGTCTGTACCCGCCAGGGGGAGGAGGGCAGTAGGGATCCCCAGAGCTGGTTCTGCTGGCTTCTCGGAGCCTACGAAAGCTATCTGGAGGAGCACCGCCTGGCGGACAGTGCCCAGATAGCTTCCCTGGGTGCGGATCTTCTCCGGCGTCCTGAGGCTCGGGAGATACTCACGCCGCTCTTTCGTAAAAATCCCCTGGTGCTGGTGGGATTTCTCTCCTTCGCCTCGGGGCAGCTTCGGCTGGTGCGGGAGCTTATCGCCCTGGGGGGGGAGGTGCAGCTCTGGGTTCCCTCGGCGGGGCTCTCCCCCTGGAATTCCCAAACCCGGCAGGGGTGTTATGCTGCGGGGGATCAGCTCCGCATGGCTTCGGTTTTGCCTTCGTCGCCTTCTTCCTCCTCCCTGCCGGGAAAGCTCTACCGCCTCTCCGGAGGCGATGCCGGGATGACTGCGGAGCTTCTCGCCCGGGAGCTTGCCCTCTGGTCTCTGCAAAAGGGGTACTTCGGAGAGAGGGAGATCCCCTTTCCCTCCTGGGAGAATATCGCCTTGGTGGCCCCAGAGGAGGAGATTCCCTCTCTGGAAGAGGCCCTTGGGAAGTACCGTCTCCCCTACAGCGTTATGGATCCCCTCCCTCTGGGCAACACCCCTCTCTGGGGAATCTTCCGGCGCATGCTCTCTCTCGCCCTGGAGGACTGGCCCGGGGAGGAGACTGCCAGGCTCCTGGGACACCTCTTCTTCGGAGGCAAAGCCTTCCCCCTCTCCCGAGCCTTGCAGCAGCTCCCTCGGGGAGAAACCGCATGGAGTAATTTTTTCGCAGATCTGAAAGATCCCGACCTGAAAGAACTCTGGAAAGGGATGGCCTCCTATGGCACGTTTCTTCTTCGGGGTGCTCCCCCGGAGGCAATTCTCGAAAAGACCTGGGATTTCTTTGCCAAAACCTTAAAGATCGCCCAAAAGGGGCATGAAGGGGCGGAGCATGCGGAGGATCTTGATTTTCTGGTGCGTACCACCTCGGGCATTCTTCAGGAGCTGGAGCGAAAGCTCCTCTTCTACCGAGAGCTGGTTCCCGATGTGGGAGAGGCTGCTCAGGAGAGCCTTAAGGGAGGGGAGGCGGTGCGTTTTCTGGAGATCTGGGCGGAGGAGACATCTCTGTTCCCCCCTTCGGCTCTTCAGAAGAGCATGCCCCTCTTTCGAGATTCTCCTCCCATCCTCTTTGCATGTGACTATCTCTGCTGGCTTGGGGTAATTCCCTCCCGATGGCCTGGCCCCTCCGGAGAGGCTCCCTTTCTTTCGGATCAGGAGCGGGTCTCTCTGGAGGCTCTGGAGAATCCTGAACTCCCCCCGGCGCATCTCCCCCTCTCCTCGGAGCGCCGCACCGCCCGGAACGCCCTCTTCCGGCGCATTCTTGCCACCGCCTCCGAGGGGGTGCTCTGCTGCTCCCCCTTGCAGGATTCCCGGGGGCGCCCTCTGGGGGAATCCCCCTTTCTCGCCGCTGCGGTATCCGGGGAATCCCCCTGGATGGAGGAGCCTCTCCCCCCTCTGCAACGTCCTCTCGGGGATCTTCTCCCCCTTTCTTCAGAGTGGCACTTCCCGGAGGTGGAAATTTCCCGGGATCTTCCCGGGGGAGCGCGAGAGCTTCCCCTCCGGCGTTTTCATAATCCTCCGAAGGGAGAGGGGGGCATCTCCCGTATGGATGCCTTTAAGGACTGTCCCTTTCGCTACCATGCGGAGAGGTTTCTGGAGGCTCCCGCAGGGGTCTTCGAGTATGACCCCCTAAAGGCGGGGAACCTGGTGCACGCCCTCTGGGAAGAGCTCTTCTCCTCCGGGGGGAAACCGTGCTCGGAGGAGCGCTTTCTCCAAATCTGGGAGTCCCTGGTGAAGGAAAAATACCCCGAGCTTTTGGGTCCTCTCCGGCGGCAGGAGGCCCTGCTTCGGTATCAGACCTACCGGGGAGTTCGGGTGCTGGAGGAGGTGGAGGAGCGTTTGGGGGATCTTCTCGCCCGCCGGGAGGTGGAGCGGGATGTGGTCTTTCAGGAACCCACCTGGAAGATCCCCTTCTACGGCCGGGTGGATCGGCTGGACGTTCTTCAGGGGGGTGGGGTGGTGCTGGTGGATTACAAGCTCGGCAAGGGGGAGCGGTACAAAAACTCCCTCCAGCTCGGGGCCTACGCTCTGGCCCTTCAGGAGGAGGGGCTACCCCTCAAGGGGTGGCTCTACTTCGGCCTTCGGGATCGCACCATGGTTCTCCGGGGAGATGCGGAAGTGGGGGATCTCTATCTGCCCCCCCCAAAGAAGGGAAGTCGGAAAATCCCCCCTCCGGAGGAGCAGATGGAGGAGGCCCGCATGGTTCTGGATGCCTGGGGACGATCTCTTACAGAGGGGAGCTATCCTCCCATCTACGAGAGCAAAAGCTGTTCTTCCTGCCCCTACCGAACCCTCTGCCGCCGTGAAGAGGTGTATTGGAAGGACGAGAACGATGACGAGGAGCAGGATCATGATTCCCAGGAGTGAGGGTGACATCATGCGCGTGTTGCTTTCCACGTCCTGTTTCCTGCTTTGCAGCGGTTTTCCCCGCAAGGAGGGTTTTTCTCATGACTGATGCTCAGGCGCTGTTCTTTCTGGATCGCGAAAAGGCTCGCCCCCCCCAGAGAGAGGCGGTGACCGCCCGGGAATCTCTGGTGGTGGTGAGCGCCGGAGCGGGGACCGGCAAGACCCGTACTCTGGCGTGGCGTTTCGCCTGGCTGGTGGCCACGGGAGGGGCGGCATTTTCCGAGATCCTCACCCTCACCTTTACGGAGAAGGCCGCCCTGGAGATGCGCCAGCGTATCGGGGCTACCTTGAAGGAATGGGGGGAGCACTGCCCCGAGGACGCCCCGGAGGCGAAAAAACGCCTTCTGGAGGGGGCTTCCCGTATTGAGGAGGCTCGGATCACCACCATTCACAGCTATGCTTCCTCCCTGGTGCGGGAGGCGGGGTTCTATCTGGATATTCCCCCTGGGGGACGGGTGCTCTCCCCTCCCGAAGAGAGCGCCTTCTGGAATGCCTTTACCCGGGCGCTGGACTTTCTTGATGCAGCATGGTTTCGTTCCTTTCTTCCTTCCCGTGGGGTTTCCGGAGGCGCCTCCGGCGAGGGGGGGAATTTCGAGGAACTTCTTTCGACCCTTCGAGATTCCCGGGCCGTGGAGGTGCTGAACCGTTTCGCCCCCCGAGATGTGGCGGGGTGGTGCAAGGCTCTGGGGGATCTCTGGAAAAGCCGGGGGAAGACCGTGGAGGATCTGAAGCAGCTCATGCTCTCCCCGGAAAAAGCCTGGGAGGATCCCCTCTACCGGGATTTCGAGGCCCGCACCTTCGAGAGATGGCGTAAGGAAGGGGCGACCATTCTTGACCTTTTGCACCATCTGGGCCCACTGGAGGCAAAGAATAAAACCGCCGCAAAGCTGCGAGAGTTTCGGGAAGCCTGGCCCGCAGTGCCCGAGGATGAGACGGTGGCGGTCTTTTTTCTCGCCCTTCTGGAACTCTTCTCGGGAAGCTCCGGAAACGAAAAGAACTGGAAGGCCTTTTCCGCCACCTTTCAGGAGAAGTTCGGAGTATCCCCCGTGAAGTGGCGAGATTCCCGGGAGAAGGAGGACAAAATCCTGGGGGAACTCTCCTGCTATCCTGCCCGAAGGAGCTCCGATGGGGAGCTTCGGGGGACGCTCCTCCGGTTTGGTCTTTTGGGGTGGCTCTGTTGGGAGGTTTACCGGGGGCGGGAGGGGCTTTTCACCTTCGATGACCTCATCGCCTGGGCTCGCCGGGGGGTGGAGCTGCACCCTTCCGGCGGAATGGGATTCCGAGCGGTGCTGGTGGATGAATTTCAGGATACGGACCCTCTCCAGGATGCCCTCATCTCTCATATTGTGGCGAAGAACCGGGAGGATCACCCCGTAAGCCTCTTTCTGGTGGGGGATGTGAAACAGTCCATCTACCGCTTCCGCCATGCGGATCCCCAGATCTTTGCCTTCTACGTGAAAAAAGCTCGGGAAGGGGGGGGGGCGGGGCGGTACATCCAGTTGGATGAAAGCTTCCGGAGCCGGGAGGCTCTGCTCTCGCATATCAACGGCTTTTTCGGCACCCTCTGGAAAGATGGGCTGGGAGAGATGCTCTCTCTCCCCTACGAGAAACTTCGCACCCCCAAAGATTCTCAAGGGGCGTATCTTCTGGAGGAGCGGGAGAAGGCCCCGGAACTTCCTCCGGTGACCCATCTTTTCGAGGAGGGAGCCCTGGGAGAGAAGGGCAAACTTCTTCTCACGGAGGAGCGGCGGCAGATATTGGCTCGGCGGTTGGGGGAACTCTTTCTCTCCTTCCGGGGAACTCCCATCTGGGATAAGGAACAGAACTGTTCCCGCCCTTGTACCTTCCGGGATATGGCGGTACTCCTGCCGAGCCGCACCGGGTATGTGGCCCTGGAGACGGCTCTGGGGGAGCTGGATATTCCCGTGCGGTTGGAGAAGAGTCAGGAGTATTTTTCCCGGGGGGAGATTCTGGATGCGGTGGCCTGGCTCAACGCCCTGGCGGATCCCGCCAACGATCTCGCCCTGGCTGGCTTTCTCTCCTCCCCCTTCTCGCCTCTTTCTTTGGAGCAGGTGCGGCATCTTCTGGAGTGCCTCTGCCACGAGAAACGTCTTAGGAAAATTTCCCTCGCCGCCCTTCTGGAGCGGGAGCACCCCCAGGTGGCGGTGTGGATGGATCTGGAGCGGCGTCGGGCCTTCTTCGAGGGGCCCCGGAAAGCCCTTATCAACCTCGTGAACCTTCCCGGGGGGCTTCGGAAGCTCTCCCCCTATCTGCGTAAGCGGGGAGCGGTGAATCTGCGTCTTGGGGCAGAGCTGGCGGGGGAGTACGAAAAGGCCTTTGGCCCGGATCTTCTGGGGTGTGCCGCCTGGCTGGAGCAGAGTACCGCAGGAAAGCCCACCCGGCAGGAGGAGGCTCAGCCCTGGGGAGATGAGGAGGATGCGGTGCGCATTATGACCATCCACGCCTCCAAGGGGCTGGAATTTCCCGTGGTGGCCCTCTTCGGGCTGGAGCAGAGCATTTGGGGGAACCGCTCGAACCCTCTTGAGGCGAATCTCCTCTTCGGAGCCTCCCCCAGCGGCTATCCCGATCCCTGGGAGGAGGAGGAAAAGCCCCCCTCCCGAACCGTGGCGGCCCTGCTGGAGGCCCGGGCCACGCAGGAGGAGCGTCAGCGGCTCCTCTACGTGGGGATCACCCGAGCGCAGGATGCTTTAGTGTTCTGTGGTCTCCCCTGTAAGCGGAAGGAAGGCGGGGAGCTTGGCTTCTCATCCTCAAGCTATCTCGCATGGTATCTCCCCTGGGCCTTTCCCAAGGGGGTCTTTGGAGAGAGCCCCTCTTCGGAGGAGATGAAAACTCCCGCAGATTCTCGGGATTCTTCAAATTTTCCAGATTCTCCAGATTTCCAGAAAAAGCCCTCCCCGGGGGAAGATGCTTCTTCCCTTCCCGCCAAAGAACAGAGGAAGGCGCTGGCTCTTGACAAGGCCCTGCATCTTCCCACCCGAGAGCAGAAGGGGCTGGCCCAGTTGAGCGCCACCTCCTACGCCCTGCTTCGCTACTGTCCTCGGGCGTGGCGAATCCGCTACCGCCAGGGGGGGGAACTCTTCTGGAACGTGTTGGGGGATTTCTCTGCCGAGCCCGGAGGGGCGGATCTGGGGAGCCTGGTGCACTGGGTGCTCAAGGGATGGAACTTCGAGAGCACAGATCTCAATCGCCTTCTTGCTCCCCCGGGAGAGGAGCGGCTTCCTCTCGGGCTTCCGCTGGAGTATCGCCGGATCTATCGGGACGAAGCCGCCCGGGAGAGAGCCCGCACGTGGCTTCTCAACCTGGAAGACTCTGCCGAGGGAGAGGAGCTGCGCCGCCTCGTGCGGGAGAGGAAGCTCCGCCGGGAATCCTCCTTCCGGATCAATCTTCCTCAAGGTCCGCAGATAACGGGAACCATTGATGCCTGGGCGCAAGAGGAAAACATGCTTCCCATCTGGGACTACAAAACCGGGCAGTTCGGAGGGGTTCCTCCTGAGATATACGAAGAACAGCTCCGGTTCTACGCCTGGGGGATACACCGGATCTATCCGGAACATGCCCTCTCGCTCAAGCTCCTGATGCTCTCCTCGGGGGAGGAGCACCCCGTATCTCCCCCCCCCTCCTGGGAGGAGATGGAGAGAGACCTTAGAGCGGCTGCCCGGCAGGGGGAGGAAGGCCCCTTTGAGGGAATACCGGAAAAATGCCCCTCCTGCCCCTGGCGGCAAGGGCTCTGCGGAGGGGTTACTGCGCCTGAGATGGAGAGAGCATCTTCTTCATCCGATGATGCAGAAGTAACGTAACGAATTCCCGCAGGTGGAGAGGATTGGAGGAGAAACCAAAAAGATGCGATGATAGGGGAGAGTCCGAAGCGCCGAACCCCGGAATCTCCCAGGAGGCCAGGGAGGCCACCTCTTCCGCCAGGGTGGTTTCGCAGGGGGTGGAGCTGCGTAGCGGGATCCCCCGAAGGGCCTTGGCGTGCTGGCTGAAGTAATCCACGTGCCAGTGGAGGTTTTTGCGCTTCCGAAGGTGCCGGTGCATCCGTGCTGTAAGCCCCGAGGTGGCGGAGCCCACGTAAAGGTAGTACCCCTGGGGAAAGAAAAGGTTCCCCAGGGATCCCGTGGGAATATGCAGGGACTCCGGAAGAGAGAAGAGCACCAGATAGCACCCTCCATCAGCGTTTTCTTGGGGGAGGATTTCCCAGGGGATTTTCAAAGGCTCCGAAAGGGAGGCCAGGGAGAAATCTCGGTGCCACCCCATGCCTTGAGCCCCTATCCAGAGATCTTTCCGGGCCTCGTAGAGGGCCTCTGCAAAGGCGGGATCCGTGTGGTAGTCCGGCAGAAAGACCTTACTCTCCGGACTCTGCACCAGAAAGAGTACCCCCCCTCGAAGATCCGGTTCCTTCGAAAGGGTGACAAGTTCCCTCACATGACGGGCCCCCCGTTCCGTGGGGGCATCCGGGAACATGGCCCCTCCCTCGTGAAAGAGGGTGCAGCTTTTCAGCTCCAGCAGCAGCCTTTCTCTCCCCCGGCGAAGAAGAAAGTCGAACCGGCTGGAGCCGAAGGTCACCTCTCTTCCTGTGAGAGTCCACTCCTCAAGCCCCGGAATCAGTCGGTGCTCCAGAAGAAAGGCCCCCACGTGGTTAGCCCGCACCGTATCCAGCATCACCGGCCCTCGGGGGGTCTCCGCCCCGATGATCCGGTAGGGAAGCTTCCCCTTTTTCGAGGCCATGAGATAGAGCTTCGTGCCGGGGTAGAGAATCTCCCAGAGCCGTCCGGGGTTCGGCAGATGCACATCCACCAGGGTCTCCTCCATCCGGCAGGTCACCACAAAGCGGTTTTTCCGCACCACCAGAGAGCCCCTAAAGAGTGGCTCCCCGGGGTAGAGGGTGCAGGGCCCCGGGAGGCTCACTCGGGGGAGCCTTGGGGAGAACCCTCGGAAGAATCCCGAGAGAGCCCCTGCAAAAAGGCATCAATCCTCTCGTAATATTCTTTCCCCCCTACGTAGAGAAGATTATTATGCCCCGCCCCCTTTACCCAATAGTGCTCTTTGGGAACCCTGGCGGCTTCGAAAAGCTTCTTTCCCTGCCACCAGGGGACAACCCCATCCCGGGTGCCGTGGATCACCAGGAGGGGAGAGGAGAGATGTTTGATGTTCTCTATGTTGGGCAGAGGATCCTGAGGATGAAGCCGGATCTGGGTAAGTGCCCGGAAGACCGAGAGAAAGGCCCCTTCTACAATGACCCCTCCCAGAGCATATTCCCGGGCGAGGAAGAGGGCTGGCCCGGTGCCGATGGAACGCCCGTAGAGGACCATGTGAGAAGGTGCGAGCCCCTCCTCTTCCACCAGATAGTTCCAGGCGGTGCGGGCATCTTCACAGATGTTCTCCGTGGTGGGGCGTCCCTGGCTGAGGCCGTATCCCCGGTAATCCAGAGCATAGACCCCATATCCCCGGGCGGCGATATTCTCGAAGAGAAAACGCAGATACCCCGTATCCTCGGCGTTGCCGTGAAAGTAGAGGATCGAAGGGGCCTGGGGATCTTTTGCGGGATGGGCGTAGAGGGCTAGTTCGGTGCCGTCCCGGGCGGTAAGAGTCCGCACGAAGGCGTCCTTTTCGTAGGAAGCTGCGGGGGGGTGAAAGATAAGAGTGTCCCGAAGCAGAAATCCCCCCACTAGAAAGGTGGCATAGAGCCCTCCTGCGAGGACCCCGAGAAAAGAAAGAATGCGCAGTATCACAACGGTAAACCTCCTTGCAAACGAGTCACGTGTTTTTACGGCACGTATTTATACCCTCTGCCGTACATGGTGAGAATATGCTTCGGATGGGCGGGATCCTCTTCGATCTTTTTCCGGAGCCGCAGGATGTGCTGATCCACCGTACGGGTGGTGACATCCTCGGAGACCCCCCAGAGCAGATCCAGCATATCCCCCCGATCCACCACCTTTCCCGGATGCTCCCCCAGAAGCCGCAGAATGGCGATCTCCTTTTCGGTGAGGGAGAAGCTGTTCTCCCCCCGGATGCCCTCCATGGCTCCCGCATCAATACGGCACTCCCCGAAGAGAAAAACTTCTTCCTCCGGAGGATCCTCCTCGTTCTTTCGAAGCTGCACCTCCTCCATGGCTCGGCGGCGGCGCAGGGCGGAGCGTATCCGGGCCAGAAGTTCCCGGGTGCCGAAGGGCTTTACCATGTAATCATCCGCCCCCAGCTCCAGCCCCAGCACCTTATCCACCTCCTCCCCCTTGGCGGTGAGGATCAGCAGGGGGAGCAGCGGGTGGGTTTTACGGATCTCCCGGCAGAGATCGTAGCCGCTCATGCGGGGCATCATGATGTCCAGCAGCGCCATGTCGGGAACTTCTTTGCGGAAAAGCTCCAGCCCTTCAAGGCCGTCCCGGGCTATGGTGATCCGGTATCCCTCCCCCTCCAGAAGATCCTCCAGAGCGAGGAGAATGGAGGGGTCGTCTTCCACGATAAGAATATGTTCGTTCATCTATTAGAACCTCCTCTCAAGAACTATGGTCTCTCTCCTCTTCGGGGGAGCAGAAGCCGAAAGATGCTTCCTCCCCCCTCTCGGGGAAGCACCACAAGATCCCCCCCGTGATCCCGGGCGATGTTGCGGGAGATGGAAAGCCCCAGCCCCGCCCCCTGGGCTCGGGAGGTGAGAGAATCATCCACACGGTAGAACTCCTGAAAGATGCGCTCCCGATTTCTCGGAGCGATGCCGACCCCCCGATCCATCACCTCTATCCACACCCGCCGTTCATCCTCCCCCAGGCGTACGACAACCTCTTTGTGCGTATCCGAATACTTTTCGGCGTTGGTGAGGAGATTCAGCAGAATCTGGGCGACTCCCTCCGGATCTGCCAGAACCGAAAGGGTTTTCTCCCCTTCCAGAGAGAGGGAAAACCCCTGTTCTTCCAGCCGGGGGCGCTGGCTCTCCAGAACATCTTCTGCTAGAGCGTAGAGATTTGTCTCCCTAAAGGAATAGCCCTTGAGCCCCCGCTCGCGTCGGGAAAAGTCCAGAATGTTTTCGATGAGCCGGGTAAGGCGTTCGATCTCCGAAACCATGAGCCCCAGATAACGGCGGCGTTTCTCCTCCCCGGAGACTCGCCCTTCCTGGAGCATCTCCCCGAAGAGCCGGAGGGAGGTAAGGGGGGTCTTCAGCTCGTGAGAGACCTTGGCCACAAAGGTGGTCTTCTGGGCGGCGGTGCGCATCTCCATCCGAAGAGCCCGAAAGAGGAGAAATGTCCCTCCCAGAAGGGAGAAGAGCAGAGAGCCGATCACCAGAAGATGCCGGAAGCGCTGCTCTTCCGCCTGGAGAAGCATGCTGTGGGAGGGGGCCAGAAAGGCGGCGCAGCTCCAGTAGGGGAGCAGGGGAGGCATGGGGATACTCTCGTAGGAGGAGCCTCCGAAGAGGGGATTTTTCTCTTTTTCAGAAAGGTTCTGGGGAAAGAGAGGCTCTCCGTGCTCATCCAGCACGGCCAGAATGTAGTTTCCCTGGGAAGGGGCAAGGCTTTGGGAGAGAGTTTTCCCCAGCCTCTCCTTGAGAAGATCCTCCCGAAGAAGGCACCCCCCGATCTCCTCCCCCCGGCGGGCCCAGAAGAGAAAGAGAAGCCGGTTATCCATCATGTAGGGGAGAAGACCGAAGGATTTTCCCTGAATCTCTTCGGGAAAGGGGTGCGGTTTGCGGAAGAAGAGCGGTTTTGCCTCCTTCGTGATTTCTTTCGACCCCGTGGAGAGAGTGAGAACGTTCTCTTCCCTCTCCCCCTTTCCCTTATCGCTCCCCGCCTCAGGGACCTCTTCTTTTGTGAGATCCTGCTCCAGCCCTTGCAGCATCTCTTCGGAAGGTGCCGGAGCTGCCTCCTGGGGGAGCGCTGCCTTGCGAGAGAGGGCGAAGGAGCTTACCGCTGCGGGGGCCATGGCACTCTTGGGAGGAGATGCCGGAGGGAGTGCCGTATCTGGCATATCCCTCACGGGGGTGGCTTCCTCCGGTAGTTCCGGAGATCCTTCTAAAGGTTCCGAGGAGGCAAAACTCTCCTTCCAGGCGGTGAGCACCCGTTCGATATTCCTTCCCGAAGAGGTCCCCTCAAAGAAGGACTCCCCCCAGGAGGCAAAGGCCCGAATTCGGGGCTCCTCCTCTCCCGAAGGGCGGGGAAGCATCAGCGCCAGCCGATGATCCAGAAGAAAGGGGATATCCACCAGGGGGTTTTCCTCTCTCCATTGGGAGAAGAACGCTTCTTCTCTCTGATGGGGGAGGCCCTGGATCTCTACGTAGAGTTCCCTCTCCACTTCTTCCAGAGAGGAAAATACCCGCCGGGAGAGAAGCCCCAGCTCCGCATGGAGGGTCTCCCGAAAACGTTTCTCCAGAAGGCTCTCCTCCTTCTCAAAGGAGGAGAGGGCGAGCCCCCCCAGCACCATGCCGGGGAGAAGCACCAGCAGGAGATAGAACAGGGATTTCCACGGAATTCTAAAAGGGGTATAGCCTTCCTTGCGAAAAAACCATCTCTTGAACCGCATGGGGAGATCCACCTCCTTTGGGGCCATGCTTGGAATTTTCTCTTCTCTCTTGTGTCTAGTGGGCTGTTCCACGTTATAGTGTGCCCTTGGATGGGAGCCTCCGCTTGTGTGTCCCCTCGGCTCCGAAAGTGGTCGAACCGCTCCCTTGCTTTGCTGCTCCGAACCGTCGCCCCAGACGCGCCGTCCATGG
>CAZIFL010000012.1:0-72565 GCA_964539095.1 uncultured Synergistaceae bacterium
GGCTTGCTGGCACGTCCGCCTGCCACCAGGAGGTTCTCCGCGACGCAAAGGGAGCCCTCGCCGACCACTATGCTCGCGCCTCCGGACACACAAGCTCCAGCTCCCGGATTTCAGCCGAAGTCACAATATAAGCAGGAATGATGCACTAGTCTGCTCTTTCGATTCCGGCCTGGCTCTTAGTCGAGTTCTCCTCCGTCCATAATGGCCATAACTTCTTCGAGGCGCTCCAGAGCAGTCATGATGCTGGGATGTTCAATATTATGGAACACCTTGATCATGGCGGGTTCCATGCGCTCTTGGGTTTTATCGAAGGCATCTTCCGCCTTGAGGATATCCGGATCCGTCATTTCGTCGTCGTCATCAAGGTCTGCGAAGAAATCGGGGTACTTTTTCTGAAGAGCTACCATTCCCTGCGCAAGGGGTTCCACCGCATCTGCATAGGCGGTGAGAGCCCGGGCCATCTCTTCGGGATTCTCGGTGCTCTCCAGGCGTTCCGCAAGAGAGAGCGAGGCGTTGCCGAAATCTTTCATGAACCGGAGGGTAAAGTCCTTCACCTCCGGAGGAATCGGAGGGGCTGCCTCCACGAGGGGGGCCAGGTTTCCCAGGAATAGGGCCGAAACGAAGAGAGCAAAGAGAAAAGCACCAAAGGGACGAGCAAATTTTTTCATGAACAACAACTCCTTCACGTACATGGGATAGGAAACAGGAACCATTGTAACATTTTCCTAAAAAGAGACGAAGAGGCCTTTTTATCCTGATCTTTCTCTGGTACTCTTTCAGAAAAGTAGGGAGCCGAAAGGTAGGGAACCAAAAGAGATCTTTTTTGTTTTCCAAGATCCTTTCCCCTGCAAAGAGCGTATTTTTGTGCGGAATTCGAGGAGGTTCATGCCACCCCCCAGGGCGTAAGCAGGTTTTTCATAACTGTCATGAGCTGGGGGAAAGAGTGTCTGTCTTCGGCACGAGGGAGGTTCTTTTCATGAAGGAAAAGCGCGTATTGTTTATATGTGAACATAATAGTGCCCGTAGTCAGATGGCGGAGGCCTTTTTGAAGCATCTTGGAGGGGAGAGTTTTACCGTTGCGAGTGCCGGGCTAGAGCCCGCTCCACTGAACCCCTTGGCTGTGGAAGTTATGAGAGAGGCGGGTATCGACATCAGCGGCAATACCCCCCAGAGCGTTTTCGAGCTGTTCAAGCAGGGGAAACTCTATACCCATGTGATTACCGTCTGTGACAAGGCCGCCATGACATGCCCCATCTTTCCGGGGCTTACCCAGCGGCTGCATTGGCCCTTTGATGATCCTGCGGGCTTTGAGGGAACCTGGGAAGAGAAGCTCCAGCAGACCCGTACGGTTCGTGAAGAGATCCGAAGCGCCATCAGTCGATGGCTGGAGGAGCTTCACGAGGGAGAGTAACCGAAAAGGGTTGCCCCCGAAGTTGCCCACGAAGTGACCCCCGAAATTCTTAAAATGCTTCTGGTGCTCCGGGCAGAAATGCCGAACACATGGAGCGTTATGTACCGGGAAAGCACTCCACGGAAGCGGCCTCCCGCACCCGGAGCGGGAATATTTTTCTGGGGGTTCATGTGGAAGCCAACTGCGGGCGTATTACCCTCTGTGCGGAGTCCGTGTCCATTGGGGTTGCGGCTACTGCAGGGGATACGGATATTCTGCGTATTGTGGCGGTGACGGAGTCCGGGGATATTGTTCCTCCCTGCGGCATGTGCCGGGAGCTTATCACCGATTATGCTCCCCAGGCTCTGGTGATTCTGGATGACGGTAATCTCCGGGAAGTGCCTGTGCTTGATCTACTTCCCCATAAATACGATGGTTCCAAATATCCGAACAGGCGGAAAAATGTCCCGGAAGCTTGACGATCCTCTCCTTGCCCGAAGTATTTCCCCGGGGTAGAATGGAAAGGCAAAATTCTTACACATACCATGCTCTAATCCTTCGCATGAGCGTTGCCAAGGGTTCAACGGGTGGAAGATATCTGGCTAAAAAGGATGGGGAGAAATGATCATCGATATGCATCTCCATACGGCGGAGTTCTCCGGGGATAGCGTGCTCCCTGTGGAGGAGGCCATTCGCCGGGGGGTTCGGATGGGCCTTTCGGGGATCTGCGTGACGGACCATGAAAGTTTGGGCATTCTGGAGCGGGCGGAGGAGCTTACCCGACGCTACGATTTTCTGGTTCTTCCGGGGGTGGAAATTCTTACGGAGGAGGGGGATTTTCTCGCCTTTGGCCTGGAGGAGGTTCCTCCGGGGCGCATCTCCTTCGCAGAGCTTCAGGAGCTTCTGCTCCCCCGGCAGGGGCTTGCGGTGGCGGCCCATCCCTACCGGGATAACGGCCGAGGGGCGGGGGATAGCCTCTTCGGCCTGAAGGAGCCCTTCGGCATAGAGGTCTATAACGGAAGAACCAAGCCTCATCACAACATGCAGGCCCTGGAGACTGCGGGGCTTCTCGGCACTCTCCGAACCGGAGGAAGCGATGCCCATACTCCCGAGGAGGTAGGGCGGTTTGCCACGAAGATCCACGCTCCGGTGCGGCATCTTTGGGATTTTATCGCAGCCCTTCGAGAGGGGCGGGCCTCCCCGGTGGCGTATCGGGAGGGAGCTTTCCGGGAGCTGCTTCTTGAGGATGTTGAGGATCTTCAGAATCTTCCGGATCTTTCCGTGCCCCCTCTCTCTCCTGCTTTTCCCGAGGCAGCCTGGGCGGAAAGGGTATAGGAAAACACCTTATGAGAGCTATTCTCGTGGTGCTCGATGGTCTGGGGGATCGGGGGTTTCCCGAGTTCGGAGGAAAGACCCCGCTTCAGGCGGCTCATACTCCTCACATGGATGCGGTGGCCGCATCCGGCATCACCGGGCTCTATCACAGCACCTGCCAGGGGATGGCCATGCCCAGCGAGATGGCCCATTTCGTTCTCTTCGGCTATCATCTCAAGGATTTTCCCGGCCGGGGATATATTGAGGCGGTGGGGCGGGGGCTTCCGGTGGGGCCCGAGGATGTGGCCTTTCTGGCCCGCATGTTTCACGTGAAACCCCGGGGGGAGGAGTATCTCCTCCTCCATGAAAAGGTTCCCGTGGGGGAGGCGGATTTTGCCCGGCTCTGCCAGGGGGTTTCTCCCTTCAGTGCAGGGGGATACACCCTCTCCCTCTATCCATCCGGGGGAAACGGAGCCATCGCGCTGCTTCGGGGGGGAGCAAGCCCGGAGGTGACGGATTCCAACCCTATCCTCGAAGGGCGTTCCATCATGGAGGTGCTTCCTCTGGAAGGGGCGGGGGATATGGAAAGAGCCCGAAAAACTGCGGCATGGTGTAACCACTATACCCTCGAAACCCACGAAATTTTGGAGTCTCACCCCATAAACCGGCAGCGCCGGGCCTCCGGGGAGATTCCTCTCAACATGGTGACCTTTCAGCGTCCCGGGCGTTTCCGGGACCTTCCCTCGTTTCGGCATGCCTGGGGCCTTCGGGGGCTCTGCATCGCTTCGGGGGCTCTCTACTTCGGCCTCTGCAGTACCCTGGGGATGGATGTTCTCCCGGTGACCGATACCGGGGACTGGGGGGCGGATCTGCTTGAGCGGCTTCAGAGCGCCTACCGGGCGAAGGAGTATGACTTTATCTACGTGCATACCAAGGCCCCGGACGAAATGGCCCATCTGGGGGATCCCGAGAAGAAGCGAGAGGTTATCGAAGCTCTCGACAAGGCCTTTGCCTGGGCGGTGAAGGAGATTTTGCCGGATGAAGAGGTGGTCTTTGTGCTTACCTCGGATCACTCCACCCCCAGCGGGGGGGAGATGATACACTCCGGGGAGCCCGTGCCTCTCGCCATAACCGGGCGCTACGCCCGGCGGGATGCGGTGCGGCACTTTGACGAGATCCGGTGTGCTGCCGGGGCTCTCGGAATGGTGCGGGGGCATGAGGTCATGTACATGATTCTCAATCTGCTGGATCGGGGAAAGCTTCAGGGGCTCATGGACAGCCCCACAAACCAGCCCTACTTTCCCGGCCCCTATCAAAGCTTGAGGAGGCAGCGGTGAAGAACTTCCAGAACCATGAGAAGAATCAGAAAGAGCTTCGGCGTCTTCTTTCGAATAAGTACGAAAATGTGTGGCCCTTGCCGGAATGGATGCTTTCGAAACAGGAAGGGGAGGACCTTCGGGGGGAGTCTTCTCTTGCAGTGGTCGAGATCGCCGGGAAGGACAGCATCGCTGCAGCGGTGGTGGAGGGAATCTCCGGCAGGTTTTCCGCCATGCTTCCCACCGTGGCCTACACGGGAACCCAATACGGAGATTGGGAGGCCCCTTTTCGGGCGGTGGCGGAGCTTGGCAAGCGCCTTCCCTCATCGGTGCGGCTCTATCCTCCCCTGGTGGTGGGTTCTCCTGAGCTGTGGAGGGAGCTCTGCGGCAAGGGGCTCTACCGGTGGCAGCAGCGCTATGGCTTTGCCTCTCCCTGTACCGCCTGCCACCTCTACTTTCACCTGATCCGGATTTCGCTGGCCCGGCATCTCGGAAGCTCCGTCATCATCGGGGGGGAGCGAAACTCTCACGACGGCAGGGTAAAGCTTAGCCAGGTGGCCGTCTCTCTGGATATCTTTCGGGATTTTCTTGCCCGGTACGGGGTGGAGCTTCTTTTGCCCCTTAGGAACATGCAAGACACCCGGGATGTGGATGCCCTTCTCGGGGGGAGCTACCCCCAGGGTTCGGATCAGCTTCGATGCGTCTTGAGCGGCAACTACGTAGACGAAGAGGGAGAAGTTCCCTTCCGGGAAGAGGCGGTGCGGGCTTTTCTCGAAGAGTATGCCATTCCCCGGGGGGCGGCATGGCTTCGGGAGAGGTTTTCCCTCATACCAAGATCCGGGAGCACCCCCGCAGGGCCTCCCGGATCTTAATTTCTCCCAATCCTTCACAGCAGGTTGTTACGCCCACGCCTACATTTACGCCATAAGCCCGTAGAGCATTCCCGCCGCCGTGGACATGACCACCACAAGAGCTACATAGGTGAGGGTTTTGGTGGTGCCCAGCACGCTACGGATCACCAGCATGTTGGGGAGCGAGAGGGCGGGTCCCGCCAGAAGGAGCGCCAGGGCAGGCCCCTGCCCCATGCCGGCTCCTAGAAGCCCCTGAAGAATGGGAACCTCTGTAAGGGTGGCGAAGTACATGAAGGCTCCTGCTACTGAGGCGAAGAAATTCGCCAGCAGAGAGTTCCCTCCCACCAGGCTTGCCACGAAGGAGCTTGGAATCAGCGCCTCATGTCCCGGGCGTCCCAGCAAAAATCCTGCCACCAGCACCCCCCCGAAGAGAAGCGGCATTACCTGAAGGGCGTATCCCCAGGTGGAATCCATCCACTCCCGACGCTCCTCCCGGCTGAACCAGATCCACGTGGAGACACCCACCGAGGCGAGAGCCCCGAGAGCCACGTACCATTTGAGATTATAGATGCTCTCCCAGAGCCCTCCGGGAACCTTGGGAGCCGCCCAGTTGGCGAAAACCAGAAAGAGCACCATGCTCGCCATGTGCCATATGGTTTTCCACAGGGGGCGTCCGCTCTCCTCTTCGGGAATCTGGGCAAATCCCGCCAGACGCTCCTCTTCATGAGAGCTGAAAATCCACGCCATGGCAAGGCCGATGAGCACGCTGAAGGCGATGGCTCCTACCGCCCGGGCTACCCCGAGCTGAAAGCCCAGCACTCGGGCGGTGAGGATGATGGAGAGCACGTTGATGGCGGGGCCGGAGTAGAGAAAGGCCGTGGCAGGGCCTAGCCCCGCTCCTCGTTTGTAGATTCCCGCAAAGAGGGGGAGCACCGTGCAGGAGCAAACTGCCAGAATGGTTCCCGATACGGAGGCCACCGAATAGGCCACCCATTTTTTGGCGGTTCCTCCAAGATAGCGCATCACCGCCTGCTGGCTGATGAAAACGCTGATGGCCCCGGCGATGAAAAAGGCGGGTACCAGGCAGAGCAGCACGTGCTCCCGGGCGTAGTCCGAGAGGAGCGCCAGAGCTTCTCCGGCGGCCTTATGAACCGTGGGAGAGTCTGCGGGGAGGAACCAGGCTGCCAGGAATACCGCTACAATCCAGAGAAATTTCTTTGTGTCGCTCATACGAAAGAGCCTCCTTAGTGTGTGATGTGACATGATCTAATGTGGTTACGTTCCAATATTTTCACTATAAAGCCCCTCAAAAACCCCTTGAAATGTCGAAAAACACCCCAAGAGGTTTTCGAGAAAACCGGCTTTTGTGCACCTGTGTCTTTATGCCATAGTGCCTTTGTGCGTTTATGTGAAGGCACTATCCCTTCTGGAGAAGCTCCTTAACGTGCTCCGCGGAGGGGAGTTTTCCCGCCAGAAGCACCTTGCCGTCCACAGCAAGTCCCGGAGTTGCCATGACGCCGAAATTCATGATCTCGTTGATGTCCGTCACCTTCACCAGTTCGTAGTCCAGTCCAAGCTCTTTGGCGGCGTTTTCTGCCAGCTCCGCCAGCTTCTTGCATTTGGGGCATCCGGTTCCTAGAATCTGAATCTTCATGTGAAAACCTCCTTAAAAGTGGTAAGAGTAAGGGTGATACGATGTTCTGAAGGGGATTTAGAGGGATCTGCTCGGCTCTGCTGTCGTTTCCAGGGCTTCCACTTGATCCCGGAGATCCTGCCGCAGCGTCTCTTCAAGACAGGAGAGAAGGTTTTTGAGACAGCACATTCGAAGAGAGTAGTAGACGTTCAGGCCCTCCTTCCGATCGGCGATAACTCCCGCGTTGCGGAGTATGGAAAGATGCTTGCTGATGGTAGTGCGGTCGAAGGGAAACCACTCGGCGATTTCGCAGACGCAATGCTCCCCCTCCAGAAGCCTCTCCGCAATTTCCAGCCGCACGGGATGCGCTAGAGCTTTGAAAATATCTACCTTTCGGGAGAGAAACACCCTATTCATGGCCTCCACCTCTTTTCGTGGCAAATCTACCACATAAGCACGGTCTCGTCAATCCCGTTTTTCCACCCTTTGTACCTTACGTGACTTTTTGTAGGGAAGGCTAAAAAAAGTTCAGATTCAAATTGAAAATGTGTACCAAAGAGTAATAAATTCCCAGAATGATGAACACTCCTCCGGTAAGCCGTCTTGCCTTGAGTTCAAAGCTCTGGACCTTTTCAAAGGCTCTTCCCACTTTGGCAGTACCCAGGGAGAGAAGCAGGGCAAAAAAGAGCACCGGCAGCCCCGTGGCGATGCCGTAGAGGGAGGGGAGAAGCACTCCCGAGTGGTACTGGAGGGCCAGAGGAAGGAGGCTGCCGAAGAAGAGTGCCGCCGAGGTGGGGCAGAAGGAGAGAGCGAAGAGTATTCCCAGAGCCCCCGCTCCCCAGAGACCCTGAAAACGGGAAGTCCTCTCCGAAGAGGGGCCGAAATTGCCGAGAGAGAGAGGAAGGGTCAGAAGATCCATGAGTACCATCCCTACGAGAATCAGGAGAGGCCCCAGAAGAAGATTCATGTATTTCTGAAGCGAGTAGGAGAGAGCCGGAGCTGAAAGAAGGCTAGAGACAAGAATTGCTCCAAGAACGCCGTAGGCCAGCGTGCGCCCCAGAGTGTAAAGAACCCCTGCCGCGAAGACCTTTCGGGGGGTGGTGATGTTCTTTCCCACGAAGGAGACCGCTGCAATATTCGTGGCGAGAGGGCAGGGGCTGAGGGATGTGAGAATCCCCAGCCAGAGGGCGGAGGCCGCCGCCAGAAGCATCCCCGAGGAGAGCATTAGTGAGCCCCCTGGAGCATAGCCCGGGTCTCTTCCTGGACGTACGCCATGAACTGCTCTTTATTTCGCACAAAGCCCCAGACCTGCTCTAAGTTCTTGAACTCCAGAAGTGCGTCTCCCTTCTGCAGGGAGAGTATCACCGAGATGTTGGTGAGCTGGAAGTCTTCAATGAAATGTTTGTTCTCCGGCTCGTTCAAATTTACCACCTGAAAGGCAATCTCCTTCCGATCCATCTCTTCCGCAAACCCTGTCTCCAGAGCTTCCCGGGTGTAGTTCTCCATGTCTATGCATTTACGGCAACGGGCTTTGCCGTGGAAGTAATAGGCCTGAAGACGGGAGGAATCCAGGGCGGTTTTCGTTGAACCGGGGTTCGAGGCCCCCCTCTGCTGCAATACGAGATATCCCAAACTGATGAAGACGAAGGCGAGAAGAAGAGCGGTGGTGATTTTCTTTGATTTCATAAACGACATCCTTTCCGTGACTAAAATATTTTTTGTACTCCTGAAAAAACGTTTTGGGCGATAGTGATGCGTGAGGGCACATTTTTCGTCCCTTCTCAAATAAAGAAATTAAAGAATATTCTGCCATGCCAACCCCTTTTAAAAGGGACAGGCGAAGCATCCCTTCCCTTCGGGCTCTTGTGCCGCAAGCTCCTGAAGGGTTACCCCCTTCAAGGTTTCATGGATGCACGCCGCCATGCGGCACCATACCTCCCGGGTGGTACACCCCTGGGCAAGAGGACAGCTTTCGGGGGTTTTCACGCAGGGAGCGGGGAGCATCTCCTCCTCAAGGGCGGAGACTACCTGAAACGCAGTAATCGTTCCGGGATCCCGGGTGAGTTCGTATCCTCCCCCAGTTCCCCGAACCGACTGCACCAGCCCTGCTGCCTTGAGCCCCCCCATGAGAACCCGGATGTAGTTTTTGGAGATGCTTTCATTTTGACTCACGAGATTGATTTGCAGAGGACCTTTCCCGTAGTGTCCTGCCAGGGCTACCATGAGCCGGAGCCCGTACCTCCCTTTCGTGGACATCCTCACATCTTGTACCCCCCTTTCCGAAAATGGTACGTTGCAACACGATACAGTACAGATATGGCACAAAAAAGCATGTGGATCAAAACACTTAAGTATGGGGGAAAAGAAGATCCCCCCCTTGGAGGTGTTCTCCCCAAGGGGGGGATCTTCCGCATTATACCATGAAAGCCCTTCCTGATTTTCTCGGCACGTTCCGAGAACGTTGCGTTTTACCTCGTACACCCTTTTCCGGTTATGGTTGCTTCTCATCCCTGCCTCCCGAGGTAGGGATGCGTCCCCTTTATTCTGTCGGGGCCTTTTCCTGCAGGCTGTACACCGAGATAAGCATCTCCCGCAGGGTTTCCTCGTTCATGTAGGAATAGACGGTTCCCTGAAATTTGATCACGTATTTTGCCTGGCACGGCCCCAAGCAGGAGGATGGGGTGATGCGTATCTCTTCTTCCAGCTCCAGCTCCGTGATAATCTCCTGAGCCATGGGGATGAACTCCCGGCTACAGGGGCCGCATATGTACAGCTTTTCTGCCGCCTCGGCGGAAGAGGGTGCCCAAAGAAAAGCAATAACCCCCGCGAAGAGAAGGATGCTGTAGACAGCGATTTTTCTCATGTGAACGTCTCCTTTCTCCCTGAGAGAGATTTCGCTACTCCTTGTTCTTCAAAAGCTCCCGCACCGCATCCCGGAAGGTGCTTACCTCCGCATTCTCTTCCTGGGCGATGTCCTTGATGGGACGGTTGGGATCACTTCCCTCGGGCCACCCGGCGGTTTTGAAAAGTTCCTCTGCGGAAAGTCCGTAGAGAGTGGCTATCTCTTGAGCGGTCATGGAGCCTTTGATCTCTTCGGGGTTGGGAAGCTCTGCCCCTGGTGGCACTGGGCGGACAATTTCCTGAAAGCCCGATCCCTGTTCTTCGAAGTAGTGGAAAAGCATCTCCCGAAGTTCTTCATCGTTTACCCCAGGTATATTCTTTACCGATATATCCCGAGAAGTTGTAGCGGGAAGCTCCGTTATCTCAAGAACTTTTTCCTCCGAAAGGCCCACTGCAGCAGCGATCTGCTGAACGCTCATCCAGCCGTAGAGCTTGTCTGCGGGGTTTGTGGCGGCGATGCGGATGCTGGAGGATGTGGATGTCTGCCAGTAGCCGCTGAGCTTTGCCCCCCCGTAGATGCCGAAGAAGATCAGCACTCCCACAAGCCCCACGGAAAGAACGCTCAGTTTTCGAGATCCCACACCGAAGAAGAGGGCCTTCTCTTTAGGGCATGCTTCCACACACTTGCCGCAGGCGATACATTCCGCACTGGTTTCCACGTCTTTGTTCTCCGGGTTCAACCCCACCGGGCAGGCGGGACCGCAGAGATGGCAGTGCACACACTCCTGCTCACTTCGCCGTACCTTCACAAGCCCCAGTTTCTGCAAGGGGGCCAAGGCCGCTCCCAGAGGGCAGAGATAGCGGCACCAGAAGCGTTCGATTACCATAGAAGCCCCAATAACCGTTACGAAGAGCACCACGT
This sequence comes from uncultured Synergistaceae bacterium, assembly GCA_964539095.1. Classification (GTDB taxonomy): domain Bacteria; phylum Synergistota; class Synergistia; order Synergistales; family Aminiphilaceae; genus DAIPKP01. The sequence goes on from CAZIFL010000012.1 coordinate 10,268, forward strand.
ACCCCCAGGGTTTTTCCACGAACTCTCCCCACCCTGCGGAGAGATGCATCCAGGAGACCCAGGGATCGTAATCCCGCCACACCAGGGTTCCCATCTTCCAGGTAAAGCCGATGATAAGCACCAGAAGAATATATTTGAGGTAGCGCAGAGGGCGATCTACTGCGGGGGGAAGCTCCCGTTTGCGGATTTTGAGAAGCTCTCCGAGTTTCGCCGAGAGATCTCCCACGGTTCCCAGGGGGCAGATCCAGCCGCAGAACACCCGTCCTACCAAAAGCGTTATGGCGATAACCCCTGCGAAAAGAACCAGCGCACTTGGGGCTACCCGGCGGAGCCACGCTCCGGATTGCAGATAGACGTAGAGACTTTCGAGCCCCCCCAGAGGGCAGAGAGCGTCCACCGCAGGAGCCCCCGTGGGGCCGCCTCCCAGTAACTGATGCTGGTATCCCACCCAGGATATAAAGAGAAGAAAACCCGCCTGTACTGCCCTTCGAATCCACTTTGATGCCATGCTCATCAACTCCTTTTCTTGGATTGCTGCATACCCCTCATGGTATTTCAGTATAGCGAGAAAATGTAAAGATGCGTCGAGAGTTTTGTGAAGAAAAGTAAGGTCGTGGAGGAAGGAAAAAGTTCGGAAAGCCTGAGGGGTGTTTCCAGATACTGTTTTTGGGAGACTGGCTTCATGGTACGTCTTTTTGTGAAATCTCTCAAGAGAGGATTTTTTCTTGTGGAGTAGGGCGGTACATATGATGCATATAACCTGGAGAAAGCGGTATACTTAGGGAAGTCGGTGTATTTGCACAGATCGGCGTAAAGGCTGGAAGAAAAGAGGTGGATCACGTGAATTGGTACTATTTTTCAGGCACGGGGAATTCCCTGTACCTGGCAAGAGAGCTGGCAGCCTCCCTGGAAGGGAAGAGCCTCTCCATGGCTGAGGAGTTGCGGAAGGATCGGATAGCCTGCGAAACCGAGATGCTGGGGCTTGCTTTTCCTCTCTACTACGGAGGTCTTCCCGAGATGGTGGAGCGTTTTGTCCGGACCGTGGATCTTTCCAAGGTTCGGTACGTGGTAGCACTGGTTACCAAGGGGGGATCTCCCGGAGGGCTTGCGCTGGCACAGCTTCGAAAGATTCTGGAGAGCCGGGGGAAAAAGCTCAACGCGGGGTTTTATGTCTTCATGCCCGCCAACTACATCGCCCTCTATGATGCCCCTCCCCAAAAGCGTCAGGAGAAACTTCTTGCCCGGGGGGATGCCAAGATCAAGGAGGTATCCGTAGTAGCTCGGGCAAGGCTTGATTACTGCGAAAAGGAGGCCCTCCTGCCGGGGCTTCTCTGGCGAATCATCTACCGCATCTGGCGGAAAAAAGTCTCTGCAAAAAGCAAACTCTTCCGAGTGGATTCGCCCCGCTGCGTCTCTTGCGGTATCTGTGTGCGTCTCTGCCCCGCCGGGATCATTCGCATGGAGGAGGGGGAGCCGGTCTGGGAAGAGGGATGCCAGGAGTGCATGGCCTGTATTCAGGGGTGTCCGCACCAGGCCATTCAGCGGGGGGAGAAGACGGAATCCCGCAGCCGGTACCGGCACCCCAAGGTAGCTCTGGAAGAGCTTTTCGTGGATGCCCGGGAAAAATAGCTTTTTCGGGCCTGTGAAAAAGAAAAGGAGTTTGTCATGTCTTTTGTGGAATATGCGTCGGTGCCCGTGCGGGCTCTTTACGGAAGGGAAGAGATGGAACAGCGGATTCTCGCTTGGGGGGGCTCTCTCATGCTTTCGGAGGTGAACTTTGCCGCCGGAGTGGTGCTGGATGCCCATGCCCATCCTCATGAGCAGATTACCTATATCTGCAAGGGGGTTATCCGCTTTACCTTGGGAGAAGAGGAGAAGATTCTTCGGGAGGGAGACAGCGTCTACATCCCCCCCCAGGTGCCTCATGCGGTGGAGGTGTTGGAGGATTTCCGAGGGATCGACGTCTTTTCCCCTCCTCGGGAGGACTTTTTACAATAATCTGGTGCATTCTTTTCTTGTCAGAACGCTTTTTTTGTGGACAATATAGAGAAGCATTCTATTCAAAGATTGAGGAGGTGACAAGGGGAGGGTTCTGGGCCTTTCGAAAACTTCGAAAGTTTTCCAAAAGAACCGAACTCCCCGCAGGGCATGAAAACAAAAACCATACTTCTTCTTGTGGCGTTGGGAGGCATGACCTTAAGTCTGCTTACGTTTCAGTGGAGTGTCAACACTGTGCGAGGAGTGGGCACGGGCTTTATTCTTGGGTATCTCGTCTGTCAGGTGGTGGGTATTTTCTCCCCCCGGCGTCGGTAGAGCTTCGAAAAGCCGGAGGAAAGAATTTTCTCCAAGGGCAGATTTCCCGGTCCCTCAAAAAGGCCGGGAATTTATTTTTGAACAGAGACGGGGAAATTCATGAATTATATTGTTTTTGGCGTTATTCTTTCTGCGGGAAGCCTTCTGCAGGGGGCTGTGGGGTTCGGCTTCGGCCTTTTTTCCGTCCCCCTTCTTATATGGGCGGGGGCTCCCTTGAGCGTGGCGGTGGCCACCATGTCCATCTGCTCCCTCTCCCAATCGATTCTGGGCAGCTATACCCTGCGACAGTTTATTCCCTGGAAAGAGGTGCTCTGGGCCAACGGTTTGCGGTGGATTTTCATGCCCCTTGGCATCTGGATACTCCTGCATATTGATACTCTCAGTCGAGAAGAGATCAAGCAGATTGTGGGGGGAGTCCTTTTAGTGGTACTCCTGCTACGGGTCTGTGTGAAAGTAGCCCCTCAGGAACACATTCATCCTTTGTGGGGCTGGATCGCCTTCAGTGCCAGCGGCATTCTGAACGGCATGGTGGGTATGGGGGGCCCTCCTCTCGTGCTTTGGCTTATGGCCCATGGCTGGTCTAACAACACATTTCGGGCCTTTACCCAGACGGTCTTTGCCCTGGGAATCCCCTTTCAGCTGGCGGTACTGGCCTGGATGTCTCCCGTCTCCATGACAAAAGATATGGGGCTTGCGGTTTTCTACATTCCCTTTGTTCTCCTGGCGGGGTGGGGAGGGATTCGCCTGGGGCATTTCTTTTCAAAGGATCTTCTCCGGCGGCTTGCTCTGGCTCTGCTCTTCGGCACCGCCTTTATGGCCATGGTAGAACCTATCTGGAAAAGTATGTTCTGCTGAAGCTCTCTTCCCGTAAAAACGGTACAAGCAGTACCAAGCAGCGCCAAGATGTGTTTTGTTTACGTCAATCCCGGAGGAACCTCGGTTCTTTCGGGATTTTTTAGTGCCGAAAAGAGAGAAGCTCTTTTTGAATTTTCGGTATACTATCTTGACAATGCAGGATGAAGTGATTATTGTGGTGGTGGAATGGTAGAATCTTGCGAGAATTTCTCGCAAGATTCTCTTCGGTGGTTTTGGAAGTTGGAGCGGTTTCCCATGAATGTGCGGTAGCGGGGGCTCAAAGGGTTTAAATAGGTTGAAAATGTCCAACGCATCTGCTCAGGCAATCAAATGAGAGTAAAGGTGGATTATGGTAAGAATACTGGAGCTTGAAAAGGTATCGAAGCATTTTCCTCTTGATGGAAATCGTACGGTAAAGGCGGTGGATGGGGTTTCATTGGAGGTTGACCGGGGAGATATCTTCGGCATCGCCGGGGAATCCGGATCGGGAAAAACCACTCTGGGCCGGGTGATCCTCAAGCTTTTAGACCCCACGGGAGGAAGGCTCTCCTACCATGGGCAGGATATTACCCACACCAACATGGATCGAGAAAAAAATCTGCGTCGGAAGCTGCAGATCGTCTTTCAGGATCCCTACGCATCTCTTCACCCTCGAAAAAAGATCAAGGACATTATCGGCCAGGGGCTTCGCACCCACGGGCTTGTGTCGAGCGAATGGGAGATGGTGGCCAGGGTGGGGGAGCTTCTCGCCCTGGTAGGAATGAACGAGCAGCATCTCTATCGGTATCCCCACGAGCTTTCCGGAGGGCAGCGGCAGCGGGTGGCCATCGCCCGGGCGCTCATTCTGAATCCCGAGCTGGTGGTGCTGGACGAGCCCACCTCCTCTCTGGATGTCTCGGTGCAGGCGGAGGTGCTCAAGCTTCTGAAGCAGCTTCGGGATGAGCTGCGCCTTACCTATCTTTTCATCACCCACGACCTTGCGGTGGTACGGCTTTTCACGGAGAAGCTCGCCATTCTCTACCTCGGAAGAATCATGGAGGTGGGGCGCACCGAAGAAATTTTTAAGAATGCCCTGCACCCCTACACGGAAGCCCTCATATCGGTGACCCCTAAGCTGGATCCCTCCAAAAGAGGGGGGAAGATTATTCTTAAAGGAGAAATCCCGAGCCCCGTGGACCCTCCCCGGGGGTGTCCCTTTCATACCCGCTGTTTCAAAAAAATAGGTGCGGTCTGCGAGGCCGAGCGTCCCGAGCTGCGTGATCTCGGGGAGGGGCATCTTGTGGCCTGTCATCTGTACCGATGAAGAGATGCATTCTCCCGGAATGGGGAGTTTGTAAAAAATCTGCGTGGAAAGAGGTGTTCCATGAAACGTAACGCCGCGATTATCGGCATAGAACTCTATAAGGCGGATTTCGAGCTTGGGGAGCCCTTCGTAACCTCCCTTGCCCGGATTACCATGGCTCATAACATTATTGTGCGGATCCACGAGAGCGGGGGCCTTTACGGCACCGGAGAGGCCCGGCCGAACCCCCCGGTAACGGGAGAGACTCAGAGAGCCGCCCTGACCGCAGGGGAAGAGCTGGCCCCTCGGCTTTTGGGGCATCCCGCCTGGGATATCGAAGGGGCGGTGCGCATACTCGATAAAGGGCTGCTCAAAAATAGCGCCTTGAAAAGCGCCTTCGATATCGCCCTCTACGATCTTCTGGGAAAGATGGCGGATCTTCCCCTCTTTGCCCTTCTCGGAGGAGGGCGCCGCACGGTTTATACGGATAACACCGTGAGCCTCGGCCCCGTGGAGGAGATGGTAGAAAAGGCCCTGGCTTGCAAGCGAGATGGTTTTAAGGCCATCAAGGTAAAGCTGGGAAGCAGCTTCGAGGAGGACCTGTACCGGATGGAGCAGATCCGCAAAGCTGTGGGGGCCGAAATGCCCCTGCGGATCGATGCCAATCAGGGGTGGGATCCCAAGACCGCCCTTCGGGTGCTCCTTGCTCTGGAGCCTCTCGGGGTGGAGTACTGCGAACAGCCCGTGGTGCACTGGGATTACGAGAGCCTGCGCTGGATTCGGGATCGTACCCGGATTCCCATCATGGCGGATGAATCCGTCTTTGGCCCCCAGGATGCCTTTCGTCTTGCCGCTGGGGGGTGCTGCGACTACATCAATATCAAGTTTGCCAAAACCGGGGGGATCCACGGAGCCCTCAAGGTGAATGCCGTGGCAGAGGCCTGCGGCATCCCCTGCATGGTGGGGTGTATGACGGAATCCCGGCTCCCTCTTACTGCGGCGGCCCATTTCGTCTCCGCCCGTCCCAACGTCCGCTTTGCGGATCTCGATGGGCATCTCCCCATGAAAGAAGATCCCGTTATAGGAGGGGCCTCCTGGGACGGTGGGGCTATCTCGCTGCCGGAGACCCCCGGGCATGGGGCCGATTACCAGGGGGACTTTCTCGCCCGCTGTCCCCGAATGTGCGTGGAGTAACCGTTACCCCTGGGGTGACGATCTCTGGGGGAACCGGGAGAGAGATCCCGGAGGCCCTCGAAATACTATATCTGAAGGAGGTTGGTAGAATGCGGCGTTGGAAAGGTTTGTTGGTAGCGGGACTTATGGTGCTCATGGTTATGACCCTGGTGGGAACGGCCGGAGCGGCTCAAAAGCCTCTTCTCATTGGCATGAACACCGGAGCCATCGTGACTCTGGATCCTGCGGCATGTTACGAAGTGGAAGGGCACTGGCTGCTCGCCAATGTCTACGATAGCCTGGTGAAGTTCAAGGCGGGTTCCGCCAGCGAGATCGAACCCTGCCTTGCCACGGATTGGGAAGTGGATGGAAAAACACTGAAGCTCCACCTTAGGGAAGGGGTGAAGTTCTCCAACGGGGATCTTATGGAGCCTGAAGACGTGGTCTACTCCCTCAAGCGTGTAGTGGCTCTGAAGGCCTCCCCCTCCTGGATTCTTACCCAGTTCGGGGTTACTGAAGAGAGCATCAGTGCCGAGGGGAACGTTATCAAGATCGAGATGGACGAACCCTATTCTCCCCAGCTCGTTATGTCCTGCATGACCTACATCTCCGGGGTGATGCAGAAGAAAGCCATTCTGGCAAACGAGAAGGACGGCGATATGGGGGCGGATTATCTCGACCGCACCTCCATCGGCACAGGGCCCTACTACCTGGAAAGCTGGACGAGAAATGAGCGGATCGTGCTCAAGGCGAATCCCCACTACTGGGGTGAGGCCCCGAAGATCGACACCATCATGATGCTTGATATTCCGGAATCATCGAGCCAGCTTCTGCAGCTCAAGCGTGGAACCATCCACATCGCCTGGAATCTGGGATATGATCAGATCCCAGAAGTACAGATCACCGAGGGACTCTCCACCACCACCACCCCCATGTTCAAGATGATCTATCTCGGCATGAACGGGGTCATCGAACCGCTGAACAACGTAAAGGTGCGCCAGGCCATCAAGTCTGCCATCGACACCGCCGGACTGGTGCAGGCCGTGGGCGGCGGCGTGAAGGAGCTTCACACCTTTATTCCCGAAGGGATGTTTGCCCACTATGAGGGAGATCCCTTCCCTTACAATCCCGAGAGAGCGAGGGAGCTTCTTACGGAAGCGGGATTCCCCGACGGTGTGGACGTCAATCTTCTCATTCCGGACTTCCTCGCCACAGCGGGTACGGTGGTGAAGGCCAATCTCGATGCGGTGGGTATCAGAACGAATCTTCAGACCATCGCCTACACCACCCTTCTCGGCAAGTATCGGGAACAGGGGATCGAAGTGGTTATGGCCCGATGGGGAGCAGACTACGGAGATCCCGACGCCATGGCAAAGCCCTTTGCCCACTGCCGAACCACCGGCCCCGAGGCGAAGATCAAGCAGCTTGCCTGGCGGAACGCCTATGCCAATCCGGAGCTGACGGATCTGGTGGAAGAGGCCCAGTTCATTCAGGATACGGAAAAACGTAAGGATATGTACGTGGAAATCCAGAAAATATGGCAGGAAGAGGGGCCCTTCGAGATTCTCTACCAGTTCTCCGGCCAGGTGGGGCTCCGGGACGCGGTGAAGAACTTCCATCTCAGCCCCCTTACAGAGACCCGAATGGAGTTTGTGGAGCTGGCTCAGTAGAGTTGCAACCCTGGAAAGGCCGCTTCTAAAAGGGTCTGAGGCGCTGAAACAAAGATGCCCCCGGTGGTATCCTCGCCGGGGGTATCTCCCTCGAAATACCTTGGGGTTGCCAGGGATTTCGAGCAATCTTATAAACCCGAGAGGAAAAGTCCATGAGTTTTACTCGGTACCTATTCAAACGACTGGCCTTGTTTTTTCTTGTTATCTTCGGCGTGGTGACGGTGACCTTCATCATCTGCCGCATGGTGCCTGCAGATCCCGTGGGGGCTATCCTCGGAGAGAACGCCCCCCAGGAGCTGGTGGAGCGAACCGAGCGCATGCTGGGGCTCCATCTCCCCCTCTATGAGCAGTATTGGCGGACCCTCAAGGGGGTGGCTACCCTGGATCTCGGGATAGCCCTGCGGACGAACAACCCCGTCACCACGGATCTCAAAAAATACTTTCCCGCCACCCTGGAGCTGGTGATCTTCGCCATGATCATCGCGGTCTTCTTCGGCATTGCCCTGGGGATTGTGGCGGCGGTGAAGCGAAACCGCTGGCCGGATATCCTTAGTCGGATCTTCTCCCTGGTGGGGATATCCATGCCCGCCTTCTGGCTGGGGCTTCTGATCATCCTCTTCTTCTTCTACCACATTCCCCTGCTCCCTGCGGGGGGGCGCCTGGCCCCTTATCTTATGCCACCTCCCACGGTGACGGGGATGTACACCGTGGATAGCCTCCTGGCGGGGGATTTTGCCACCTTTTGGAACGCCCTCTATCATCTTGTGGGGCCTGCCCTGGTACTGGGATGGATCCAGATGGCCTATATCGGCCGGGTTACCCGATCCTCCATGCTGGAAATCCTTAACGAAGAATATATCCGAACCGCCCGGGTGAAGGGGCTTCCGGAGCGCAAGGTCATTTTGGGGCATGCCTTCCGGAACGCCTCCATCACGGTGATCACCATGATCGGTATCTCCGTGGGGTATATGCTCGAAGGGTCGGTGCTTACCGAGACCGTCTTCGGCTATCCCGGTTTGGGGCGCTATTCGGTGAACGCCTTTCTTGCGCTCGATCTCAACGCCGTGGTGGGGTCCGTGACCCTCATTGCCCTCTGCTATGCCGGGAGCAATCTATTGGTGGATCTGCTGTACGGTTTTCTTGATCCCCGAGTTCGGTCCTAAGGGGGTACGCATGAGCACACATACTGTCAAAACTATTAAAAAGAAGAGCTGGAGAGAACGCCACGCCTCGGAGCTTTCCCAACTGCGGGAATTTTTCTTTGCGGTGAAGAAGAGCAAGCTCGCCCTGGCGGGACTTGTGATTGTGCTCAGCCTGGTGTTCATCGCCCTCACCGCGCCTCTTATCGCCCCTTACGATCCTCTGGCGATGAATCTAGGGAACCGTCTTCAGGCTCCTTCGGGGGAACATCTCATGGGAACCGATGAACTGGGGCGGGATATCCTCTCCCGCATCCTCTACGGCACCGGGCTGGCTCTGAAGATCATGATCATCGTGCTTCTCATCGACCTTCCTCTGGGGGTCTTTCTGGGGATCGTGGCGGGATACTTCGGGGGGTGGATCGACGAGGTGATCATGCGTCTGGCGGATATCTTCATGGCCTTTCCCCGGCTCATTCTCGCCATGGCCATTGGGGCCGCCCTGGGGCCGAGCCTCACCAACACCATGATCGCCATCGCCGTAACCCTCTGGCCCTCCTACGCTCGGCTTGCCCGGGGGGAGACCCTGAGCATCAAGGAGCGTACCTTCATCGAGGCGGAAAAATCCATCGGCACCCCCAAGTGGAAGATCCTCTCCTCCTACATCCTTCCTCTCTGCTCCTCCACCACCATTGTTCGGGCCACTCTGGACATGGGAAACGTTATCCGTATCGCCGCGGGGATGAGCTTCATCGGCCTGGGGGCTCAGGCTCCCATGCCGGAGTGGGGGCTCATGGTGAGTACCGGGCGTGACTTTCTGGTGAATCAGTGGTGGGTCCCCACCTTTCCGGGGCTTGCCATCCTGATCACGGTCTTCGGATTCAACCTTTTAGGGGATGGTATTCGGGATATCGCGGATCCGCATCTGAGAAGGGGAGACTGATGAAGGAGATACTACTCGACATTCAGGATCTATACGTCAATTTCTATACCTACCGGGGGGTGGTGCGGGCCATCAATGGGGTGAGCCTCCAGGTGCGCCAGGGAGAATTCTTCGGCCTGGTGGGGGAGACGGGATGCGGTAAAAGCGTCACCGCCTCGGCCATTCTGGATCTGGTGCGCAATCCCGGACGCATCGAGGGGGGGAAGATCCTCTTCAAGGGGGAAGACCTCCTGAAGATGGACAAGAAAAAAATGGGTCGCACCATCCGGGGACGCCAGATCACCATGATCATGCAGCATCCCGTGGCAGCCCTCAACCCGGTGATGCGGGTGCAGGATCAGATTGCGGAGGTCCTCGCTCACAATCTGAGTAAACAAGAGGCCCGCCAGGCTGCCATTCAATGCCTGGCGGAGGTGAACATCCCGGAGCCCGAGAAGGTGGCCCGGTACTATCCCCACCAGCTTTCGGGAGGCATGGCCCAGCGGGTGATGATCGCCCTCATGCTCTCCTCGGAGCCCCCTCTCCTCATCGCAGACGAGCCCACCACCGCCCTGGATGTCTCCGTTCAGGCCCAGGTGCTTCTGCTGCTGGAAGAGCTGGTAAAAAAGAAGAACTCCAGCGTGCTCCTCATCACCCACGATATGTCCGTGGTGGCGGAGACCTGCCACCGGGTGGGGGTTATGTACGCGGGAGATGTGGCGGAGGTGGGGAGTGTTCAGGAGGTGATCTTCAACCCCAAACACCCCTACACCAAGGGGCTCATGCAGGCCATCCCCTCGGAGGAGCGCACCGAGCTGGAGGGCATTCCCGGCACCGTGCCGGATCTGGTAACCCCCCCGCCGGGGTGCCGCTTCCACCCCCGATGCCCCCAGGCCATGGAGCGTTGCAGCAGAGAAAAACCGCTTCCCCGAGAGGTTTCAGAAGGGCATACCGTGGCCTGTCACCTCTATTAACGAAAACTCCCATGTCTTGATGATTGAGCGTGACGCTCACCGAAACATGTGAACAAATCACACAGCGCCCGGCTTCTCCCAGGAGAGCCGGGCGCTGTGTCATCTGCCCTTGGGAGGCTTTCTCCTTGCTTTTGGGAACCAAAGTAATCTCTCCTGCTTTTTCTTGTTACCGGAAAGAGCCTCGGCATGGGAGAAAGAAAGCTCTTCCTCTCTTGGGGGGCAGCTCTTTACACTTCTTAATGTTTTTTGACCGCCCTTTTACAGGTTCCGCTCTATACTACAGGGTGTGAACGACTAAATGTTGAGCCTGTCAGGAGGGCTTTGAATGAAAAAAAAGTTCTGTCTCTTTATTGCGGGGGTGTTTTTCCTCTCTTCCGCTGCCCAGGCCCTGGAGATTTCCCAGGGAGAGGTACTCTCTCTGGAGCAGTGCCTTTTGATCGCCCAGGAGAGGCATCCGGATCTTCGGGGTGCCGAGGCTTCGGTGGCAATAAGCCGCAGCGGGGTGGATCAGGCCGAGGCTTCCCGAAATCCCGGGGTAAATCTTTCGAGCAGCTACCGCAGAAATTCCATAACCCACGAGGGATATGACAAGTATTCCAGCGGGATTACGGTCTCGCAGCTCATCACCGATTGGGGGAAGACCAAAAGTCAGGTGGCCCTGGCGGATTTCGATCTTCAGGCATCCCGGTACGATTACGATACGGTGCTTCAGAACCTCTTTTTCGAGGTAAAACAAGCGTACTTTACCCTTCTCCGGGCCGAGAAGGAAGAAAATGTAGCTCTTGAAGCGGTGAAGACCTACGAACACCATCTGGAGCAGGCCCGGAACTTTTACCGGGTGGGAAGAGTTTCGAAGATCGACGTTACCACCGCCGAGGTAGATCTGAGCAAAGCTCAACTGGGGTTGATAAAGGCGAAAACCTCCGTGGAGGTTGCCCGGGCGACCCTCTCGGGCGCTCTGGGTTATTCCGAGGCTCCTTCCTATGAGATTCAGGATGTGCTGCTTCGGGAGAAGGTGCCCATCACCCTGGAGGATGCCCTGAAAAGCGCTATCATGACCCGGCCGGATCTAAGGGCCCAGGAGATCCGGCGGAACCGGGCGGAGGAATCAGTAACGCTCGCAGGAAAGAGCAACGCCCCCAGCCTTTCAGCCAAGGGAGGCTATACCTGGGGAGATCAGGATTTTGCCGGAAGCGGAGAGGCCTATCTCGGACTCTCCCTGGAAATGCCCCTGTACGATGGGGGCCTTACCCGGGCCAAAGTGGCCCAGGCCCGGGGAGAGCTGGATAAATCCGAGGCGAATCTCGAAGGGCTCCGCCAGGATGTCCTTCTGGAGGTAAAAAAGGCCTTTCTGGAGCTGCGCAACTCCGAAGAGGCTATCGGAGCTGCGGAAAAAATCCTGGAACATGCGAGGGAAAACCTGAATCTCGCCAACGGAAGATATGAGGTGGGTGTAGGTTCTCCTGTGGAGGTTACGGATGCCACGGAAAATTATATGAGCGCTCAAAAGGATTATTACGGCTCTCTGTACGAATATCAGTTGGCCTTAGGGGCCCTGGAGAAAGCTCTGGGAGGTGCTTTGGAATGAAAAAGATGGCTTTGCTCGTACTCTTTCTTGTGGCCGGAACGGTGGGGTTCTGGTTTCTTCAGGGGCGAAAGAATGACACCCTTCTGGTGGATACCACCACAGTGCAACGGGGGGATCTCATAAAAGCAGTCTCCTCCACGGGAACCCTCGAAGCGGTGAATACCGTGAATGTGGGAGCCCAGGTGTCAGGGACTGTGAACAGAATCTATGTGGACTATAACTCCCTGGTGAAAAAGGGAGATCTCCTGGCGGAGATTGACTCTTCTCTTTTGGGAGCCAAGGTAAAACAGGCTCAGGCTAACGTCCTTTCCGCCCGGGCAAATCTTCAGGAGGCCCAGGCTACCGTCAAGAATGCCAAGAAGACAAGGGACCGGGCCCAGGATCTTTTCTCCAGGGATCTCATAGCGGAAAGCGAACTCGATACATCCCAGAAGGACTATGAGACCAGCCTTGCCCGGGTGAACTCCGCCAAGGCAAGCCTTGCCCAGGCGGAGGCAAATCTGGAGTACGAGGAGACCACCCTGGGGTATACGAAAATCACCTCTCCCATAAATGGGGTTATCACGGATAGAGCTGTGGACGAAGGGCAGACGGTGAACTCCAGCCAGACCGCCCCGGATCTTTTTACCATAGCGGAAGATCTGATGAAGATGCGGGTGGCTACGGAGGTGGACGAGGCGGATATAGGGCAGGTTAAATCGGGGCAGATGGTGGAGTTTACCGTGGATGCCTATCCAGATCTCTCCTTTCAGGGCAAGGTGAACGAAATACGCCTGGCTCCCAAAACTTCGGATAACGTGGTGAGTTACACCGTCATGGTGGAGGTGGCAAATCCGGATCTCAAGCTCATGCCCGGCATGACCGCCAACGTCTCCATCATCGCCGACAAGAAAGAAGGGGTTTTCAAAGTAGCTGCTTCGGCCCTTCGGTTTATGCCTTCTGCAGAGTTTTTGGATCTTTCTCAAGATTCCGGAGCCGCAGAGGGCTCCTTATCCCCCCGGGGGGAAGGAGGCAAGAAGGGTTCGGGATCCGGCTCCGGTGCTGGCTCTAGCTCCGGTACTGGTGGGGGAAGTGCATCAAGAGAAGCCACCCTTTGGCTCTACGAACAGGGGAAACTTCGTCCTCTTCCGGTGAAGGTGGGGATTTCCGACGGCATGTATACTCAAATCTCGGGGGATCTCACCGAGGGGCTCCAGGTAGTAACAAGAATTACCGGAGGAGAATCCTCTAAAGGAGGTGCTCCCTTTGGCTTTACTCCTGGTCGATGACGTTCATAAAACCTATGTCATGGGAGATCTGGAGGTGCACGCTCTTCAGGGGGTCTCCTTTTCCATCGAAGAGGGGGAGTTCGTCTCCATCATGGGGGCCTCGGGATCGGGGAAATCCACCCTTATGAACATCCTCGGATGCCTGGATGTTCCCAGCCGGGGGCGGTATGTCCTGGGGGGGGAGGATGTAAGCCACCTGAAGCCCGATGCCCTGGCGGATATCCGGCGGGACACCATCGGCTTCGTCTTTCAGGGTTTTAACCTCATCTCCAAGATGACCGCCCTGGAAAACGTGGAGCTTCCCATGCTCTACAAGGGAATCAAAACCCGAGAGAGAGCCAGACGGGCTCTGAAGGCCCTGGAGGCGGTGGAATTGGGAGACCGGGGAAAGCACCAGCCCCATCAGCTTTCGGGGGGACAGCAGCAGCGGGTAGCCATTGCCCGGGCCCTCGCAAACGACGCTCCCCTCATTCTTGCGGACGAACCCACGGGAAATCTCGATAGCCATACCAGCGAAGAGGTAATGAAGCTCTTTGTCCGGCTGAATGAAGAGACGGGAAAAACCGTGGTTCAGGTTACCCATGAGCCGGAAATGGCGCGGTTCAGCAGAAGAGTTATTACCTTCCGGGACGGTGCAATGATGAGCGATGAGGAGGTGCGCCCCTCATGATGAGCCTTGGAGAGACTGCGAAAATATCCTTTAGGGCCTTAAAAGCCAACAAAACCCGGTCTGCCCTCACCATGCTGGGTATCGTCATCGGGGTTACGGCGGTGATCGTCATGTTTGCGGTGGGCAATGGGGCGAATAAACAGATCAGCGAGCAGTTCGCAAGCCTGGGGAGCAATATTCTCATGGTACGTCCCGGAGCCGATCAGGGCCCCGGAGGAGGATCGCGAAGCCAGGTAAACACGCTGGTGGTGGAAGATGCCTACGCCATGGTGGAACACTGCAGCGCTGTGGCCTATGCGGCCCCGGTCTATGGTGGCAAGGCCCAGACGGTATATGGAAATGCCAACTACCCCGCCAGCGTTACCGGCACCACCCAGGATTACTTTGCTATCCAGGATTGGGAGCTTGCGTCGGGGCGGAGCTTTACGGATCAGGACGTGCGGAGCGCCACCAAGGTCTGCGTCATCGGCCAGACCATAGCAAAGGAACTCTTCGGATGGGAGGATCCCCTAGGTAAGATTATCCGGGTTAAAAAAGTTCCCATGATGGTCATAGGGGTTCTTCGGGAGCTGGGGGACAGCCCCCGGGGGGATGATCAGGATGCGGTGGTGGTGGTTCCCGTTAGCACCGCTCTGCGGAGGCTCTTCAGCCCTCCCAGGCCGGACAGCGTCTCCATGATCTCCGTGAAGGCCATCGACGAAAACCATTTGGATCTTGCCCAGAGGCAGGTGGAGGATCTTCTCGACCTCCGGCACAAGATACGACCGGGGCAGGAGAGGGATTTCACCGTCAGAAACCTTACCCAGTTTGTAGAATCCGCCAAGAGCGCCACCACGGTGATGACCCTGTTGCTTACCGCCGTGGCAGGAGTCTCCCTTCTGGTAGGGGGCATCGGTATCATGAACATCATGCTGGTCTCCGTCACCGAACGAACCCGGGAGATTGGCATCCGCATGGCCATCGGTGCCAAAAGCGGGGATATCCGCCTCCAGTTCCTTGTGGAAGCCCTTACCCTCTCGCTTCTCGGAGGGGTAGCGGGAATTCTCCTAGGCATGGGGGGAGCGCATATCATATCCTCTGTCTTCGGCTGGGCCACGGAGGTCTCCCTCATGTCGATCCTTCTTTCCTTCGGCTTTTCCGGCTTTGTGGGGATCTTCTTCGGCTACTACCCCGCCTACAAGGCCTCTCTTCTGAACCCCATCGAGGCACTACGGTACGAATAACCGACAGGTATAGCAGAAAGAGCGGCACCACAAGATTACAGTGAGAGGGCGGACCGTGGGTCTGCCCTCTCACTGTAATCTTGTGGTCTCTTTTTCGGGACCTATGCTTTGAGGATATTCGTTGCACGTGCAAGGCATGCAGATCGCAAGTTCCACGCCAAGGTGGAAAAATTTGACTTCAAAAGAGCTTCGCGATATTATCGCTCTCGAAATCTCTTACAAAAACAACAATGAAAAATATCCGCACTCCCAAAGGCAAGTTTTTTTTGCCTTTTTGTGTTGGGGCAGCTTGTCTGTTCTGCTCTGAGTTCTTTGTATCCACATGCCTTTTATGTCCATGTGTGGTTTATGACTAATAATCAATTCGTGCAGCGATTAAGGGAGCGGTTTTATGAAGCCTTTAGGCATATTTCGCAAATATTTAATCGAATTAAATGATTTTGCCGCAAAAAAACCGATCCTATGCGCTATTCAGAATGGTTTTACATACATGATTCCTCTTGTGCTGCTCGGTTCCATGGCACTCGTTTTTCTAAGTCTCCCCATAGAGGCGTATCAAAATTTTATGCTCCGTCTATTTGGAGAAGGATGGAAAAATGCCTTTTCCTATGTTCAGGACGGGACCTCTAACGTTTTTTCGATTGTCCTGGTCATAGCTATCAGCTATTCGTACACCCAGGAATTGAATAGTCGTCAAGATTTTATGGTTCCTATAATGGCTTCCATCACGGCTCTTGGCTCATACGTTGCCCTTTTGGGGATTAACAAAGCGGGTTTTTCGATTTCCTATTTCGGGGTTATCGGCGTTTTCAATGCTCTTGTCGTTTCGCTTGCCTCGACCACGTTATTCAGAAAACTGAGCAGCATAAGGATTCTTCGCATAAGGGCTTTTTTTAATGGAGCGAACCCGAATTTCAGTAATGTAGTATCGCTTTTTATACCAGCCAGCCTTACGATTGTGATCTTTGCCGGCATCAACGAAGCCCTATGCTCTTTTGTGGGAATAGAGAGTTTCCAGGGCGCTATTGCGTCCTCTCTCAACAGCGTGTTCGCTCATATAGGATCAGCGTTTTGGCAGGGAATCGTGTTCATTCTGCTCGTCCACGTATACTGGTTTTTTGGAATACACGGCAGTAACATGCTTGAAACCGTGGCGCAGAATATCTTTGTTCCAGCTCTTCAGACCAATCAAGAACTTGTTTCATTAGGCTTTGCTCCAACCGAAATATTTACAAAAACATTTTTCGACACCTTTGTCTTTATGGGCGGATGTGGTTCTGCCCTTTGTCTTGTGCTTGCGATGTTTATTGTGGGCAGGAGCAAAAGTCACGTAGGCTTGGCAAGAATGTCTCTGGTGCCGGTGCTCTTTAACGTTAACGAGCTTATAATTTTCGGTGTCCCGATAGTTTTAAACCCAATTTACCTGATCCCTTTCATATTTGTTCCCTTGATACTGACAACCGTTTCCTTTTTTTTCGTGCGAATTGGTTTTGTCCCGTATACCACAAGTATGGTGGAATGGACGACGCCTGCTTTGCTTAGCGGGTATGTTGTGACGGGCTCTATCTGGGGAAGCTGCCTGCAGCTTTTGAACCTGGCGCTCGGCACAATATGCTATATCCCTTTTGTCAGGCTTTCAGTTAAATCGTATGAAGCAAAGAGAGATTTGAACTTAAAGAAAATTTGCGATGCTTTCAGGGCTTTGGAAGAACGTGGCGTAACCTCATCACTTATGTCGCGCTCCGATGCCATCGGCGGTATAGCCAGGTCGCTTTCCCTCGATTTCGAATATGATTTGCGAAGGAAAGCCTTTGATCTGCATTATCAGCCAATCGTTAATAATGAGGGAAGGGTGGTGTCCGTAGAAGCGTTATTACGCTGGAATCACGAAAGCTATGGCCTTATCAGCCCCCCCTTGGTCATTGCACTGGCGGAGGAGGCGGGGTTGATCGACAGGCTTGGCAGCTTGATCTTTGAGAGAGCGTGCGAAGATTTGCGAAAAATGAAAGAGGCTGGTATCCACGATGTCACCGCTTCCGTAAACGTGTCAGTTATGCAGCTTGAAAGTGAGGACTTCATGCTGCGCCTTGGTAAAATTATCGCGGATCACGGTATTTGCTTCACAGACATTGAAATTGAAATTACCGAAAGGTTGTCTTTATCGCGCAGTTTGAAAATCTCTCGTCAAATGGAGAAGATGAACAAGCAGGGCGTTAAGCTTGCCATGGATGATTTCGGAGCTGGGCACAGCTCTCTTCTCTACTTGAAGGAGTATAATTTTCAGACAATCAAGCTTGATGGTTCCTTGGTGCGTGAAATTATAGCCAGCTCTAACTGCAGGGACATCATAGCGTCCGTTATATCCCTTGGAAAAGCCCTTAATTGCCGGGTTGTGGCAGAGTTTGTGGAGGAACAGGAGCAGAGAGTGATTTTGAGGGAGTTCGGATGCGATTTGTATCAGGGCTATTTGTTCAGTAAGGCCCTGCCCATTGAAGAGGCTCTGAAGTATATTCAAGAGAATAGGTAGCCCCCCCAACTCCACTCACAAAGTTTTTCTGCTGAATCCCCTGGAAGCCCTAGGGGGCTCAATGTTATGAAAACATTTATCATGGATGGGTCCCATGCCTTCCGGGGTTTTGGTGAAGGCTTTTTTTGGCTTGAGGGTATCCGAATCTGCCATTTCACCGTTACGGTCAAGATTTTTGGAGGAATCGGGGTGCTTTTTCCGAAAATCTGTCCGCTCCAAAAAGGTTTCAACCGCTGTTTTTCCTCCTCCGCCTTTTGACCCCTTCTTCACAAAGAGAGCGCTTTATGGTATCTTTCTGGTAACTTCAAGGAGGGGGGCGTTCGGAGTGCATCAGTTTTTCCGCTGATTTCTGCTGCATCATGATATGCACGGGGTGCATACGTTGGTTTTACGTAGAAAAGAACGCCTTCCCGAAAGAAGTTCCCAGGGGTAACTTCCCGGAGCGGAATATTTCGCTATGCCGGGGATTCTCTTCTTTCGTTTTCTCTCTCCCTTCATTCTCCTTTGGGGGATGTCGTTTCCCTTTTGCGTAAATCCTTTTCTATAGTTTCGGGGCACCTGTCTGTTTTGGCTCGTGCTGTTCCCTTGGGAAGTTTTTCCTGTGGGCAATCTTCGTGCGGGGGCCTTTGCTCTGGAGTAACTCCGTGCGATTTTCCGGGAGTTCTTTCATTCTCAGCGGGGGTAGATCTCTTATGAGATTTCATGAGGCTCCCCAGCAACCTATGGAGACGAGGAAATCCTTTGGGACAGAGATGCGTTCATGGATTGTGAGCCATGGCCCGAAAAGATGTTCTAAAGGTTCCGTTTTACGATAGATAGAGGAGATGATGCAGTTATGGCAAGCATAAGCGCTACCATGAACAACACAACTATTACTGCCGAGCCGGGTATGACCATCCTTCAGGCGGCTCAGGCCAATGGAATTCATATTCCCACCCTCTGCGACCATCCTGCGGTAAGCCCCTTCGGAGCCTGCCGCATCTGTCTGGTGGAGGCGGAGAACACCCCCAAGCTTCTCCCCTCCTGCACCACCCCCATCGCTCCGGGGATGGTGATTTATACCCATTCTCCCCGGGTTTTAGAGGCCCGGAAGGCGGTGCTGGAGCTTATTCTTATCCGGCATCCCCTGGACTGCTTCTCCTGCTCCAGCAACGGCAAATGCGAGCTTCAGGATGTAGCCTACGAGCTGGGCATTCAAGAGTCCCGTTTTGCGGAGCCCGAAGACACGAACCGTTCCCATCGCCTTGAGGATGCCAACCCCTTTTATGTCCGGGATATGAACAAGTGTATTCTCTGCGGCCGCTGTGTTCGGGTTTGCGAGGAGCAGGCGCAGTACCACGCCATAGATTTCCAGCAGCGTGGGATCGCCACCTCTATCCAGCCTCCCGTGGGGGCCACCATGGAAGATTGCGACTGCACCTTCTGTGGCCAGTGCGTCCAGGTTTGCCCCGTGGGGGCTCTCTACGAAAAGCCCTCCCGTCATATGGGGCGCTCCTGGGACCTGGAGAAGGTTCGCTCCGCCTGCGCCTACTGCGGGGTGGGGTGCGAGCTGGAGATCAACGTGAACCGTAAGACCGGAAAGATCGCCAACGTCACCACAGACTATTCCAGCCCTACCGCTCTCAATAAGGGGCGTTCCTGCGTGAAGGGACGTTTTGCCTGGCAGTTTGTGCAGAGCGAGGATCGCCTTACCACCCCCCTTATCCGGGAGGGCGAAGGCTTCCGTAAGGCCTCCTGGGACGAAGCTCTCTCTCTGGTGGCGGAAAATCTTATGAGAATCAAAAAAGAACATGGCAGTGACGCTCTCGGCTTCTTCTCCTCTGCCCGGTGCACCAACGAAGAGAACTATCTCATGCAGCGTCTTGCCCGGGAGATCTTCCAGACCAACAATGTCGATCACTGTGCCCGGCTCTGCCACAGCGCCACGGTTGCCGGGCTTGCAGAGACGCTCGGCAGTGGTGCCATGACGAACGACTACGGTTCCATCCGAGAGGCGGACGTGATCCTCATCATAGGCTCCAACACCTCGGAGACCCATCCTGTCATCGCCTCCTTCATCAAGGAGCGCAAGAAGAAGGGGAACTGTACCCTCATCGTTTGCGATCCCCGGAAGATCGAAATGGCCAAATATGCGGATATCTACATCTCTCATAAGTGCGGCTCTGATGTGGCCCTCTTTAACGGACTCATGCACGTCATCCTTCGGGAGGGGCTTCAGGATGCTTCGTTCGTCGAAAAGCATGTGAATAACTTCGAGAAGCTCAAGGAGATGCTACCGAAGTACACCCCGGAGTACGTTTCGGAGATCACCGGGGTTGCCCCCGAACTGATTGAAAAGGCCGCCCGGGCCTATGCCAAAGGACCAAACTCGGCAATCTTCTTCACCATGGGGATCACCCAGCACACCACGGGAACCAACAATGTTCGTTCCGCCTCCAATCTTGCCCTGCTCTGCGGCATGCTCGGCCGCCCCGGCACAGGGGTGAACCCTCTGCGGGGACAGAACAACGTTCAGGGGGCGTGTGACATGGGGTGCCTCCCCAACGTTCTTCCGGGATACCAGAAGGTGGGGAGTCCGGAGGTGCGGCAGAAGGCGAAGGAGCAGTGGGGGTGCGATCTTCCGGAAAAGCCCGGCCTCACCATGACGGAGCTTATGGGGCAAGCCGGTGAGGGAGGCCTCAAAGGGGTCTACATCATGGGCGAAAACGGTATGGTCTCCGAGCCCGACGTGAACCATCTGCGTAAGGCCCTGGATAATCTTGATTTTCTCGTGGTGCAGGATATCTTTCTTACGGAGACTGCCGCCCTGGCGGATGTGGTGCTCCCCGCCGCAAGCTGGGGGGAGAAGGACGGCACCTATACCAGCACGTGCAGGGTAGTACAGCGGATCCGCAAGGCCGTGGAGGCTCCCGGAGATGCCCGTCCGGATTGGGAGATCTTTCTGGATCTGGCCCGTCGCCTGGGGGCTTCCTGGGAGGATATGTATTCCCCGGAGAGCATCTTTACCTCCCTCGCCCGCTTTACCCCGAGCTATGCGGGCATGAACTACCAGCGAATCGAAAAGGAGGTTCTCGCCTGGCCCTGCCCTGCTCTGAATCATCCGGGAACCCCCATTCTCTACACCTCGGGCTTTCCCAGGGGGCAGGCGGACTTCTCCCCCTGCGAATGGCAGGCCCCCCATGAATGGCCCGATGAGGAGTATCCCTTCCTCGCCACCACCGGGCGGGTGCTTTACCACTACCACACGGGGAGCATGAGCCGTCGTAGCGCCCCCGCGGAGTTTGTGCGGGAGATGTACGTGGAGTTGCATCCCGAAGATGCCCGAAAGATGGGGTGTGCCGAAGGGGAGCCGCTCCGGATTGCCTCCCGTCGGGGGGAGATCACCGGAGCGGCGAAGATCACCGACAGGGTGCCTCCGGGGATGGTCTTTCTCCCCTTCCATTTTGCGGAGAACCCCGCAAACCGTCTTACCGCCGCAGAGCTTGATCCCACCTGCAAAATTCCCGGATTCAAGGTAAATGCGGTGCGGGTGGAGAGAATGCTTTAGGAGCGATCTGCCAGCCTCAGGGTATATCCACATATTCCAAAAGAGCATCGATCTTGTTTCCAAAAGAAGGCCCCTTCTCCAGCGTTTCCGCCGAGGAAGGGGCCTTTTCTCGTTGCCGGAGCTTTTGCGGGAGGAATTGAGGAGCTTCGTTTCATAACCCAAGAGTATCCCCCTTCAACGTCAGCAATGTTGGTGATGCTGATGAGTAAGTCTCGGGGATTGCGGTGGATCTTCTCCAAGGACGTAGAAGTGTTCTCCTGGGCGAGGATTTCCTCTTCCGCGCTGCTTTTAATCCTGGCTACAGCCTTCTTCCCGTGTCGATGGCCTTCGGCAGATTTGCTGAAGTGTCGTCCATAACAAAGGCTGCGATGCGGCTCTGGAGGTCCGCACTGATTTTGGCGAGAGTCTCTCCCCCCATGGCCACGCGCTCTGCCGCCGTGGCCACCTCGGCCATCTGACTCCGGAGAGAGTCCGCCACTTTCGAGGAATCGTTAACCTTCCCAGCCATGTCCTGCACCGCCGCAGCGATTTCTTCGCTGGAGGCAGCCTGCTCCTGTCCTACCGAGGCAAGATCCTGGACGGAGCCGGAAATGTTCTCCAGGGCTTCCATAATGAGGGAGATTTTTTCCGAGACGTTTCGGATGTGCTCGTCCACGTTCTGGGTGCCTTCCATGTTCCGTTCTGCTCCCTGTTTGACCGAGAGGAGGTCCGAGGCGATGGAACTCGCCAGGTCTGCGATGTTTCCCGCGGCGTTGTTGGATTCTTCCGCGAGTTTGCGCACTTCTTCCGCTACCACCGCGAAGCCTCGTCCCGCTTCTCCCGCCCGGGCGGCTTCGATGGCGGCGTTGAGGGCGAGCAGGTTGGTCTGGTCTGCTATGCCCGTGATGGTAACCACGATTTTCTGGATCTGGGCGGCTTTTTCTCCGAGTTCCACCGTGGCTTTAGCGGATTCTTTCACCCGGAGAATTTGGTCTTTCATGTCCTTTACGGTTTTCTGTACCGCATCCATGCCCGCTTCTCCCGCTTTCCGGGCGGATTCCACTTCGTTTGCCACTTCGCTGCTTCTTGTGGCTACTGTGGTAGCTCCCGAGGCTACTTCTTCCACGCTGGCGTTGAGTTCCTGCCCGATGGCGGCGATGGTCTCCATGGAGTTACCCACGGTCTCCGCTCCGCTCCGGGCCTCTTCCACGCTGGCGTTGGTTTCTTCCGCTACGGCGGAGAAGTCTTCCGCGTTTTGCCCGAGGGTTTTCGCCACTTCCGCTATAGAGATGATGGTTTCCTTCAGGGCGGTTTCCATTTTATCAAGTCCCTGGACCATGCCGGAGACTTCTTTAAGTTTAACCTTCAAAAGCCAGGTCTTGGATTCGTCAAAACGTAAATCCAAGTTTCCTCGGGTGCCGAGAATTTCCGTTACCGCTCCTATGGGCTTAGCGATGCTCCGGGCAAAGAAAAAGGAAATCCCCACGATAATGAGAGCGAGTGCTAGGGAAACTACGAGAATGACGTTGCGCAGAGCTCGCGCCGGAGCAAGAAACTGCTCCCGAGGAGCGGTGATTGCCACGGCCCAACCGGTAATGGGGGCAGAGGTGTAACAGTTGAACTGATCTCTTCCGTTAAAGAAATACTCTGCGCGCCCGGAATTTCCCCTCAGAGCGTCCTGCATGGCGAGAGCGTTCTCTTTACTCACCTTGTCGCTCTCCACGGCACCGTTTATTTTTCCAATTACTTCTTGTACGGGGTGGGCCGCGATGAGTCCCTGCCTGTCAAGAATATACCCGTAGCCCTTCTCTCCCCATTTTACTGCCGTAACTTCCTGGGAGAGAACCTCCAGGGTGACTGTAGCCGCAAGAACTCCTACAACATTGTTGTCCCGAATAATGGGACTGGCGATGACGAAAATCATATCTCCCGTGGAACGAGAGATGAGGGGATCCGTGACCGTCGCTTTTTTTTCCCGCACTGCCCGGATGAAATAATCCCTGTCTCCGTAGTTGCCCTCCTCGTTTCGGTTTACGAAATGCCCTCTGCCTTCAAGATCAATAACGAAAATGTCGAAAAAGTCGTATTCGTTATAAAGAGATGCTAGAGAAGGCTTTATTTCCTCCCAGTTCATAGACTGAACGACATTCATCTCTGCCTGCATTCGAATCGCCATAATCAGCTCATGAAGATAGGCATTTATGCGGTTTGCCAGGTCTGAGACGAGGGCATCTCCTTCTTTCCAGGTGGCGTCCATGATGGCTCTTTCCGAGCGGTTCACGGCAAAAAAACCGATAATTCCTATAGCCGAAAGGGAGACCACAAGAAACAGCGCAATTAACCTTCCACGAAGGGTGTTCACAAAATCACTCCTCTTTGCAATCGTTTAATTTTACGAGTTAAGATAGAATCCTTTAGAAAAATATGCCTTAATCATCAAGCCGCCCATGAAATTTTTGTTGCTTTTATATATGTTTGGCGATTTTGGCCTCCTCTCTTTCGGGAAAAGAATAAAGGGCTATTCTTTCAATAAATTATTTCCCCTGGTTTCTGCCTCAAGGAACTGGCGTTGGAAAAGTTCCTGTTTCATCGGGGGGGCGTAAAGAAAACCCTGAACACTTAAGGGCATGCAAAAAGAAGACAAAATGTGCTCTTGTGGTACTGTTTCCACTCCCTCCACCACAACATCGAGCCCCAGGCTAGCGCCGAGGGAGACGATGGATTTTAAAAGCGCCTGCGAACGACTGTCTTTATGTAAAGAAGTCATGAAGATTTTGTCTATTTTTAATTCTGAAGCCGGAAGGTTTTGGAGATATTCCAAGGAAGAGTAGCCCGTGCCAAAGTCGTCAATACTGATTCCCATTCCGCGGGAACGGAGTCTTTTCAAGAGAGAGAGAGTCTTGTGATCCATTCCTATAACAGAATTTTCCGTAAGTTCTAGGACAAGATTGTCCGGAGCGACACCGCTCTCTTCGAAAAGCGCATCCAGATACTCCTCTAAGCTGGGTTGAGCGAATTGCAGGGCAGAAATGTTGACGGAAACGTGGAAATTCCGGGCGTACGCTTTTTTCCAGAGTTTCATTGCGGTGAGGGCTTCCCTAAGAACCCACTTGCCGATAGGTATGATGGCGCCGGATTGCTCTGCCAAAGGGATAAATTCTCCCGGTAAGACGATTTTTCCCTGGCTCCGAAACTTCCAACGCAAGAGCGCTTCCACTCCAATAAGAGATTTTGTTTTAAGGTCTATCTTTGGTTGATAGAGTAAGAAAAGCTCATTTTCCTTAACGGCCCTTTGCAGTCCCATTTCCAAGGATGCTTTATTACGGCGGGACAAGATCATGTCGAAAGAAAAAAAGGTCGGTTCGTTTCTCCGTTCTTCTTCGATTTGCCATCCAGCCGCAATTTCCGCATAGGCGAGCAGCTTTTCGGGGGTGCGTCCATCCTGGGGAAAAGAGCTGATTCCTATGTTAATGGGATTTTGTATCTCCATCTCCCGGGGAAAAGCGTTAGGATGTTTTAACGTCTCTCTGATTTTTTGGGTTAACGGTAGGATCTGCTCTGCTTTATGGATGTTGGGAATTCCGAGAATCAGAACATTGCCCCCCACAGATGTTGCGATGAAATCCGAAATGGTCAGGTTTTCCTCAAGCTGGCGAACCATGGAAACAAGTGTGGAATTGTCGGAATTATCGCTGTGGTCGTAGAGATCGTTAAATTTTTTGACGCCGTGTAATTTTATATGCAAAACCGTGAGATGCGTCATGTCTGAGCCGTTGAAACTTTTTCCTCGCCTCAGCATTCCAGATAGAACATGTAAAAAAGAACGTTGATCAAATAAATCTTTTCTGCTTCTGCCGGCGTGCTCTTCCCCGGAGCTGGTGATATCGCAAAAAATGCCCACATAGAGCGATCCCGTTTCGCTGGAGGAGCCGAGTTTTTCCAAAGAAAGATATTGTTGGTATGTTTCGCCGTTTTTACGTTTGTCCCAAACGCAACCCTTCCAGGAGCCGTATTTATTTAGAGAAGCGAGTATCTCTTCGCAGCGTGCGGAGTCCCGTTTTTCAGGAGAGAAAAGATTGTGGAAGGAACCTTCAATTTCGGCGTTCTCATATCCGGTAATGCGAGAAAAGTCGCGGTTTACATTGCTGATTCGGCCATCTTTATTAAAAATAAAAACAGCCTTCTGATTGGTAGGAAAAAGTTTTTTTTCGTGTTGATACGCGGCCTGCCACGCAGAAAAGTCTCTTATATAAAGAGAAAACGTTTCATTATCAAGAGCGATAATGCCTATCCCGTAAAATCCCGAGGGTATTTTTAAAAAAATCCCTGAAAAATAGCATTCCTCCAAAACGTTCTTTTGGATTCTTTGGAGCGCGTTTTTTAACCAGAAAGATAAAAAAATAGGGGTAAAAATATCCGACAAGCTTTTACCCACAAGCTCTCCTTCAAAAAAGGGGAAAAGGCGGTGCTTGCTCCATTGCATAATTGTTTCTGTTTTTGTGTTTACGGTAAAGGCTATCAAGGGGGGGAAGGGGGGAGTGATGCCTTCCTTCATCTCATAAGGAGAGTAGTCTCTCATTTCCATATTCAAAAAAGCACCCCTGCTTTCTCGGAAAAATTTCATTTTTCATCTGATTTCTCTGCGAAACACTCTGTGTCATAATGAGCGTCGCCTCCACGGCATTCACGAGACGAAGGCGCCGATATACTAAAGAGATGGGATAGCTCAATGCTATGGGACTCAATCATAATAACACCCTAAACTTGGAGCAATTTAGTGTTGAATCCTATTCTTTTCGTTTTTCCTTGTGTACGAATCACAAAAGATGTGTGGCGCGTCTTTACAGGCCAAGACATTTGACTATGATTGCTAACATGTTTTCGGCAATTGTTTTTTCAGAATTTGCAACTAGTGAACACTGCTTAGGGGTATTTTCGGTGTTCGTGAGGAAATACAGAGGTGCTCCGGGAATGATGACGGAAGGGAGACACGCCTTGCCGCCGTCAACTTGCATGCAGTGTGATGGGTGGGGATCCCGTTCCCGAGATAGAATCTCCTACGTGTTGGGGGGCGAAACACGGGAGATAAAACAGCGTATACTTTAAGGGAAGGGGCTTCTTTTTCAGATGGAGGTATTTTAAGTTGTGTCGCCTAAAAGCTAGATACTATAAAATACAATGTGTGACTTAATGAAGAAAGGCTCCTTTTTTGATGCGAACTTTCACGCCATGGTACAAAAAATTATGCAGCGGGAAAATCTGAAAAAACCTGATGCCTACTGCCTTGTGGACGAAGAGGGGTTTTTTATTAAGTTTCATGCGTGTAATCCACAAAGGATGCCCCGGCTTCCCCAGCATTTCGAAGGGCATACCATCCACTCTTTATTTCCCCCTCACCTTTGCCCGAGTATGCTTTTTCATATCCGCATGGCAAGCCGAGAAGATAAGCTTGTATCCATTGTTCACGAACTCAAGAGTCCGTCGGAAACAGAGTCGGAAGCGATCTTTCATGTTGTAGCGAGCCTTTTCCGCACGCCTTTTTTGTGGGGTTCCAAACGTGTACTGGCGGGTTTTTTTCTTGTGCTCAGCATAGAGAAGCCTTCAAAAGCAAGGAACGACTCTCCCGGAGAGCCCTTTATGCCCCAGGATAAATATTTTCATTTCTGTCGCACTAAGCTCATGCAAAGAATCCTGAGTGACAATCTCTCTCTTTACCCCAAGGATCGTGAGACTCTGTATTCCTTTGGTATTAGCGAAACGACACCCCTTTTTACCTGCTTTATCTGTGAACCTCTGCATGAGAATCCGTACATATGGGCCGGGAATTACTCCGAAGAATATCTTCTCTCACTGTATTCCTGGCAAAGCAGCGTTGTGCGGTACCTGAACGAAGAGGGGAGAATTTTTTCGTGGTGTTATTCCGAAGGTGTGGGATTAATCTTTCCCTTTACCAGAGAAAATCTAACCTATTCAAACCCGAAAAACGAAAGTTTTCAGGTGGGAGAAGCCATTCTCAATACCCTGCGCTACATCCTCCCCCAAAAAAAGTTGACTTTGGGTATTGGGGGGAAGCCGTGTACCCTGGCAGAAATTCGCACTTCTCTTCAACAAGCGCGTAAGGCGGCCTATGGCGGACTTTTCGGACTTGACGGGGTGGTGTTCCATTATCAGGATCTGGGGTACGGGCTTTTACTGAATCAGAAGCCCCATGAAGAAGATGTCTTTATAGAAAACATGCTGCAGCCGTTACTTCCTCAAGAATGCGAGAAGCCGGAATTACTTTTAACCTTAGAGGCCCTGCTCGAAAAAAACTCTCTTGCCGAAGCGGCCCAGCAGATGCATGTCCACATCAATACCATAGGGTATCGCAAAAAACAGATTGAGACACTCCTGATGGTGGATTTGAACGATAGCCGAACCAAGGCAAACCTTCTCTTTGCTGTTAAGTCCTGGAAAATTCATCGTATAAATAAATTCCATGAAGATGCGTTGCTTCCTTCAGATTCACTGCGGGTGCTGTAGAAATGCGACAGGAGATAGCCCGTTGCATCCAGATCCTCCTAGCTAACGTGGGACATGCTTTTTCTCGCCAAAGTTGTTGAATTTTATGGAAGATACGGTATAATAAAAAATGCAGAATATTTTTTAAGGGGGGCGTTTGTATGAAGTTTGCCGGAAGAATAGCGGTGCTGTTGGGGTGTTTCTTTTTCCTCGTTACCGGAGCTTTTGCGGGAGGAATTGAGGGTATCCGTTTCATGACCGAGGAGTACCCTCCCTTCAACATGAGCAATGCCGATGGCCTGGCCACGGGGATTGCGGTGGATGTTCTCGTAGGGATGTTTGAGAGGCTTGGAGTCTCCAAGACTGCCGCGGATGTCGAGGTGCTCCCCTGGGCGAGGGGCTATAAAGAGGTACAGGAGAAGCCGAATACCGCTCTTTTCTGCATGACCCATACGCAGGAGCGGGATCCCCTCTTTACCTGGGTCGGGCCTGTGGCTCCCACACGCATCTCCGCCTTTGCCCTGAAGAGCAGGGGGCTCACGATTAACTCTCCCGAGGAGATGCAGGATCTCGCGGCGGCGGTAATTCGAGATGATGTCGGGGATGCTCTCGCTCAGGGGGCTGGAATCAAGAATATTGACCGTGCCGCCACGAACGACCAGAACATCAAAAAGCTTAACGCCGGTCGGGTGGATATCTGGATTTATGAAGAGAGCGTGGCTCAGTGGCAGATAAAGGATTTCGGCTTCAATCCCGAAGACTACGAGGTAGTCTATGTGCTCAGCAGTGCCGAACTAGACTATGCTTTCCATAAGGATACGGACACCGCTCTCATTGAACAGCTTCAGAAGACTCTGGACGACATGAAGACGGACGGATCCTACCAGGCTATTCTCGACCAGTACCTCCGCTGATAGAGTCACAAAACAAGACGTAGCGCCAGGCAGCAAAAGGTGAAAACGAAAGAGAGGGGCTAAGGGAGCCCTTCGGAATATCCAAAAGCCCCGGAGATCTTTCCGGGGCTTTTCTATTTCTAAAAAAATCTCTCAAAAAGGCTTATCAAAAGCAAAGTGCCCTAAAAGCTCACAAACTGCTTGACAAAAAGGGATGAGCGTACTATCATGCCTCCCAATATCAGTAAAAAGCTTTTGGTATGCAAAAGGAGGGGAGTTCCCGTGATGCTGTCGAAAATGAATGTTGTAGCTCTCATTATTATCGTAAGCCTTATTACGTGTGGGTTCCCTCCCGGAGCGGCCGTCACGTAAGTGGCGTATACCCGCAAAACCGGGCCGGGACCCACAAAGGGTTCCGGCCCTTTTTTATACTTCTTTGAGCCAGGGAGGTGACGTATCGCCGAAGTACTGCAAAAACACTTTGAGGCGGCAAAAAACTAAAGGCCATGTTCCGGAAAACCGAAACAATACGCCCGGGGCATGAGAGATCAGAAAAGAAGGGAAGAGGTTATTATGACGAGAGAAAAACGATTTGTGGCGGGATATCCTACGGAGAAGTGCACTGGTTCTACAGAGAAGGAAGCCCTCTCCTTCGATTTCTACGGGGCTACCCCGGAGAAGAAGGAGAAGGATGTTCTGGAGATGGCCTGGAGGGGTCCCTTCGAGGGATACCGCTAAGGTGCATTCTTTGCGCACTTCTCTACGGTGCGGATTCAGACCCGGAGTTTCTCCCTCATTGGGAAGGAACTCCGGGTCTTTTTGTGAAAAGAATAAAAAAAGCCTTGACGCTTTCCTTGGGAAAGGATACAAAAGTAAAAGGGTTCTATGTTGGACTCTGAGTAACAGGAAATAATTAGGAAGAATGGAGGGAAAGCGGATGGGAAAGAGAATGGAAGATCGGGGATGGAATCCCTATATTGCAGGGGCGTTGCTGGGGTTGCTCTCCATAGCCTCGGTTTATGCCACCACACTCTGGATGGGAAAGACCAACTACCTGGGGGCTTCCACCACTTTTGTTCGGGCGGCGGGGTATATTGAGCAGATGGTCTCTCCCGAAAGGGTGGGGGCGAACGAGTACTTTACCAAGACCAAAATCAAGGTGGATTGGCAGTTTATGCTGATAATAGGGGTTCTTCTGGGAGCCTTCGCAGCCTCTCTAACGGACAAAAGCTTCAAGAGTGAAATGGTCCCGCCCATCTGGAAGGAGCGTTTCGGCCCTTCAACCTTCAAGCGTGCTCTCGGGGCCTTTGCCGGGGGTGTGGTGGCCATGGTGGGGGCCCGTATGGCCGATGGATGCCCCAGCGGGCACGGCCTGAGCGGTATGATGCAGCTTTCGGTAAGCGCCTTTATCGCTCTTCCCATGTTCTTCTTAGTGGGGATTCTCGTGGCTTCGCTGGTTTACGGAAGGAGGTCCTGATATCATGACTACCGAGCAGATTCTGGGACTCGTAACGGGGATACTCTTCGGCTTTCTTCTGCAGAAGGGGAGGGCTCTTCGCTTTGAAAAACAGGTGGGGGCGTTGCTCTTTCGGGATATGACCATTATCAAGTTCATGTTCTCTGCCATCTTCGTGGGGATGGTGGGGATCACGTTTCTCTCTCATGCGGGTATTATTGCCCTCAGCCATAAAACCGCCAATCTCGGGGCTCTTCTTGTGGGAGGGGCTCTTTTCGGGGGGGGCTGGGCTCTTCTGGGGTTCTGTCCCGGCACATCTCTGGGGGCTCTCGGAGAGGGGCGGTGGCACGCCCTCTTTGCCATAGCGGGGATGATCGCAGGGGCCGCTCTCTACGCGGAGCTGTACCCCTTTTTCAAGACCACCGTACTCGCCTGGAAGGATCTGGGAAAGATCGGCCTGCCGGAGATGCTGGGGGTCTCCCCCTGGATGATAATCGGAGGCTTCGGCCTTTTCGCTCTCCTACTCTGCGGCTGGTTCGAAAAGAAGGGAATCTAAGAGATCTCGCAGATAAGGGTTCTGCCCCCGCATGGGGGTGGAACCCTTATTTTTTGCCGTCAGCAGCGATGACTCTGCTTCATAGAGGAGCACTCCTTCATCATCTCCTGGCTCCATATTTCTCAGCCACCTTTCGGATGAAATCCACACCTTTTTCCCCAGCATTTTGATGACCTCCCTCCGTGCCCTGTATCTATTATATGCTTAGATGGAATAAAAATAATCGGGGCTTGACAAGGCTACGGTGTTTGTAGTAGGTTGATTAAAGTTGCTCTACGGGCGGGCTTGACGAAACGAGTCACTTGCCAAACCTTCCGGCATCCTTCGCGACGTATTTGGCCGAAGGGGGCTATGCTGTTCGGGCCGTTCAAGAATTGTTGGGGCACAATGATGTGATCACTACCATGATCTGCGCCCATATCCTTAACCGCAGTCCGTCGGGTGTCCACAGTCCCACGGATGGGCTTTGAGAAAAAGGTTCTTATGCTGATTGATCTGGTTACTGTCAAGTGTTAAATTGCCCGTGTCTGACAGTTTGAGAAGAATTCATGGCTTTGAAAATTAGAGTTCTATGACGATAGTCTGACCTTGACTAATTTTTGGGGCAATTAGCTCTCGTCTATTATAGGGTTTGAAATACATTGCTCCAAATAGTCGTGATGATGTTTGTGTCAGCGGGGAAAAAAGTTCTCCATCAAAGGCCAGAGAAATCGAAACTATTTGGTATGATCAAGCAAAACAGAGAGGCGAAGAATTGCCTTGGCCGCGTAGAAGATACCACTTAACAACCGCATCAACTTGGACTGGCAAAGCCGCAGAAAGGGATGGTAACAAATGACTATCAATTGGACAATTATGATTCCTTCAAGTTTGGTGATCTTAGGGTGGTTTATCGCCAACGGGCTTACAGCCCGACGAGAGTTGCTGAACAAGAAACGCGAGATCAGAGTTGGTTACATGATAGAGGCATACAGAAGGATATCCTCAGCAGCGAACAGGTGGGAAGAAAGTACTTCCGAGGCTCGAAAGAGGGACGTTGAGTCAGCCGTGCAGGACATTCAGTTGCTCGGGAACGCAGAACAGATGGCGGAACTGAAGAAGGTTCTTGACGGCGGAAATGATTTTACGTCGACCCTTGAGGCGCTAAGGCGAGAGCTGAGGGAAGAACTTGATCTGAGCCCGGCTTCTGGTCCACTGAAGATCTACAGACTTGAATGATGTGGTTTAATGGCAACGGACACCCCATAAAGAGTCACGAAGAAAGGAATGAGGTGTACGATGAGCGTAAACCACAAGAGACCAAACTACACGAAAGAATTTAAGGAAGAAGCGATAAATCTGGTTTTGAAGCATGACTATACCTGCCACGAAGCGGGACGGCGCCTTGGAGTAGCCCCTTCTAGTGTCATCGGCTGGGCACGGCTCCAGAACCGGGAGGAAAAGGAGACAGCCGAAACAGGAAGAAAAATCCTCCTTGCAAAAGCTCTTTTTTTGTGGTAGAGTACCCGCCAGCGCAAAAAAGCCTTTAAATCGGGTCCCGTGAGGCCCGGAAGGAGGAGATGTCATGAATGTTATGCTCTGTTTCCGGAAGTTTACAAAACAGCTTGGTCGGACTTGCAAACAAGTCCTGCCGTGTTCTGTTGATTGTGTAAAAGATGTAGCGAAAAATCTCACAAGATATGTTGATACGGGTTCTGCTCCCTTTCAGGGGGGTAGAGCCCGTTTTTTTATGGAGATATGAGGGAGGCGGCAGAGATGGTATCGAAGCACGGCTGGAAACAAAAAGCAAAGGTTATGACCGGTGAGGATATGGAGCGGGCCCTCAAGCGCATGGCTCACGAAATTGCGGAGCGGAACAAGGGGATTGAGAATGTCATCCTGGTGGGGATTCATCGCCGGGGGGTTCCTCTGGCGGAGCACATGGCGGATCTGCTGGAGCAGTTCGAAGGAGCGCGTCCCGCTCTGGGAAAACTGGATATCACCCTTTATCGGGATGATCTCTCCCTGCGCTACCCCCAGCCTCTGGTACGGGGGACGGACGTACCCTGGAATCTTGAAGGGCAGCGTATCGTGTTGGTGGATGACGTGCTCTACACAGGGCGTACCATCCGGGCCGCTCTGGATGCCCTTATGGATCTCGGCCGCCCGGATCAGGTGCAGCTGGCGGTACTGGTGGATCGAGGACATCGGGAGCTTCCCATCCATCCGGATTACGTGGGGAAAAATCTTCCCACGTCGAAGAGCGAGGTGGTGGAGGTGTCGGTAACCCCCATCGACGAGTGCAACGAGGTGTGGATCTGCGAAAGGACGGATAGTTAAGATGGCCTGGAATCACCGAAATCTTCTCGATGTGGATGTGCTCTCCCGTGAGGATCTGGAGCTTCTTCTGGATCAGTCGGTACATATGGAGGACCTTCTGAACCGCCCCATTAAAAAGGTTCCCGCCCTTCGGGGGCGCATGATCGTCAATCTTTTCTTCGAAGCCTCCACCCGTACCCGGGTTTCCTTTGAGCTGGCAGAGAAGTTTCTCGGGGCGGACGTGGTGAACTGGTCGGTATCGGGATCGAGCATCAGCAAGGGGGAGACGCTGCGGGATACCGCCTGGACCCTGGAGGCTATGGGAGCGGATGCGGTGGTGGTGCGCCACCCCATGCCGGGAACCCCCTGGTATCTTAAAGAAAAGCTCAAGCGGGCCTCGGTGTTCAACGCCGGAGACGGTGCCCATGCCCACCCCACCCAGGCGGTGCTGGATGTCTATACCGCCTGGAAGCATTTCGACCGCTCTCTGGATGGCCGTAAGATCGCCATCGTGGGGGATATCCTCCACAGCCGGGTGGTGCGTAGCGGCATCACCGCCTTTACCACTCTTGGAGCCCAGGTGGTGCTTTCGGCTCCGCGGAGCCTTATGCCTCGGGGGCATGCTCATCTGAACGCTACCTACGAGGCGGATCCCCGGAAGGCGGTGAAGGATGCGGACATGGTCTATCTCCTTCGCTTGCAGCGGGAGCGTCAGCAGGACGGACTCTTCCCCTCCTTCGAAGAGTACCACTGGCGTTATGGAGCTAATGAAGAGCTTATGCAGTATGCCAGGCCGGGGGCCCTGGTGATGCATCCTGGCCCTATCAACCGGGGGGTGGAGATCGCTTCAAAGCTCGCCGATGGCCCGGAGAGCGTGATTCTGGAACAGGTTCGCAGCGGTGTGGCTACCCGAATGGGGCTGCTCTATCTTTGCATGGGAGGCGCTGAAGCATGAAGACTCTTCTCTTTCGGAATGTCCGGATCTTTGATGGTACGAGCCTGAGGGAGGGCTCTATGGATGTTCTCCTGAGTCAGGGAAAGGTGGCACGCATGGCTCCCTCTCTGGATTCATCGGAGGGTGCCCGGATCATCGAAGGGGAGGGGCGGCTTCTCGCTCCCGCCTTCATCGATCTGCATACCCACCTTCGCGATCCCGGCCAGGTGCACCGGGAGGATATTGTTTCAGGGAGCCGAGCTGCTGCGGCGGGGGGTTTCGGGGTGGTGGTGGCCATGCCGAACACCGCTCCTCCCGTGGATAACGAGGCCGCTGTAGCCTATGTACTTCAGAAGGGGTCTTGCGCAGGAGGAGCTCGGGTGCTCCCCGCAGGGTGCGTCAGCAAGGAGCGCAAGGGGGAGGAGATGGCGGAGCTGGGAGGGATGGCCAAGGCGGGTGCGGTCTTCTTTACCGACGACGGCTCCCCGGTAAAAGGGGTCCGGCTTCTCATGAACGCTCTCCTCTACGCTCAAGATCTGGGAGTACGGGTGATGGAGCATCCCCAGGATGTGGATTTGAGCCGGGATTTTCAGGTGCATGAAGGACGTTGCTCCGCCGTGAGCGGCATGCGGGGATATCCTACTGCGGCAGAGGTGATCGGTATTACCCGGGGGATCGCCCTAGTACGGGAGACCGGGTGCCCTCTGCATCTTACCCATGTGAGCACCGCCCAGGGGCTTGCAGAGATTCGGGCCGCCAAGGCGGAGGGGCTTCCGGTGAGCTGCGATGTCACCCCCCATCATCTGGTGCTCTCCGAGGAGGATCTTCTCGACAGTTACCTCGCAGCATCCTTTAAGGTGAGCCCTCCTCTTCGATCGAAGGAGGATGTGGAGGCTCTCTGGAAGGGGCTTTTCGATGGCACTGTGGACGCCATCGCCACGGATCACGCCCCCTGGCATCTGGACGATAAGGACGTTCCCTTTATGGAGGCCTCCTTTGGTATCGCCTCTCTGGAGTGTGCCTTCGGGACGGTCTTCCACGCCTGGCACGCCCGGGGGTGTCCGGGATCTCTGGAATCTCTCCTCGCCCTCTGGACCTCTCGCCCCGGAAGCCTTCTCCCCTCTGCCGAGACCTATCGGGGAGTGCTGGAAGAGGGTGCCCCCGCCTACTGCACCCTTATCGACGAAGATCTGGAA
The DNA here is from genome assembly GCA_964539095.1 of uncultured Synergistaceae bacterium. Taxonomy (GTDB): domain Bacteria; phylum Synergistota; class Synergistia; order Synergistales; family Aminiphilaceae; genus DAIPKP01. Next base: position 45,232 of record CAZIFL010000012.1, read on the forward strand.
AAGAGCGTGGATATCGCCGCCTGGAAGAGCAAGGCCGGGATAACCCCCTACCAGGGACGAACCTTCAAGGGGTGGCCGGTCTGTACGGTGGTGGGGGGAGATCTCGTCTATGAAGATCTTCCGGAGTAGGGTTCATGGATAGCTCGCATATCTGGGAGGGGCAGGGGGTTCTCCGGGAGTTTCGCCCTCTCTTAGAAGGGGTGCTTCTCCTTGAGATCGAGGCCCCTGCCGTGGCGGCCCGGGCCTATCCGGGGCAGTTCGTCATGCTTTCGGTCTCTCCCTCCTGGGATCCCTTTCTTCATCGTCCTCTCGGGATAGCGGGAGTTTCGGGAGATCGGATCATTCTGCTGGTGCAGGTGGTGGGGCGAGGGACCGCTCTTCTCCAGAGCCTCCCCTCGGGAACCTCCCTTACCCTTCGGGGCCCTCTGGGGCAAGGCTTCCCCATGCCTCAAAGGGAGAAGCGCTATCTCCTTGCCGCGGGGGGGCTCGGGGTGGTGCCGTTGCTCTTTGCCTACCGCCAATGGGGAGAGATTGCCTCCATGGAGATCCTTCTGGGGGTTCCGGATGCCTCCTGGGCTCCTCTGGGGGCCTATCTGGGGCAGTTTGTCCCCTCCTCGCACCTGCGGGTGGTTTCGGATGACGGCACCCTGGGGGAGTGCGGCAACCCCTGTACCTGCCTGGGGGTGTGCGGGGATGAGGTCTGGGCCTGCGGCCCCCTTCCCCTGCTGCGGGGGCTTTACGACTGCCTTCCTCCGCACGTTCCTTACTACCCCAGCATGGAGGCCCGGATGGGGTGCGGCTACGGGGGGTGCCTGGGGTGTGTGGTTCCCACCACCGAGGGAAATCTCCGGGCCTGCGTGGAGGGGCCTGTGATGGATGGAAGAGAGGTGCTTTGGGATGAACTCTGCAAATAGCTCTCTGGAAATCCTCCTGGGGGGCACTCTCTTTGCCACCCCCATTCTGGCGGCCTCGGGGGTGTGGCCTCTGGAGCGGCAGCTCTGGCCTTTCCAGGCTCTGGAGGGCCTCGGGGGGATCTGCTCCAAGGGGATTACCCTGCTTCCTCGGGAGGGAAATTCGGGCACTCGGCTGGCGGAGACCCCTGCGGGGCTTCTTAACAGCATCGGGCTTCAGAACCCCGGTATGGAGGCCTTCGCCGCCTCCTATCTTCCGGAGATGACGGAGCAGGAGATTCCGGTGGCGGTGAACGTGGCCCCCCAGTCGGAAGAGCAGTTCGAAAAGCTTTTCGAACTGCTGCAACCCTGGGCCTCCCGAATCGCCGCGGTGGAGCTGAATCTCTCCTGCCCTAACGTAAAGGCGGGGGGGATGAGCTGGGGGAAGGATCCCGATGGGGTGGCTCTGGCAACCCGGCTTGCCCGATCATGCTGGAAGGGGGATCTCTGGATAAAGCTTACCCCCCAGGCGCCTGATCTTCCCGCAGTGGCCAGGGCAGCGGAGTATTCCGGAGCGGATGCCCTGGTGGTGGGAAACACCTGGCTCGGCATGGCCATGGATCTGCAGAAGAAACGCCCGGTCTTCGAGCGGGTAACTGCGGGGCTCTCGGGGCCCGCCATCTTCCCCCTGGCTCTCGCCACTGTCTGGAGCGTGGCGGGAACTGTGGGTATCCCCGTCATCGGCTGCGGAGGGGTACAGAGCTGGGAGCATGCAGCGGCCATGATTCTCGCAGGGGCCCGGGCGGTACAGGTTGGGAGCGGGCTTCTGCGGAACCTCTCCCTCCCCGGAGAGATCGCCCGGGGGCTGCAGGACTATATGATGCGGCAAAACTTCGGATCCCTCACCGAAATGGTGGGGGCGGGGAGAGGCTAGGTACTGGATGGTACAAAGGAGGTTCAGCATGACAGAGACGCAGAGCAGTAAACCGAAAATTATTCTCGCCCTGGATACGTCCACCGTGGAGGAGGGGCTTGCCCTTCTGGATCGGGCGGGAGATGCCTTGGAATATGTGAAGATCGGCCCTCGGCACTTCTTTTTAGGAGGGTGGAATCTGATAGAGGAGCTGCAGAGGCGGGGGAAGAAGATCTTTCTCGACCTCAAGCTCCACGATATCCCCAACACCGTGGCTCTCGGGGTGGATGTTCTCGCCCGAAGGGGAATCTGGGCACTCTCCATGCATGCGGGGGGAGGCCGGGAGATGCTGGCCCGGGCGCTTCAGGCCCGGAACGAAGCCCAATCCTCCATGCTTCTTCTCGGTATCTCGGTGCTCACCAGCATGGATCAGCAGCTCTGGAACGAAGTTGTCCCCGCCGGGGGAGATCTACAGGAGGCGGTACTCGCCCGGGGAGAACTCTGTGCATCCCTCAAGATGGATGGGCTTGTTTGCTCTCCCAAAGAGATCCAGGCGGTGCGTGTCCGCACCGGGGAGGCCCTCAAGCTTGTGGTGCCGGGCATTCGTCCCGCCGCAGGGGGGGACGATCAGCGGCGTACCGCCACCCCTGCCCAAGCTGTACGCTGGGGGGCGGACTATCTTGTGGTGGGGCGCCCCATCTACGGAGCGGAAGATCCCGAAAAGGCCTTTTGGGCTATCATGGAGGAAATTGAGGAGGCGTTGAAGATATGAGCCATACATCGGGACCGGAGTGGTTGCATAAAGCCATGATCGAGACGGGGGCGCTTCTGGAGGGGCACTTCCGCCTTACCTCGGGGCTCCACAGCGGCAGCTACATGCAGTGTGCCCTGCTGCTGCGGATCCCCCGGTATGCCGCCAAGGCCGGGGAGGCCTTGGCGGCAATGCTACGTCCCCTCAAGCCGGAGTACGTGGTGGCTCCCGCCCTTGGGGGGCTCATCATCGGCCACGAGGTGGCCCGGGCGCTGGATATTCCCTTTCTCTTCTGTGAACGCCAGGAGGGGGTTATGACCCTGCGGCGTTTTGCCCACCCCGGCACGGTGCGCTTCGTGGCGGTGGAGGATGTGGTTACCACCGGAGGCTCCGTTCGTGAGGTGGGAGAGGCCATAGCCGCCGAAGGCGCCGAGTGGGTCGGCACCGGCTGTATCGTAGACCGTAGCGGGGGGAAAGCTCCCTTTCCCCATGCTCTCTCAAGCCTTATGACCACATCCTTTCCGGTCTACTTACCCGAGGAGTGCCCCCTCTGCAAGCAGGGGCTCCCCCTGGTAAAGCCCGGAAGCCGGTAAAAACGAGCCCCTAGGATGTAACGAGATTTTCCGCAATTCTTTCTCGTACCAGAGCGGTAAGCTCTTCGTAGCTCCGCCCCTCCGGGAAGAGAGGGGGAAGAAAGTCGATGTGAATGGCCTGGCCGAAACGGGGGAGTTTCTGTCCTCTTGGCATGGCTTCGAAGGCCCCCCGAATAGCGGCGGGAAGTATGGGGATGTTCATCTCCCGGCTGAGAATGGCGAAGGTTTTTTTGAACTCCCCCATGCTGCCGTCCCGAGTGCGGGATCCCTCGGGGAAGATCACCAGAGAGTTCCCTTTGGCGAGCACCTGGGCCATCTTCTGAAGAGAGAGCTTGAGATCCCGGTTGATGTCCACCAGAATGATGTTATTGCCTCCTGCAAAGCGCTTCTGCCATCCTTTCTGGAAGTGCCGTTCCGTGGCGTAGAAGTAGAGCTTTCGCAGGGGATCACCCTTGAAAAAACTCGCCAGGATCAGCCCATCCAGATAGCTTTGATGGTTGGCCACCAGGAGATAGGGGCTCCCCTCAAGATACTCCATCCCCCGCACATGCAGGCGGAAAAAGGCCCGGGAAAAGGCTTTGATAGTCCAGACCAAGGGAGGATGGAGCAGGGAGCTTCTAGGGAGTTCCAGAGGAGCTTCCTTGCGGAGGATATCTCCCCAGTGAAGGATTTCATCCTGAATCATCACCTTTTTCTCCCGCACGTAGGCGGCCATCTGCTCGAGAGTCGGGTGGTTGAGCAGCTCCCGGTCCCCCATGGGAATGCCGAAGGTGTTCTCAATGTAGGCCCCCAGACTTACCTTGTCGAGGGAATCCAGGTTGAGATCAATCTCCAGATGGGCCTGGGGAAAGAGCTGTTTTGGGGTTTGGGATGCCAGGAAGTCCCGAATCCTCAGGTACTCTTCGTATTCCGGCTCAGGCACTTCCTCCCTCGGAGCGCCGGAGTTTTTGATAAGTTCTTCAAGCTGAAAGCGTTTGATCTTCTGTAACCTGGTTTTGGGAAGCTCCTCCCGAAGAGTGGTGAAGGCAAGAAGGCGCTTGTAGGGGGAAGCTTTCTGGTTATAGGGCTCTATCACATCCGAGCGTATAAAGCTCTCCACCGCATGGATGCCTCTCTCGTGAAGCCTGGCAAAATCCGGATAGATCAGGGCGTGGAGAGAGCCCTTATAGAGACAGACCGCCGCCTCCCGCACTGTGTCGAATCGTTGCAGCAACACTTTTTCGATCTCCTCGGGGTTGATGTTCTTGCCGTTGGAGAGCACCAGGGTGTGCTTTTTCCGCCCCGTGAGAAAGAGAAATCCCTCTTCATCGAGATATCCCAGATCTCCCGTATGGAGCCACCCCCCCTGCAACACCGCCGCAGTCTCTTCAGGGCGCTTGTAGTACCCCTGCATGATATTTTTTCCCCGAGCGAGAATCTCCCCCTCTACAATACGCACCTCGCCGCAGGGGGAGACCTCTCCCGAAGAGCCGACCTTCATGGTTCCCGGCCGGGTGAAGGAGATCATGGGGGCCGCCTCGGTCATGCCGTACCCCAGAAGCATATCGAATCCCAGGGTTTTGAAAGCCTGAGCCACGTGATCATCCAGAGCCGCCCCACCGCAGATCATGAACCGGACATGCCCGCCGAAGCGCTGGTGTACCCTTTTGAAAATTTTTCGGGAGAGGCTTGGGCTGTTCACTTTGTGGGCGAGAGCAAAAAGCATCTTTCCCGCCAGGTTTTTCTGAAGAGCTTCCCAGATACCCTCGTAGAAGAGAGTATAGAGCCGGGGAACCCCCAGAAGAATCGTAACGTTGTGGCTCTCCAGTGTTTTCAGAATATCTTTGGAGGCCATGGAGGGGCTGAAAACCACGGTCCCTCCCACGTAGAGCGGAATGATGAGCGTTCCCATCAGGGGGAGCACGTGGTGGAGCGGCAGTAGCGCCAAGGCCCGGCAGTCCGGAGAGTAGATGGGAACCTGGCTACTTACCGCCTCGGCGTTTACCCGGAGATTTTCAAAGGAGAGCATGGCTCCCTTGGGGCTCCCCGTGGTCCCCGAGGTGTAGATAATAAGGGCGGTTTTGTCGTCCGCTCCCTTTAGGGATATCTCTTCCACATTTTTTCCCGTATTCTCGCGTTTTTCCGTATCCCGCTTCTCCCCGAGGGCCTCCTCAAGCTCTTCGAAGATGAGAACTCGAGGGGCATAGGAGAGTAGAGGAACAACCTGCTCTACCACGGGGTGCTTTTCCCGGGAGCAGAAGAGCACCTCCGGCCGGGAGTCCTCAAGCATGTAGGTTACCTCATCAGGGGAGGCCATGGCATCCAGAGGAATAACGACACACCCCCGCTGCCACGCCCCGTAGAGGGCGTAGGCCCATTCGAGGCGGTTTTCGGCGAAGAGAGCCACCTTCTCACAGGGGCTTTTTGCAAGGAGTACGGCATAGGCAGCGGTGTGGTGAAGAAGCTCTTGATAGCAAAGCTGCTGGTGACCGAAGATAAGAGCTGTATTGTTTTGTGATCGTAGATATTCCATGGTATCCCCCGAAGTAAAGAGATTTGTATGGTTTGTTGGGATGATTTCCTAGCTGTTTCGTATCACGTTTCCCGGATCATCCGCTCCCGATGCCTCGGCACCGCAGGAGCCACAGTAGGGGAGCAGGGTCTCCCGAAGGGCGCCGCACTTTTCACAGGGGCTGTAGAGCAGGGTGCCGCAGGAGGGGCAGGTGTAGGGCTTTCCCGAGCTGTCCGGAAAGGAAATCGTCCCCGGAGGTAGCATCCGGAAGATGGTCTTGCGGGTCCAGCTCAGGAAACGCAGAGGCCCCCGGCGGATGGGGTACTCACAGACGGGGCAGAGGAAGTGCCGGTATCCCTCCCGGTAGGTCTTGAGAAGGGAGGATTTTCGAGGGCGTTGGATGCTTCTGGCGATGAGCACCATAAGCCCCCAGGCCACCACAATTCCCGCCCCCAGAAGGGTGTACTTCATGTAGAAGAAGGGAAAGGAGGCGTGGGCAGTCATGGCGGTACGGGCAAAGACCGCCACCGTGAGGGCCACGCCGCCGGGGCGGTAGAGGGTGTTCCAGCTTTTTTTCGTGATCCCCAGGCATGCCGCGAGAAGCGGTATCAGAAAAGCGAGCTGGTAGATCCCCCGGCGGAAATCCTGCTCCTGGTGAAGATCGTTATAGGATTGCCGAATCCGGTTATCCTCGGCGGTGAGCTTTTCCTGAAGCTGCCGAAGCTCTTCCTGGGCGGCATTCTCCTTTTCCGCCAGCAGAATCCGCTCTTCGTTATTCTTCTGATAGTTTGCCTGGCTCTTCAGAAAGGAGTTCAGTGCTCTTTCCAGATTCTCCTGTCCCGACGGGCTCAGGGGGGCGTCTTTCTGCACGCTCAGCTTCTGCATCTCCGCAAGTTGCCGCATGGTGGCCTCCAGGGTGCGAATCCCCTCCTGGGCCATCTGCTGGCGCCCCTCCAGCACGCGCAGGCTCCGTCGTATCTCCTCAAGGGAGGCTCGAGTCTCCTGGAGCCGTATCTCAAGATCGGGTGTCAGATGCTCTTCCCGAAACTCCTGATAGGAGGGGGAGAAGGGGAGTGTCCTGATATCGGTGACGACAAATCCCAGAAGCCAGAAAAAGAAAACCCCCAGAAGCACCCCAAGCAGGCGGATCCCCAGATGGGGGAGCCACCATCCCGCAGTATGACGTGATCCACGCTTTGAAGGCATAGAAAAGACACCATCCTTTCGAGGACGTATATAAGAGCGGTTTTTGCTGCGCGGATGACCGCTCTAGGAAGAATGTTTCTGCAGATACCGGAAAAACTCCTCCGGTGGCAGCGGAGGGGAGAAGAGGTATCCCTGCACCATAAGATCCTTTCCAAGAGATTGGATGAACTGAAGCTGTTCCTCTGTCTCTACCCCTTCTATCGTAAGCTCTACTCCCAGCTCACGGGCCATGAAGGCGAGGGTGGACATCACTGCCTGGGTGCTGGGGTTGTAGTGAACGTCCGCCGTAAGGGAGCGATCGACCTTGATCCCCCCCAGAGGAAGATGCTGGATATAGGAGAGAGAGGAGTATCCCGTACCGAAATCATCAAGGGAGAAGCGAATCCCCTCTTTGTTAAGATCTTCCATGATCGTTTTTGCTCTTTGGAGATCGTTCATAAAGACGCTCTCGGTAATCTCCAGCTCCAGAAGAACGGGATCGATACCGGCTTTTTCGATGCTCCGGAGTATAGAGGAGGAGAAGTCTTCGTCGTTAAACTGCCTGGAGGATACATTGACCGCCATGGGAAATCTTTTTCCGAGATTCCGATTCCACTGTTTAATCTGTTCGCTGGCGGTGACAAGCGCCAGCTCTCCCAGGCGAACGATCTCACCCATCTCCTCCGCCAGAGGGATGAAGATGTCTGGCGGAATGATCCCCTTTCCTGGGCGGATCCACCGCATAAGGGCCTCCATGCCGCAGATCGTCCCCGGTGTGGCGGTAAGCTTCGGCTGGTAGTACATGATAAACTCTTTTTCCTGAATTCCCCGGCGCAGTTCGTTCTCCAAAGCATAACGTGCCTGCATCTCTTCGTTCATGTCCAAGGTGTAGAGCTGAAACCAGTCCCGGTTCTCCTCCTTGGCTCGCCCCAGGGCGAGAGATGCATTTTTCAGCAGCTCCTCCGGGGTGGAGGCATCCTGCGGATAGACGCTGATACCGCCGCTGGCGGTAACGTGGATCTCCTCGCTCTCCCAGACAAAGGGTTCTCGAACCGCCCGGATCATTCTCTCCGCTATCGCCAGAGGATCACGGAGATCCCGGCCAAAGGGGAGAAGAAAGACAAAAGCATCCCCTCCGAACCGGGCGAGATGTCCCTCTTCCGGAAGGATCTTTTCGAAGCGCCGGGCTGTCTCACGAAGCAGATCGTCTCCTACGGCGTATCCCAGGCTTCGGTTGATCGTATCGAAGCGATCCAGACCGATGAGCATCACCGCAATATGCGATCTCTGCTCCTCCGCCTGCTTGCACGCCACGGCGAGACGATCCAGAAAGAGACGGCGGTTGGGGAGTTTTGTGAGATTGTCGTGGAGTGTTTCATACTCCAGCTCCACCCGGCTCTGATGGATTTCACTGCGATCCTGAAGCACCCCAATATAGTGAAGAATCGTCCCCTGCTGATCCGTAAGAGCGGTAATTGTTAACAGCAACGGGTAGATGTCCCCCTCTTTGCGGAGCTGCCAGAGTTCTCCCTCCCAGAAGTGCCTCTTTTTGAGCTGGCGATACATGGTTTCGTAGATCTCCCGGGGCTGGAGAGAGTTGGAGAAGAATTCCAGCGTTTCGCCCTCTACCTCTTTAAAGGAGTATCCCGTGACGGTGGTGAAGGCGGGGTTTGTGGTAAGAATACGCTGATCCTGATCCGCCATAAAGATCCCTTCTCCGATATGCTCGAAGCTTTTGTTCAGGAGATGGAGCTGGCTCTGGATCTTTTCCATCATGATCTGGCGCTTTTTGAGCATGTCGTCCAGGCGTCGCAGAGACCGGGTATGATTTTCGATCTCCTTCATGAGGGTTTTGTTGCTCTGGGAGAGATGATGATGTTCCGTCATGTCCGCCACGATGAGAAGCCCCAGGTTTTTCTCCGCCTGAAGAGAAACCAGCGAATAGAGCACCTGCCGTGCCTCTCCCGAAGCGTGCAGAATGGCTTGGGGTACGTTGGAGAGGGGCTGCTGGCACCGCAGCAGGTTCAGGGAGCATTCGAAATCCTCATCCTCGGGGATGATCCCCAGGTGGAGCAGTGTCTCTCCCCCCATATCCCGAAGAGAGTGCCCGAAGATCTTTTCCAGAGCAGGGTTTCCCTCCAGGATGGCCCCGTTCTCAAGAGAGCAGAGCCCCATGCCGTAGGGGGCTGTGTTAAAGATTCGGCGGAACTTCTCTTCGCTCTCCTGAATCTGTTTCTGCGCCTGATGGCTCCGTCGCTGGAGTTCAAGAGCAAGAAAGAGAAGCCCCAGGGATGCTCCGAGAGCGATGGCGAGGGCAACAACAACATTGTTGCGAATGATGTTTTTTTGAATCTCTCCGGTCTGATGACGGAAGGATGCGATCAGATTCTCCTTCACCACTTCATTCTCGCGCTGCAGATCCTGGAGATAGGAGATGTTGACCCCTATCTCCGCCGAGCCGATGGAGGTTCCCTGGTAGAGGATGTTCTGTTGGAACGTGCGGATCTCTTCTTCCGGGACAGAGAGTTCTTGTGACGCTCCCTGAATCTTTCCCGTCTCATCGTAGAGGGCTCCGTAGACTACGTGAGGAACTTCGAGCACCCCCTCGGCAGCCTCCTGAAGGGAGGCATAGTTAAAATTCCAGAGATGGGGTGCGGCGATCCAGGAAAAGTACTGGGTTACCGCATTCCCGTATGCCTCGGCAGCCTCGCGATCGCGGAGGTTTTTATGGAGGATGTCCTTCTGCAGCATGGTCTCGGTGATGGTCTCCACAGATTCGGACATCTCCTGAAATCCTGTCCGGGTGACAAGAAGAAGAGAGCCCGTAAGAACCAGGATGATGCAGGTCACGAGAAGGCCAAATTTAACGACTACCCCCTTAAACATGCGTTCCCTCGGAATCGTCTTTCTGGAGATAGCGTAGGAACTCCTCCGGAGGCAGGGGCGGGGAGAAAAGATATCCCTGTACCATGAGATCGTTTCCGAGAGACTGGATGAATGCGAGCTGTTCCTGAGTCTCCACGCCCTCTACCGTAAGCTCCAGGGCAAGCTCCCGGGCCATGAAGACCAGGGTGGAGATGATTGCCCGGGTATCCGGATTCGTGTGGAGGTCGAAGGTGAGAGAGCGGTCTATCTTGATCCCCGAAAGAGGAAGATGGTGGATGTAGGAGAGCGAAGAGTATCCCGTACCGAAATCGTCGAGGGAGAAGCGGATTCCCTCCTTTTGAAGGTCCTTCATAATGCGCACCGCCTTGGAGAGATTTGTCATGAAGGCACTCTCGGTGATCTCCAGCTCTACGGTGGAGGGGTCTACCCCGGCCTTTTCAATCGCCTCCAGTACGGAGGTACAGAAGGCGTTGTCCGAAAACTGTTGTGGAGAAACGTTTACCGCAATCTGAAGATGGTGCCCCAGGGTGTTCCACTCCTGGGCCTGCCTGCATGCGGTGGTTATGGCCATCTTGCCGAGAGAGACGATCTCGCCAATCTCCTCTGCAAGAGGGATGAAGGTTACCGGAGAGATAATCCCCTTGCCGGGCCGAATCCAGCGCATGAGAGCTTCGGAGCCCATCACTCGCCCTGTGGCGGCGTGGATCTTCGGCTGGTAGTACAAAAAGAACTCCTGCTCCGAGATGCCTTTACGCAGCTCGTTTTCCACGTCATGCCGGATCTGCATGTGTTCGTTCATGTCTTCTGTAAAGAGTTGGTACCAGTTGCGACTCTCCAGCTTTGCCCGCCCCAGGGCGAGGGAGGCGTTTTTTAAAAGATTTTCCGGTAGGTTGGCATCCTGAGGGTAGATGCTGATTCCCGCACTTGCGGTGATGCGAACCTCATGTTCTCCGAGCTGAAAGGGAAGGCGAAGAACCTGAATCAGATCTTCCGCAAGCCGGAGAGGCTGCCGGATGTTTTTGGAAAAGGGGATACACGCCACAAACTCATCCCCCCCAAAGCGCGCCAGCGTGACAGTCTCGGGGAGTACTTTTTCCATGCGGGAGGCGGCCTGGAGAAGAAGCTCATCTCCCACGGCATATCCCAGGCTCTTGTTGATATGGCTGAAGCGGTCCAGCCCCAGAAGCAGTACCGCCAGATGCGAGGAAGACTCCTCAGCGTGCCGGCACGCCATGGTGAGGCGATCGAGAAAAAGCGTTTTGTTGGGGAGCCTGGTGAGATGGTCGTGCAGCGTCTCATGTTTTAGCTCTGCCCGGCTCTGATGGATTTCGCTCCGGTCCTGCACCACCCCGATATAGTGAGTGACCTTCCCCTCCCGGTCGGTAAGTCCCGTAAGCGTAAGGTGGAGGGGATAGGGCTCTCCCTCTTTGCGCCGCCCCCAAAGCTCTCCTTCCCAGCAGTGCTCCTCCTGAAGCTTGCGATCAACCTCCTGGTAGGTCTCCGGGGGATTGAGGTCCGTTCGAAGTTCAGTGGTCCCCTTGCGTTCCAGATCCGAGAGAGAGTAGCCCGTGATGGTGGTGAAGGCGGGATTGACCATGAGAATCTGCCGATCTGCATCGGAGACATAGATTCCCTCGCTTACGTACTCGAAGGTCTTGTTCAGAAGGGCCATCTGATGCTGTATCTTCTCCACCAGATTCTGACGTTTTCGAAGCATCTCGTCCAGGTGCTGTAAGTCGCGGGAGCGGCTCCGGATTTTCTCCTGAAGCTCCTCATTGTTTTTCGCAAGGAGATGCTGTTCCATTACATCCACCACGATGGCGATGAAGAGATCTTCCTCCTCCAGTTTCAGCGGAGCCAGGGAGCAGAGAACCCGCCGCTCCTTCCCAGAAGGGAGGGAGAGTACGTGCGATACGTTGTGAATGCTCTCTCCCCGGCGGAGTTTGTTCAGGGATTCCTGAAGAGCCTCTTCACTGATCATGGTTCCCGCCTCCGGAAGAGTTTTCCCCCGAAGGGCCTCCGGAGCTGTTTCCAGAAGGGCACTGATAGCTTGGTTGGCCTCAAGGAACTGCCCCGTTTCCAGAGAGTGCAGGGCGATGCCGTAGGGGGCGGTGTCGAAAATTCCCCGGAGCTTTTTCTCGCTGTCCTGAATTTTGCGAAGGGCTTGCGTCTCCCGTCTCTGGAGCTTGAGGGTTCGCAGAGAAAGAAAAAAAGCCACGCCGCAGGCTACCGCCGCAAGAAAAAGCCCCGTCCCAATCAGGATGTTCCGCCACTTGGCCACCTCGGCCCGGACATCTTCCACATAAACACCGGTGCCGATTATCCAGTCCCAGGGTTCGAAATGCTCCACGTAGGATATCTTGGGCTCCACCCTATTGGGATCGTCCTTCCACTGCCACTGGTACTCCAGAAAGCCGCCCTTCTGGTTTTTTACTATTTCTCTCATGCGAAGAATAAGATCCTGAAGCAGCTTGCCACCAGGATCGTGCACTGTGGCGGGATCGCGATTCTCCATATCCTGCCTGTAGGGGTGCATAAGAAGATACCCTCGACCATCAATAATCCAATAATAATCTTTAAGCTCTTCCCCGAACCGGAGATCCCGCATGCGACGCATGGCTCGCCCCTGGGCCTCCTCCAGCGGCTCTCGTCCGTCCAGATAATCCTGATGCCTGGATTGGAGACTACTTGTTATGGATTCCACCATGCGATGGCAGAGGTCGTATTTCTGCCTGGTAAAGGTTTCCTCCAGCAGAGGAATGAGGAAGCCGAAGCCTATGATCAGAAAGAGTACAAAGATGATGAGAGGGGGGAGCACGAGATTGCTGAAGATGCCCAGAAAGAGGTGCGAGTCTTCAGGGGAGTCGGCGGCGTTTTTTCGATGGAGCCTGGATGCCTTCATGCGAGCCGTATCCTTTCGAGGAGAGGATTCTCTCCTCACTCTATAGGGGTACTCTCCGTATCTTTTTCGAAAAGAGGCAACGCTCTCGGTGTGTATGGAACAAGAATTCCCTGTACAATAAGCGGTGAAGCAGGCTCGTACTCTACGCACCTATTCTCATACGATGGGGATAAATTGTAAAGTCCCAGGGGAAAGTTTTTCCGGGAATCCCAAAGAGTTTCGGTCGGTTTGTGCAGAGCGAGGTGTAAAAGCAGGATGAAAGGTTGTTCACAGAAAAAGGGGGAAAAACAGATGGCGGGACATGGAAAAAGTCTTTTGGAAGAGGCCCGGGAGCTTCAGGAGCGCGTGGTGGCGCTACGCCGAGAATTTCACCGGCATCCCGAAGCTTCCTTTGAGGAGCATTGGACGGCGGCAAAGGTGGAGGAAGAGCTGCGGCGCCTGGGGCTTGAACCGGTGCGCGTAGGAGGTACCGGAGTGATGGCGGATATTACGGGAGAGGGAGGGCCCGGTGGCAAGATCTTCGCCCTCCGGGGTGATATGGATGCCCTTGAGGTGGAAGAAGAGACGGGGCTGGATTTCGCTTCGGAGCGAAAGGGATATATGCATGCCTGCGGGCATGATGCCCATACCGCAGCTCTTCTAGGAGCCGCCATGCTTCTGCTTTCGCGAAAAGAAGCTTTCCGGGGAACCCTGCGGCTTATCTTTCAGCCTGCGGAGGAGAAGGTGCGGGGGGCAGAGCTGCTTATCCGGGAGGGGGTTCTCTCCGGGGTGGATGCCATCTTTGGCCAACATATCTGGGCTCCCCTGGAATCGGGAAAGATCTCTATTCAGGATGGGCCTCGTATGGCCGCATCGGATGTTTTTACCATCCACATCCGGGGAAAGGGGGGGCATGCGGGGCTCCCCCACGAAACGGTGGATGCCGCTGTGGTGACCTCGGCGGTGGTGATGGCGTTGCAGTCTTTGGTGAGTCGTGAGATGAACCCCCAGGATCCCGTGGTGGTCACCGTGGGGGAGGTGCACAGCGGTAGCCGAAACAACATTATCCCCGACAAGGGGATCATCAAAGGAACTGTGCGAACCTTTAACGAGGATGTACGGCGGCAGATTCCCGGAGCCATTGAGCGTATTGCCACGAACACCGCCCGAGCCTATCGGGGGGAGGCGGAGATGGAGTACCAGTCTGGGGTAGCCGTGACGAAGAACGATCCTCTCATGGCGGCTCTCGCTCGGGGGAGTGCCCGGAAGCTCTTCGGAGAGGATCGTTTTCAGGAGGTTTCCCCTGTGGGGGGTGCGGAGGATTTTGCCTGCTATCTCCAGAAGATCCCCGGAGCCTTCGGCTTTTTCGGGGGCAAGAGCCCCAATCCCGAGGCCTCTTCGGCGCATCATCACCCCAAATTTGATATCGACGAGGCCCGAATCTGCGAGATGGCGGCGCTCTACGCCCAGGTGGGGTTGGACTATCTCGACTCCGGAGAGTAGAAGACTTCAACAGGTTTTCGTTACTGCTCCAGAATAAAGAGCATGACTATCAAGGCGAAGGTGAGATAAAAAATGTAGTGTCGTAGCCTGCCGGAATGGAGATGCCGCAGCTCCCGTAAAGGATGGCGGAGCAGCTCTGCGGCAGGCCCAAGAAGATCCTCCGCATCGGGGAAGTGCCCCTCCCTGGGGCGGAAGAGCTTCGGTAGAAGCAGAAAGAGCCCTGCTCCTGCTCCCAGTGGGAGCAGGGCGCTCCCCAGAGAGCCCAAAGACCAGAGCTTTCCCATCTCTCCCGAAAAGAGAAGGCTCTTCTGGGGAAGTATCCCCAGCAAAAGCAGAGGAAGAGCCAGCAACAGCATCCCCCCCCAGGCGACGAGAGGGAGGCTTCGGGTCTTTCCTTCCCCCTCCGTTTTTTCCCCGAAGGCCCCTAAAAAAGCGTACCGACCGAACTTGCAGAAGGAGAGCACCGTCCCGACCCCCGCCAGCTGAAGGCTCCAGAGAGGTACTGGGTGTGATGCCAGGGCGGATTTCACCATCCCCTTTCCCACGTATCCCGCAGTGCCGGGAAACCCCGCAATGGCCCCAGCCCCCAGGAGAAAGAGGGCAAAAAGAAGGGGAACTTTTCGGGCGGCTCCTCCCAGAAGAGTGAGATCTCGGGAGCCAAAGATCTTCTCCAGGCTTCCCGCGGTAAGAAAGAGGAGCCCCTTAAAGAGGGCGTGTGCCACCAGGTAGAAAAGGGCCGCCTGGCGACCCTGGGGGGTTCCCGTGGCGAGGGCTGCCACCATAAACCCTAACTGGCTCACCGTATGGCACGCCAGAAGGCGCTTGGTGTCATGCTGCATAAGAGCCTGAAAGACCCCGTAGAGCGCCATGGTTATCCCGATGCAGAGAAGAGCCGGAGAGGGTTGGTCCACTAGGCGGAGGAGCCCGTAGATCCCCATCTTTACGGCATACCCCGAAAGGAGCAGGCTCCCCTCGGTGGGGGCCCGGCTGTGGGTGGGGGGGAGCCAGAAATGCAGCCCTGGAAAGGCCGCCTTAAAGCCCAGGGCGAAGAGAAAGAGGGGGTACCAGGCCTGGGGAACCGGCCCCAGAGGGGCAGGGCTCCCCGGAGCAGAGAGAAGCGACGCCCCCAGGAGCAACAACGCCCCCCCGGCGAGCTGGGAGAAGAGAAAGATCTTTGCGGTCTTGCCGTCCGCCGAGGCTACCAGAAGCGCCAGGAGCAGGGAGGAGAGTTCCAGAAAAATTACGAAGCCGAACCAGGTCTGCACAAGAGCGGCCATGCAGGCGGTAGCGCAGAAAGAGAGCAGCACCAAAGGCTTCCATGCCCCCTGAAAGGAGCTTTGGCCAAAGAGCAGGGCGGAGATCGTGAGAAGCCCCGCCAGGGCTATCATGGTTTGGGAGAGAAGATCCGGATTCATACGGTTTTCCCCCTTGGAGTGGCTCTGGATACATTTTTCATGAAAAACATCCTTTGCGCTGATGTAATCCTACAGAGAGAGAAGGGTCAAAATCCCCAGCAGTGCCAGAAAGTAGAAGTGGAAGAGCCTGCGGATCTGTCCCGAATGAACTCTTCGCAGCAGTGCCAGCGGAGGCTTGAGCAACGCTGCTCCCGGAGCGAGAAGATCCTCCGCATCGGGAAAGCGGTAGCTTCGGGGGTGGAAGAGCTTGGGAAAAAGCCCGAAGAGCACCCCCCCGACTCCCAGAGGAAGAAGGGCGCTTATCAAGGAGCCTCCACTCCAGAGATGTGGCAGAGTCCCCGGAAAAAAGGGGAGCTTTTCGGGAAAAACCCCCAGAAGAAGCAGCGGCAGCGCAAGGATTCCCAGAGCAGAGACCCCGGAGAAGGAGAGACTGTGGGATTTTCGGGGAGCCTTTTCCGGAGCTTTGGGAGAAGAGCGAAAAAAGACGTAGTGCCCCACCTTGCAGAGATAGAGCGCCGTAAGAACCCCTGCGATCTGCAGCCCCCAGAGGGCGGCGGGATAGCCTTTCAGAGCGATTTTAAGCATCCCCTTGGCCACGTACCCCCCTGTGCCGGGAACCCCTCCTAAAGAAGCTCCCCCTATCAGAAAAAAGAACAGTAGCAGAGGAGCCCCCGAAGCCAGACCTCCCAGAAGGGAGAGATCCCGCGTGCCGGTGAGTTTCTCCACGCTCCCTGCGGTAAGAAAGAGAAGCCCCTTGAAAAGAGCGTGGATCACCAGGTAGAAGAGGGCGGCGTCACGCCCCTCCGGGGTTCCCGAGGCGAGGCATGCCACCATAAACCCAAGCTGGCTCATGGTGGAGCAGGCGAGAACCCGCTTGAAGTCATTTTGCATCAGAGCCTGGAACCCTCCGTAGAGTGCCATGGTGATGCCGATCCAGAGCAGCCCCGGAGAGGGAGCATCCACCAGGCGGAGCAATCCGTAGATTCCCATCTTCACGGCGTACCCCGAAAGGAGCAGGCTCACCTCGGAAGGGGCCCGGCTGTGGGTGGGGGGGAGCCAGAAATGCAGCCCAGGAAAGGCTGCCTTGAACCCCAGAGCCGCAAGAAAGAGAGGATACCAGGTTTCCGGAACCGGTCCCAGAGGGGCAGGACTCCCCGGAGTGGAGATCAAAGCCGCCCCCAGAAGCAGCAGAGCCCCGCCGGTGAGCTGAGAGTAGAGGTACATCCGGGCCACGGGGCCATCCTTGGAGGCCACCAGAAGGGCGAGAGCGAGAGAGGAGAGTTCTACCCAGATGACGAAGCCGAACCAGCTCTCGGCAAGAGCCGCCAGAGAGGCCGCAAGGCAGAAGAAAAGAAGCGTCAGAGGCTTCCACGCCCCCAGAAAGGAACTCTTCCCGAAGAGCAGGGCGGAGAGGGTGAGCAGGCAGGCCAGAAGAATCATAATGTTCGAGAGAGCATCCGGAGAGATCATGGAACAACTCCTTCAAAGGTCCGTGTCGAAAGGATCAGAGGGAAAAGAGAAAAAAAATACCGAGCAGGGAGAAGGCAAAGATGGTGAACGAGAGCCGGAGTTTCCCTGAATGAATCTGCCGGAGCCGCCGAAGCCAGGGCTCTGCCAGAGGGGGTAGTCGGTATACCAGAAGATCCACATCCGGAAAGGAGCAGCGCTGAAAGTTCGGAATCCGGCGAAGCACCAGCAGAAAAAATCCCAGAACTCCCCCCAGCAGAAGAAGAGAACTCCCCAGGGCGCTCCAGCTCCAGGAGATTTCAGAAGTAAAGGCGAGGAGAGAGGCGCTCTCCGGAGAGCGCCCCAGAAAGAGAAGGGGGGCTCCCAGAAGAATCATGCTCCCCGAAAAGGAGAAGGAGGGGAGAAAGGATTGCCTCGTTTCCTTTGGAGATCTCTCAGGGCAGAAGGGGGCGTAGAAAACGCCGTAGCCGAGTTTGCAAAGATAGAGCATGGTTCCCACCCCCGCAAGCTGCAGAGCCCACAGGGCACCCGGATATTCCAGGGCGGTGAGCACCCCCTGCTTGGCCAGATAGCCCGCAGTCCCCGGAAAGCCCATCATGGTGAGCGCTCCCAGAACAAAGAAGAAAAAGCCCCCCGGGTAATCGGGGAAATTTCTGAAAAGGGTTCTCATGAGAAAAGGAGTGGGGGGAGCCTCGGTGGAGCAGAAGAGAAGCCCTTTGGAGAGCACGTGCACCACCGCAAAGAAGATCGCCGCATCCCTCCCCGAGGGGGTTCCCGTGGCGAGGGCGGTGACGACGAACCCGAGTTGACTCATGGTAGAGTAGGCGAGAATCCGCCTGGGCCGGCTCTGCATGAGGGCCTGAAAGGCCCCGTAGAGAGCCATGGCGACGCCTATACATACAAGCTCTCTTGAGGGCTCTGTGATGAGACGCAGAAGACCGTAGATCCCCATAGTGGCGGTGTAGCTTGAGAGAAGAAGCGCCTCCAGAGGGGCATGCTCATAGGTTCGGGGAAGCCAGAAATGAAGCAGAGGGAAGGCGCTCTTTATCCCGAGCCCTATCAGGAAGAGGGGGAGGATCTCCTTCGGAACCTCTCCCAGAGGAGCCAAAAGGGGAAGTGTGGAGATTTGGGCGGCCCCGAGGAGCAGAATCCCCCCTGCGGTGAGCTGTACGTAAAGATAGAGCCTGGCGGCGAAGGGATCCCGAAAGGCCATGAGCAGTGCCAGGGCTATGGAGGCAAGTTCTACCCAGAGGACAAAACCGAACCAGCTTGAGGCGAGAGGGGCCATGCAGGAGGCCACGCAGAAGAGAGCCAGGATCAGGTACTTTCTCCCCCCCCGGAAGGGGGTGGCTGCGCAGAAAAGCACCGGGAGCAGAAGAAAGCACCCCAGCCCCATCATGATCCGGGAGAGAATGTCCGGAGAGGGAAGGGGGATCACGGAAAGAACCTCCCCGAGGAGAGGGCAAGAAGAAACTCCTTTGTAAAGGGTATCCAGGGGAGAAGGGCGAGAAAGAGAGAGAATATCGCCAAAAAGGCCACCACACCCTGGGTAGTTCGATGAGCGCGATGATGGGGGGGAGGGGTCTCCGAAGGAGAGCAGAAGGCTCCCAGAGCCTTGAGGTAGTAGGCTGCGGAGACTACGGTACCCCCCAGAAGAAAGAGCGCCGGCACCAGATACCCCTTCTCCGCACAGGCCAGAAGCAAAAGCCACTTGCTCTGAAAACCGCTGAAGGGAGGAATTCCCGCCAGAGACGCCGCAAAGAGTGCAAAGGCTATCACCAGAAAGGGGCGAACTGCAAAGAAGCCCCGCATGTCGGAGATTTTATGAACGTGCCGATCCTCCAGAAAGATCCCCGCCACAAGGAAGAGCCCCATCTTGGCGCTCATGTGGGTGAAGACGTGGTAGAGGGACGCAGCGGTTCCCAGAGGGGAGGCGCAGGCGATCCCCAGCAGAATGGTGCCGATCTGGGCCACCGTGGAGTAGGCCAGCATGCGCTTGATCTGCTCCTGTTGGATTGCCATGAGATGCCCCACCGCAAGAGAGAGGGTGCCGAAGAAGAGAAGAAGCGGAAAGAACTGGGGGAGAGCGGGGGAGAAGAAGAGCATCCCCAGCCGTAGTAGCGTGTAGAGAGGGGCCTTCACGAGCACCCCCGAAAGAAGGGCGCTCACGGGAGGCCGGGCTGAGGAGTGGGCATCGGGGAGCCAGAAATGGGCGGGGACGGTGCCGCACTTCACCAGGAGCCCCCCCATGAGGCAGCCTCCGATAACCCCGAGGGTCGGAACGGGTACCACAGGGAGAAGCCCCTTCAGAATTTCCATATTAAGCTGCCCCGTGGCCATGAAAACATAGGATATTCCCAGAAGCATAAAGAGGGCTCCCAGGGTACCAAAGACGAGATATTTGAAGCTCGCCTCCACAGCCTGCCAGGAGGAGGCGGGGAAGGAGACCAGCAGATAGGCCGCCACGGAAAAAATTTCGAAAAAGACAAAAAGATTGAAGATATCCCCCGCCACGAGAATACCGTTGGTGGAGGCCCAGCTAAGGAAGAAGATCACATAGAACCGCCAGGAATGCCACCCAAGCCACTCTGCCGAGGAGAGCAATACCAGGGGAAAGCCCAGGGAGGTGAGCACCAGAAAAGAGGCGGAAAGAGCGTCTACCCGGAGGGCGATCCCCAGATCGGGAGCCCATCCCCCCATGACCACCGAAATTCCGGACCATCCCAGAAGAGCCACCGCGGCCCCTCCCAGGCTGGAGATCCCTCCCCCGAGAAGGACGAAAACCGGCAGCGCTCTCCGGAAGAAGATGAATATCAGGGGGATCACAAAGGCCGTCATGAGGGGGAGAAGGACTGCAAATACGGGATTCATCCTCGGAGCCCCCGGATCTGATCCACATCCACCGTACCGTAGTGTCGGTAGATCTTGATAATGTACGCCAGGGCCAGGGCGATATCACTGGCACCGATAACGATGGCGGTAAGGGTGAAGGCTTGGGGAAGGGGATTTACCGCCTGCTGCCCCATAAGGGGGAGCAGGGCGGGAACGCCGTGAGGGATGTGCCCAAGGCTGGTGATGAGCAACAGAACCCCCCCCTCCATCAGGGCAAGGGCGATGACCACCTTAAAGAGGTTTCGCCGGAAAAGAAGGGTGTAGAGGCCGATAGCGAAGATGATAATGGCTGTGCCGTAGCTGAGAAGGATCACGAACGCAACACCTCCGGAGTCCCCTCCGTAGGGGCTTCAAGAATTTTAATCATGCTGTAGAAGAGGGTGGAGAGGCTTGCCCCCACCTTGATTCCCACCGCTATGTTCAGAAAGGGGATGGTGCCTCCGCTGTAGAGACTTCCCGGAGTACCTCCGGGGAACCCTGCCCCCAGATTGGCGAGAAATCCCGCCCCCCCCAGAAGCCCCAGAAGGCCCAGGCCTACAAAGACAAGACCTCCTGCGGATTCGAGAATCTCCTTCTTGTGAGGATCCATCTGGGCGGCTTCGAAGCGGGAACCGTAGACGATGCAGAAGAGCACCGTCACGGTAGCGAAGATGACCCCTCCCTGAAAGCCCCCTCCCGGAGTGAGATGCCCCATGAGAACGATGCTGGAAGCGTAGAGGATAATGAAGGGGACCATAAGCCCCATCCCTCGCTTAACAACAAAGGAGAGCCCCTGCCGGGAGGCCCGGTAGCGCCGCCCCGCAAAGAGGAGCGCCACGCCGCAGACGGTGGTGTAGATCACCGTCACCTCTCCCAGCGTATCGAAGGCCCGGTAGTCGAAGAGAATCGCCGCCACAACGTTCGAGGCTCCGGTTTCTGAGACGGTGTGGGTTACGTAATGCTCTGCAGTGCTTCCCAGTTGGGGGTCCGAAGGGATCAGAAGCCCCCGCCAGAGGAAAAAGCCGATCCCCAGGGCGAAGAGCAGCCCCGGAAGGCGATCAATAAGTCGGGTGGAGGAGAAGGTCATAGGCTATCCTCATCCTTTCTGGGGGCGGTGCGCTTATACTTCTTCTTGGTCTGGCTGTAGGCCACCAGAAAGAGCGACGTCACCAGCCCGGAATTCACCACCGCCTGAGTGAGGGCCACATCAGGAGCCTGAAGAAGGGCGAAGATAATGGCCAGAAGAACACCAAACACCGAAAGGGCGATCACCGCACTAAGCATGTCCGTTGCCTCGGCGGCGGTGATGGCGGTGAAGATGAGAAAAATGTGAATAAAGAGGAGAAGAGAGAAGTCCATTATTTTTTCCTCCTTCTTTTTTTGCGATCCATTTTGCGTTTTTTCAGGCTCGAAGCGTAGTCGTCCGTCACGGTTCCTTTGGGGAGAATCCCATGGCGGTAGCAGGCCCGGGCGATGGCGTGGGATGCCAGGGGGTTCGTCCCCAGGAGGAAGAGAGCGATCATGAGGATCTTGGCGGAACCCTGCCACCCCTCCATACGAAGAGCCACTCCGAAGAGCACCAAAACGGTCCCTCCCGAAAGAGCCTTGGTCCCCGCGTGGAGCCGGGTATAGACATCGGGAAAGCGTATGATCCCCACCACCGAAGCGAGAGAGAAAAAGACCCCTCCCAGGATGAGCGCCCCTGAAAGATAGTGCAGTACAAGGCTCATTTATACAGCTCTCCATGCTCAAAATACTTGGCCATGATCAGCACATCCGCAAAGGAGAGCACTGCAAAGGCCAGGGCCACATCGAGAAAGACGGGATTTTCGAAGAAGAGGGAGAGCATCACAAGAAAGGTGGTGAAGATGGTGGCCACCGTATCCGCCGCCACAATCCGATCCGGCACCGTGGGGCCCACCACCACCCTCCAGAAACCGAGGCACGCCGCGATGAGTAGCCCCCAAAGGGCGAGAATGATCAATGTACCACCCCCCGCAAGCGTTTTTCCAGGCTTGCCACATCCTTTTGGAGCTGTTCTCTGGAGAGTTCGCGGGTATCCAGGGTATGGATATAGAGGGCATGGGTGGCAGGGTCGCCATCCAGTGTGAGGGTTCCCGGAGTGAGGGTTATCTGATTTGCCAGAAAGACCAGGGCGTTTTTATCCTTCAGAGTGGAGTTTACCTGAAAGATTCCCGGGGTGATGTCGATGGTGGGTTTCAGCGCCAGAAGGGAGACCTTCCACGTGGCTATGATGAGATCCATGATAAAGTGAGGGATAAACAAAAAAAGTCGGAAGAAATTGATCTCCCGACAGATGTTGATACTTCGGGTCTCCTGAAGTCCGAGAAAAAAGATCTTCCATACAAGTCTGAGAATCACATAGCTCACCAGAACTCCCGCGAGGAGAAAGGGAATATCCACCCGCCCCGTGAGGAGGATCCAGATGCCGAAGAGGCAGAAAAAAAGGAAAAGGCTCTTTTGACAGATCCGCACAAAGGTGCCTCCTTTCGCTTGGCAAAAGTTTCATGACGCATATAGCTACCCTTACCCCTCTAACGATACCATTTTTTCAAAAAATCCGGAACCGTAAAAGTGCATATTGTCGTTTTTTCGAAGGCGGAGCACAAAGGCGAGCCCCTGAGGGCCCGCCTTTGCGGTTGTTTCTTTTTATGCAATGCAACTTCTCAGATTCAGGCCTCGGTTTTCTCCTCGGTGGGCATGTTCCGGGCCACCACATCTTCCCCGTTGGGGAGACGCCAGTAGATTCCGATCTTCATGTAGGAGATGATTACCGACACGATGGGGTTCAGGTAGTTCAGGAAGGCGTAGGGGAGGTATTCCAGGGTGGGCACGCCGAGAGCGCTGCTCTGGAAGGCACCGCAGGTATTCCATGGGATCAGCGCCGATGTGAGGGTTCCCGAATCCTCCACAGCCCGAGAGAGCATTCGCGGTGCCAGCCCCTTCTTTTCGAAGTTGGACTTGAACATACGCCCCGGCACCACAAGGGCCATGTACTGATCTCCCAAGAAGAGGTTCCCCACGAAGCAGGAAACCACCACAGCACCCATGAGGCCTCCCACGGACTTTACGTTTTTCGTCATGGTTCCCACGATAGTCTCCAGGAAGCCGCACGCTTCCATAACGCCTCCGAAGAAGAGAGCCACAAAGATAAGGGAGATGGTCCACATCATGGAATCCAGGCCGCCCCGGGAGACCAGTTTGTTGATCATCTCTCCAACTTCCGTTACGATCTCCGGCGTTCCGTGAATGCTATGCTCTGCAATGAGAGCCATAAGAGCCTCTCCCTCCGCACCGCTGAACTCTGCCGAAATGGTGCCGCCGTAGCCATAGTGCAGCGCCTCCACGATATCCCCAACGTGGTTTCCCTGGGCAACGGACATGACGAGGGCAATGATAACCCCCATGAAGAGCCCAGGGATGGCGGGCATCTTCATGGCGGCGCAGAGAATAACCACCACGGGAGGCACAAAGCCCAGATAGCTGATGTCGAACTCCGCCTGAAGCATGGTCTGCATGGAGAGGATCTTCGATGCGTCAAGCTCGCCCCCGGCAAACTGCTGTCCCAGGTAGTAGCAGATCCCTGCCACGATGATGTAGGTAGGGCCTGTGGACCAGATCATGGCCTTGATGTGATCGAAGAGATTTGCTCCTGCCACGGCGGGGGCGAGGTTGGTGGTGTCTGAGAGGGGGGACATTTTATCCCCGAAGTAGGCACCGGAGATGATGATACCCGCGCTCAAGGGGGCGGGGATACCGAGGCCGAAACCTACACCCATGAGAGCCACACCGATGGTGGCGGAGGTTGTCCAGGATGATCCCGTGGAGAGGGAGATTACCGATGTAATAAGGAGGCTGGCGAGGAGGAACATCCCCGGAGAAAGAATTTTCAGGCCGTAGAAAATAAGCGTGGGAACCACACCGCTCTGCACCCAGATGCCGATAACCATGCCGATGATCATAAGGATCACGATGGCCTGGAGGGCGATAGCAATGCCGTTCAGTCCTCCCGCCTCAATCTCTCCCCAGGGTTTTTTAATGATAAAAACCCCTACCAGGCATGAAAGCACAGCAGCGAATACAATGGGAATATGAGCATCTGTTCCCAGCGAAAGCACACCATAACTGATAATAGCGGCGGACAGAACCAACACGAGTAGCGAAAGCCCCAGTCCCGGAGTGTTGTTATTTTCAGACATACGTGTATCCCTCCTTAGCAATGTTAGTTTCTACAGATTTCCCCGCAGTGTTACCCCCTGTTTTTGGTGTTTTCACCTCCCTTGATCCAGAGTGTCTCTTCCACCCGTAAAATGCAGAGAAGCCGTTTCCTTTGTCGTATACCTATAAGACCGAAGACATTGTATCAGAATACGAAAAACATTCATACTTCTCGGGACTCATCAATGGTGATATTTTATCTTTTTGAGGGAGGAAAATTTCTTTTTGAGGATGGAATAGACGACGCAGGCCCATATCCTGAAGGATTTTTGGGGAGAACGCAAAGACCTCCCGCCTTCAAGGCGGGAGGTCTTTGCAGGAAGAGAGGTGCTCTTTCGAAGAATCGCTTTAGGGGTTGACGGAGAAGGTGAGGGTGGCTACCAGAACCAATTCATCCGCCCTAGAGGGGTCTTCGTGGGGAGATTTATGGCTCACCTTGGCGAACCAGTATCCATCTTTGAGGGGGATGATGCTGATCTTTCCCTCAAGATCGGTACGTCCGTAAAAAGCTTTGTGCTCCTTGTCGGAGAACCCTTCGACTACGGCATAAACCTCGGCGGTCTTCACAGGCTTGCCGTCGAAAAGCACCTGGATAGGGAAGGGGTTTCCAACCTTCAGGAGGGCAGGGTTCTCAAGAGGAACGATCTCCAGCCTGTCTCCCAGCGGCTTGCTGATGAAACCCGCATCCTGGCTGGCATCGACATTCAGGATGGCCTTGGCGAACATGATGGCTTCCTGTGCATAGGTGGCGTCAGGTCTCTCGATGCGGTTCTGCTGGGTCCATCCACCGGGGCCGTTGGCCCAGAATGTGGGGCGATACCTGAGGCTTGCGATGTAGCTCCCCTTGGAGAGTTCTTTGTTAATCTGGAAGGCGTAGTTTTCAGCCTTCTGAGTGGAATCGAGGGCTCCCTCGGGGGTTACAAGCTGGGGAGGGTTGAAGAGATGTGTGCGATCCTCGGGAATGGGTTCGGGAGTGGGAAAGTCATGCCCATACCCGATGTCCAGGAGAACTGTCCCCTTTTCCGGGGCAGATACGTTCAACCACATATCGTGAGCACTTGCCCCGGAGACTCCGAGAACAAGAGAAAAAACAAGTGCCGCTGTAAGATAAAAAGAAACTTTTCTTTGGAGTTTCTGAATCATGATGATCTCCTTTCGATGGTCGAAACTATTGCTTTCAAGTGGAGCGTAAAAAAATTCTGGCGATAGCGAAACGGCTCGTCTCCATTCATTTTTACGCACGTTCTTCTCCGTTTTTCGGTACAGTTCAAGGGGCCCCCTTGAAGTTTTTGTAGTCTAACTAAATACGCTCTTTCTGTCAATAGGAATTCGAGAAAAGATAGGAAGGGTTGTTGGAGAAGGGCTTGTTTTGGGGATTTCAAGCTGGTGCCTCATCCTTTTTCGGATTTTTCGGAGGGATGTAAGTTTTTTGAAACTAACAAAAGTGTGGCGTCAAGCGGGGGAGGTGGCTCTGAAGGTTTAGCGGATCTTTCTTGTGGAGAGCAAGATCATCCCCGCTCCCGTGAGAAGAGCCAGATCCGCAAGATTTACAAAAAGATAGCCGTAGAGAGGGAGGGGAAAGCCTACATAATCCGTGACGACTCCGAAGAGAAGGCGTTCTCCCAGGTTGCTTATCCCCCCCGCCAACAGGAGAAGGCACCCCCAGAAAAAGAACCGCTGGGGGTGGAGCTTTTTCCGTTGCAAAAGGAAAAAGCCTGCCGCCGCACAGAGAGAGACGAAGATGGCTAGAGAAAGGTATCCCGGTGAAGAGGAGAAGAGAGAGAAGGCGATTCCACGGTTATGATGCAGACGAAACAGAAGGAGTCCCCGGAGAAAAGAGAACTCCCTCAAGGCGAGCAAGTTCTCTGCCATGATCCGAAAGAGCTGGAAAAGAAGAGCCAGCAGAGAGAGAATCGACGCGAAGAGAGCTGTTTTCACGTGTTATAGGCTCCTTGAAAAAGTGATGGTGATCTTGCAGAGGGTTTTTCGTGTTTCCGGAAGAGATTTTCTCCATTATCCTACCACAGAAAAATCGTGATGTCTTTTCTCGAAAAACTTTACCCCGTTTTTTAATTTTTCGAAAGCCGTGGAAGAGGGGATTTTCAGGAGGAATCGAAGGGGAAAAGCACTCCTTCCTTGTGAAAAGTTTCTTCCATTGCTATACTGAAGTGAAGTGAAGTGCTGAGCAGAGAAGAGTCTCTGACGAAGGAGTAAGCCTAAGCATTACGATGAAGCGTTAAGGAGAAAAGAATGCCCTATAACGAGGAAAAAAGACCCAGCGATTTTTTTGAGAAACTCCGGAAGGGAGGGCGCGAATTTTCCCAGAGACAGCGCATGGTCTGCCTCTTCATTATAGCTGAGTACCAACGAGTGGCCTTTCTTACGGTGGAACAGCTTGCGGAGGAGGCGGGGGTGAGTGCCGCTACGGTGGTGCGCACCGTGGCACACCTGGGATACGAATCCTACGGAGCGCTTCAGGATGAGATTCAGAGCCTTCTCCTCATGACACGCACCTCTCTCTGGTGGCAGCTTGAAGAATCCTGGAAGAAGGAAGCTACGGAATTCTCCTCCGAGGAGGGGAATCTTCTCTTTCAGGTCATTGCAGCGAATGCGGAGAGCATACGCAACACCCTCTCGGCACATCTGGCGGAGCAATTTGCGGAATCGGTGCAGTGTCTGGCCTCGGCGGAGCATCTGGCTCTTTTGGGTATGCGCTCCTCCCGGGGGGCCATGCTCTATGCCTTTTCGCTACTGCAGCAGTTTCGCAAAAATGTCTCCTGTCTCTCCCTCCAGGGGGCTGATGAAATCTACGCCCCCCTCATGGATCTTACCCCGAAGGATGCGGTGCTGGCTCTCTCTGTGGGGGGGCCGCACTATGCGGTGACTACCATCGAGGCGGTGCGCTTTGCTCGGGAACGTTCGGTGAAGGTGGTGCTTATTACCAACGATCTCGCCTGTCCCGCCGTGGCCTGGGCGGATCACGTGCTCTGTGTGGCCGCCACCAAGGAACACTACTCCATAGCCCCTGCCATTACCCTTCTGGAGGCTCTGGTGGTGGCGCTGGGAAAAGATTCCCGCCAGGAGGCAGTGGAGAGGCTTCGTGCCCTGGAAAAGGTGCTGGGAGAGAAAAAGCTCACCCTCTGACGGGGCTAGTGCATCATTCCTGCTTATATTGTGACTTCGGCTGAAATCCGGGAGCTGGAGCTTGTGTGTCCGGAGGCGCGAGCATAGTGGTCGGCGAGTGCAGCT
>CAZIFL010000013.1:0-70565 GCA_964539095.1 uncultured Synergistaceae bacterium
ACAAAGGTCGATAAAGGTCAATAAGCACGAACTCTATCAAAAATTTTTCAGTTTCCAACTTCCCATAAGGTAAATTATGGGAAGTTGGCATTTTTTCACCTTTTCCACACCTTATATGTAAATTTTATAAAATCTACACCACATCTGCTCCGCGGAGACACCCACAGAAAACAGCTAGGAACCAGCTTTACCCTCCACCTCAGATGAGGCTACAACTTAACCATTATAGCATACACAGCTCTCAGTAAATGCCTATCTCCATACCGGCATAGGCCCATATCTTTGTGGCTCGTCTCATGCTCTGCGAATCTGCGCGGCCATTTCATGAGGCATGCCGAATTATTTGCGTACCAGGAGAAAGGTGTTGTGGGAGTATCTTCTTCGGGGGAGTGCGCGTGGGAATGATCTGCGGGATCCTCGTAGGGTATCAAATGCACCTTTGCGGATACTTTTGATTCTGGCTGGTGTCTATCTGGTGTCTGGACACGAAAAAGGGACTTCGGCGAAAAGCCGAAACCCCTTTGTTTCCAGTGGTGGAGCTGGGGGGACTTGAACCCCCGACCTCTTCCATGCCAAGGAAGCGCGCTCCCTCTGCGCCACAGCCCCGAGTGCAACGTTGAGCATTATAAAGATCCTGGGAGAAGATGTCAAGCAGAATTTGAGCTTTGTGACGGGACAGTGATAATGTCACCCCTAAACGGGACAGGGGAAATTGATTTCTAACCATTCCTTGCCATAGAAATCTCGAAAAAGGGCACCCTCCTGCCCCGTAGTGCAGCTTTCTGCCAGCTTAGACTTTCTTCTTCCGCACCTCCCGCACCCATTCGAAGATTCCCACTGCTGCGGCGGCGCTTACGTTGAGCGATCCCGTGCTGCCGAGCATGGGGAGGGCTGCCAGTTCGTCGCACCGCTCTGCCACAAGCCGGGAGAGCCCTTTCCCCTCAGAGCCCAGCACGAGGGCGAGCCGGAGGGGAAGGGAGGTGCTTTCCCAGAGCAGATTAGGAGAGGCGGGGTCCATCCCCATGGTCCAGAAGCCGAGGTTTTGCAGATCCTGCAGGGCCCGAGGAAGATTAACGCATTGCAGAAGGGGAACCCGGAGGGCTGCTCCGGCGCTGGCCCGCACCACCGCTTCGGTGGGGGATACCCCCCGACGTTCGGGAAAGAGTACCCCCTGGGCTCCCGCTACTTCGGCGGTACGGATGACAGCCCCCATGTTCTGGGGATCCTGAATGTGATCCAGCACCACCACCAGGGCGGGTTCAGCGCTGCTCTCCTGGGTACCCACCCATTCATCGAAGGGCACTGTGGGGACGGGAAGCATGGCCGCCGCCATCCCCTGATGTTTGGCATCCCCCAGAAGCTGGTACATCTGGTGTCGGTCAAGAACGCTGCAGGGAATGCCCCGTTCTGCCGCCAGAGCAAGAAGCTCTTTTTCCTCTTCCTGTTTTTCCTCCTGAAGGTAGAGATGCTGTATGCGTTCGGGGAGTTCCTGAAGCGCATGAATGGCATGTTTTCCGTAGAGGAGTTCTTCCTGATTTCTCTCTATTCTCTGCATATCCACGCTCTCCCGTGGCTTTTGCGTATTCCGGGTTTTTCGATCATTGCGGGCATTAGGGCTACTTTGATTCTCCGGGTTTTCCCGATCTATCCGATTCTCCCGGTTTCCCCGGCTCCTTGAAGGCTCCCCGGCGAGGGTGCTTTGGGGTTTTCTTCCCGCATTCTCTTTAGGCTGTCTTTTCCTGGTCATGAGTGTTTTTCCTTCTTTGTGATATAGATTTCTGCCGCGGGGGTGAAAGCGCTGTTCCCCCCAGACTGTGCAGATATTCTGCAAGGTAGGTGGCGGTGTGCCCCTTGCCGGACCGGGCTACCTCTTCGGGGGTTCCCGAGGCCATGATGGTGCCCCCCTCATCCCCTCCCTCGGGGCCAAGATCGAGGATGTAATCCACCGAGGCGAGAACGTCGAGATTATGCTCAATCACCGCCACGGTGTTTCCCTTGTCTACCAGGCGGTGCAGGAGCACCAGCAGTTTTTTGACGTCTCCGTAGTGAAGCCCCGTGGTGGGTTCGTCCAGAAGATAGAGGGTTTTGCCGGTAAAGCGCTTGCTAAGTTCCGTGGCAAGTTTAACCCTCTGGGCCTCTCCACCGCTCAGGGTAAGGGAGGATTGCCCCAGCCGGATATACCCCATCCCCGCATCCTGAAGCACCGCAAGTTTTCGGGCTACCCGGGGGTGGCTTGCGAAGAGTTCCAGCGCCTCATCCACCGTAAGGTTCAGCACATCTGCGATGGAGTGCCCCTTGTAGCGCACTTCAAGCGTTTCCGCATTATAGCGCTTTCCTCCGCAGACATCGCAGGTTACGTAAACATCCGGAAGAAAGAGCATGGAGACCTTTACCTCTCCATCCCCTTTGCAGGCTTCGCAGCGCCCCCCCTTGACGTTAAAGCTGAACCGTCCCGGAGCATACCCCCGCATGCGGGCCTCGGGGAGCTGGGCAAAGAATTCCCGGATGGGGGTGAAGAGCCCGGTGTAGGTGGCGGGGTTGGATCGGGGGCTTCGTCCGATGGGGTTCTGGTCGATGAGCACCAGATTTTCGATCTCTCCAACTCCCTCCAAAGAGGCGCAGGTGGGGATAATGGCGGAGGCCTTTCGGGGGTGCAGAGCCCGCTGAAGGTTCTGATAGAGCACATCGAAGAGGAGGGTGCTCTTGCCGGATCCGGAGACTCCCGAGAGGCCGAGAAAGAGCCCCGTGGGAAGGGTGACATCCAGATTTCGGAGGTTGAATTTGTGAGCCCCCTTGATATCTATCCATCCTTTGGGCTTGCGGCGCTTCTGGAGAAGCACCGCTCCGTGGGCCTTCCCCTGAAGATAGAGCCCCGTGGGGGAGCCTCCCTGCTGCATCTCCTGAGGGGTTCCCGAGGCGACCACATACCCCCCCTTTTCTCCCGCTCCGGGGCCAAGTTCCAGCAGATAGTCCGCCGCCATCATGCTCTCACGGTCGTGCTCCACCACGAGGATGGAGTTTCCCAGATCGCGCATCTCCCGGAGGATGCCGAGAAGCCGGTCCGTATCCCGGGGGTGAAGCCCCACGGTGGGTTCATCCAGCACGTAGAGCACCCCGGTGAGCTTGGAGCCGATCTGAGTAGCCAGGCGGATGCGCTGGCTCTCCCCCCCGCTCAGGCTATCCGCCCGCCGGGAGAGGGAGAGGTACCCCGCTCCGATATCCACCAGACATTGCAGGCGTTTGCGAAGCTCTCCCAGCACCCGCTCCGCGATGGGGCGTTTCTGCTCCTCCATCTGAAGAGAATCGAGAAGGCTTCGGAGGTTCTGGATGGGCATGGTAACAAAATCGCCGATAGACCAGGGGCCTATACGCACCGCCAGCGCCTCCGCACGCAGCCGCACCCCTCCGCAGACTTCGCAGGGCTCCTCTACCCGGAAGATCTCCAGCTCCTCTCGCACGTGCTCCGACTCGGTCTCCCCCCAGCGCCGTTCGAGCCAGGGGAGCAACCCTTCGTAGCGCCCCTGATAGATGCGCTCCTGATCTTTCTCCCGAAAGAGAAGTTCCAGTCTTTCCGAGGAGCCTTGAAGAAGCTCCTCCTGAATCTCCTGGGGGAGGTCTTCGTAGGGGGGGGAGAGATCCCACCCCTTTTTCTCCCCGAGCTTGCGGATTTTATCGAGCATGTAGTGTTTGGTCTTCCAGGGGAGAAAGGCCCCCTCCAGCACCGATTCACCGGGGACTATCGCCCGGTGGGGAGAGAAGGAGGAGCGGCTTCCGATCCCCGAGCAGGAAGGACAGGAGCCGTGAGGATTATTGAAGGAAAAGAGGTTCGGCGTAATCTCCGGAAAGGGGAGATCACAGCCGGGGCAGACGAGGTGCTCCGTAAAGGAGAGGATTTGAGGCTCTTCCTCCCCCTCGGGGTGCACAAAAAAATCCACATATCCTTCAGATTCTTTCAGGGAGGTCTCCACAGATTCTGCAAGGCGGCTGCGGTGCTCCTCCCGAAGGCTGAGACGATCCACCACGATCTGGATGGTGTGTTTTTTGTTTTTCTCCAGGGGGATATCCTCTTCCAGCCAGGCGAGTTCCCCATTTACCCGAACCCGTAAGAAACCTTTTTTGCGTAGCTGCGCCAAAAGGTTACGATGCTCCCCCTTTTTGTTCCGCACCAGAGGGGAGAGCACCTCCACCCGTCGTCCCTCGTATGTACGAAAAACCCCCGCAACAATCTCATCCACCGAAGAGCTTCGAAGGGGCTCCCCGCAACAGGGGCAGCGGGGCTCTCCCGCCCGGGCGAAGAGCACCCGAAGGTAGTCGTAGATCTCCGTCACGGTTCCCACGGTGGAGCGGGGGTTATGGGAACGCCCCTTTTGCTCGATGGAGATGGCAGGAGAGAGGCCGGAGATGTCCTCTACTTCGGGCTTGGAGAGCATCCCCAGAAACTGCCGGGCGTAGGAGGAGAGGGATTCGATATAGCGCCGCTGCCCTTCGGCATAGATGGTGTCGAAGGCAAGGCTCGATTTGCCGGATCCCGAGGGGCCGGTGATCACCACCAGCTCGTTTTTGGGGATCTCCACGTTTATATTTTTGAGATTATGTTCTTTTGCGCCGCGAACGACGATTTTCTGCAACACGTTTATAGCTCCTCTCCGGGGCTCTCCCCAGAATATTACGGTATTCCGCGGCGGCTTCGAAATCGAGCTTCTCCACCGCCTGCCACATGAGTTTTTCCAGAGTCTGGGAATCCAGCTCTTCCAGAGATTTTCGAGAACGCTCCCCCGGGCTCTCCTCCGAGAGAAGCTCCTCCGGCAGAAGGGCCAGGATGGGCTTTTCGATGGAGGTGGGGGTAATGTTATGCTTTTTGTTCCATGCCTCCTGAATACTGCGGCGCCGGGCGGTTTCGTCTCGGGCGTAGATGATGCTGTCTGTGAGGCGATCTGCGTAGAGAAAGACCTCCCCCGCCTGATGTCGGGCGGCCCGGCCGATGGTCTGCACCAGGGATTTTCCAGAGCGGAGATAGCCCTCGCGATCCGCATCCAGAATGGCCACGGTGGAGACCTCCGGAAGGTCGATACCCTCTCGAAGCAGGTTCACCCCCACCAGAACGTCGATATTCCCCCGCCGAAGCTCCGTGAGCAGCTCCACCCGTTCAAAGGTGTTAAGCTCTGAATGGATGTACCGCACCTTAAATTTTAGGGATTCCAGGTACTCCGCCAGATCCTCCGAAGATCGTTTGGTGAGAGTGGTAACGAGCATACGCTCTCCCCGGGCCACCGCAGCGGTAATTTTATCCACCAAATCATCTACCTGATTCCGGGCGGGGAGGATGGTAATCTGCGGGTCCAGCACCCCCGTGGGGCGCACAATCTGCTCCACCACCTGCTGAGAGTGCTCCAGCTCCCAATCTCCCGGGGTGGCGGAGACGAAGAGAGCCTTCCTCATATACTCCCGGAACTCCTCCCACTGAAGAGGGCGGTTATCCAGCGCCGCAGGAAGCCGAAAACCGTACTCCACCAAAGTTTCTTTTCGGGAGCGGTCTCCCCGGTACATCCCCCGCACCTGGGGAAGGGTCATGTGAGACTCATCCACCACCAGAAGAAAATCCCGGGGAAAGAAGTCCAGAAGGGTTCCCGGAGGCTCTCCGGGCTCTCGGCCGTCGAGATAGCGGGAGTAGTTTTCGATCCCCGAGCAGTACCCTACCTCTTGAAGCATCTCCATATCGTAGGTGGTGCGGGAACGAAGGCGCTCTGCCTCCAGAAGCCGCCCCTCCCCCTGAAGCTGGGCCACCCGAAGCTCCATATCCCCTTCGATGGTGTTCAGGGCCTGGGCCACCGTGGCGGTATCCGTCACGTAGTGCTTGGCGGGAAAGAGCACTCCCTTTTCCTTCTCCTCCAGCTTTTTCATGGATACCGGATCCACCTCGGCAATTTCTTCGATCTCGTCATCGAAGAAGAGCACCCGAAGGGCGGTGTCGCTGTAGGCAGGGTAGATATCCACCACATCCCCCCGAATGCGGAAGACTCCGGGGGAAAACTCTACGTCGTTGCGCTGATAGTAGTTCCGCAGAAGCCAGGAGAGGAACTCCCGCCGGGGGTAGTGCTCCCCCCGGGAGAAGCGGAATATGGCCTCTTCGTAGTTTTTACGCTGCCCCAGGCCGTAGATGCAGGAGACGCTGGAGACCACGATAACGTCCCGGCGTTCCAGCAGGGCCTTGGTGGTGGCGAGGCGGAGCTTTTCGATATTTTTATTTACCGAGGCATCCTTTTCGATGTAGGTATCCTGAGCGGGGAGGTATGCCTCGGGCTGGTAGTAGTCGTAGTAGCTCACAAAGTAGTTCACCGAATTTTCGGGAAAGAAGGTTTTGAACTCGCTGTAGAGCTGGGCCGCCAGGGTTTTGTTATGGGCGAGCACCAGCACGGGGAGCTGACAGGCCTGAATGACGTTGGCCACCGTAAAGGTTTTACCGCTCCCGGTGACCCCGAGAAGGGTCTGAAAGGGGTGCTGCTGCTCCAGAAGCCCCCGGGAAAGCTGCTCAATCGCCCGGGGTTGATCCCCCTGGGGCTCCCAGGGAGCATGAAGTGCAAAGCTGCGTTCCATGAAATACCTCCATGTGAGGGATAGCTCCGAACTTTTCAAAAGGGCCGGCCAAAATATACAGCAACGCCAGCTATATGAAAGCATATAACTGGCGCTCGCTGCGTGTATTTTCGTGCGATCCTGCCTCTTTGTCGTGCAAAAGAGGCTAGGAGAAAAAATCCTTGTCCTGAAAATCTTTCGAGAAGATTTTTTGGGGATTTTGCTGTTCCGGAGAATCCTCGAAGGGCATATCCTCCTCCGGAATCTCTTCGGAGTAAGGCTCTGCGGAGGGTTCAAAAACCTCTGGAGTCTCCGAGGAAGCCTTGTCTTTTTTTCCAGCCTCCTCGGCCTTCTCTTCTTCTTCCTTCTTTTCCTCTGGGCGCGGCCTTCCCATGAAGGTGCCGTCTAAAATGGCGTCCAGCTCCTCTGCCTCAATGACTTCGAGATCCAGCAGATTTCTGGTGATGCTCTCCAGAGAATCGCGGTTCGCCTTAAGAAGTTCCCACACCGAATCGTAGGAACCCTCGATGATGGAGCGAACTTCCTGGTCGATGGCATAGGCTACCTCTTCGCTGTAGTTCCGGTCGTCCACAATATCCCTGCCGAGGAAAACTTCATGCCGCTTCCTCCCCAACGTTACCGGCCCGAGGCGATCGCTCATGCCATACTGCGTAACCATCTGCCGAGCGGTCTCGGTGGCCCGCTCCAGGTCGTTCTGCGCCCCCGTGGTGATATCCCCGAAGACAATCTCCTCCGTAACCCGGCCTCCCAGAAGGATGCAGATCCGGTTGAGAAGCTCCTTTTTGGAGATGAGGAAGCGATCCTCCTCGGGAAGCTGGAGGGTGTAGCCCAGGGCCTGATGCCCTCGGGGGATGATGGATATTTTATGCACCGGGTCGCTCCCCGGAAGCAGTTTGGCGATGAGGGCATGGCCGCTTTCGTGATAGGCGATGATCTCCTTTTCCTTAGCGCTGATGAGCCGGCTCTTGCGCTCGGGCCCCGCCAGGGTACGATCAATGGCCTCTTCAAACTCGGACATCT
The DNA here is from genome assembly GCA_964539095.1 of uncultured Synergistaceae bacterium. Classification (GTDB taxonomy): domain Bacteria; phylum Synergistota; class Synergistia; order Synergistales; family Aminiphilaceae; genus DAIPKP01. The sequence continues at coordinate 7,615 of CAZIFL010000013.1, forward strand.
CGATGCGTTTCCTGGAACGCCGGGCCGCCAGAAGCGCCGCCTCGTTTACCACGTTTGCCAGGTCTGCCCCTACAAAGCCGGGGGTTCTCCGGGCGACCACGCCGAGATCGACGCTCTCTGCAAGGTTTTTACCCTTGGCATGCACTTCAAGAATAGCCTGACGTCCCTTCACATCTGGACGATCCACCACGATCTGTCGATCAAAACGCCCAGGACGCAGAAGGGCGGGATCAAGAATATCGGGCCGGTTGGTGGCGGCGATGAGGATGATTCCCGTGGAGACATCGAAGCCGTCCATCTCTACCAGAAGCTGGTTGAGGGTCTGCTCGCGCTCGTCGTGTCCTCCGCCGAGGCCGGCGCCACGCTGGCGCCCCACCGCGTCAATCTCATCAATGAAGACGATGCAAGGCTGGTACTTTCGGGCCTGCTCAAAGAGATCACGCACTCGGGCGGCCCCTACCCCCACGAACATCTCGACGAAGTCCGAACCGCTGATGCTGAAGAAGGGGACATCCGCCTCCCCCGCGGCAGCCCGGGAGAGAAGTGTCTTTCCCGTTCCCGGAGAGCCGAGAAGAAGCACTCCCTTGGGGACCTTGGCACCGAATTCCGCAAAGCGGGAGGGATCTTTAAGATATTCGATAACCTCCTGAAGCTCCTCCTTGGACTCGTCACACCCCGCCACATCATCGAAAGTCACCTTGGGGCGGTTGTCCAAGAAGAGCTTCGCCTTGCTACGGGCGAAGTTCATCACCTTGTTACCGCCACCCTGCATGTGATAGATGATGAAGATCCAGGCTCCGATGAGGAGAAGTGTAGGAAAGAGGGTGGACATGAGGCTCGCCCACCAGGGTGGTTTCTCCGGGGGTACTACAGTAACCTCAATCCCTTTGTCTACCAGTTTGGGAGCAAGATCGCTCACGCCGAGAGCATGCGTGGTGAAATCCTTGCCGCTGTCGAGCTTTCCTTTTATGCCGTTTTCATCGATCACCACGGAACGGACATAGCCCTCTTCCACGTAGTGCATAAAACTGCTGTAGCTGATTTCCTGCCCCTCCTGGGTATGCTGGCCCGGGGAGAGGAATGCATTGACGATGCTCACCACGAGCACGATCAACACAAGGTATAGCCCCAAGTTTTTGACGAGTCGGTTCAAATCTTCCTCACTCCTAATGCAATGAATTTGCTTCTGTTCCCGAGCATGCCGCAGCAAACCGTGTAGTACGTCATCCCTGACAGCTGCTTCTGCGATTCCCCAGGGAACTCCCCGGTGCCGCTATCAGGACACTCTGAAGATCAGTCTGTATGAAGTACAAAGACCTCATCCAGATTACGCCATCGCCCCGCATAGTCCAGACCATACCCCACCACGAACTCGTCAGGAATTTCAAAACCCCGGTAGTCCACAGGAACGGGCACTTTGCGCCGCTCGGGTTTATCCAGAAGGACGCAGGTCTTTACTGAGAGCGGCTCCCGCTCTTCCAGAAGCTTGATCAGGTAGGAAAGGGTGAGCCCCGTATCGATAATATCCTCCACAATAAGCACATGTTTTCCCCGGATATCGAGATCAAGATCTTTGTTGATCTTCACGATGCCGCTGGAGACGGTAGAATCGCCGTAGGAGGAGACGCTGATGAAATCGAAATGCAGATGAACCTCCCGATCCACCTGACGCACAAGGTCTGAAAGGAAGAGCACAGCCCCCTTGAGTACCCCCACCACTACCAGCTCCTGGCCGGCGTAGTCCTGGGAGAGTTTTTTTCCAAGGGAGGCCACACGTTCTGCAATCTTCTCTTTAGACAACAGAACTTCGCCTACTCTATAGGTCATCATTTCACATCCCTTTTGTTCTCAAAGATTTTTCGTTTTTCCGTAAAGAGTTTTCAGAGAGAGAGCATAACAACCGAGCTATTGTAACATGATTTTCTTCGGAAAACGATGGTGCATCGGGATATTTTGAAAAGCTTCTCCCTGCGCCGGGAATCCAGGCATCCTGGGCTCCCCAAAGAATTACAGGCCATAAGGGGTGAACCCACCAGGGGAGGATTTTTCGAAAAGGGGCAGTTTGCGCAGCATCTCCCATGGAAAGCCAATGTTCTAAGGAGCAGATCCGACCCTCCCCGGAAGAGGGGAGCGGAAGAAGGGCTTCGTACTCCTCCGAGGCGGTGAAAATGGGAGAAGGGGAATGAAGCATATCCGGCATGTCCAAACTCTCGGGAGAAGGGGAGAATCCCGGTTGCTCCTCTGCCGTTATGATCCAGGAGCCGCTTTTTCGGGAGAGGGAAAGATCGTCAAGGAAGATCTCCCCCGGCTCTATGAGAAGCTGCTTTTCAGGAAGAATCCAGGAGAGCATACCCGCACCACAGCAGAGATCCACCCCCCCCTTCCACTGGAAGCGCCATCGTCCGGAGGTACGGAGAAGCTTTTCGAGCTTTATCATGCGGGAGCGTGAGAGGGGGGAAAGGTCCAACCGTCGGGCCTGCTCCATGAGGGCCATTCGAAGATCCCAGGAAGAAAGATTCCGAGCAAGGGAGAGATCCCACGAGGAGAGAGCCATCGGCATTTCCCGCCGAAGCCGGGAGAGCATATCGCCGTAAATCTCTTCATCTCTCTCCCGGAGAATCCGCACATCCGAGGCGAGATCCGCCAGGTGCTCCCCGGCTCGGGCGTTGATATGCTCTTCAATTTGAGGAAGAAGTATCTGGCGGATGTAGTTTCGTGCGTAGGAGAGATCCTCGTTGGTGGCGTCCTCCTTCCAGGAGAAACCGTTCTGTTTGAGGAAGTCGCGCAGTTCCTGCCGTGCACATCCGAGAAGAGGGCGGACAATCCGTCCCCGTCTGGAGGGGACCCCCCCGAGCCCCCGAATACCCGTGCCTCGAAAGAGGTTGAAGAGTACCGTCTCCTGCACGTCGTTTTTAGTGTGCCCCGTGGCGATCCAGGCCTTGCCGTATTTTCCGGAAAGCTCTTCTAGGAAGGAGTATCGAAGTCTTCGGGCGGTGCTTTCCAGGCTTTCGTGAGGGTGGCGCTCTTCCTGGGTAATCACGTGCCGGCACTCCAGTGGGAGTTGCAGATCCGCCGCCAGGGAGGCGACAAATCGGGCATCCCCAAGGGAAGCTTCTCCACGAATGCCATGCTCTAAATGGGCCAGGATAAGCCGCTCTCGGGGAAGGAGCAGAAAGGCAAGCAACACGAGAGCTACGGAGTCGCTACCTCCGGATACTGCAAGAAGCAGAGGGGCAGTATCGTGAAGCCAGCCCTGATGCTTCCCCGCCTCCTCGAAACGTTCCTTCAAAGCCTGCGGCACCTGCAGCTTTCTTTCATCCTCCACGAAAGAGAACCTCCTAAAACGAACGAAGGCACACTCCGCATTCTAGGATGTGTGCCTTGCTTTTTTATTTATATATGCAACTGACTGTTTTTCAGCTACTGTGTACTGTGTGGTGGCGGTGAGTGGAGTCGAACCACTGACCCTACGGGTATGAACCGCATGCTCTTGCCAGCTGAGCTACACCGCCGAAAAATTGGTTGCGGGGGCAGGATTTGAACCTGCGACCTTCGGGTTATGAGCCCGACGAGCTTCCTGACTGCTCCACCCCGCGATCTCTTCCTGGTGCCGGGCGCGGGACTCGAACCCGCACGGACTCAAGCCCTCGGGATTTTAAGTCCCGTGCGTCTACCACTTCCGCCAGCCCGGCCAGCGAGAGCAATTATATGCATCTTTGGGGATCCCGTCAAGGACTTTCTTGAAGAAAGGCGATACTTTCCCGCTTTTACTCCATTTTCAGCCCCCGAAGACGGAAGAGGCCTCCTCTTGGGGCAGGAGGGGGAGAGACAGTTCCTGCTCAAGAAGCAAGGCCCGGGCATGCTCCAAAGCCTTAGGATTACGGGAGTTTCCCGAGAGCATCCGGGCAAGTTCTCCTATCCGCTCCTCCACTGAAAGTTCGCGAAAGAGGGTCTTTTCCCCCTCTCGGGAGACGAGAATATGCTGGTCTCCCATGGCGGCGATGGAAGCCTCGTGGGTAATGAGAATCACCTGAAAGGCACGGGAGATCTTTTTGAGCAGCCGCCCTGCCAGGAGAGCGCTCTCTCCTCCCAGGCCCGCCTCAACCTCGTCGAAGATGAGTACCGGCGGAAGCATTCCTTCGGGGCAGGCCACGTGCAGAGCCAGAAGGATACGGCTCAGTTCCCCCCCAGAGGCGATGGTTTCGAGGGGAGAGAACGCTTGCCCCCCTCTGGCGATGGCAAAGACAACATCTTCTGCCCCGGTTTTACGGATGGTGCTGCGGGGCTCGAAGAGTACCGAGAAGAGCGTATCCCCCATGCCGAGTTCTCCGAGGATCTCTTCCACCACACCCCGGAGTTCTGCTGCGGCCTTCTGGCGCTTCCGGCGTAGCTCCAGAGCCACCTGACGGGTCTTGCCGTGCACTTCTTTTCGCTTTTCCAGGAGCATCTGAAGCTCTTCCCGGCTTTCTCGATACCAGCAAAGCTCCTGCTGCATCTCCCGGAAGGCTTCGAAAAGCTCCTCCCCCGAGAGGGGGCCGAGGAATTCTCTGAGGTCCCGAAGGAACTCCAATCGCCCATCCAAAGCCTCCATGCGCCGGGCAAGATCCTCTTCGTGAAACTCTGTAAGGAACTTTCCCAAAAGGGAATGAAGCTCCCGGAGCGATTCAAGAGAGTTCTCCAGAAGCATCTGGTAGCGCCTTTTTCGATCCTTTCCCAGAATGTCTTCCGCTTGAGGAGGAAGCTCCTCCGAAGCTCTTTCAAGGAGAGAGAGCAGATCGGCGGGGTGAGAGTGCTCCTCCTCACCGAAGAGGCTTCCGAGAGAGCGAAACTGCTGGGCCAAAATTTCCTCCTCGGAGAAGCGTTCGAGATCCTGATTCCACTCGCTCTCGCTCTCGGGGCCGAAGCTCCACGCCTCTCCCCGGGAGACAAGATCTTGGTGTTTTTTAAGGTTTTGAGAAAAGTGGTCCCGTTTCTCCGAGAGGGTTCGGATGGTTTTTTCGAAGGCCACACTCTCCCGGATAGAGTCTTCCAGAGCCTTACGAAATTTCAGGAGTTCCGCCCCTCCATAGAGATCAAGGAAACACATCTGCCGCTCCCGCTGGAGGAGATCGAGTTGCGCATGCTGGCTCTGGATAGAGAGAAGGGCTGCGGTAATCTCCGCGAGTGTTCCCAGAGGTACCGTGCGGGAGTGCACAAGACCGCGGCTGCGACCATTCCTTTTGGTGCGCCTGGAGAGGATGAGGGACTCCTCCTCGGAAAAATCCCCGTGGAAGTCTTCGAGAATCTCCCCTTCCAGCACAGAGGACGGGATGTTCTCGAAGAGCGCCTCTACCTGGAGTTCCTCTTCTCCCTTGAGGATCATCTCTCCCGACCCCCGCTTGCCGCAGAGAAGTTCCAGAGCGCGGACGGCGCTGCTCTTACCCGCCCCGCTCTCTCCGGAGAGAACAGTAAAGTTACCGTTAAAGACAAGGCGGGCCTCCTGGATGCCTCCCACATTGCGGATAGAGAGTTCTCGAAGCACCAGATTATTCTTATTCTCCATTATCCTCGTAGGATCTCCCCCACTGAAATTTCTCCTGCAGCAGCGCATAGTAATCCCGCTCGGGGAGCGTGATGGTTTTGATGCACCTATCCTTCATAAGAGAGACCTCCAGACGGTCCCCCGGTATAATCTCGTATCCGAGCTGGCCGTCCTGGGTAAGCATAAGCTCCCGGTGATCCCCCATGGGAACAACGGAAACCGTATCCTCCCCCCCTAGCACCAGGGGACGGGCGTAGAGCGTATGCGCACAGATCGGTACGAGGAGCATGCAGGCCACATGGGGGGGGACCACCGGCCCCCCTGCAGAGAGAGCATAGGCGGTGGACCCCGTAGGAGAGGCGACGATCATGCCGTCCGAGGGTAGGGTGGTGATGTAGCGATCTCGGATATAGAGCTGCAAATGGATAAGCCGGGCAAAAGCCCCCTTGGTTACCACCAGGTCGTTCATGGCATACAGCTCATGCACCAGACGCTCTCCCCGCCAGACCTTTCCGGAGAGAAGGCAGCGATCCTCCACAGTGTGCTCCCCCTGAAGAATCCGCTCAATATGCTCCTCCGCCTTTGAGGGGTCTCCTGCAGCAAGAAAGCCCAGATTGCCCGCATTGATACCGAAAAGAGGGATATCATGCCCGAAAAGATACCGGGCCGCCCGTAGAAAGGTTCCATCCCCTCCGATAACCACCGCAAAGGAGACGGAGCTGCGCCACTCCTTATCAGGAACTCCGGGAATGCCGAGAATGGAGGCCTCAAAGGGGGGGGCCAAAAAGAGGATCTCCCGCTCCTTCCCCCAGAGGAGAAGACGATGAGCCAGCTCCACGGCCCGCTTTTTTTGTGTATTGACCAAAATTCCGATTCGGGATTCCACCGTGTACGCCCTCCTTTTCTTTAATGTGCAGTGCTATGGGATCTGCTCTTCCATGGCATGGGCCTCTTCCACTACCTGGGCGATTTTTTCCGGAGAGAGAGCATTTTTTGCGGCATCCCTGCCAAGATGGAAGAGAAACTCAATATTCCCCTTGGGCCCCCGGAGAGGAGAATAGTCCAGACCACATACGACGAAGGATGTCTGTTCCTTTACGAAGGCTCCCGCCTCCTGGAGCACCTCCCGGTGCACCTGCGGGTCGGAGACGACGCCGCCTTTGCCGAGCCGTTCCCGCCCCGCCTCAAACTGGGGCTTCACGAGAATCACCGCCTCCCCCAGAGGGGGGAGAATCTCATCGATCCGCGGAAGAATACAGGTAAGGGAGATGAAGGAGGCATCCATGCAACAGAACTGCGGGGGTTCATCGAAATCCCCCGGTGTGAGATGCCGAGCGTTGGTCCGCTCCATCACCACCACCTGAGGAGAGGTACGGAGCTTCCAGGAGAGCTGACCGTACCCCACATCCACCGCATAGACCCGGGAGGCTCCCTGAGCCAGAAGAACCTCGGTAAATCCTCCCGTGGAGGCACCGATATCAAGGCAACGAAGCCCCTCTACGGAGAGGGGGAAGACTTGAAAGGCTCGAAGAAGTTTATAGGCTCCCCGGCTTACCCACTCCTTATCCTGCTCCACCCGAAGATCCGCATCTTCGAAAAAGAGGGCACCACATTTGTCAGCACGCTGCCCTTCCACAAAAACTTTTCCCCCCAGAATGAGCGCCTTCGCTCGACTCCTTGATTCCACCAGATTTCTGGAGGTTAGGAGCGTATCGAGACGCTCTTTCTTTTTCTTCTCCACGAATAGATGCCACCACCCTCTGTACTGTAAGGCCGCAATCATCCCACTGCTCCTGCCGGGTCCCCTGGGGGATAAACCTATCCGGAACTCCTAGCGGAATAAGGGCGGAGGAAAGATTATTGTGATGGAGAAAGGCTCCTACGAGTTCCCCCACACCCCCTGCGGCGTTTCCTTCTTCGAGAACAACTATCTTTTGGTACCGCCCCCCGAGATCCCGAAGGAGGTCTTCGTCCAGGGGCTTCACAAATCGAAGATCCACAACTCCCGGAAGAGGGAGCCCCTCCTCCCCGCAGGCCTGCCGGGCCTCAAGAGCCAGAGGGAGGGTGCTTCCGACTCCCAGAAGGACCGTCCCCTCCCCCTCGCGAAGGATCTCTCCCTTTCCCCAGGGGAGGGGGAGGGCATCCTCCTTGCGGGCCAGCCTCTCCGGAGCATTCCCCCGGGGGTAGCGTACGAGTACGGGGCCCTCTTGAGAAAAGGCCTGGGAGAAGAAGAAGTTCAGATCCACCTCATCCCGGGGCGCCGCCAGACTTACGTTGGGGATGCTCCTACCCCAGGCGAGATCAAGAAGGCCATGATGGGTCTCCCCATCCTCCCCCACGAGCCCCGCCCGATCTACCGCGAGAAGCACCGGATATCGCTGCATCGCCATATCATGCACAAGCTGGTCCATGGCTCGCTGCAGAAAGGTGGAGTAGATACAGACCGCGGGACGCATCCCCCCCGCAGCCATCCCTGCAGCAAAGGTGAGCATATGCTCCTCCGCAATCCCCACGTCGAAAAAGCGCTGGGGGAAGCGTTTTTCGAAATCCCCGAGTTTGGTCCCCTCCTTCATGGCGGCGGTAAGACAGACCACCTGAGAGTCTTTTTCGGCAAGCTCCACCAGCGAGGCGGTAGCGGCAGCACTCCAGCTGCGGAGCTTCGAAGGGGGTCCCTCTTTTTTGGGCTTTCCCACCCCATGGTATTTAGCGGGGTTGTCCTCAGCTGGAACGTATCCTTTTCCCTTTTTGGTGATCACGTGAAGAAGCAGAGGGCGATGGTACTGCATGGCGAGATCGAAAATGCTCTCAAGTTCTTCTATATCGTGCCCGTCAAAAGGCCCCCAGTAGCTGAGATCCAGCTCTTCGAAAAAGTTTGTGGGTTGCAGAAGAGTTTTGACATGGGATTTGAAACGCCCCAGAATCTCCTCCAGTCCCTCCCCCTTGGGAAAGTTGCGGCACTGCTCCTTTACGGTCTCTTTGAACTTACGGTAAAAAGGCGAGGCGCTCAGATGGGCGAGATGGCTCGCAAGCCCCCCCACGCGCTTGTTAATAGACATTTCGTTATCGTTAAGAACCATGATGAGCCGGGTATCCAGATCTCGAGCGTGGTTCAGGGCCTCCATGGCCATGCCGTTGAGAAGCGCCCCGTCTCCGATGACGGCCATCACGTGATGCTTCTGCCCCAAAAGATCCCGGGCCTTGGCATACCCGAGGGCAGCAGAGAGAGAGGTGCTGCTGTGCCCCACATCGAAGGCATCAAAGGGGCTCTCGGTACGTTTCGGATAGCCGCTGATCCCCCCGGCGGTACGGAGCCCGGAAAAGCGATCTTTACGATCCGTGAGGATCTTGTAGGCATAGGCCTGATGCCCCACATCGAAGAGCACCCTGTCTTCCCGGAAATCGAAGGCCCTGAGGAGCGCCACGATAAGCTCCACAGTCCCCAGAGAGGAGGCGAGATGCCCCCCGTTGTGCATCACCGTGTGAATGATGGCCTTTCGAACATCCTCACAGAGCAGGGGCAGAACTCCCGGAGCAAGACGCTTCACATCCTCCGGTGAATGTACCGTATCCAAAACAGACATGGGGACCTCCTCCACTGATTTGCAATCCAAGATTAGGCAATTCTATTTTCCAGAAAACGGGGAATCTGTGCAAGCATTCCCTTCTCCGGCAATCCTTCCAGAGATTGAATCGCCCACTCCGTCTCCTCCCGGGCCTTCGCCTTGGCTCCTTCGAGGCCATACTGAGAGACAAAGGTTCGCTTCTCCAGAATGTGATCCTTCCCCGGTGTTTTTCCCAAAATTTCAGGGCTTGAGGTTACGTCAAGAATATCATCGATGATCTGAAAGGCTAAACCGAGATGCTCTCCGTATGCACCAATTTTTGCAAGATCCTCCGAAGAGGCTCCTCCGAGAAGGGCACCGCACTGGACAGAGGCCCGGATAAGGGCAGCGGTCTTCAGAGCGGCGATCTTCCATGTGAGATCTTCCTGTGAGCCGGGCTGCTCTGCATCAATATCCAGAGCCTGGCCACCGCAGACACCGTAGGGGCCTATGGCCTCTGCAAAGAGCCGGGCACTTCCGAGGGTGTGCTCAGCGGAAACTTGCAGAGCGGGGAGGCCATTCAATAAAAAGTGCATAGACCAGACGAAGAGCGCCCCCCCTGCGAGAACCGCCATGCCTTCGCCAAAGACTACGTGGTTTGTGGGCTTTCCTCTGCGTATTGTATCATCATCCATACAGGGAAGGTCATCATGAATCAAAGATCCCGTATGAAACATCTCCAGAGCAAGCCCCATGAGGAGCAAGGGCTCCCGGGAAGCTCCAAAGGGCTCCCCTCCGGCGATGCAGAGGGCGGGGCGAAGCCGCTTTCCCCCCGCAAAGAGGGAGTATGCCATGGCGTCATAAAGCTTCGGAGGGATGCCTCCGGCAAAGCGGGGAAGCTCCCGGGCACAGTAGGCTTCAAAATCCTTCCGCGCCTCTTCGAGAAATAACGCCGTTTGGGCATGCTCTTTTCCAGATTCAACCACGGAGATCCTCCTCCTCTTCCTCTTTTATTTTCTGCTCCTCGGTTACCTCTTCCTCAAAGGGGGTGACGGCGAGATTTTCTCCCACCAAAAAGACCTCCTGCTCCACCTGTTCAAGATATTTTCTGCAACTCTTAAGCTTCTCCGCTCCCTCACGGTAAAGCTTAAGAGCCTCTTCCAGGGGAAGGTTTTCCGCCTCTAGGGTGCGGCAGATGGATTCGATCTGTTTCATGGATTCCGAAAAACTCATCAAGGGATTCCTCTTTTCTCAATTGCAGAATTTGGTTACGTGTGATAGAATTCGCCTGTTTCGTGTTCGATAGGAGGTGGGGAAATGGCAAAGGTATGCGAGTGTTGCGGGCGCGGCCCTGCAACGGGAAACAATGTAAGTCACTCAAATCGACATACCCGGCGGCGGTGGCTTATCAATCTGCAGAGCGTTAAGGTCGATGTTGGCTGTGGCGAAAACAGAAAGATGAAGATTTGCACCAAGTGTCTCCGTTCCGGCAAAGTTACCCGGGCTGTGTAAACAGCCCGTTTTTTTGTATCCTCTCCCTGTCGGAAAGCGCAGCACCAGCGCTACTCCCACCACGCATACACCCCCAGAATTCCCCTCTTCAGGATCACCGTACAGTTCTCGCTCTCCCGCAGAATCTCGTTGCTTATGGCGTAGGGACAGTGGCGGGAAAGCGCCACATCCGTGAGATCCCACTTTGTCCCCCTGCTCGTCACCCCCTCGCAACTCTCCGAGAGCGGAAGAAGCGAGAAAACCGAGGGAGAAGAGGCGAAGCGCAGTTCCAGAGACTCCCCGGAACAGAGAAAAAAAAGCACCTCCTCAGAATCTCCAAGGGCAAGAAGGGGGATAGTCTCCCGAGCCAAGAAACCCACAGAGATCCCCAGGGCGCTGTAGAGGTGATCAAAACGCCCCCCCCATATCCCCGTCACCACTATGGTTCGAACCGACTCTCCCAGAGATGCTATTCGATGGAGAAGAACCTGATAGTCTGTCTCGTCCTTCTCCCGTGGAAGAAAGAGCCGCGGAACTCCCTTTTCTTCAAGCCAGAGAAGGGTTTCGGGATCTGCACTGTCACCGTCCCCCACAAAGGAGGCGGGGAGGAGATCTTCCCTCCGGCAGATGTTCGCACCGGAATCGGCACAGTGAAGCTCCCTCCCCTGAGCGGCCTTTCGGAACCACTCTGAAGAGGGGGAGCGACCTCCGCATACGAGAAGGAGATCCCGAGTTCCCGAAAAAGCAGATCGCGAGCTATGGTCCGAAGGGGTAACGAGACCCAAGACCTGAGGGAACACTACCTTACGATTCATCGAATCCTCCTACAGGCTGGCCTGTTCCAGAAGATCTTCCGCCTCTTCTTTGGAGAGCAGAATGTCCCTCGCCTTGGCTCCCTCCTGGGGACCCACGATGCCGAGATCTTCCATGCAGTCCACCAGCCGGGCAGCTCGGGTAAAGCCTATGCGAAGCTGCCTCTGGAGGCGGCTTGCGGAGGCGATCCCCGTATCCATCACCATCTCTACAGCCTCTGCCAGAAGAGGATCCTCCATACGGACATCCCCCCCGGCGCCTCCCGATCTCCCCCCGCTCCCACCGTTAATCTCTACGTATTCGGGCTCTCCGAAGAGTTCCGAAAGGTAGTCGATATAGCTCACGATGTAGCTCTCGTCGATCCACCCGGATTGTATCCGCAACGGTTTCGGAAGTCTGGAGGTGAGGTGCAGGCAGTCCCCTTTCCCCAAAAGCCGTTCAGCCCCCCCTGTATCGAGCACCGTCCGCGAGTCCGCCTGTGTGGGAAGCGAGAAGGCCACTCGGGCGGGGATGTTCGCCTTGATAAGCCCTGTAATGACATTCACTGATGGTCGCTGCGTTGCGAGAACAAGATGGATTCCCGTGGCCCGGGCCTTCTGGGCGAGACGGCAGATTTGATCTTCGATCTCTTTAGGGCTGGTCATCATAAGATCCGCCAGCTCGTCCACCACGATAACAATGCTGGGAAGCCGCTCCTGAAGAGGCTTTTTCTTGTTGTACCCCTTGAGATCCCGAGCACGGATTCCCGCAAAGAGGGCGTAGCGCCGCTCCATCTCTTCGATGGCCCAGCCAAAGGCCTCTACCGCCTTTTTGGGGTCCACCACGGGCTTGGCCAGAAGGTGGGGCATCTTTTCGTAAAGGGTCATCTCCACCCGCTTGGGGTCGATGAGAAGAAAGCGAAGCTCTTCGGGGCGCCGTAAAAAGGAGAGCCCGATAAGACAGTTAGAGATGAAGACGCTCTTTCCAGCTCCGGTGGTTCCAGCTACCAGAAGATGGGGCATCTCCTCCAGAGGCGCCACGATCCCTCTTCCGTCGATGCTGACCCCCATGGGAAGCGGAAGAAGAGCCCTGGTATTGGAAAAGACGGGATCCTCAATGAGAGAGCGAAGGGAGACGGTCTTTCGTGAAGGATTCGGTATCTCAATGCCGATATAGGGTTTTCCCGGTATGGGGGCTTCTATGCGCAGAGAGGAGACCGCCAGCGATACCGCCAGATCGTTGCTCAACCCCGCCACCTTGCTCACCTTGATCCCTGGAGCGAGCTGGATGCAGTACTGGATCACCGTAGGCCCCGCCACGGTCTCCACCAGAGATGCATCAATGCCAAAGGTGAGGAGGGTCTCTATAATCTTTTTACCCTTCTCCAGAAGTTCCTCGGTCTCCACCTCAATTTCTTCTTCATCCGGGGGCCCTAAAAGATCTACCGGAGGAGGAAAGCGTCCCGGCTCCACCTGAACAGGAAGGGTAAGCGCCTCCTCTTCCTCTGCGGTCTCTCCGTCCTCCCAGAACATCTCCAGATCATCGGGCCCCTGCTCTTGGGAGAGATCCTCGGAGGTCATCCGAGGTTTCTCGGTGTTCTCTCCCGCAGGGGCTTTGCGTATGGGGGGTGCCGGAGGTTTCACCGACCTCGCTATCTCTCCAGAGGAAGGAGGTACGACCTCGTGAGCGGAAAGGCCTTCTGTAGGAGCACCAGGGTACTCTTCTTCGAAATTCTCCGGCAGGGAGTGCAGATCCTGCTCCTCCCTCTCCTCCTTGGCCCCCGTCCTTCGGCGGATAATCTGAACCTCCTCAAGGGGCTCCACAACAGAGAGATCCTCCTCGGGGGGATCGTGAGATTCACCCTCTGAAGGGGTGTGTGACGCGGGAGAACCTTCTGGTTCAGAATTTTTTTTTGAGCGGGAGAAGAGTTTTGCAAATCCCCCCAGCAGTGCCGCCACGAGGGCATAGATGCTGTGGAATCGTTCGGAAAAGCTGAGGCCGTAGCAGAGGAGAGAGAAGAAAATCCCCCCCATGGCGAGGATAAAGGTACCAAAGAGCCCTATCGCCCCGAGAAGGCCCCGGGTGATCTCCTGCGAGAAGGCACCGGGGAGGAGAGGGGGAGCCCAGGAGACCACCCCGTGCAGCTCCGTAAGACCAAAAAAGATCTGGCAGGAGAGAAAGAGGCTGGCGGTGCCGAGTACCTGGTACCGCAAATTCTCCACCTGCCACCCCAGGAGACTGGCGAGGCATTGGTACGCGAGATGAAGCAGCGGGAGCACTACGCAGAAACCGTAGCGTTGGTAGAGCATTTCGTGAACCCGCCGCCCCAGATGCCCCGAAAGATCCGGAAAGATACAGGAGAGGAGATAGATATCTACCAGGAGAAGCCCTAGAACGAGAAGGGCACGCATAGTCCTGGAGGGGAAAAACCACGAAAAACCCCGGGATGTACCCTTTTCTGGGGGAGTGTTTTTTCTTCTTCTTCGGATGGGGGTATTCTTTTCTTCCATGCCTTCCGTCCTTTACGCACTGGATTTTTCGCAGAAAATCCGGCTCCTCCGGAAAGAGAGGTTTCTCTTGCCGGAAAAACCGGGTTTATGCGAGGCAAACCCAAGTATAGCACAGCTTTTTTTCGGAGGCGCTCCGGAATTTCAAAAATCAGGAAAAAGGAGGAAACCCGAAGGAGCCAGGAGGATCTTAAGGTGACGCATTCTGCTTGGCCCGAAGATGTTCCTGGTAGGTTTTGGAGAAGACGTGCGATCCATCTCCCCGAGCCACGAAGAAGAGGTAGTCATGCTCCTGGGGGTAGAGGGAGCCATGCCAGGACTCCTTTGAGGGGATGCAGATGGGCCCCGGGGGCAACCCCGCATGGCGATAGGTGTTGTACGGAGAGTCGATCTCAAGATCTTTATGGAGAAGCCTCTCCTTCTGGATTCCCTGCAAGCTCCAGGCATAGACGACAGTGGCACAGGATTGAAGGGGCATCTCCTCTGCTATCCGGTTGAGAAAGACTCCTGCCACGGTAGGGCGTTCGTCCTTGCGGAAGGCCTCTCTCTCGACAACGGAAGCGAGAATTCCCCGGCTGAGGAGATCCTGGAGCGAAAGAGAGAGGGTTTGGAGATTTTCTCCAAACGATCGCCACCACTCCCGGGAAGCCTGACGGATCACTTCATCGGCAAACTGAGAGCTTTCGGGTATCCGGTAGGTTTCGGGGAGCAGAAAGAGAATCCGCTCCTGCGGCTTCGGGGGGAGCCAGGGGAGGAGGAGAGGGGGATAGTTCTCGTTTCGGGAGAGGGCCGCATAGAGATCGGCGGAGCTGCATTGCGAGGGGGCCAGATGGACAAAGGTTTCCAGAGAAATTCCGGGACGGATGGTTACCTCCGGCAGGAGTGTAGTACCGTAGCGGGCGAACTGTTTTGCCACACTATAGGCCATACCGGGGCGGATGTGATAGGTGCCGGGTTTCAGACTGCGATCCGCCCCAAAGCGCACGAGCCAGCGAGAGAGTTCACGGGAAGAGGAGACCAGCCCCTCCTCCTGGGCCTGCCGGGCAATGGCAGAGGCCAGAAGCCCCCGCTGCACCGTAAAGGCTTGAGGAGCCCCCTCTTGAGAATGGGAGGCAAGGATCTCCCAAAGCCACACAGGTTTAAACAGATAGACAGCTCCCCCTGCAAGAAGTATGCCGCTGAAGAGCACGGCAAAACCCAAGAAACGTATTCTTCCCCTCATGCCTCCCCCTCCTCACAATCACAAGGTTCATCGGAAAACGCAAGAGCCTCCAAAGCCTTTCGGGCAGCACCATTCTCCGCTTCCTTTCGAGAGCCCCCGGAAGCCTCTCCCAAAAACAGAGCCCCTCCAAAGACAGCCACGTGAAAGAGGGGGTTGTGAGCGGTTCCTTCCTGACGAAGAAGTGTATAGACGGGAAGCTCTCCTCCGGTAAGCGTTTGATAGTGCATCTGCAAAAGGGATTTGTAATCCTGGAAGCTCTGCGAATCCTCCCGAAGAAAAATTTCATAGATTTTCCGCACCAGTCTCTCCGCCCCCGATCTCCCCCCGTCCAGATAGAGGGCTCCTACGCAGGCTTCGAGGGCATCCGCACAGATGGAGGGATTTTTCCTCCCCCCCTGGCGATCCAGCCCTCTTCCAAGGCGCAGTAGCCGCGGGATGCCAAAGGTTTCTGATCGTTTGGCGAGAGAGACCTCACAGACGATCCGGGCCCTCTGACGGGTAAGCTCCCCCTCCTGCCATTCGGGATGAGCGGCAAAGAGGATATCGCTTATCCCCAGTTCCAGCACCGCATCTCCCAGAAATTCCAGCCGTTCATTATCGAAGGAGAGCCCCTTTTCGTTGGCGTAGGAGGCATGGGTAAGGGCCTCCTCCAGGAGAGAAAAGGAAGAAAAGGTGTGGCCGATCTCCTGTTGGAATCGGCCACACGCCTGGTACCACCATTGCTGGTCCAAGGGCATAGCAGGAGACGTTACTCCGAATACCGCTGGAGAGCAAGGACGCCGTTATGTCCTCCGAAACCGAAGTTGTTCACAAGAATGTTGTTTACGGTACGTCCCCGGAGGGTCTCTGTCACCACGGGGATCTGACACTCCTCATCCAGGTTATCCAGATTTATGGTGGGATGCACAATCCCTTCCTCGATGGACTGAAGGGCCGCAATGGCCTCCAGGGCTCCTGCAGCTCCCAGGGCGTGCCCCACCATGGATTTGGTAGAATTTACCAAAAGGTTATCCATCTGCTCCCCGAAAAGGTTCCGGATCGCCATGGACTCCATTTTATCGTTCAGTTGCGTGGAGGTTCCGTGGGCATTGATGAGATCCACCTCGGAGAGTTCCCATCCCGCCTGTTTCCGGGCAATGTCCATGGCCCGGCGGGCTCCGTCTCCGGAAGGCTCCGGAGCGGTGATGTGATAGGCATCGCAGGTAGCACCGTACCCCTTGAGTTCCGCATAGATGTGGGCTCCCCGATTCAAGGCGTGGGAAAGCTCTTCGAGGATAAGTACCCCTGCCCCCTCACCCATAACGAAACCATCCCGATCCCGGTCAAAGGGACGGGAGGCCCTGGAAGGGTCATCATTTCTTCCGGAAAGAGTCTTGTTCGCCGCAAATCCCGCCACCGCAATGGGGGTTATGGCAGCTTCTCCACCTCCGGAGATAATAACCTCCGCATCCCCCCGCCGGATGGCGTGGGCGGCCTCTCCCATGGTATGAATTGCGGTGGCACAGGCGGTAACCACAGACATGTTGGGCCCTTTGGCACCGTGTCGCATGGCGAGATACGCCGCAGACATGTTGCTGATCATCATGGGGATGAAAAAGGGACTCACCCGGGAGGGTCCCTTCTCATGAAGGATCTTGTAGTTCTCGTGGGTGGTAGTAATCCCCCCCTCGCCGCTTCCGAAGTAAACCCCGAAAGTATAGGGATCCACCTTAGAAAGATCGATCCCTGAATCCTCTATGGCCATTTCAGCCGCTCCTACCGCGAAATGGATGACTCGGTCGGACCTCCGAACTTCCTTTTTTCCAAGGTAGACTTCCGGATCATATCCGGAGACCTCTGCGGCAATACGAACTGAAAAGTTTTCCGTGTCAAAAAGTGTGATGGGGTTTACGCCGTTTTTTCCCTCCGCAAGAGCCTTCCAGTAGTCGCTCTTGCCGCATCCGATGGGACTGACGACTCCCAGTCCTGTAATTACGACTCTCCTCAAGCTAGGCCACTCCTTCGAGGTCTTTAGAAAAAATCCGAAAGACCTGTTGATATGACGTTCCTCCCAAGAGAAAACCGAGGGGGGAAGGAGCCCCCCCCGATCACAATGTGTACGCTACCCCTCGATACCGAGCTTTCCTTTGATGTACTCCAGGGCCTCTCCTACGTTGGTGAGCTTTTCTGCATCCTCATCGGGAATTTCGATGTCGAACTCCTCTTCGATCCCCATGATGAGTTCCACGATATCGAGAGAATCTGCACCAAGATCCTCCACAAAGGAGGCGCTGCCCGTAATCTTCTCTGCATCCACATCAAGACGATCAATAACGATCTCCTGCAGACGAGATGTGACTTCATCCATATTCATATCTTCACCCCCTTTCCAGAAAACCTTTTCTCTTTTTTCCTTTATTACATTACCATGCCACCGTCCACATGAAGGACCTGGCCGGTAATATACCGGGCATCCTCAGAGACCAGAAAGGCTACCGCCTTGGCTACGTCTTCAGGGGTTCCCAGAGAACCCAGGGGGATGTTTTTCATATACTCTTCCCTTGCGCCCTCCGTGAGAGAGCGTGTCATGTCCGTAAGGATGAACCCGGGAGCCACAGCGTTCACGGTGATTCCCCGGGAAGCGTATTCCCGGGCCACACTCTTGGTGAGGCCGATAACCCCCGCCTTGGCGGCGGAGTAGTTTGCCTGTCCGGGATTTCCCATAACCCCCACCACAGAACTCATGTTGACGATACGCCCCCACCTCTGCTTTGCCATGGCACGAACTCCCTGGCGGATACAGTAAAAGAGGGAGGTGAGATTCGTCTGAAGCACCTGATCCCACATCTCGTCTTTCATGCGCATGAGGAGGGAGTCTCGGGTAATTCCTGCATTGTTCACCAGAATAGAGACGGGACCAAGATCTTTTTCCACCGATGCGTAGAGAGCAGCCACATCCTCGGGGTTGGAGACATCCCCTCCGTAGGCTCCTGCGGTTCCTCCCCCTTCACGGATGAGACGCACCACCTCTTCCGCCTCTTCTCGGGAGGAGCGGTAGTTTACCCCTATCACATGTCCGCGCGAGGCAAGTTCAAGAGAGATCGCCCTGCCGATTCCCCGGCTTCCTCCGGTAACGAGAGCTATCTTTTGCTGTATGGGATCTGTCATCTTATACCTCCTGTAGAAGAGATGCAAGCCCCCGACACTCCTCCACGCTTCGAACGTTGAGAATGCGGGCATCCTTGTCGAGAATGCGCTTTGCCAGCCCTGCAAGGACGTTCCCCGGCCCCAACTCAAGGAAAACGTTCACCCCCGCATGGCGCATAAAGGCCATACTCTCGGACCAGCGTACGGGATGATCCGTCTGAAGGAAGAGGGCATTCTGCACCTCTTCAAGGCTCTCCACGGGGGCTGCGGTAACATTCGAAACAATGGGAACCGATGGCACTTTCCAGGAGATGGTTTCAAAGGCATTTCGCATCCGGAGCGCCACATGGTGCATGAGAGAGGAGTGGAAGGGAGCGCTCACCTTCAGGGGGAGGGCTCTCTTGGCACCACGCTGAAGAGCGAGTTCTACCGCCCGCCCAACCGCCTTCGTCTGCCCGGAGATCACCGTCTGGTTGGGGGCATTGAAGTTCACCGCCTCACAGACCTCATCCTGAGCGGCCTCTTTACAGAGAGCCACCACATCTTCCGGAGAGAGCCCCATGATAGCTGCCATAGTACCCTCTCCCAGGGGGACCGCCTCCTGCATAAGCTGCCCCCGGAGATGGACCAGGGAGAGGGCCTCTTCGAAGGAAAAGGTTCCCGCCACCACGTGAGCGGTATACTCTCCCAAGCTGTGCCCCCCCATGTAGCGAGGGTTCAGGGAGAGGCCGAGATCTTCCGTCAATACTCTATAGAAGGCCATTCCCATCGTCAATATGGCAGGTTGCGCAAATTCCGTTTTCTGCAGTTTTTCTGCAGGGCCGGAGAACATGATGCTGCTTAAATCGAAGGAAAGGGCTCGATCGGCCCGACGAAAGGTCTCCCGGGCAGCGGGGAAATGTTCCGCCAATTCAAGACCCATTCCGACCTCTTGCGCTCCCTGTCCCGGGAATAGCAGTGCTAGAGACATGACAACCTCCTTCTCCGTCGCTTCTCTCTGGGGAAAAATTCTTGAGGGAAAACTCCTACAACATTTTTTTCAAATCTTCAAGCCTTTCGGAAATCCCCGAAAAAAAGCTCTCCACAATGGCCGCACAGGGCTCAATGCTGTTCACCATCCCCGCAGACTGTCCCGCCATGAGAGACCCCCAATCCGCATCCCCCTCCATAACAGCGGATCGAAGTTTTCCCTCTCCCAGGCGCTCGTACTCTTCGAGGGGAACCTTGCGTTTATCCAGATCGTCAAAGGCGCTAGAAAGTTTATTTTTAAGACAGCGCACAGGATGCCCCGTGGGGCGCCCCGTAACGGCAGTGCTCCGATCCCCGGCCTTCAGCACCGCAGCCTTGTAGTTTTCATGTATGCGGCACTCCTCGGCACAGAGAAAGCGAGTCCCAACTTGAACGCCCTGGGCTCCCAAGGCAAAAGCCGCGAGAACTCCCCGGGAATCCGCAATCCCTCCGGCGGCGATGACCGGCAGAGAGACCGCCTCCGCAACCTGAGGAATGAGGCACATGGTGGTGGTCTCTCCGATATGCCCCCCAGCCTCAGTTCCCTCTGCAATGACGGCATCCGCACCCTGCTTGGCCACCCGCCTGGCATGGCTCACCGACGCTATCACGGGAAGCACCAGAGAGCCCAGCGGTTTCATGCGTTCGATCACCTTGCCGGGAAACCCCGCTCCGGTGGTAACCACGGGAACTCTGTGGGCTGCCGCAAGCTCAAGAGCATCATCCGCCGTGGAGGACATGAGCATGATGTTCAATCCGAAGGGCTTATCCGTAAGCTCCCGGACGAGGCGAAGCTCTTTATCCAGAAGCTCTGGGGGCATGTTCGCTGCCGCGATAACCCCAAGGCCCCCCGCGTTGCTCACTGCCGCAGCAAGACGAGCGTCCGCCACCCAGGCCATGCCTCCCTGGATAAGAGGATAGGAAATTCTCAGCAATTCCGTTATCTTCGTAGTTACCGCCATACCATCTCACCTCACGCAGTGAAAAATACTGCCCCATAGGTCATGCCAGCTCCAAAGCTGCAAAGGACAACCTTCTGCCCCGGTGCAACATGCCCCTTCTCCCGAGCCTCGTGGAAAGCTATAAATACCGAGGCCGCCGAGGTGTTGCCGTATTTGTCGAGATTAACAAAGGTCTTCTCCTGGGGAACTCCAAACCGCCCGAGCACCCCGTCAATAATACGGAGATTTGCCTGATGAAAGATCCACAGATCCACTTCCTCCGGAGCGATGCCGCTCTGCTCGCAGAACTCTCCGAGAAAGGGAGGAAGCTTTCGATTAACAAACTTGAAGACGTCGTTTCCTTTCATATAAACATAATGTTTTTTCTCTTGCAGACTCTCGGGAGAGGCGGGACACGCCGAAAGCCCTCCGGGGAAGGTGATGAGATCTTCTTTATCCCCCTCGGCCCGCAGGCTTGCTGCGTGGAAAGAACGCCCTCCCTCGGTACCCCGGCTCAGAACGAGGGCTCCCGCCCCGTCGCCGAAAAGAACGCAGGTATTGCGGTCTTCCCAGTCGATCATCCGGGAGAGCACCTCTGCGCCGATGACCACCACGTGGTTCCAGATCCCTGCGGCGATGCCACTGGCGGCGGTAGTGATGGCGTAGATGCAGCCGGTACATCCAGCCTGAAGGTCCATGGCTCCCGCATGCTCCGCTCCGAGCCCCGCCTGCACCCGAGCCGCCACGGAGGGGAAGAGGGTATCCGGGGAGTTGGTGGCCACGATGACCATATCAAGATCTTGGGGATCCACCCCCGCCTCTTCAAGGGCTTTACGGGCAGCACCGAGAGCAAAGGTGCTGGTGTGCTCTCCAGGTTCCGCAATGCGGCGCTCCGAAATCCCCGTACGCTCCCGAATCCACTCGTCCGTAGTGTCGACTATTTTTTCAAGATCCTTGTTCGTCATCACCCGTTCAGGCATGCATATCCCGGAACCTCGAAAGGATACGGGATGCCCGGAAAAAAGCGTCATATTCTTCTCCCCTCTCGCTCAAGCTCGTTTCGAATCGTCTGCACTCCATCACTTTTAGCAAAATCGTGGGCAATCCGGAGGGCCCCCGCCACGGCCCTGGCTTTGGAACCTCCGTGAGCCTTGATAACCACACCGTCCACTCCGAGAAGGGGGCTCCCCCCGCGATCTTCGTAGTCGAAACGGTGCCGTAAACTTCGTATCATAGGATACATGAGCATGATGCCAAGTTTCGCAAGAAAACGTTTCGAGACCTCATCTCGAACGGTTTTGTAGAGAACATCTCCGATGCCTTCCATGCACTTGAGAAGCAGATTCCCCGTAAAGCCGTCACAGACCATAACATCCGCAGGGCCCCGGGGAATATCCCGTCCCTCCACATACCCCTTGAAGTTCAACCCGCTCTGGGAGAGCATCTCCCGGGCTGCTGTAAGGACATCCCCCCCCTTGATATCTTCTTCGCCGTTGGAGAGCAGAACGATCTCCGGATGGGGGACATTCAAGAGAGAACGCATATAGACCTCCCCCACGAGGGCAAATTGAAAGAGGTTGATGGCATGACAGCGCACGGTGGCTCCCACATCGATGAGGAGGGAGGGACGGTCAAAGGTAGGAAGGGGAATCCCCAATCCAGGCCGATCAATACCGGGAATTCTCCCGACTACGAGAACACCTCCCGCAACAATAGCCCCGGTGTTTCCTGCAGAGATGCACCCCTTAGCTTCCTTGGAGCGCACCAGCTCCATGGCGAGACGCATGCTGGAGCGTTTTTTCTTACGAATCGCCACAGAAGGGGATTCGTCCATGGCAATAACTTCTTCCGCATGTACCACATGGAGGCGGCTTTTCAGCGAGGGAGGGCAGTCCTCCAGGAGGATCGTTATCTTCTCTCCATCCCCCACAAGGGCGATTTCCAAATCCTCGCAGCGAGAACACGCCTCCACCGCTCCCCTGACGATTTCGCCGGGAGCGTTATCTCCTCCCATGGCATCCAATGCAAGAAGCATTGTCAGCACCTCACTTCCGTAATAACCTTTACGTCTATCCAGTGCGGAGAGGAGTTCCTTCCGTAGCTACTACGATGTACCGTCCTACGAAGATCTCCACGTCTTCTACTCTCGTACGAACACTCACAACATATTTGTTACCCTTGTGAACTCCCACTTTCGCTCTCGCAATCAACTTATCCCCCACGTAGGCGGGGCGCTTGTACCGAACTCTGCCGGAACCTGTGACCACCGTATCCGCCCCGATAACGGCAATGGCAAGAGAACTCGCCTGAGAATAGATATGATGATCCCACACGATTCCGGTATGACGAAAGGCCATCTCTTTAGTGGCATGAAAAACAGAGAGGGCCCAGGAGTTGGGTTCCAGCTCCAGAAGCTCTCCTACTACCTCGTCACACCTCATGGAACGAAGACGGCTCGTGGCCTTCTCCGCCATCTGTCGCATGCGCTCCCGCAGTTCGGGAATCCCGAGAAGTGCCCGGTCAAGGCGTATGGTACTGATACTTACGTCAAGCAACGAAGCAAGCTCCTCGTCCGTGTACAACGGATTGCCCTCAAGCAGGGAACACAAATTAGAATGTCGCTGTTTCCGGATGTAGGAACGTGCCAAAGCGCTCTCTCCTTTTTAGCAGCTGGTGATAACACAAACCGTCAGTAAGTATAGAGAAAGGATGCTTTTCGGTCAATAGCGAAGAAGGAGGAACATGATTTCTGCTCCTCCTTCTTTATCCCTTTTCTCGCGAAAAACTTCGCAAAAGACCTTCGGAAAGCCTACAGCTCTTTCACGTCTTTAAGCACTTTTCTTCCCCGGTAATAGCCGCATTCGGGGCAGGCGCAGTAGTTCATCGCCATCTCGCCGCAGTGGGGACATACGCTGAGCGACGGAGCAGACAGGGCACCGAGCCAGGTGGCCTTACGCTTTGCCGTTTTGGTATGGGATACTCTCCTTTTAGGAACTGCCATGGTTACTTCCCTCCTTCTTCTTCAGAAAAGTAGATTGCCTTCAATGAGGCGAGTCGTGGATCTATTCTTTGGGCTGCACAGGAACAGAGATGCTCGTTACGATCCGTCCCGCATTCGGGACAGAGCCCCCGACAATCCTCGCGACAGAGAAGAACCCGGGGGAGGGATTCTAGAAAAGTTTCCCAGAGAGACTCCCGAAGGAGCACTCCCCTTTCCAGAGAATCTACCACCACAAGTTCCTCCTCCATCCCCTGGAGGCCTTCTCGGGAATCTTCCGCAAGAAAGATGTACCGCAAAGATCCCTCTATCTCCTGACGGAGAGGTTTGAGGCATTTTGCACACTCCCCCTCCGCTTCCGTCCGAACAGAAAGGATAACACAAAGATGCCTCTCATGCCAATCATATTTTACAATAAAAATGAGTCCTTGGGGAAAGACCAGATCCTGCCCGTACATTTCCACCCCGAAGGGGGTGGCATTCTCCCAGGTAAGGGTTCCCTCCCCAGCAGATCCATCCCGAAAAATACGTATCTGCCACTCCTCGGGGCAGGCGGTATAGGTCTTCATTTTTGTAAGGGGGACAATCAGGAGACGAGTTCCTTCGTGTCCCGGGCAATAACGAGTTCCTCGTTTGTGGGGACGATCATGAGAGCCACCTTGGAGCTTTCCGTGGAGATAATGGCTTCTTCTCCCCGAACCCGGTTTTTCTCCTTGTCGAAGACCGCTCCGAGGAAGCCCAGCTCCTTGCAGACCATCTCGCGAATAAGGGCGCTGTTCTCACCGATGCCTGCAGTGAAGACCACAGCGTCGACACCGTTCATGGCCGCCGCATAGGAGCCGATGTACTTCCGGATACCGTAGCAGAGCATCTCCAGAGCAAGCTTGGCCCGGGGATCTCCCTGAGCGGCTCCATCCTCTACATCCCGGAGGTCGCTGCTGATGCCGGAGATACCGTGAACGCCGCTCTTTTTATTGAGGATCTGGGCCATATCCTCCGGAGCTATCTTCTGATCCTGCATCACCTGGAGTACCAGGGAGCAGTCCACATCACCACAGCGGGTCCCCATGAGAACCCCAGGAAGAGGAGTGAATCCCATGCTTGTATCCACGGACTTGCCATGCTTCACCGCCGCAATGGAGCTGCCGTTTCCGAGATGGCAGGTAACGATCTTGAGATCTTCGGGCTTCTTTCCGAGAATTACCGCAGCCCGATCCGCCACGTATCGGTGGCTGGTGCCGTGGAATCCATAACGCCGCATGCCGTACTCGGAGTAGTATTCGTAGGGGACCCCGTACATGTAGGCATAGTTGGGAGCGGTCTGGTGAAAAGCGGTGTCGAAGACCGCCACCTGGGGAATCTCCGGGAGGATCTCCTTCATGGCCCGGATACCCGTGAGGTTTGCGGGGTTGTGCAGGGGAGCGAAGGCGCAGCACTTGTCGATGGCCTTCATGACTTCCTCGTCAATCACCACGGAGGCGGTAAAATCCTCTCCTCCGTGAACCACCCGGTGCCCTACTGCGGTAAGCTCTTCCAGACTTTCCAGAACTCCATGCTCCTTCGAGAGAAGAGCCTCGAGAACAAGCTGCACCGCCACCTTGTGGTTGGGGATATCCCGCTCTTTGGTTACCTTATCTCCCTGGGCAGGGCTGTGCTTCAGCAGAGATCCCTCAATGCCGATACGCTCCACCAACCCTTTGCCGAGGGCAGATTCTTTTTCCATGTCAAAAAGCTGATACTTCAATGATGAGCTGCCGCAGTTCAATACCAGAACTTTCAAAATGATGGCCTCCTTGACCTTTTGTTCTCCTCCAGGTTATAGGATAGAATCCTATACTCAAGGAGGGATATTCCTATGACGATATGCCGTGTGGCGGGCATCGTGGCCGAATACAACCCCCTACACCGGGGGCATGCGTACCATATGGAGGAGACGAAGCGTACTCTCGGGGCAGAGGCCCTGGTGGTGGCGCTTTCGTCGGATTTTCTGCAGCGGGGGGAACCCGCCTGCGTGAACAAGTGGACACGAACAGCCATGGCGCTGGAATCTGGAGCAGACCTTGTACTGGAGCTTCCCGCTCTTTTTTCCTGCCATAACGCTTCGGTCTTCGCCAATGCGGGGGTGGATATTTTGGCCGCCACAGGAGTAGTAACCCATCTCTCCTTCGGCATGGAGAACCCCGAGGCACCCCTCGAACCGCTGGTGGACATTCTATTGCAGGAGCCCCCCCATTTCAAGGCGGAGCTTCGAAGCTTTCTCAATCTCGGGCTCTCCTACGCTGAAGCCAAAAGCCGTGCCCTGGAGAGTTGCCTGCGGGGAGAGATCCTTCTTCCCCTGGGGAAACCGAATAACATTCTTGCTCTGGAGTACGTCAAGCGCGTCCGGGAGAGGAGATACCCTCTGGAGACGGTGCGTATCTGCCGTAAAGGGGGGGGGTATCATGATCCGAATCCTCAGGCTTTTTCCAGTGCCACCGCCATCCGGAGGCTCCTTTTTCAGGGGGAGATCTCCCAAGCCCTGGATCTGCTCCCCGAGAGTTCCGGCAGGCTTCTGGAGGAAGACCTTCGCCGGGAGCGCTGTATCACAAGCTTTGATACTCTTTGGCGCGTTTTCCAGGGGGTGCTACTCTCCCGATCCCTGGAGGAGCTACGCTCCTTTGCAGAGATCCGGGAGGGGTTCGAAAACCGAATCTCCCGCAGCATGACCGAGAGCGAGAGCTGGGAGAACTTCATTGCAAGCTGCAGCACCAGACGGTACCCCCGCACCCGGGTGCAGCGTCACGCCGCCCATATTCTTCTGGGGCTGGACCACTGGACCAATCGAGCCGCCCAACGTCTGGGTCCCCCCTATATCCGGGTTCTGGGCTTCTCTTCCCAGGGAAAGGAGCTTCTTCGGGAGATGCGCACAAAAGCCACGCTCCCCATTGTATCAAAAGCCGCCTGGGGAGATCAAAAAAGTTTTGCCCATCAGGTGATGCGTTACGAACATCGCTGCGCCGCGCTTTGGGAAGTTCTGGTTCCTCACTCCCAAAAGGGGCGGGAAAAGAGGCAGCGCGTTATAGAGATTCCGTAAAATCCTCCTCGGGGAGGGGGAATTTTTCCCGAAGCCTCCGGTAGACCCCGGGAGGAACAAGCTTCTGCACCGATCCCCCAAACCGAAAGACCTCCTTGATGGAGCGGCTGGAGAGATAGGAGTACCGCGCATCCGTGGCGATAAAGAGGGTTTCAATCTCCGAACCGAGCTGCCGGTTCATCTGGGCGAGCTGGAACTCATATTCGAAATCCGAAAGGGCCCGAAGCCCTCGAAGAATGATCTTGCTCCGCTGTCTTCGCATGAAATCCACCAGAAGCCCTTCGAAGGAGCAGATCTTCACGTTAGGAAGATGACTCAGCGCCTCCCGGGCCATGGCCTCCCGCTCCTGGATGGTAAAGGTGGGAACCTTCTGAGGGTTGTGAAGAATGGCAAAAACGACCTCATCGAAGAGGGCGGCGGAGCGCTCCGTTATGTAGATGTGGCCGTTGGTGCAGGGATCGAAAGATCCCGGATAGACCGCACGAATCATCCCTGCTCCCCTCCTTCAAGAGGTTGCAGCGGCTCCGGAGAGGCGTGAAAGTAGGTGAGAAGCGTTTCGCCGTAGGACTTCTCCCGACGCTCCATATGGGGCAACCCCTGGGGGCAGGGCTCCCGTTTGCTGTGTTCCAGCACAAAGACCCCTCCAGGAGCCAGAAGAGAGGGATTGTTCTCCAGAAGTTCCATCACCGCCGGAGGCCATCCTTCGCCATAGGGGGGATCTGCAAAGATGATGTCGAAAGAGCGCCCCTTACGGGAGAGATAGGGGACAGCACGGGCCACATGGGAGCTGACGATCTCGACCCCCAAAGGCTTTCCCTCCTGAAGGAGCTTTCCCCGCTGCTCCCGAAGAAGCTCCACCGCCACCACAGGAGATGCCCCCCGCCGGGCTGCCTCAAAGGCAATCTGCCCGGTTCCTGCGAAGAGGTCGAGAAAGGATCTTCCCTCCAGAGAACCTAGGGTGCTGAAGAGGGCAAGCTTGACCTTTCCCGAGGTGGGACGGATGCGAGAACTCACGAGGCGGTACTCCTCCCGAGGTTTTCTTTGAAGAGATTCCCCACCTCTTCGAAAGCCTGGAGCACCGAGGGAGTGCGGCACGGCACGGTGGCAGGATCGAACTTGAGCAGAGTCTCCCCCTCCCGGGGAACCAGACGAAGATAGAACCGCTGCTGGTACCCTTCGTCGTAGGAGATGATGAGGAGCAGAAGCTCCCCTTCAGGACCTCGAAAGACTTCTTTAAGGGTCCATCCTCCGCTGCCGTTCTCGCCGGAGGCCCCAGTAAAACTCTGGAGCACTTCGGAATATGTGAGAGGGAGAACCCCCTCAAACCTGCTATGCATGGCTGCCTCCTTCGAACTCTGCTTTTCATGAAGCCAGGGGGAGCACTTCCTCACCTGTACCATGTAGGATTTTTTCCCCAGATCACGCCATTTTCTTCCGTACTTCGTTTCGAGGTGATCGGGCAGCTCCTGAAGCACCTCACCGCTCTCCAGGGCTGGATGGGCGCCGAGACGGCTCCGCACCTCTTCGGCATACCATCCTTCGTCGGAGACAAAGGAGAAGACCCCCTTCGTCACGAGAACCCCTGCAAGAACATCCGCAAATCTGCGGGTGGTAACCCGGCGCTTGGAGTGTTTTTGTTTGGGCCAGGGACAGGGATAGTTCATATAAATAGCCTCAACCCCCTCCCCGGAAAAGCACTCCCCCAGAAGGAAGCGCACATCCCCATGCAGGAGATAGACGTTGCGAACCTCCTGCTGTCGGATACGTTTAAGGGCCTTATGAATACAGGCAAGAGAAATTTCCACACCCACCACAGGGTTTTCGGGATATTCCTCTCCCAAGCGCATAAGAAATTCTCCGTTACCAAAGCCGATCTCCACCACCGCCTTCGTTCCCGGAAAGGCGGGAAAATGGAAGGCATCTCCCTCCACAGAGGGAGCAAGCAGAATGTCACCGTACGTACGTTTCATCCTCCCCAGAACTCCTTATCTTCATATGTGCTCTCCTCGGGAAAGCCGTTTCGAAGTGCATCTTCTCCCCAAGGCATTCTTCCAGAGAGGCCATTATACCGTTTCGGCGAAAAAAGAAAAATTTCTTTTCAAAAAGTATGATCTCCCCTCCCCCAGAGAGAAAATCTCATGAGCTTTGCGGAGCTTTGGAGAAACCTTCTAAAAACCTTACAAGAGGGTACCCCACAAGAAAAACCCCCGGTGCCGCAAGGCTCCCGGGGGAAGTGCTATTCCTGAAAGGAACAGTCGGAGATCCTAGTGGGCCGTTCCTGCTTATATTGTGACTTTGGTTGAACTCCAGGAGCCGGAGCTTGTGTGTTCCCGGCAGCGACCACAGTGGTCGGCGAGTGCAGCTTTGCGTCGCGGAGAGCCGGTGCTGGCACAGGACGTGCCAGCAAGCCCCAGTCGCGCCATGGACGGCGCGTCTGGGGCGACGGTTCGGAGCAGCAAAGCAAGGGAGCGGTTTCGCCACTTTCGGAGCAGAGGGAACACACAAGCGGAGGCTCCCATCCAAGATCACACTATAACGTGGAACAGCCCACTAGACGAGTTACTCTTCGATTTGTGCAATAATCTTTTCCGGCGTCTCGTCACTGGCGATGACCTTCATGATTCCCGGAAGGTATTCGTCCATGGTGTTCACTGCAGGATAGATGGCGTGGGTGATGAGGGGCACCGAAAGCTCCACGCCTTCAAAATCCAGACTGCTCTTGTAGCGAATCTCTCCATCGCTGAAATCCATCTCGAAGTTCCCAATGAAAAGACCGTAGTTTGCTCGGGTAAGAAATTCCGCCATGGCCATTCTCTTGGCCTCCGGAGCTTTCATCGGAGCGATAACATAGAAGACGAACTGTTCCTGATCGACACGAATCTGCGCATAGCAGCGCGTATCTCCGTTATCCCCGGTGAAACCAACCTTGTAGAGATACTTCCCCTCTACCCTTGAGGGGTACCATCCATCGTCCGTCAGAAAGGTTCCCAGAAGATCAAAGGCCCTGAGAGCATTCTCCGTATCAGCCGCGTGAGAGCGAGGAATGCCCGCACCCAGAAGTAAAAAACAAACAGCAAGAATCATTCCCGCATTGCGCATATACCTTTTTTGCAGCACCATACACGATCCCTCCTCTTTCTATACAAACCCTATCCTGAACACCAAAAAAACTCCCCCCAATTATGCCATTGCTCTAATTAAAAAACAAGGTGCATTTTCTCCTAAAAGCATTTTTTACGATTCGCACTCCAGAAATCCTCAAAAGAGTCTCTTTGCTATTGACCAACCCTCCGGGTTCGTTTATAATCACTCTCGTTTCCGGGACGTGGCGCAGTCTGGCTAGCGCACTTGCATGGGGTGCAAGGGGTCGTAGGTTCGAATCCTATCGTCCCGACCAGAAAACACTGGGAGAGACTTCTGCCAAAGAAGTTTCTCCCTTTTTCTTTCTCCTTTGGGGCGCTCCCACCACCCCGCAGAGAGAACCCACTTTACGAAGAAAGCAGGAGGGGCCATGGAAAAACAACCCTCATCGTTCAAGCATAATCGAAGAATCGGCCAGAATTTTCTTACCGACACGAACTATATCGATCTTATGCTGGCTCATGCCGCTCTGAAGCCCGAGGACTGTTGCCTCGAAGTGGGGCCAG
This sequence comes from uncultured Synergistaceae bacterium, assembly GCA_964539095.1. Lineage (GTDB taxonomy): Bacteria > Synergistota > Synergistia > Synergistales > Aminiphilaceae > DAIPKP01. Next base: position 37,483 of record CAZIFL010000013.1, read on the forward strand.
GCCAAGGGGTGCTCACAAGAAAGCTTCTTGCTGAGACGGAAGCACAAAAAATATACGCTCTGGAGGTGGATGCGCGGCTGAAACCCTATCTGGAGCCTCTGGCAGAGAAAGAGAGCAGGCTCTCTCTCTTCTGGGAGGATGCGGTGCGTTTCGACTATACCGTGCTGGACCCTTCCCCTACCCAGGTGATCGCGAACATCCCCTACCATATCACCACGCCCCTCCTCTGGAAGATTCTGGAGGATCTCGCCCCCCGGGGACTCTACAGTATTCTCCTCATGGTACAGAAGGAGGCGGCTCTGCGCCTCCAGGCGGCTCCAAAGACAAAGGAGCGCTATCCGTTGGGGATAACACTCGATGCTATGGGAAAGGTCACCATACTCCGCTCGGTACCCCCCCAGGCCTTCTACCCCCGCCCCCGGGTGGATTCTGCCATTCTTCATATCCAGCTGGAGCAGCGCCGGGAGATCCCTCAGGACCGAAGATGGAGAACTCTTCTCAGCCGGGCCTTTGCCCAGCGCCGAAAAACGCTGTACAACAACCTTAAAGGATATCTCCCCTCAAAAGAGGCTCTCGAAGCATCCTGCACCGCCGCAGAAGTCTCCCTCTCCTCACGGGCGGAGGAGCTGAGCACGGATCAGTGGCTCCGCCTGCATGAAGAGATAGCAAAAAAGCTGACCCCTTGATGAGGTCAGCTTTTTTGCTATTTTACGTTTCTCAAAGTCCTGAAGTTTGGTGGTGGTGTATCTCTGCCGAGTTCTCCCTGAAAATTTCCAAAGGGAATATGATCATACAGGAGGATGCTGTTCCGGGGAAATTCGTTTCAAATGATTGATCCGATACGCTTCGGGACTATTCATGGCATGCCAAAGATCCCAATCCTGCTGCAAACCCAACCAGAAATCCGCAGACATCCCCAAAACCCGAGAAAGGCGCAGAGCCGTATCCGGAGTCACCGAGCGCTTTCCTTTAATGATTTCGTTGAGACGAGGATAGGAGACTCCAAGACAACGAGCAAGTTCCGCCTGTGTAAGCCCCAGAGGTTTCAGGAACTCCTCGAAAAGCATCTCTCCGGGGTGTGTGGGAGGACGACTCTGAGGCAGGCGTCTCCCAACATCAGTGGTAATCTGTGATTTCGACATCGTAGGCATGGCCTTCCTCCCATCTGAAACAAATTCGATACTTTTGATTGATGCGGATGCTGTATTGATGCTCTCGGTCTCCTTTGAGGCGTTCCAGCCTATTTCCGGGAGGCACGTTAAGCTCGTGGATCTCCCGAACCCTGTTGATTTGATCCAATTTTCGACGGGCCACCGGCCACACAGAACCGGGGTAGCATCTTCGAGCTGTCTGGGATGCTACACCATCAAAAATATCCTCTGTACCAGCGGAGCCGAAGGATCGTATCATAGGTCATAGTATAACGGGGTTCGTTATAGAGATCAAGCCAACCATCACGAGGGAGCAGCAAAAAAGCTGACCCCCTAAAGGAGCCAGCTTTGGCCTAGTGGACTGTTCCACGTTATAATGTGCCCTTGGATGGGAGCCTCCGCTTGTGTGTCCCCTCTGCTCCCGAGTGGTCGAACCGCTCCCTTGCTTTGCTGCTCCGAACCGTCACCCCAGACGCGCCGTCCAGCTGCGCGACTGGGGTTTGCTGGCACGTCCTGTGCCAGCACCGGTTCTCCGCGACGCAAAGCTGCACTCGCCGACCACTATGCTCGCTGCCGGGAACACACAAGCTCCGGCTCCTGGAGTTCACCCAAAGCCACAATATAAGCAGGAACGACCCACTAGCAACTAACCACGTATAGCTTCTAAATATTCCCCGCGGTGGCTACCATGACGGCCTTGATGGTGTGGAGACGGTTCTCCGCTTCGTCGAAGACCATGGACTGGGTAGATTCAAAGACATCCTCGGTAACTTCGTTGCCCTTCACTGCGGGGAGGCAGTGAAGGAAGATGGTGTCTTTCCTGCCGGTGCTCTCCATGAGCTTAGCATTTACCTGGTAGTTCCCCAGAAGAGCCTTGCGCTCCGCAAGCTTATCTTCCTCTCCCATGGAGGCCCAGACATCGGTGTAGATGGCGCTGGCATTCTTTACGGCCTTGAAGGGATCGACCTCGAACTCAAGGATGGCTCCGGTGCCCTTGGCGATCTCCCGGCACTCGTCGATAAGCACCTTCTCGGGGAAGAGGCTCTCCGGGGCGGTGATAACGAAGTGCATCCCCACCTTGGCAGCGCCGATCATGAGCGAGTTCCCCATGTTGTTCCGGCCGTCTCCTGTGTAGACGAGCTTCACTTTACGAAGGTCTCCGAAGTTCTCCTGAAGGGTGAGGAAGTCCGCCAGGATCTGGGTGGGATGGTACATATCGGTAAGGCCGTTCCACACGGGAACTCCGGCATACTTGGCGAGATTTTCTACGACCTTCTGGCTGAATCCCCGGAACTGAATGCCGTGGAACATGCGCCCCAGCACCCGAGCGGTGTCCTGCACATCTTCCTTATGGCCAAGCTGGATATCGTTCTTGCTGAGGTACTCGGGGTACCCGCCCTCGTCCACGCACGCTACGACAAAGGCACAGCGCGTTCTGGTAGAGGGTTTTTCAAAGATAAGAGCGATACTCTTTCCTTCGAGGCTGTTCCCCCGGATTCCCGCCCGTTTCTTGGCCTTGAGATCCGCGGAAAGATCGAGAAGATACCGAATCTCCTCGGGGGTAAAGTCCTTCAACGTTAAAAAGCTTCTTCCTTTCAGATTCTGAGGCATGACAATCCTTCCCTTCTTATCTTCATAAAATAGTCTGAAGCTACAGGTTCTACGAAAATCCGGGAAGATCTCCCTTCGGAGATCCTCCGGAGTAACCTCACTTTTTAGAGGGAATCCCTCAAGAGTGGATGGCTCATACATCGAGGGCCTCCACGCCCCCGACCGAGTTCTGCCCCTCGGATCTCATAGACTTTGATCCCCTGATCGCGCAGATGCTGGTTGGAAATCACGTTCCGGCGGTAGGTTACCACCACGCCGGGAGCGATGGAGAGGGTGTTGGTGCCGTCGTTCCACTGATCCCGGGCAGCCAGGACAGGGTCCCCGCCACCGGTTTCGATGAACCGGGGGGATTCGAGGTCGAGCACCTGCTGCAGGCTGGAATCGAGAGATTCATGCTCCTTGATGGAGAGGAGCTTGCCATCCTCTTCGAAGAGAAGCTCCGCAACCCGAACACTCTTTCGGAGATCGGGATAGATGGTAAAGGCATCCCGATCCACCATGGTAAAGACCGTGTCAAGATGCATGGAGGCCCGGACTTTCGGAATATCCACCGCCAGCACCCGGCGAATCCCCGCCTTCTGGGCCAGCCGTCGCCCTACGATCTGTACCGTTCCTGCCCGGGTTCGTTCGCTCACCCCGATGGCCACCACATCATGCCGCAGTACCAGGAGATCCCCTCCCTCGATGGTGTAGGGATAGACATCCCGGGGCTCCGTGCCGTATAGAATGTCAAGCCCCTTAAAGTAGGGGTGATGGGCGAAAATATACTTGGCGTAAAGAGGTTCTCTCTGGCGGGCGGGATAGTTCATGCAGCTTATGACTACGCCGTTGTTGACGAAGGCAAAGGGATCGCGCTGAAAGTAGAGGTTTGGCAGGGGGCGGATGATAAAGTCATGATCGCCGATAACGCGCAGTACCAAACTCTGACAGGTTTCAAAAAGCTCCCGAGCCTCTTTCTTGGTAATCCCTGAAATAAGGATAGATGCAAGTTTATCCGCCGGCACATCCTCCAGAGCATCCCGGAGGGAGCAGCAGAGGGGGATATCCAAAGCCTCCAGGGCAAGCACATCATCCAGCAGAGCCATGCGAACCGAAGCATCCCGCAGGATCTGCTCAAGGCAACGCTCGAAGTATACCACTTCGGCACCGTAATCCCGAAGAAGCTCCGCAAAGGCGTCGTGCTCCTTCTGGGCCTCTTCCACCCAGAGTATATCGTCGAAGAGCAGATCATCCTTGTTGTCGATGGTAAGGCGCTCCAGCTCTCTCCCCGGACGATGCAACATTACCCGTCGCAATCGACCGATTTCGGAAGAAACAGAAAAATCCGAAGGTGCATAGGACATAGGAAAAACCCCTTTCCTTTGGCAGGGACGGCATACCCCTCCGCAACCCCATGATATCCGCTCCATCATACCAAAGAGAGGGGGTACTCGACAAGAGCGAAATAAACCTCAGAGCCGTTTTGGTTCAGCAAATTCGCAGGAGAGGATTTGCCATGCAGCGAGGCCCCCCCCGCCCTCGGCCAAGCTCCTTACCGGAGATTTCGAGAACCTGAATCCCCCTCTCCCGGAGAGCCTCGTTGGAAGCGGTGTTGCGATTATAGGAGACTACCTTTCCCGGAGCAAGGGCAAGACAGTTTGTAGCATCGTTCCACTGCTCTCGCGAAGCCCTTACGGGATCGCCTCCGCCTGTCTCAATAACCCGAAGCTTTTCCAGCTTCAGAACTCTCCGAAGCGCCTCCTCGAGCCCGCTCTCTTCGTCTATGCGAAGAAGCCTTCCCCGAGGATCATAGGAGAGGAGAAAGACCCTGGGGCTTTCATACATACCGGGATACATCACAAAGGTATCGCGGTCCACCATGGAGAAGACCGTATCAAGATGCGTGGTAGAACGGGTCTTGGGGACCTCCACCGCCATGACGGTAGTGATGCCTCCGTATTCTGCAAGACGCCCTCCAAGAATCTGGATCGCTGCGGGGGTAGTGCGTTCTCCTATCCCCATGGCCACAACCTCGGGGCTGAGAACAAGGATATCTCCTCCCTCCACGGTGTAGGAACAGGTATCTCCGGGCTCCCCACCCCAGAGCATCCGGACATCCTGGAAGAGATGGTGGTGCCTGAGAATGTATCGTGCATAGAGAGATTCCCGCTTACGAATTTCGTAGTGCATGGCACTCACTATCACCAGAGAGTTCACGAGAGTGTAGGGATCCCTCTGAAAGTAACAGTTAGGGAGAGGACGGATAACGAAATCATGATCCCCCATCATGTGGAGACAGGCGCTTCGGATATGGGGGGGTGAACCGGAAAAGATCTCTTTTTTGGTGATCCCCTCCAGAAGCACCCGGAGAAGCTCTCCCGGGGAGAGTTCAAAACAGTATCCCTGAAGATAGGAGGTGAGACGGCGATCCAGGGCTTCCAAAGCAAGCGTTTCTTCCAGAACCTCCCGCCGAACGATTTCGGAACGAAGGAGATCCTTCAGAAGCTCTTCGAAGAGAAACACCTCCACCCCCTCCTGGCGCAGCACCTGAAGGAATCCGTCGAAATCCTTCTGTGCCTCTTCGAGCCAGAGGATGTCATCAAAGAGAAAGTCGTCCTTGTTCTCAATGGTAAGGCGATCCAGCTCCTTTCCGGGTCGGTGCAAGACCGCCCGTTTCAGTTCACCGCATTCGCTTGATACAGAGAGCATGACATAACTCCTTTCGGTTTTCTCGCCACAGAAACGGTCCGGAGCATCCCGAGGAAAAGAGGACGTTGTTCCAAATACTCAGGAAAGCCCCAGAAGAGCCTTCACAAAGGGAGGAAGCTCAAAGGAAAGCTCGTGAATTTTTTTTGAATAGTACCTGGTTTCTTTGGCAACTTCCCGCAGAGGCTTCCGGGGATCCTGCTTTTTGGATCCTATCATATAGGTCCACATCCCCGTAGGATAGGTGGGCATGGCTCCCCAGGCGACATAGACCCTGGGAAAAACCGAGGACATCTCTTTGTGCGTATCCCGCAGAAGATCCTCCTCCGCAAAGGGGGATTCCGTCTGGGCCACCATCATGCCGTCTTCCCGAAGAGCCTGCAGAACATCCCGGTAGAAGGGGGCCTGGAAGAGTCCCGCCGCAAAATCTACGGGATCCGTGCTATCCACCACGATGACGTCAAAATAATTTTCCCGCTCCTTCATAAATACCAGAGCATCCTGATGGAGCACCGTTACCCGGGGATCCCCCAGGCCGGAGCTGACGGAGGGGAAGAAGTCGCGAGAGGCCCGGGTGACTTCTTCGTCGATATCCACCAGGAAGATTTCTTTGGGAAGCTGGTGCTTTACGATCTCCCGCACGATTCCTCCATCGCCTCCCCCCACCACGAGAACCCGTTCAGGATTCGGATGGGAGCAGAGCAGAAGATGGGCCATCATCTCGTGATAGGTGAATTCATCCCGATCGGTGATCTGGATGGCTCCGTCCAGCACGAGAAAACGACCATACTCCAGGCTTTCTGCCACCATAAGGCTCTGATAGGGAGTCTCCATATTGCGAAGAATCCCCGTTATCTTCAAGCTCAGATTCATGTTGGGAGTCTGTTTTTCCGTAAACCACACCTCGTTAAGCCGCTTTGGAAATACTTTCATGAGTAGTGCCTCCTGAAAAAAATGTCACCCTTCAGTACGCAGAAGGGCATTGTTAGTTTTTCTTCTGAACCTTCGCTTCTCCCGCCATTTTGCGCAGTTCCAGAGCAATATCCCGGGGGCTCTGCCCCTCCATACGCCCCTGTTGCACACCATGAGCAAAAAAGACCGCCCCCGAAGGGGTTCCCGCCACTCCCAGATCTGCTTGGGAGGCTTCCCGGGGGCCGTTCACTTCGCACCCCATGACAGCAATTTCGAGATCCTCCGGAAGATCTTTCAGAAGGGGTTCAAGATCCTGCACCACCTGAAAGACATCGATCTTACGTCTGCCACAGGTGGGGCAGGAGATGAGAGAGGGTCCCCGTCGGCGAAGATCAAGGGCACGGAGCACCGCATACCCCACCCGAACTTCCTCGGGGGATGGCCCCGTAAGGCTTACTCGCAGGGTATCCCCAATCCCTCGGGAGAGAAGAAGCCCAAGGCCGCAGGCGCTCTTCACGATCCCCCGGGTGCCGGAGCCCGCCTCGGTGATACCGATGTGCAGGGGGTAGGGATAGCGACTTGCAAGAATTTCGTTGGCCCGGAGGGTTTGGTTAATGTTTGTGGCCTTGGCGGAGAGGATGATGTCCTCAAACTCCTGGGCCCGGAGAATCTCAAGCTGCTCCTCCACCGCCCCCACCAGCGCCATGCCGGAATCTCCCGAGGCTTTTTCGAGCTGCTCTCTGTTGAGAGATCCTCCGTTGGCACCTATGCGGATCACCGCCCCCCGATCCCGAGCCTCGCAGACGATCCGGCCTATCCCCTTGCGCATGTTCCCGGGGTTGATGCGGATGGCGGGGCAACCCCTCCGGAGAGCCTCCACGGCAAGATCTCCATCGAAATGGATATCCCCCATGAGAGGTACCGGAGAGTGCTTCAGAAGCTCCTCAAGGGCAGGTGCGTGCTCTCGGGCGGGAAAGGCCACCCGGATAAGCTCGCACCCCTCGGAAGCGAGGCTTTCCACTTCTTCTACGCAAGCATGCAAGTCTCCCAGAGAGGATGTGAGCATACTCTCCACACGCACCGGGGCATCCCCCCCGATGGAGAGTGTCCCTATACGGACAGTTCGGGAACTCATAATCCCTCACCTCCTTGATTTTCTTCCGTTCCCTTTAAAGGGAACCGAGGATATTCTAACACCAAAAAAAGAACCGCCGCCCTTTCCCTGAGGAAAAAGCGGAAGTTCGGATCGGTTCAGAGCTTCTTCCGGCAAAAAAACGTCCTTATCAGGAGAAGATCCGGAGAAGATCCTTCCAGGTAACCAGGAAAATGAGCGCCAGAAGAAGGGCAAACCCCGTGAGGTGGATATAGTGCTCGTATTTAAGGGGTATCTTTCGTCGAAAGAGCATCTCCCCTATGACGAAGACCAGGCGCCCTCCGTCGAGAGCAGGAAAGGGGAGAAGATTAAGGATTCCGAGATGCAGGTTGATCACCGCCAGAAAGGAGAGGAAGGACCATAAACCCCGGCGGGCGGCTTCCCCCGCCATGGAGGCGATTCCTACCGGCCCGGTGACGGAGTCTCGGGCAGCTTCGTCGTAGAAGAGAGCGAGAATCCCCCCGAGAATCCCCTTCGTCATCTGCCCTATATACTGCACCGAATTGCCGAGAGCTGCCCCAAAGGAGTAGCGCACCCAGCCGGGACGAACCCCAAAGAGGGGGTACCCTGTTTCGGCATCTTTCTTGAGATGCACCGTCACCGTGAGGATCTCCCCCCCACGGTCTATCCGGACCTCTACAGGCTCCTCGGTTCCCTGGGAGCGAAACTCCCGAGCCATCTCCTCCCAGGTGCTAACGGTAACGTCCCCCACAGAGAGGATGCGATCTCCTTCACGAATCCCCGCCTCCTGAGCAGGATATCCCTCGATGAGTCCCCCGATACGAGGGGTCGAGAGATCGAGCACACCGTGTCCCATGAGGAGAAAGACCGTCAGGATGATGGCGAGAAGGATATTCACCGCTGCTCCATTCAGGAGGATGAAGAAGCGCTGCCATGCGGGCTTATCGCAAAAGCCCCTCCCCTCCTGGTAGGGCTCTTCAATTTCGGGATCCTTGCCCTCCATCCCCGCCAGACGCACAAACCCCCCGATGGGGAAGATCCGGAGGGACCACTCCGTGAGAACCCCCTGGTGCTTCCATATCCGGGGCCCCATGCCGAAGGAAAATTCAAAGACCTGTACCCCGAAGAACCGGGCGGTAATAAAATGCCCCCATTCATGGGCAATGACGCAGACTCCAAGAACCACCACAAAAGCTAGTAGAGACAATTTCTCAACTCCTTATAGAGATAAACGTTCTTTGCCAAAACTTATCGAATTGCAGCGCATACTTCCCGGGCCGCATCTCTTCCCCGGCTGACAAGGGCGAGGGCCTCTTCCAGAGATCCGGGAGCCTCTCCGCTGTATGCCTCAAGCACCCTCTCAAGTACCCGGGGGATATCGAGAAAGGCTATTTTTTCCTCAAGAAAAGCCTCCACCGCCACCTCGTCCGCACCCACCAGAAGAGCGGGGTAAGCTCCCCCGCGCCTCCCCGCCTCATAGGCCAGGGGGAGGCAGGGGAAACGCTCCGGGTCGGGGTGGAAAAACTCAAGATCCCCCGGAAGAGCCTCGGCCTGAAGAGAGGGTTCCGCCTGAAGAAAGGGGATCCGCTCGGGCCATGCCAACGCCACCGCTGCGGGGATACGCATATCAGGGGAGGAGGCGAGATATTTGGAACAGCCATCGTGAAAGTGCACAATGCCGTGTACTCTTGAGGTGGGATGAATCCAGGCGTGAATCTTTTCCAGAGGAATACGGAAAAGCTGGCTCGCCTCAAGCACTTCGAACCCCTTGTTCATCAGGGTGGCGCTATCCAGAGAGATCTTTTTCCCCATGTTCCACACGGGGTGCCGCAGCGCTTCGGCCCCCCGAACGGAACGAAGCTCTTCGAGAGAAGCCTTTCGAAAGGGGCCTCCGGAAGCGGTAAGCACAACTCCGCGCACCGAAGCGGGGTCCTCCCCCTTCAGGCACTGCCAGAGGGCGTTATGCTCGCTGTCGAGAGGGCGGAGAGCTTCAAGATCTTTCACGAAAGGCATAATCCAGGGCCCCCCCACGATGATACTCTCCTTGTTCGCCAGAGAGACAGTCTTGCCGCGTTCCAGAGCGCGTTTCAGTGCGGGAATGGCACGAGTCCCCGAAGATGCGAAGACAAGATGCTCCACATCGGGATCATCCACAAGGGAGAGCAGAGGGTCCTCCCCGGAGATAATTTCCGTGGGCAACCCCTTAAGGTTCCCCCTCAGAAGACGCCGCCCATCCTCATTCCAGAGGGTGGCATACCGAGGGGAAAATTCCCTGCAGAGCTTCTCCAGAGAATGAGGATTACTCCCCCCCGCCAGAGAGTGCACCCGGAACCGTTCGGGGAAGTGCCGAATCACCCCGAGCACCGAACTCCCCACGCTCCCCGAGGCACCGATAAGACCAATCCGCTCCGGCTCCCGGGAGATCATCGCCATACTACCCCGAAGAGGAGATAGATCATAACAGAACTCATGAGAAGGCTGTCGAAACGGTCGAGAAAACCTCCGTGCCCCGGAATGAGAAAGCCGCTATCCTTGATCTGCGCCTCACGTTTGAGCATGGACTCCACCAGATCCCCCATCTGGCCGAAGGTACCGCAGATCAGCCCCACCACAAGGATGGGAAAGGGGGGGAGGGCGAGAGCAAAAGCCAGAAGCGATGCCACCAGAAGAGCCCCGAGAAGCCCCCCCACAAAGCCCTCCACGGACTTTTTAGGGCTCACATTGCTGCAGAAAGGGCGCTTCCCCCACCAGGTTCCCACGAAGTAGGCAAAAACATCGCAAGCCCATGTGGAGAGAAGCAACGTGAGCACCAGCACCAGCCCCCAGGGCTGGGCACGCATCTCCACCAGAAGCCCCCAGGGGATAACGCAGTAGAAAAGCCCCGAGAGCACCCCCCCCACGTTGGCAAAGGCGTTGCTCTTCTGCGTTATCTGACGCCGCAGAACCTCTATGGTAAAGAGGCAGAAGACGATCATGGTAAAGAGAAGGAGATATTGGGATACGGGGCTCTGAAAGGCAAGAAGTACGAAGAAAAGAAGCGCTCCGAGAAATCCTATACCCTTGGAGAGGTGGGCCCTGCTCTCAAAAATTTTGTAGTACTCCAAAACGCAGAAGAAGGAGAAGAGAAAGCAGAGCCCCAGCCACCAGATTCCTCCGAGCCAGAGACTGCACAGCATGGGAACCACCACGAAGAGTGCCCCCCACGAACGTTTCCAGAGCTGCGGAAGAAACCCCTTTCCGGAAGATTTCGGGGGGGATTCAATGAGTACCTGTTTCTGTTCTGCCATAACGTCGTTCTCTCTTTCCGTAGGATTCCAGGGCCTGTTCAAAATCCTGGTCCGTAAAATCGGGCCAGAGGACATCGGTGAAGTAGAGTTCACTGTATGCACTCTGCCAAAGCCAGAAGTTGCTGAGCCGGTACTCACCGCTGGTGCGGATGATAAGATCGGGATCCGGAAGATGAGGCATGTAGAGATACTGGGAGACATATTCTTCTGTTATGGTTTCGGGCCTCTGGGAAGGATCTTCCCGAAGCATTTTCTCAAAAGCATCAAGAATCTCCTGGCGACCTCCGTAATTGAGGCAGACATAAACTTGAATCGCCTCACACTCGAGAGTCTCCTCCTCCGCCTTTCGGATAATGTCGTAGACATCACGAGGGAGATCCTCAAGCCTTCCCACAAAACGGATACGCACACCTTCGGCCTTCATCTCCCGGAGCTTACTCACCGCAAAGTAGCGAAAAAGCCCCATGAGGCCGGAGACCTCCTCCACGGGGCGACGCCAGTTTTCCGTAGAGAAGACGTAGAAGGAGAGAATATCTATCCCCCTGTTTTTACCGAACCGTATGGCGCGTTCCACCGCCCGAACCCCCGACTGGTGCCCCATAATACGGGGGAGAAACCGCTTCTTGGCCCATCGGCCGTTGCCATCCATAATGATAGCCACATGCTTGGGAATGGTCTGCATACTATCTCCCGATCTTTCGCTGTAAGATTTCGTTTCTCATGGCTCCTCCAGAGCATCCCAGGCCCGACGAACTTCCTGAATATCCTGCCATGCCAGGTATTTGGGGCTTCCCTTCTGGTTCGACTGGTTTCGCAGAAGATAGCTCGGATGAAACATGGGCATCACCTGGATCCCCTTCCAGTCAAACCACCTTCCCCGTATTTTGGTAATCCCTTCGCTCGTCTTGAGAAGCCACTGGGTGGGAACGTTACCGAGGGTGACCAGAATCCGGGGGTTGATAAGGGCAAGCTGTGTGTGGAGGTATCCCTCGCAGGCGAGCATCTCTTCCGTTTGGGGGTTGCGATTCCCCGGAGGACGGCATTTGACAATGTTCGTAATGTAGACCTCTTCCCGGGATATCCGCACAGCCTGGAGAATGTCTGTAAAGAGTTTCCCCGCCCTTCCCACAAAGGGGACCCCCTGAGCATCCTCATCGGCCCCCGGAGCCTCTCCGACAAAAACAAGCTTGGCCTTCCGGTTTCCCTCGCCGAAAACGGTCTGGTTTCTTCCTTCGTGAAGGGGACACCGGAGGCATGCTGTCACTTCCTCTTTTGTGGCTTCCCATAGGGACGACGCAGTAATCTGCTGGGACATAGAGACGTTCCCCCTTCATTGAATCTTCTCATCTGCCGTTTTTCTTAAGAACGGTTTTACGAATGATGTGATACAAGAACATCACAGGAGCCTCCACGTACGTGCCCCACCACTCTAAGCGTTGCGGAACCACTCCCTTGCTTTGCTACTCCGGATCAGGAAGAGAGTTCTTCTACCAGGACGTCCACCGCATGTACATCCATACCCGTAAAGAACGAGACCGCATTTCGGAGACGTTTCTGAATAAGCTTCGCGACCTCTACAAAACTTTGATCCCCGATACGAAGGGTTGCCTTTACTTTGAGAACCAGTGCCTCTTTGTCACGCTTGACCTTGACTTCTTTCACCGAAACGACCTGAGAGGTGCGTTCGCAGAGAGTGCGCACCATCTCCTCGATAGCTTCAGTCTCTATTTTCACAGTACCCCCGAAGCTGAAGGCAGGACGCACCACCGTATGCTCTTCTCCGGCCCCGTCTCGATGGAGAAACCCCCAAAAGATACGCACAATCTTTCCCGCAAAGTTCCGGCGCACCTGTGAGCGCTCCACGGGAATGACATGTTCCTTACTGAGTTTCCGGCGTTTTCGGGCGTCTTCGATCTCCTGAGGTTTCGCTACATCTTCGATACGAATAATCCTCCCCGGCTCTGGAAGCTCCAGGCGAAGGGCAATCTTGCGGGCCATCCCCTCGGAGGTGGCAAGAATGAGAATCCTCCCCGACTCCAGGGTATCGAGGATCTTACGCACTTCCTCTCGGTGATCCTCATGAAAAAAGAGAGCCCTCCGGATGGCACTTACCTGATTGCGTTCTGCCTTAGCACTCTGCCCCGCCTGGATATATCCTTTGCTCACCAGAAGTCCGTCATCAATAAAATAGTCTGCCTTTATCTCCCGAGCGATGGCCTGAGCCCGCTGGCTTTTTCCTGTGCCTGCGGTGCCAACAAAGGCCACAACTTCGATCTCTCGCGAGGCGAGAGGAGGGGGGGTTTTGTCATCCAAGAGAAAATCACCGTTTTCCTAGTCGCTTCATGGTTTTGCGAAGGCCAAGAATGAAGCTTTCGTTGTCCTCGGGAAGTCCCACGGAGACCCGGAGATATCCGGGAATACCGAGATCACTTCCAGGGCGGATGATAATACCTTCATGAAGAAGCTGCTCCCCTACGAGATCCGCATCGCGCATCTCGAGAAGGAGGAAATTCGTGTGGGTCGGAAAGACCTTGATCCCCATGTCCATAAGCTCCGAAAGAAGGCGTTCTCTTTCGAGGATCGTCTTTTCTCTAATATCCTCCACATAGCCGCTTTCCTCCAGGAAAGCCGCCGCAGCCGCCTGGGCGATGCTATTCACATCAAAGACACGGCGAACCTTGGCGAAGGATTCCACCACGGGCTTGGGAGCAATGGCATATCCCACACGCAGAGAAGCGAGCCCATAGATTTTTGAAAACGTACGCAAAATTACCACATGCCCAAGCTGGCGGAAAAGTTCCACTCCCGATGCATACCGGGCATCGGTGACATACTCCGCATACGCCTCATCCACCACAAGAAGGATATGGCGTTTTTCGAGTTCCCCCGCAAGATTGAGAAGATCCTGCCGTGTAAAGATGGTACCCGTAGGATTATTTGGATTGCATATAATGACAATTTTTGTCTTCTCCGAACACGCTTCGAGAAGAGCCTCAGAGGAGGGGTTGATCTTTTCGCTCATGGGAACGGGGACACACGAAGCCCCCGCAGCTCGGGCGGCGAGGCGGTAGATCGGATAGGTAGGGGCATGAAAGACCACCTCATCCCCCTCATCGATGAGGGCCTGAAAAAGGGCGTAGAGAATACCCTCGGTCCCAGCGCCTACGACAACTTCGGTCGGGGCCACACCCCACTTTCGGGCGACACCTCGGCGCAGATAATAGGCTCCTGGATCAGGATAGCGGGCCACATCAAGGGCCGCCTTGTTGATGGCATCATGAACATGTTCAGGAATAGGCCAGGGATTTTCATTGGAGCAGAGGCGTACGATCTTTTTAAGTCCCAGCTCTCTCTGCACATCCGATACGGGTTTTCCCGGCCGGTAAGGATCTATATCCACAAGCGCCTTCCGCACAAGCCCTTCAAGCCACGTCATCTCTTATTCCTCCTCCGAATGGTTCTTCAAGCACGGGAGCGGCGGATCATCCGGGAGCATCTTCACCCGAGCCCCGAGAGAAGCGAGCTTTTCCTCCAGGCTCTCGTAACCCCGGTGCACATGCCCCATGTTGAGAATACGGGTATCCTCCTTCGCAGCAAGTCCCGCAAGTACCAGGGCCGCCCCGGCCCGGAGATCCGTAGCCACCACATCCGCCCCCTTCAAAAAGGGGACACCTGTAATAACCACCGCATTCCCCTGCATGCGTATATCCGCCCCCATCTTCTGAAGTTCGTTGATGTGAAGAAAGCGGGATTCGAAAACACCGTCCTGGATAACGCTGGTACCCTCCGCAAGGGAGAGAAGTGCCGTCATCTGGGGCTGTAAATCCGTAGGGAATCCAGGATAGGGAAGAGCCTTGAGGGAGATGCCGCGCCCTCTCTGCTGAGCAGGAACGGTAATGGATGTACCCTCCACCAGCACCTCAAGCTCCATCTCTTCGAGTTTTGCCACCAAGGCATCCATATGCTCGGGGACCACGTCGCATACCGTTACGGAGCCCCCGGTCATGATCCCCGCAAGAAGATAGGTACATGCCTCTATACGGTCAGGAATAACCGAAACGGAGTTTCCCCGAAGCCGATCCTTGCCGACGACGTGGATTGTCCCCGTTCCTTCTCCCCGGATATCCGCACCCATGGCGCGAAGAACCTCTGCCAGATTGGTGATTTCCGGTTCCCGAGCGGCATTCTCAATAAGAGACTCCCCCCGGGCAAGGGCTGCGGCCATCATGAGGTTTTCCGTAGCACCCACAGAGGGAAAATCCAGATATATACGGCATCCTCGAAGCTCTTTGGCGGTAGCCACCACAGCTCCGTGTTCAAGAGAGATCTCCGCCCCCATCTTTGCAAGCCCCTTGAGGTGCAGGTCGATAGGACGGCTTCCGATGGCACATCCTCCGGGGAGAGGAAGCTTCGCCTTGCCGCACCTGGAGAGAAGAGGCCCCAATACAAGAGAAGAGGCTCTCATGAGCCGCACAAGACGCTCCGGGGTCTCCCAGGAGAGTTCCGAAGGAGGAGTAAGAGAAAGGACATCTCCCCGGCTCTCCACACGCACCCCGAGAGATTCAAGGAGCTTGCGCATCACCTTCATATCGTCTAGTTGAGGAACCCTCCGTACCTGAAGCGTCTCCTCTGAAAGCAAAAGAGACGCCGCCAGAATCGGAAGAGCGGCATTCTTGGCACCCTGGGCACGAACTGTTCCAGAGAGGGGGCACCCCCCTTTAATACTCATTTGACTCATTTGAGCGGAATCTTTCTTCACGAAAAAACCTCCTGCGCACTTCAAACGACCGCCCAGGCTTTCCCAAAAAAACTTCTCGGGAGCCCAAGGCACACGCTTTCACTATACACTTTTAGCATAAAGCCAGAAAAGCCCTGAAAAAACGAGTATCCCGTGTATCGGGAGAAGAATCCCCAAAACCTGAAACAAAGAAAACCCCCGATCGTAAAGAGCGTAATGAAAATGCCCCCGATCGGGCATAAAGGGGGATCTCTTCTGCAAAAGTCTCCTGCAGACAGACCAGAGTGTGTCAAAAACAGGAAGCCCCCCAATAAGGAAAAGCACCACAAACACCTCTGGAAGCGACATCTCTGCAAGTGTTGCCATCATCCCCGAGTAGTAGAGAATAAGAGCCGCCCAGAGAAATCCCAGAAGCGTGCTCCCTCCGTCCCCGAGAAACGTTTGGGCCCGGGGGAAATTCCAGAGCAAAACCCCGAGACACATCCCGAGAAGATACCACCACACCCCAAGGGGGATAAAATAAAAAGCGATTAAAAAATTAATTCCTCCGAGAGAAAGACAGAGGCCGTTGATGCCGTCAATGTTATTATACGCACTTGTGCAACCCGCCAGCCATAATATCATGATCGGGCCCAAAAAAAAGGAAAAATCCTGGGTATACACGATAAAAAAGGAAGCAAAAAGATGTACCCCCAGCCGCAGAAGAGGCGGCATGGGGAAGATACTGTCTCCATACCCTACCACAAAGATCATGGTGGCTCCGCTGAGCAACAGTACGTCGAAGAAGGTACATTCGCTGCGAAGAAGCATGTAGAGCACCAGTGCCCCCCAGAGAGCAAGGCCTCCCCCCTTCGGCGTAGGAGCTGCATGCTTCTTCCGCCCCCCGGGATTATCCACAATCTGATAGAGGTAGGAGAGATGAATAGAGAGAGGGGTAAGAAGAAAGCTTGCTCCAAACCCCCCGCAAACCATCAGAAAGGGTATCAGGTATCTCTGGAATTGCGTAGAGGAGAAGAAAGAAAAAAGGTCTCGTAGCAGCATCATCTATTTTGTGCCGAAAAGCCTATCCCCCGCATCTCCCAGACCGGGCATGATGTAGCCATGGTCATTGAGACAACGGTCAAGGGCAGCCGTAAAAATAGGGACGTCCTCATGAGACTGCCGGACCCGGGCCACTCCTTCGGGGGCAGCGATAAGACATACCAGGGTAATATTCCGGGCCCCCTTCTGCTTGATGAGGTCGATGGCGGCAGCAGCGGAACCTCCCGTAGCGAGCATGGGGTCGACGAGAAAGATGTCTCGTTCTCCGAGATCCCCCGGGAGCTTGCAGTAATATTCTACAGGTTCGAGAGTCTCCGGATCGCGGTAGAGGCCGATATGACCGACCTTGGCGTTGGGGACAAGCCGTAGAATCCCCTCCACCATGCCGAGCCCCGCCCGCAGTACCGGCACAATGGCGAGCTTCTTCCCGGCGATGGATTTTACGCTGGTTTTTTCCAGAGGAGTCTGTACCTCAACATCCTCCAAGGGAAGATTTCGGGTAACCTCATAGATCATAAGCCCTGCAATCTCCTGCACAAGCTCGCGAAATTCCTTTACGGTGGTATTCACATCGCGGATAATCCCCACCTTATGCTGCACCAGGGGATGATCCACCACGTAACACCCCGGTAGGCTCTCGGGAGAGATACCGTAAAAGAGACGGTTCTCCTCCTCTTCGATGAGGTGCACTCTGCGGTAATGACGCCCCTCTTCGAAAGGTGTTTCCATCCAGACACGAAGAATCTCTGTCGTCTCTTCCCAGGAGGAGACCCGGCCTCCGAGAACGAGGACATTTGCATTGTTATGCCGACGGCTCAGCTCCGCATCCTCGGAGCTACGGCAGAGGGCCGCGTAGACCCGGGGGATCTTGTTCGCCCCGATGGACATGCCGATGCCGCTTCCGCAAACAAGAATACCTCGATCAGCCCTCTTTTCCGACACATCCCGCCCGACGGAAAAGGCAGCTTTGGGATAGTCGTAGGCAACACTCTCGTGTTCCGCTCCGTGGGTAATCACGTCGTGCCCCTGTTCCTTAAGCCAGGAACGCACCTGCTCCCGCAAGGGATATCCGGCATGATCAGAGCCAATAGAGATTCTCATGTACATCCTCCTCGACAAGCTAGATAAAAAAACCTTTCCATTCCCCGAAAAGCCCGGGGACTTCTCCCGCAAGCGCTCCTATTCTATCAGAGTTACCGTCAATCTTGTTGGGGAACCGCCTCCATGGAAGAATCCTCAAGCCCCGCAGGCCAGAAGGGCATCCAGTCGAGGAAACTGTAGTAGCTGGTTTCAAGGAAAAGAGTAAAAAAAGATCTGCTGGGATAGCCGGAAGGGTAGATATCCGGATTGAGCGGAAAAAAGAAAACATACGAAAGAGACTTTTCCAGAGGGGGCTCCTCGGAGAGCAGGGCTCTTTCATCTCCTCCGGTAAGGCGGACTATGCGGGCAAGGGAGGGAGGCGGTGCCGCAGCAGAGCGCACCAGAGAGACAGGAATGCCGTTAAAGAGAGCATACCCCAAAAGCCGCTTCTGCTCTGCAAAGGAGAGGGGGATATCCGGATCCAGAAGGATTTTTCCGGGAATCCCCTTTTCGTTCTGGGCTATCCGGGCGAGACCGTCGAAAAAGCTTCCCGGCACAACTCCGAGAGATATGCCATCCCACTGTGAGGGGACGATGCTCCCCTTGTGGGCGTAGAGGGAGTAGCGCCCCGTAGAGACAGCTCTCTCCACACGCCCCTCCAGCCCCGCATCCATCCAGATCGCTACAGCGTAGCTCTCTTTAAAGATGCTGGAGTTCCCGGAAAAGAGATGCGCCACGGGATGGCCGAGCCCTCCCTGAAACCGTGCGGTTCCAAGACCTCCGAGGGCATTGTATTCGGGAAACTGAAGCCAGAAAAAGGAAATATCAAAATCTTCTGGAAGGCGCATGGAGGCAAACCAAAGTGCCTCTCCGGAGACGTGTGAAAAGACGAGATTCATACCTCGCGGTGCAAAACTCCAGGCACCGGGGAGAGAGGCGATACCCCGAAACTCCCCCTCAGGATTCTGCAGAAAGAGATCCCCCTTTTCGTTGAGAACCCCTAAACTCCCCCAAGCTGTCCAGCCCACATCGATGGGAGCCGAAAAGGGTTCCTCCTTGAGGAGAGCCCCTTCCTCCGCCTGAAGAAGAAAAAGGCGATCCCCTCCCCCATCCGCTACAGCGAGAAGCGTGCCGCAGAGATCAAGGGCCTCGGGGGCAAAATCCACGGGATTGCCCCGGGGGCGCCACTCCCAGAGAGGGGTGAGTTCCGGATAGGATACCGAGAGAAGACGCCGACCTCCCCAGTCGGCAAAGATCAGCCGGGAATCGGAAAGGAGCACCCCATCCTTGATAAAGACCTTTCCCAAAGATCCAATAAGACGTTCTTCCTGCGTTTCCAGATCTATCTGCCGGAGTTCCCCCTCCTGGGAGCAAACAAGCATCTCCTTGCCCAGAAGAGAGAGAACCCGCACCGGTGACGGGGTTCCAAAGACCTTTCCCTCATACGGATTTTCAAGATCCAGGACGTACAGCCGATTTCCCAGAGTATCAGGGAGAAAGAGGAGATCCCCGAAGATCTCGATCTTGCCAACCCCCGCAAGATTTTTGCGCAGAAGAGGGGTTAAACCGAAGAGGCTCTTGAGAGGCATCCTTTCAAGGGCATATCGCTCCTCGTGCAGACTCCCCCGGAGAGCATTTTCGGTGAAGCGATCAAGATCCTGCAGATTCTCCCGGATTCTTCGGGGGAGAGGCTCAAGAGGACGAACTTCCAGATAGTGGACCATCTCCTTGAGGGCTTCCGCAAAGTCTCCGGCTCTGCGCAACACCAGAGAACGCACGAGATAGTAGTCGATAAGATAGGTGTTTTTTTCGATAGCCCGATCAAGATAGGCGAGGGCCTCGGGGAAACGGTTCTTTGCGTACATCTCATAGGCCTGAAAGAGATACCGCTGAGCCCCGATCCGATTTGCCGGGGGGAGAGCAAGCTCCTGAGCCCATGCAAATTGCGCAAGTCCGAAAAAGAGCGTGCAGAGAACAAGAAGCCTCAATATACGCACAACAATCCCGATCCTTTCCGTCGTAACCATAATGACAACCAAAACGGCTCTAAAAAAGTATGTTTTTTCCTGCAAATGAATAGAAGCCAAGGACGATGGATCCGGTAAAGAGAAAGCCGAGAAGCATGCGAAGATAGATCACCCAGGCTTCGTTTCCGGGCCATTTGCCGGAAGTAATGTTATTTACCATCCGCGCTACCGCGAGGGAGAGAAGAAAAAGCCCAAGAGCCACCAGAGCCTGAATATTTACAGCAGGCATATACATTCCTCCTGGAATCGAATAATGGAACCCCTTTATGATACCTGAAATTTCTTCAGGAGAAAACGCTATTCTTCCTGAGGAGTATGTTTTTCCGCAATGAGATTCACAATGATGTTGTCCATAAAGAGCCGATTGGGATGGGCATAAAGAATAACAAGATAGACGAGACTCATGGCGAAAAAGACCACCGTCAGGACAATAAGCAGCTGCCTTGCAAGGCCGTTTTTCTCTTTTTTCGAAAACATGGACCTCTCACCTCCCTTTGAGGACACAAAGCTTCCTCTCTTTCCTCTAGGATACTCGAAAAAGGCACAAAAAAAAGGGGGGAGATTCCCCCCTTCGTATCTTTTTTACGAGTCCCTACGCCTTTTTATACCACGCACTGCTCTATCACGTTGCTCCGGTTGAGGCTGATCTGACGAAGCACCGCCACCGCCACTTCAAGAGCGCGTTTGCCATCTCCAATCCCTACAAGAGGCTGCCGCCCCTCCCGGACACAGGAGACAAAGTGCTGCAGCTCAAGCTTGAGAGGCTCTTTCTTGGGGAAAATGGGCTGTTCCACGATCTCCACCAATCCCTGACCGTTCTCCCTCATACAGCGATGGATGGAGACGTCCTGGGTTTCGTAGTTTACCGCAATGGTACGCTCAGCCTCCATAATCTCCAGGCGGCGCAGACGTCTTTGAGAGACGCGGCTTACCAGAATATCCGCAATGGTGCCATCTGCAAACTGAAGATGCGCCGAAGCGATATCCTCGTGATCCGAACAGACCGAACGCCCCAAAGCAGAGATGTTGACGATCTCCGAGGGGACAAGAGAGAGCACGATATCGATATCGTGAATCATGAGATCCAGCACCACACCCACATCACTCACCCGGGGAGAGAAAGGCCCCACCCGCCGTGACTGAAGGAGCATCGGTTTGTTGACAATACTCGACACATGTTGCACTGCACTGTTGAACCGCTCTACATGCCCCACCTGAAGAAGGAGATTTCTCTTCTCAGCCAGGGTGAGAAGCTCTGCAGCCTCCTCCACGGTGGAGGTGACAGGTTTCTCGATGAGCACATGGATGCCGTTCTCCAGAGCTATCTTGCTAATGGAAAAGTGCAGGCTGGTGGGCACCACGATGCTCAACGCATGGGGGTGACATTTATTGATAAACTCCTGAAGATCCGTGAAGTAGGGAACACCCAAGGCGTGGCTCGTCGTCATGGCTCTATCCTCATTGACATCCACCACCCCCGCCAGGTGCACCCCGAGTATCTCCGAATACAGCCGAGCATGATGAAACCCCAAATGTCCCACTCCCACGACGCCTACCCGCAACGGCACCACCATATCCACACCCCAATCTTTATACGTTTTTGCGCCTTCTCCGAAAGATGCTTCTGCCGAAAATTTCCTGAAAAAGGCGATTCGTCTATTCCCTCATGTACGTTATCCCGGAAAGGGAGAGAAAAGTGGCACAAAAATTCTCTCAAGTCTCCGTATTTTTTCCTTTTCGGGAAAAGTCTTTAGCCTCTGACTCCTCCGAGAAGCACGTTGCGGTTCTCTGCGTCTCCTCTGCGGTAGGAGTACCATCCCGAGGGGCCGCAGGAGACGCACTCCTCTGCAAGAAAGAGATGCTCCTCCTTCATACCTTCCCGGCCCAGGAGATACGCCCCCATGCGGGGGAGATCAAAAAAACAGAGATCTCCCCGAAGCTCCCAGAGAGATTTCGGAAAGAGTTCCATCCCCCGGAGGGTGAGGGGGTCATCCATCTTCCGGGAATAGCAGCATCCACGGATGGCGGGGCCCAGAAAGGCCCGGCAACGCTCGGGAGCAAGGGCGGGGAATTTTTGACGTAGCAGTCTCCAGGCCGCCGAAGGGATCTGCTCCCCTGCCCCCCGAAACCCCATGTGAAGCAGGAGCATCCAGGGGTGCGGCTCCGAGGAGAAGAGAATCACCGGGCAGCAGTCCGCAAAGCGTAGCATCCCCCGCCATGCGGGGTCTTCGAGAAAGATTCCGTCCCCCTCGGGAGATGCCTCTTCAGGAGAAACTTCTTTCGAGGGGACGAGGATCTCTTTACCGTGCACCTGCCGGGGGACAAGAAGTTTTGGAATCTGGAACCTCTCGGAAAAAAACCGACGGGCCCTCTGGGAGGTAACGCTATGCCCTTCTGTGAGTTCCCCCGGGCCATAGAGGGAGAGTTCAAAAAGCTCTGCAAACTCGGAAAAAGCCAGAGAAAAGTAGTCGATCTTCGTCCCTTCTCCCGCAGAGTCTCGGGGAGGGGAGGCGGTGTTTTTTTTCATGACAGAGAAAATCCTCCCTCCGAAGCCATATATCCCAGCAGATAGAGACTGCCGCAGACCAGCACCAAACTCCCCCGGGATTTTCCCCGCTCTAAAGCTTCCAGAGGAGAGGAGCAAACCTCACAGGAAACCCACCCCCGGGAGAGAGCAATCTCCCGAAGATCGTCACTCCGGGCAGAACGTTCGAGACCGGGAACGCAGGTACAGATAAGATGGTCTGCGGTTCCTCGAAGCAGGTCAAGCATCTGGGGAGCGTCCTTATCCTTCATGCAGGAAAAGATGAGTACCTTACCGGGAAGATCGTTCCATCGTTCCGCCACCATGGCGGCGAAGGCCCGGGCTCCTTCGGGGTTGTGCACCCCGTCGGCAAAGAGCGGAGGCTCTCCGG
Source organism: uncultured Synergistaceae bacterium (assembly GCA_964539095.1). GTDB lineage: Bacteria > Synergistota > Synergistia > Synergistales > Aminiphilaceae > DAIPKP01. Next base: position 60,044 of record CAZIFL010000013.1, read on the forward strand.
GAAAGAGTGTCCCTCGAAAGGGCCAGGAGGCCTTTTGAAGCCCCTCAAGAAGGTGTTCTCTCCGAAGGCGGGGGAAATGCTCCCGAAGGTGCCATGCTACCGAGAGGGCGTGCGCCCCGTTATCCACCTGGTGCCTCCCCCGAAGAGATATGGAAACTTTTGGAAGGACCAGATCCCCCTCGGAAAAGGAGAAGCGGTTTCCCTCCGGAGTCGGCCCCACCTCCGATATGGTGCAGCTGTGCGAAAAGAGATGCGCCCGGGCCTTTACTCTCTCTGCGGCGGCGAGGAAACGGGCCTCCAGCTCCGGAGCCCCCCCTCGAAAGGAGGCAAAGCTACGGGGGCGAAAAATGGCAAATTTCTCCGCACCGATCTCCTCCAGAGTATTCCCCAGATACTCCTGATGATCCATGGCGATGGTGGTAATCACAGAGGCCTTTACGGGAGCCCGCAGATTGGTGGCATCGTAACGCCCCCCCATCCCCGTCTCAAGGATTAACAGTTCCACCCCTTCAGAAACTGCCATAAGAAAGGCCAGCGCCGTAACAATCTCGAAGTAGGAAGGCACCTCTTCGAGGGGCATGAGCGGAAGGGCCTCTTCGACGCGTTTCAAGGCTTGCGACCACGTCGACGCAGGGAGGGGAATCCCTTTTCGAAGAAACCGTTCCCCAAGAGCAATAAGATGGGGGCTCGTATAGAACCCCGTGACATAACCCGCAGAACGAAAGATTCGTTCAAGAAACGCTCCGGTAGAACCCTTGCCGTTCGTCCCCGCCAGATGGATCACCGGAACGGTGCGCTCGGGATTTCCCAGAATGTTCAGAAGCCGGGCTATCCGAGAGAGGCCAGGGCGGATGCCCGGGGTTGCAAGACGGAGGATCTGCGCCTCTACCCTGGCATACCCCTGCCGCTCCTGTTGTATTAATAAAAAACGGTCCATGGCATATCTCCACGTAAAAAAAGCCCGGTTCCGGAGGTGAAAAATCCCCCGAAAACGGGCCTCTTAGTGTCTCTCTAGGAAGAGAGACTCTCCAGATTCTGATTAACTCGGGAGAGACGCTCCCGGGCCTCCTGAAGGCGTTCCCGCTCTTTGGCTACCACATCCTCCGGAGCCTTGGCAAGGAAGCTTTCGTTTTCGAGCTTCATTTCTCCCCTGGTAATATCCGCCTCGATCTTCTCTCTCTCCTTGCGGAGACGCTCCATCTCGGAGGGGACATCCAGAATATCCCCCACCCCGAGAAAGAGGGTCCGCCGGGGGAGTACCGCCGCCAGACTCTGTTTGGGGCGCTCTCCGGGCTCCACAAGACGTATCTCCGCCACTCTTCCGAGAAGCGAGATAAGATCCCGGTTTTCCTCCATGGAACGCCGAACCCTGGGATCCTCCGTGGCGATAACGATGGAGGGGGCAGACTGCTGAGGAGCAAGCCCCGCTTCAACCCGCAGGTTCCGCAAAGCCCGGATCATCTCCTGAAACTGCTCCATATCTTCGAAAAGCTCAATCTCGCCATCCTCTTTTTCGAAGGAGGGCCAACCGCTCCGTTCGAGAAGCGCCCCCTCATCTCCGGCAAAACCGAAGGCCTGCCAGAGTTCATCCGTTGCAAAGGGGATGAAGGGGTGCAAAAGCTGCAGAGTCTGTCGGAAGACCGTGGCAAGCACCCATCGGGAGGCCTCTTTCCGCTCCTCTCCCTCGTTGCCGTAGAGAGCAGCTTTGGCCATCTCAAGATACCAGTCACAGAGTTCGGACCATACAAAGTCGTAGAGCCCCCGGGCAGCCTCTCCGAAGAAGTAGCCGTCCAAAAGCCTGGAGGTCTCCCGGGCTACCCGGCGAGTGCGCTCGAGAATCCAGCGATCATGGTCACGAAGCAGACTCTCAGCAGGCATCTCTGAACAAGAGGGAAGCTCCTCCAGGTGCATAAGGGCGAAACGGCTGGCGTTCCAGAGCTTGTTCATGAAGTATCGGTAGGTTTCGATACGGTTGGTGCTGAGGAAGATATCCCGCCCCTGCACGGTGAGAGCCGCCAGGGTCATCCGCAGAGCGTCCGCCCCATAGGTTTCGATGATGCCGAGAGGGTCAATAACGTTCCCCCGGGACTTGCTCATCTTATGACCGTGCTCATCCCGCACCAGGGCATGAATATACACATCATGGAAGGGAACTTCCCCGTCCATGAACTCCAGCCCCATCATAATCATCCGGGAGACCCAGAAGAAGATGATGTCAAACCCCGTCATGAGAAGGGAGGTGGGATAAAAGGCCTCAAGCTCTTTTGTTTTATCCGGCCAGCCCAGGGTGGAGAAGGGCCAGAGGGCGCTGCTGAACCAGGTGTCCAGCACATCCTCATCCTGATGCGACACCGTATGACCGCAGGCTTCGCAGGCGGAAGGCGCCTCGGAGGCCACCGTAAAGTGGCCGCATTTTTCGCACTCCCAGGCGGGAATCCGGTGTCCCCACCAGAGCTGCCGGGAGATGCACCAGTCCCGGATGTTCTCCATCCACTGGTAGTAGGTGTTCTCCCACTGCTTGGGCACCCAATTGATACGCTCCTGCTGCACCGCCTCCACCCCGGCATCCGCCAGAGGCTTGGCCTTCACGAACCACTGCTCCGAAAGGTAGGGCTCCACCACGGTGTCGCAGCGGTAGCAGTGTCCCACGGAGTGAAGATGCTCTTCAACCTTCACCAGAAGCCCCTGGGCTTTGAGATCCTCCACCACTTTCTTTCGGGCCTCGGTAATATGGAGCCCCTGGTAGATCCCCGCCAAGTCGTTCATGATCTGCTTATCATCGATCACCGCAATCTGGGGGAGATCGTGCCGCTGCCCCACGAGGAAGTCGTTAGGATCGTGGGCGGGGGTAATTTTGACGCACCCCGTGCCGAACTCGGGATCCACCATGTTATCCTCAATAACCGGGATCTCTCGATCTGTGAGGGGGACCCGCACCCTGCGCCCCACGTAGGGGGCGTTTTTCTCATCCCGGGGGTGCACCGCAATGGCGACATCGCCCAGGATGGTCTCGGGCCGGGTGGTGGCAACCATGAGGGAGCCTTCGCCATCCACAAAGGGATAGGCTACGTGGTAGAGATTTCCGGGAAGCTCCTTGTGCTCGACTTCGAGATCGGAGAGGGCTGTCTGGCAGCGGGAGCACCAGTTGATGATGTATTTTCCCCGGTAGATAAGCCCCTTCTTGTACAGAGCCACAAAAACCTCCCGCACTGCCCGGGAGAGCCCTTCATCCATGGTAAAGCGCTCTCGGTCCCAATCACAGGAAGCCCCCAGCTTTTTAAGCTGGTTGATGATGCGGCTGCCGTACTGCTCTTTCCACTCCCAAACCCGAGCCTCGAAAGCATCCCGCCCCAGATCGTGCCGGGAGAGCCCCTCCTTGGCGAGCTGCTTTTCCACTACGTTCTGGGTGGCGATCCCCGCATGATCCGTGCCGGGAAGCCAGAGGACGTTGTCCCCCTGCATACGGCGGTAACGGCAGATAATGTCCTGGAGGGTATTGTTCAAGGCATGCCCCATATGGAGAGAGCCCGTAACGTTGGGAGGGGGGATCACAATAGAAAAGTTCTTTCCCTCTCCCGTATACTCCGGATCTCCCACGAAAAGACCCTCTCTCTCCCATCGTGCATACCAGGCATCTTCAATGGGAGCGGGATCATAGCTTTTGCTCAAGGAATCAAGTTTTTTGCGGCGGTCCATTGCCATCCCTCCAAGAAAAAAATCGTGACACATCACATATGGTTTTTTAGAGTTCTTCTGCTGTGGCCTCGGGAAAGAGAAGATCCTGAATGCCTCGCTGCAGCTCCGTTATTCCCAGGCTGTTGGCAGCTCCCGTAACGTAGGGTTTGTTGAGAGAATAGAGCCCCTTTTTCACGTACTGCTGCACTAAACCACGGTGTTTGCTTTTGGCGATTTTATCCGCCTTGGTAAAGACCACCTGAAGAGGAATCCCCAGATCGTAAAGCCAGCTCTGCAGGGTTGTATCGTTCTCCAGAAGGCCATGACGAAAATCCACCAGGTGCATCACCACAGCAATATTGGGGCTTTTCGTAAAGTAGCTCTCCATGAGGCGGAGCCAAGCGTTTCGCTCCTCTCCTCCTCTTTTGGCGTAGCCGTACCCCGGTACATCCACAAGGTACCACGCCCGATCCCCGTGAGAAGCCCGGTAGTAGTTGATGCTCCGGGTCTTTCCTGGGGTTCCGCTGGTGTGAGCCACCTTCCTGCGGAAGAGGGCGTTAATGAGGGTCGATTTTCCCACGTTGGAACGCCCTGAGAAAACAACCTCCATAAGCCCCGGCTCAAGAGGGAGCTGTGAGGGAAGGAAGCAGGTATGTGCCAGCTCCACACTCCAGTGTATCGGAGCCTCCCCAGAGGCTCCGGAGTTATGCCGGGAGGTTTCGGAAGGCATGGCGCAACACGTCATCCAGATGCCGCACGTAATGTACGGTTATTCCCGAAAGCACCCACCGGGGAAGTTCTTCCACGTCGCTCTTATTCCCCTCGGGGATGAGCACATCTCGAATATCCTGGCGCTTCGCCGCGAGAATTTTTTCGCGAACGCCTCCGATGGGGAGTACATTCCCACGAAGGGTGATCTCTCCAGTCATGGCGAGATCGTTACGCACCGGAATCTTCTTGATGCTGGAGAGCATCGCCACCGCCAGAGTAATCCCGGCAGAGGGGCCGTCCTTGGGAATGGCTCCTTCCGGAACGTGCACATGCACATCCGTTTTATCCCACTCCACATTTTCCGAAACGTAGGTCCCGCGGATATGACCGAGGGCGGTCTTCGCCGATTCCTGCATAATATTGCCCAAATTCCCTGTAAGAAGGACGTTTCCCTTTCCCTTGATGATCATGGTCTCCACCACCAGGGTGTCCCCCCCGCTTTCGGTCCAGGCCAAGCCCACCACCGTACCGATAGCATCCTCCGAGGGTATGCGCATATCCCGCACCATAGGAGGTCCAAGGTATTTTTTAAGCCCCGTGACGTTCACCACGATTCTCTCCGGCTCTGCAGTCCCCTTTTCAGTAAGCTCTACCAGATTCCGGGTAATCTTACGGGCCAGTTTTGCAAGCTGACGCTCAAGGTTCCGCACACCGGCCTCCCGGGTGTAGTCCTGAATAATGTGTTCCAGAGCAGGGGTGGAGAGGGCGATCTGATCGCGCTGCAGGCCGTGATCGCCACAGACCTTGGGCCAGAGATGTCTCTGGGCGATATGAACCTTCTCCTCCTGAACGTATCCCGGAAGATGAATAATCTCCATTCGGTCGACGAGCGCCCGGGGGATGGTGTGGGTTACGTTCGCGGTGGTGAGAAAGAGCACTTTGCTGAGGTCGAAGGGGATCTCAAGAAAGTGATCGGTAAAAGAGGCATTCTGCTCGGGATCAAGAACCTCAAGCAGCGCCGCCGCAGGATCCCCCCGAAAATCAGAGCCGATCTTGTCAATTTCGTCGAGGAGCATGACGGGATTTTTCGTTCCGCTGGTGCGGATCTTCTGGATAATCCTTCCGGGGAGGGCCCCTACGTAGGTGCGCCGATGCCCGCGAATCTCTGCCTCGTCCCGCATCCCTCCGAGGGAGATGTTCACGAACTTGCGCCCCAGAGCCCGGGCGATGGAACGCCCCAGAGAGGTTTTTCCGACCCCCGGAGGCCCTACAAAGCAGAGCACCTGCCCACGGCCGCCGTCCTTTCCCGCATGCTTGCGCACCGCTAGAAATTCGAGAACCCGCTCCTTGATCTTCTCCATACCGTAGTGATCTTCTTCGAGAACCTGCTCGGCGCTCTGGATATCAAGACGATCTCGGGAACTTTTCTGCCAGGGAAGCTCTACGAGCCAATCCAGATAGGTTCGAGCTACCGTAGCTTCGGCGGACATGGAGGGCATTTTCATGAGCCTCTCCAGCTCCTTCAACGCCCGTTCCTCTACGGATTTCGGCATTCTGGACGTTTCGATCTTCTTTCGATACTCCCCGATCTCAGGAGGGACGTTCCCCTGGCCAAGCTCATCTTGAATCACCCGGAGCTGCTCCTTGAGATAGTATTCCCGATTATTCTTCTCCATCTCCTGACGCACCCGGTCGTGGATATCGTGCTCCAGCTCCAGGATCTCAATCTCCCCCAGGAGAAGCTTGAAAAGCTCTTCCAAGCGCAGGAGAGGATCGAGAATCTCCAGGAGTTTCTGTTTATCCTGAACACGCACGAGAAGGTGCGAGGCCACGATATCTGCGAGCTGATGAGGATCCTCGATGGAGTGCACAGACATGATCACTTCCCCGGGGATCTTGGGGTGCAGGGTGGCATAGCGCTCAAAGGAGGCGAGAACACTCCGGCGCATCGGCTCAAGAGAGGCCGCGTCTTCTTCTGGAAGATCTTCCTCTCCGAGAAGCGCCAGAGGCTCTACGGCGGCGTTAAAGTAAGGGCCTCCCTGAAAGTACTCGACAACTTTCCCCCGAGCGAGCCCCTCAACAAGAGCCTTGGTAGTGCCATCGGGGACCCGTACCATCTGGATAACCTGACAGAGAGTTCCCACATCGTAAAAATCCTCCGAGCCGGGATCCTCCGAGCTGATCTCCTTCTGAGCTACCACGAAGACAGTCTTGTCTCCCAGCATGGCCTCTTCCAGAGCTTTAAGGGAGCGGGGACGTCCCACAAAGAGAGGAACGATAATCCCCGGAAAGAGGACGAGATCCCTCACGGGAAGTACGGGGACTTTAGAAGCCCCTTCCCGCTGCGGCATTTAGGCGACCTCCTTTTCGTTGTCGTTATCGGTACCGTCTTCGTAATGGTAGATGGTACCGGAACGATCCTCCACGTAGGATTCGGTAATAACGATCTTCTTCGGTTTTCGAGGTTCCGAAGGAACTTCGTAGAGAATGTCCAGCATGAGAGATTCCATGATCGAACGCAGTCCCCGGGCCCCTGTTTTACGTTCCGCCGCAAGGTGTGCCACCTTGATGAGTGCCTCGGAAGAAAACTCCAGGGGGATATCCTCCAGCTCCAGAGTCTTCTGATACTGCTTTACCAGGGCATTTTTGGGTTCCGTGAGAATCCGTACAAGGGCCTCTTCGCTCAAACCTTCCAGTGCGGTAATGACAGGCAATCTCCCCACGAATTCGGGGATAAAGCCAAAGGACATGAGATCGTCGGGCTGGACATACTGGAGCATTTCGTAGGAATCTCCGCGGTTGTGGCTGAAGACCTGGCCGCCAAAACCGATGGTCTTCTTGTTGACCCTCCGGGCGATAACATCCTCCAAGCCTTCAAAAGATCCTCCGCAGATAAAGAGAATGTGCTCCGTATTCACCTGAATAAAATCCTGATGCGGGTGTTTGCGCCCACCCTTGGGAGGAACGTTTGCCACAGTCCCCTCAAGAATGCGCAGCAACGCCTGCTGCACCCCTTCACCAGAGACATCCCGGGTGATGGAGACAGATTCGGATTTCCGGCAGACCTTATCAAGCTCGTCGAGATAGATAATGCCTCTCTCCGCAGCCTGCACATCCCCACCCGCAGCCTGAAGGAGCCGGACGAGGATGTTCTCCACATCCTCCCCCACGTATCCTGCCTCCGTAAGGGTAGTGGCATCTGCCATGGCAAAGGGAACATCCAGAAGCCTCGCCAGAGTCTGGGCGAGAAGAGTTTTTCCCGATCCCGTAGGGCCGATGAGAAGCACGTTGCTCTTCTGAAGCTCCACATCAGGACTCTCCGCCAGATCCTTCTGCTGAATCCTCTGGAAGTGATTGTACACCGCCACCGAAAGCACTCGCTTCGCCTGTTCCTGGCCAATGACATACTGATCAAGAAACTCCTTGATAGCCTTGGGTTTAGGGGTCTCCTTCGGTTCGGAGGAACCCTCCCGAGTCTTGGAAAAACCATCCTCCGGAACATTTTCGCTCTCAAGGATCATGTCACACAGGTGCACACACTCGTTGCAGATGTACACTCCGGGGCCAGCGATAATTTTCTGGACCTCTTTCTGGCTTTTGCCACAAAAAGAGCAGCGGATGCCGTTTTTTTGCTTTCCGTTTTTATTATCGCCTTCGAAATTAAACAAAAGCATTTCCTCCTTATATCTTTACGAGCGGTTCTGCCGACGGGGAGAAGATACGCCGGGGAGGTGCCCCTCCTGAAAACACCGCAGTTTTCTGTTCCACCGAGACAAGCACGCAGGAGAAGAACCCCGCAACCGAACGATCATACCCGATTTTCAAGAATATAACAAACGAGGGAGCCTCGGCTCCCCCGCTTGGGATCTTTTTCGCCACAAAAGCTAGCGCTTTTCGATAACCTTATCGATGATACCGTAGCGCATAGCCTCTTCGGCGGACATGAAGTTATCCCGGTCGGTATCTTTGAGGATCTTCTTGACATCCCTTCCCGTGTGATGGGAGAGGATGCTGTTCAGGGTCTCGCGGCAGCGGAGAATCTCCCGAGCCTGAATCTCAATGTCTGTGGCCTGTCCTTGAGCGCCTCCATGGGGCTGGTGAATCATAATCCTGGCATAGGGGAGAGCGAAACGCTTTCCGTGAGCGCCTGCGGCCAGAAGAGCCGCACCCATGCTCGCGGCCTGACCTATACATATGGTAGAGACGGGGCACTTCACATACTGCATGGTATCGTAAATCGCCAACCCCGCAGTGATAACCCCTCCGGGGCTGTTAATGTAGAGGTGTACATCTTTATCGGGATCTTCGCTCTCAAGAAAAAGAAGCTGTGCTACCACAAGGTTGGCGATATGATCGTCTACTGCATCTCCGAGAAAGATAATACGATCCTTGAGGAGTCTGCTGTAGATATCGTAGGATCGCTCTCCCCGTCCGGTCTGTTCAATTACATAGGGTACCAGCATGATAGATTCCTCCCTGGCAAACTCCGTTTTTTTGATCTCCAAAAAAGCTATTCCGTCTCTGCCGAAACGTCTTCGGGGGCTTCTGCGAACTCCAGAGGAACGTCTTTAATCGTTATTTTGGAAATAAGGTGGTCTACGGACTTACGGAATCGAATTCTTCCCACGGTCTCTCCGAGAAGATCCTGATTGTTTTTATGAATATCGTAGACCTGCTTGAGGGGCATCCCCGTGGTCATGGCAATGCGGCGGATCTCCATCTCCACGTCTTCATTTTTGATCTCCAGATCCAGCTCCTCTGCAAGAACCTCGAAGGCGAAGCGAGTGCGCAACTCCACTTGGGCACGCTCCCGAAGCTTTGCTTCGTACTCCTCCATGCTCATTTCCTGGGCTTCGAGATACTCCGGCAAGGTCTGCTTATACTGACGCTGAATCTTCGCAGCCTCTCCGTTCTTGAGATTCTGATACTGCCGCTCTACCTCACGCTCTGGAAGAAGCTCTACCTTCGTGGCATTTGCAAAGACCTGAACCACATTATTCCGAGCAATATCTTCGGCCTGGTACCCGCTCTCCTCCTCCAGACGCTTTCTCAAAAACGCCCGGAACTCCTCTTCGTTGGAGGCGCTTTCGCCCCCTACCTTGGCAAAAAGCTCCCGGTTCAGTTCAGGAAGCTTCTCTTCCTTGATCTGTTTCACCGTAATGGCGTAGGAAGCAGTTTTTCCGGCATACTGAGCATCCTCGTGATCCTCGGGAATGAGGATATCAACCGTAACCTCATCACCCTTTTTCCTGCCCAAAAGAGCATTTTTAATCTCTTCCCGAAGCTCCGGAGCCCAGAGTGCGATGGGAGTCTCCTCCTGACGCTCCGTCTCCTCGCCGTCTACGGTGATGAGATAATGCACGTCCACCACGTGGTTCTCCTCGGCCTCCCGGCCATCATCATCGACGGGGAACCACTCCGAATGCTGATGCAGAACCTTTTGCAGGGTCTCCTCCACAGCCTTCTCGGTGACGGGAAAGATCGGGCGCTCCACCTCAAGGGAGGCCAGATCCGGGAGGATAATCTCGGGACGGCTGTACAGGGTAAGCTTGAAGGAAAAGGGTTCTCCCTCTTCGGCCTTCTCAACGTCAATTCGGGGATCCTCTAAGAGAACGAGACCATACTCCTCCACCACGCTTCTCACGCTCTCAGGGACGATTTCCTCCATGGCATGATCAAGAATGGCCTTCTTCCCCACATACATTTCGAGCACATGCCGAGGAACCCGTCCTTTTCGGAATCCTTTGATGTTAGCCTGTCGGGAAAGCTCCCGAACAGCGGTCTGTACCGCCGCGGCAAATTCCTGGGCATCCTTCTCGACCCGAAGGACGAGGACATTATCTTCCTGGGAAAGAACTTCAGAACGCATGTGAACAGCCTCCTTATTGAGGTGCGCCGTCTTTAGTGCGGAAGTACCGCCGCACCCTTTGCCAACGCACGCCTCTTTACGTTTTGTATATTGAATCACACATCTTCTGCCTCTCCTCTTTCTTCGAGAAGAAGAGGCACAAAAGCATCAAAGCACCCGCGACATGATAACATGAAAAAGCCTCGATGGAACACCATCGAGGCAGATACGCGATAATTCGCCCGTTATTTCCTCTTGGTGCGAGAGGGGGGACTCGAACCCCCACGC
>CAZIFL010000014.1:0-70406 GCA_964539095.1 uncultured Synergistaceae bacterium
GAAGACACAAAAAAACCGCCTACCCTAGGAAGAGGATAGACGGTTGAAAACTTGAAATGTAAGGTTTGAAGTTATCGTTAAAAACACAGGTACGTTGTTCTTGAAAAGAGCGAAAAAGCCGCAAACCCTTGGAACCACGAGAGCACACAAAGCAAAAACAAACACCCGGATTAAAAGTCCGGTGCTCTGCCAACTGAGCTAACGACTCTCCTGCAAAAGGGGACTTTTCGTTCCCGCAGGAAGACATTTTACAGGTTTTTGCGGGGACGTCAAGCCCTGAAAAACGCTTTTGTGCCACCTTTTTTCCAGAGGAGTCCAATCACCCTGGGAGCTTAACAATCTCTGCAAGACCCAATACATACGGTTTGTACCGCTTCGCAAAAAGAAAAACTATGCTATCATTTGGGGGGATTGCTTACTTTGATTGGGGGGATGACGGGTGCGAAGGGTGCGAAAATTTCTGTTGCTTTTCGTAGGACTTTTTCTTTGGATATCCCCGGTTTCGGGGGAAGAGCCTGTCGTTTTAGGCTTTCTGCCGGGGCTCGGATCGCTCGGTGATAACGCATTCAACAGCCTCGCATATCACGGCATGATTGAGGCCAAGCGCATACTCCACGCCAGGCTTCTCGTAAAAGAGTGCAGAAAAATAGAAGAGGCCCTTCCCGCGGCACAGTCCATGCTGGATCGGGGCGTTCAGGTCATGGTTCTGAACGGCTACGAGTACGATGATCTGGCCCGACAGCTTGCCTCTGAATATCCCGAGGTACGGTTCATTCTCAACGAAATCTCCTGGCCCGGCACAGAAAACGCTGTAAGTCTTTTCTACGAAGGATACCAGGTGGCCTTTCTTGCGGGGGCTCTGGCGGGGTGGACCTCCCAGACAGGCACGGTCGCCGTAGTGGCAGCTCTCTCCATGCCCATCATTGAGGAGTTTATCAATGGCTTCCGGGACGGGCTGCACGAGGCAGATCCCGATACCGTTCTTGAAGTACGCTACCTCTCAGATACAAGCGATGGATTTAATATGCCCAACAAGGGCTTTGAGGTGGCTACAGATCTTTACCGAAACGAAGTGGACATCATTCTCACCCTGGCGGGGCTCTCGGGAAACGGCATCTTCGATGCCGCACGCCGAGAGAAGGGCTTCTGCATCGGCGTTGATGCTGACCAGGATCATCTCGCCCGGGGGCATATCCTCACCAGCCTTATGAAAAATGTGGATAAGGCGATTGAAACCGTTGTTCTGGAGGCTACCCGGGGAGATTTTCAGCCGGGAGTGCGCAATATGGGGCTTGGGGATGGCATGGTAGGGCTAACCCCCATGCACTTTACCCGAGAAATCATCGGCGAGGAGGTTCTGAAAAAGCTTGAAGACCTTCGCGAATCCCTCTTCCTTAAGGAAGAAAAAGAACCTCTCCAGCCGTAGGGGATGTTGTGATGATCTCCTTTTTTTGCAGCCTCCGCTTTCGTTTTCACATTCTGGTGATTCTCCTCTTTTTTCTGGTGGGAGGGGTCGCTCTTTTTGTGATGCATACTGAACAGACACGGCGGGACATCGCCTCTATGGAACTTTTTTACGAAGACCTCACCACATTTATCGCCAAGACGGTAGAAGAACCCCTCTGGGGGCGCTCCTATTATTTTCTTCAGGAGCTGGCGCTGGGGGTTATGCAGATAAAGAATGTCATCTTCTTCGATATTCGGGACTGCGACGGGGTCTCCCTTCTCGCCGAGGAGGGCTCTATGGGCGGAAGGAGCCTTGAACGACCTCTTCCGGAATCGGAGAGTGCGTACGTTTCATCCATCAGTCGGGATATCGCCTCCCGAGGAATACATCTCGGGAGCATTCATCTCATCATATCTTCAGAACAGTATCGCCGCGAAGCCCGCCAAAGCCTCTGGATACTTCTTGTGGTTTTCCTCGCCGGTCTTTTGCTCATTGAAACACTTCTCGTCTTCGCCATGGAACGCCTCTTTATCACCCCGATCATGCGGCTTTCTCAAACGACAGACCAGATAGGAAAGGGGCACTTCGTTACAACTCCTCTGGGCGAGAGAAAAGACGAGATCGGGATTCTTTCCAGAACCTTTAACACCATGAGCAAAAATCTTGAGGAACTCGTAGAGAAACGGACCCAGGAACTTTCAGAGGCAAATCAGATGCTCCGCTCTGAAATCCAGCACCGAAAGTGCCTGGAAGAGGATCTACGGCATATGGCCACTACGGACAGACTCACCGGAATTTTAAACCGCCATGCCTTCGAAGAAAAACTTGCCCAGCAGCGGCACGAAGGGAATTCTCTCTGGAGCCTCATCATGTTCGACATGGACAACTTTAAGGCGATAAATGACGACTACGGCCATGCTATGGGAGACATGGTGCTCCAGCGCGCGGTATGCCTTGCCCAGGCGGGGCTTTCCGAGGAAGACCTCTTCTGCCGCTGGGGAGGGGAGGAGTTTCTTATCGCCACACCGCTGGAAGAGGAACGGGCTCGGCGGAAGGCAGAGAAAATCCGCCGGGAGTTACAGGATTTCTGGCATCCCGAGCTTCCATCTTTTACTGCCAGCTTTGGAGTAGCCCAATTTCCTCAGAGAGGGGCATGGGAGGCCACCTTTATTCTGGTGGATCAGCGGATGTACCAGGCCAAAGAGGCGGGAAAAAACCAGGTCTTTCCGAAAGTGTAGCCTGGCAGAACAACGATGTCACGAGCAGCAGAGCACAAAAAGTACCCCAGAGAGAAAAGCACCCCATCTACGAAAAAGACGCTCTTTCCGCAGGAATGCCTCGTACACAGAGCGCCTCTCGCAACACCCCCCAGAGAAGATCACATTCGCTGTGGATGTACGAAGAGATACCGAGAACCTTTAGAAGTTCATCAATTACCACAAGCCCCGCCACGATAATATCCCCTCGTTTTGCCGGAAGCCCCGGAGTTGTTGCACGCTCTTGCGGAGAAAGAGGCGCCAGCCTTTCGATAAAGACCTGCACCATATCCCGGCTTAGAGAGAAGCCATGCACCTTTTCAGGCCCATAGCGAGCAACGTCAATCCCCTTACACATCATGGCAAGGGTGGAGGAAGTTCCTCCCACTCCAATAAGCCCCCGAACTTTCCGCGGAAAAGGTTTGAGGTGCTCGTGCAGATATTTCCCCAGATATTCTCGAAGCTCCTCAAAGCGACTCCCAAAAAGGTTGTGCATACGCACCGCTCCGAGAGGGAGGGATATTCTCTCGGAGCGATGGGATAACTCAAGGCTCCCTCCACCGAGATCGAAGACGGCATCCGCATCGGGAAAGGCCAGAGCGGCCCCGAAGGAGGTATACCGGGCCTCCTCCTCCCCCGAAAGAATCCGCAGAGGTATATCTCCCGCCTTTTCAAGACGCTGGATCACCTCTTCCGCATTCAAGGCACTCCGCAGAGATTCGGTGGCAAAGAAAACCCTATTTCCCCGAGGCACTCCAAGATCTTGAAGGGTTTTGCCGATCTGCACAAGAGATGTACAGCTCCGGCGTATCCCCTCCTCCCCCAGTATCCCCTTTCCCTCCCTGAGCCCCTCGGTAATACGGGTAATATCCACGGAGGAGCAACGGTATACCATATGGGGGGGGGTACTTTGCAGCACGAGGGAGCGTAGAGAGTTGGACCCTACGTCTATCGCCGCATAGAGCGTCATGAAAAACCTCCTTGTTCCAGACATGCCGAAGTGCATCTCCCCGGAAATGAGCAGGAAAGTGAGGGAAAGGCTCTCCGTAACCATATCTCCCCGGGGTGCCACCCCAGGGCAAGGTAGCTTGCCATCTGAAGGTGCAGGCACTTTACCCGTGGAGGCAGCCGAAGCTCACTCCCCCCAACACCCCGCCGGGCCAAAGCATGCCACCATAGGGAGCGATACCGCCGCATAAAGAGGGCCCGATGGTCTTCGAGAAGAGCCAGTCGAACCCGCACATGCTCCAAATGCCACACTATCCAGAGGGAAGAGGAATTCTCTGCGGCAAGAAAATCCTCCAGCAGAGAGACTCCGCCGGAACTTTCAAGAGCGGCGCAGCGCTCCTCAAGCCAGGGACAGACAAGCCAAAAGTTCGTCGGAAAGGGACGACCCTTTCGGAGAGAACCACAGAGAAGAACCTGAGGAAAGCCGTAAGCACAGCGCTGGGCAACCCCCAGTACAAGCTCTGTGGAAAATGAGCGCCCCTCCATGGAGCGTGCCAGAATTTTGTGGTCTTCGGAGCAGAGGGGAGATACAAAAAAAGGGGGTTGCCCCCCCGGAAAATTTTTTCGAGTTCTTCGCATAAAGCCTATCCCTTAGTTCCGCTGCCGCGCCTTCGACCGCCGCTTTTCCCCTTATTCTTAGCCGCGATTTCTGCGATCTTTTCCTCACTGCGTTTAAGAAACGAGGAGAGCTGTTTTTCAAAGTCGTCGGGGGAACTCTTTGCTTTTGCTCCTTTCGACGAAGAGGAAGGAGGGGGTGAAAAGGAGGCTTTCGCCTGCAATGCCTTAAGAGAGAGGTCAATGCGCCCCTTCTCATCAATTTTGATAACCTTTGCCTTTACCTTCTGCTCAACTTCAAGAATGTCTTCCACTTTTTGAACATACTCGTGAGAAAGCTCCGAGATGTGGATCATGGCCTTCTGCCCCGTGCCGAGACGCACAAAAGCACCATAGGCCGTGATATGCTCTATAGATCCCTCTACCTCATCTCCAACTGCAATCACTGCTGTGGATTTCTCCTTATCTTCCGCCATACCAGGGTTTTACCTCCATCAAAGATGACAATATCCAATATCCCGAACGTGTCGTTTTACCGAGTACGCATTTCAGAGCACAAAAGCTTCCTTTTCGAAATCCGCCTTACCCGACACCACCTCCGAAGACATTGTCGTTCTTGCCGGCCTCTATCCACACCCATTTCAACCGTGTCTCCCCGGGAGTTCTCATGAGAAGAAGGTGGTAGGGACGCATGCCGACCTTTCGGGGTTCCATCCAGACATCGAGAGTCCCCGCATTTTTATCGAGAGCTGTCTTTCGGACACAGCTTCGTATAAGAGGAGAGAAAAAGGCAAAAATTCCAGCCTTCATTGCTCCGGGAAAACGTTTTTTGAGATACCCCAGAAGGTTCTTTCGTCTCTGGGGGAGAGAGTACATCCTGTCCAGAGCAGCAAGGATCCGTATCTTTTTTGATCCCAGAAGCTCTCCCCGGGAGATTGCGGAGAACCTGCAGGAGAGGGAGGCCACTTTCGGACTTTCCAGAGGGCGAAATCCCGAATGGACAGGACATCCTTTTTCGGAAAGGAGAAGCACCGAGGAGAAGCGGCATACCACGGAATCCAGAGAGACGGCAGCGTGGATAAAGTCCTCTTTTTTCCGGGAGGGCAAAGAATATACCTGAGGCGTTCGGGTATTTTTATGCACCTCCACCTGCCGGGACGACTCGAACCCTCCTCCTCGAAGAGAGACCCGACCCATGAAAATCCGAGAAAGAGCCGCCCGAACATCTTGAAATGTCTGGGATTCTTTCATCTTAGGAAGACTCCGGAGAAGCCTCTTCCACCGCAGTCAGAGCCGTGGCGATACGTCCGAAGGGCTCCATGATATCCATGGTCTCCGTCACCTCCTGTAAAAGGGCCACATGCTGTTCTATTTTCGCCGCTTCAGGTTCTGGTACTTCTATACGGAGAGCATCGCTTAAAGCATAGAGTTGCACCAGAAAAACATTTTCCTGAGGTTGCGGCTGAATTTCACCCACATGATCCAGAGGCGTATGCCCTCCTTGATGGAGAAGGAACGTGGGGATTCTGCTTTTCTTGTAGAGGGGGAGAAAAATAGATTTTCGCTCACAAAACCAGAGAGCAGGGGAGACCGAAAGAGCGTCTACCAGAGCATTCAGGATAACCTCTTCAAGGAGGTACGCTCCCAGGGCATTGCCGTAAAGCACCTTCTCCAGCCGGGATGGCCGGATAGGTTCGGTATAACGGAAATCCCGGGGAATGCCCCGAGAATCGGTGACGAGAAGGGCCCCCCGATAGACATCTTGGGCGTGCTCTTCGTACATATATCCCAACAGCAGGTTCCCCGAAGAAGAATGCGCCAACCCAATACCCCTTTCAATAAAAAATCACGGTTTCTATCCGTAAAGATCCAGACCCTTTAAGGAAGAGTCCTCCGGAGATGCGGACGCTTGCAACGTTTCTTCGGAAGCATCATCCTCCTCAGCCCCGGAGTTCTCTTTTTTTCCTCTCCCTTTAAACTGGCGGGAATCTCTTTCTTCTTTTTTTTCTTTAATGCGATCCTCGGTCTGGCTTTCCTCGCTCTGGAGCACTCGCTGCTGACGGAGCTGGTTTTCCTCGACCATCTCCTGGCTCTGCATCGTCTGGGCAAAGGAGGAATCTGGAGACTTCGTATGAGAAGCCTGCTGCTCCACCTTCCAGTACGCAAGCTGCATATCCACAGGGCGGATCATCCTTATCACGCTCCTCCTGTTTTTGCTGGATGATACTCCTTTATCGGAGAGCGGAGAGAATCTCAAAAGACGACATCTCTTCCGCAACGTTTCTTGTGAGCATCAGAGACCCCGCTGCTCGCTGCTACTTTATGTAGGAAGTAGCCCGGATCTCTCCCTGATCGTACATAAACGTCACATATTTTAAAGCGTCTCGAACGATATATGTCAACCCCCGAAGATGGATGGAGACTCCCGGATAGACCACTCCCTGTACGGAGATGCGCCCCTCCTTCTCCATTTTACCGAGCTGTTGTTCGATCTTTTCGAGAAGCTTCCGGTCATTTTCCATCTTTGCCTGAAGCTGAAACTTCACCTGAGTAAGCTTCAAGAGTATTTGTCTTTTTTCGTTGTCCAGTTTTCCGAGAGACTCCACTTTTTTAAGGAAATCAATGTTTTTGGTAACTTCCTGATACTGCTTTTCCCGCTCCACAAGCTCTTGCTGCACCTGAGCCTTTTCCTGAATAGCCAGAGGATTTGCCCCCGCATGGACATCCGTTTTGGTTCCCATGTCATTCCCCAAGGTCTGACAGCGTATCTGGGATCCCGCATGGATCGTCCCTCCCACGATGAGTCCCTTGGCCCCCTCAGCCATAACATCCCCCTTGGCCCGGATGGTACTGTGCATGATAGCATTTTTAGCTATCACGTTCCCCCCTGCCTCCAAGGTGCACTGATCAAGATATCCTACAAGAACGCTCCCCTTGGCGATGATGAGCGCCTTTCCCATCCCCCGGACACCGCCGCGAATTTCGGCATTGCCTTCGGCGGTAATGGTGGCTCCTTCAACGACACCGCCAATGACAACGTTTCCCCCTGCTTTTATGTCGAAACCGTCCCGGAGGGTCTGTTTAACGTGAACATCGCCGATAAACTCGATGTTCCCCGTTCCGTAATCTACATCCCCTTCCACCAGATAGACGGGCTGTACATGGATCTTGCCATCCTTGACAAGGACACAGCCGTCGATGGAAGAGTAGAGGTGAAGGCCATCCTCAGAGACCGAGGTGTTCTTCCCCGAAGGCATGGTTCTGTCTTTGGCGAGAATCGCAGCGATGGGCTTTCCATAAACGCTGGTGCCATCGCTGGAAATCTGGGGCGGCACCTTTTCCAGAAGTTCCTGCTCCGCCCGTACGCTGACAACCACACCGAGATCCTTCATATCTACTTTTGTGTCACTGATCTCCTTAGGCTTTGCCTTTTGAAGATCCACGTGATAGACGAAGCGCGCATCCTTGCCGTTCACGGGAGGGACCCCACGGGCCACCTCAATCCAGTCCCTGACGATGCGCTCCTCCACGATTTTTTTCAGGATCTCCTCATCCACACCGAAGACAATGCCCATCTGGGCAAGCTCCCCTCGGACCTCCTCCAGCGTAGGCCAGGGATTTCCCAGTGGAGGAAGTATCCTCACAGAAGCTGTAAGGTCGTTATCCCCCACTTTGACAAGGATCTCCGCCTTTCGATCAAGCTCCTGTTTTCTGTCGGCCACGCGGATAAAGGTTCCCCGCTCTTCCACTGCCTTTGTAACTGCAGAGGTGTCATACTCCGTTATCTCCAGAGCATGCAGGTAGTCCACTGCGTCGGAAACGCCTACCTCTCCTCCAGAATCAATCAGGAGAAAAACTCCCTCATCCCGAACATCAAGCCGAAAAGGCTTCTTCCCCATAAGCCAACCCCTCCCTCTAAAGCGCTTGTTTTGTGCGAAGAATCATGAGTGCTTTCCCGTGTATCTGTGAGACACGGGATTCTGTAACCCCCAATACAGCCCCGATTTCCTTCAGGGTAAGCCCTTCAGCGTAGTAGAGAGAAAGTACAAGTTGCTCCCTTTCGGAGAGTTCCTGAAGGGATGCGTAGAGCCATTCGTACTCCTCTCGCTGTTCCAGAACCTCATCGGGAAGGGCCGAAGGATCTGCTAAAAGATCGCCCCGGTCCATTTCCCCATCTTCGTACCCCAGAGTTTCATCCAGGGAAACCACAAACGAGCGCTCGGATATCTCCAAAAGCTCCCGGTACGCCGCCTCTTCCATGCCAAGCTCTTCCCGAAGCCTTTCATCTTCCACCTGTCCGTGCTCTCGAAGAAGATGCTCCATGGCGTGTTCAAGCTTTTGGAGTTTTTCTCTTCCTGTGCGGGATATCCAATCGTATTTTCGGAGTTCATCCAGGATGGCCCCGCGAATGCGGGGAACTGCATAGGTCTGAAAGACAAAACCCCGAGAGAGGTCAAACTTCTCCACTGCGTGAAGAAGACCAATAACTCCGAAACTGAGGATATCCTCGTAATCAAGTCCGGGGGGAGGGGTCACCACCATGCGCCCCACCACATAGCGCACCAGCGGAAGGTAGCGTTTTACAATTTTCTCCCGAACTTCGGGACTTTTTGTCGCTTCGTATGCTTCCCAAAGCTGCCGATCTTCAGAGTTAACCATACAAACACCCTCGCCTATCGCAGGTAGAGGTAGGCCACAGAAAATATAGCCACCAGGAGAGAGAGAAAGATCACGAGCATATGCCAATCTCCGGAAAAAAAGGCCAGAGTACGCCGTACCTCTTCGCTTCCCAGAAGCCCCTCAGACTTTCCCTGACGGAGCATGAGGCTCGGAGAAGACTTGAAAATTCCTTCGATACCTTCGCTTATGTGAATCTGTACGATGTAGTCCCCCGAAGGGAGCCTTTTCTTGGAGACCACAGGAAAAGAAGCCCTCTTGCCTGCATTATCGAGATAGCGGCAGATAAGCTTTCCCAGCCCCGAAGAGTAGGAAAAAGAGACATCCACCAGATCGCCTCTTTCGAGGAGTACCACCGGCTTTCCACGGGCGGGATCAACCACGGGGGAACACGCCACGGAATAGACCTCTCGATCCTCGGGGATAGCCGTTACCTTGTTCTCCTCCTCGGGGGAAGATGCCGGAGGCGGCGGGAATACCTTGCGGACCCGAGCCTCTTCGATGTACTCCATGCGAATTTTCACAAAACAATCTATATGGAACACTTTATTAAAACCCTCTTTTATTTTTTGAGGGAAAGCCTGCTTTTCCTGCGAAGAATGATAGAGAAGATTTATGGACGTAGGCGTGATGTACGAGTCGAGAACCTGGTTACACTGTTTATAGATGGGGGAATCCGAAGGTTTTTCAATGGCATTGATGGCGTTGCGCACCGCTTCCCACTGGGCATCAATAGAAAAACCTTCCTCCATGCTTCCGTAGGAAGCCCAGACTATTCTATCGCGAACTTCACCGCTCTCACCGTGTGCAAGAAGACAGAAAACCCCCACGATATCTCCCCGTTTTCTTGCCTCGAAGGTTCCGAGAATCACGAGATAGGGGGCTCGCGATGCCCGAAGAGAGCGCACACCCCCTACCGGCCCCTGCTGCTGCACAGCCCGGCGGACATCCTCCTCGGAACATTCGAGAAAGGAGGCAAGATCTGCATACGAAAAGGTAACCCCTTCCCCCAAAGCCTCAGCGGCGGAAGCAGGCGCTTTCGTTACATCAAAAAGACCCTCTTGGGCATGGTGCGGCTCTTCATGTTTCGCCATCTGTCCCCTGCCTATCGTCTTCATAAGAAGTCCCAGAAATACACGTTTCCGTAGAAGGCTAGATCTCTTTTGTCCCCATTCCCAAGGTTTTTACCATCAGCATGCACGTGACAAGGTTAAACTCCACGCTCCGTCCCTTACTGCCTCCGGTATCTTCCGCAACCACCGTAATGCCGTGTTTCCTGAGCAAATCCTTGGTGGCCTCGGCATTGCGCGCCCCCACTGCAAGAAAGCTACTTGATTTGCCGGGGATATTGAACATCTGGGCCCCCCCTGCAAACTTTGCTTTAATGTTAGATTTGCTCGCCCCCAGAGCCTTCATTTCGTCTAGTAATTGGGGGACAGCAGTATCTGCAAACTTTCCCGGCTTTAGCACCGAGGCACTCTCCCGACTATCGGGGAGCATGATATGTGCCATGCCAGCAATTTTATTCTGCTGGTCAAAAAGGACGAGGCCTATGCAGGAGCCTAATCCCAACGTCACAAGGATGCCGGTCTTTTTGATAGCCACAAGATCTGCCATCCCCACATGGATGGTCTCCGCCAATCTCTACACCCCCAGACGCTGAAGAAGAGATTCAAGTGCTCCGGGATCGGGAACCATGATAACGCTTCCTCCTACCTCGTGCTGCATATCCTTCACCCGAAGCGATGTTTTCACAAGAAGCGCCGCATCCCCAAGAACTCCAAACATGGAGGCCACCACATCCATAATCGCTCCCAGCATATCATGGGCTACCGAAGGGACCGATGCAGGAAGAACATAGCCGGTAAGCATGGAGATGGCGTTCAGAAAGGCCCCAAGAACGATATTTCCCACCTCAGACAGAGCGCTCTCACGCATCTGGGCCTGCATCTCCTCATCCATGGAGCTGATATCCATCGGTATCAGGAGGTCCGCCAGTCCTCGGGAATCCTCTTCCCGAATGAGAAAAATAAAGTTGCACGGAAGATCTCCCTCGGTACGGATAAGCACCGCGCATACCAGATCCTCGGGGGATCCGTACTGCTCAGCAATTTCGTAAATAGGCACAATTTTCGCCTCGGGCACCCCGATATCCACAGTCCGCCCCGTCATTTGAGAAAGGGCCGTGGCGGCGTTTCCCGTTCCGATGTTTCCGACTTCCTGGATAGCGTCAAGCTGTAAGCTTGTTATCTCTCCCCAACCCATCAGAGTTCCTCCAAACAGAAAAAAATCTGGGATATGTGGCTCCCCTTTCTAGCGGACAGCATGAAGAGAAGCTACATCAAGAATAAGAGCCACGTTGCCGTCTCCCAGAATGGTGGCTCCTGCCATACCCCGAACCTTCGAAAGAAGTTTACCCAGGGGCTTGATAACGATCTCCTGCTGCCCTACAAGTTCATCTACGATAAAACCAACCCGGTTTCTCCCCAGCTTTACCACCACCACAGGATATTCCTGGGCATCGTCATTTTTGTTCTCTCCCCGAAGGATGGTGCTCAGCTTTTTGAGGGAGAGAATCTCCCCTCGCACGTTCGTTACGGGAGTACCGTGAACATACTTGATTTCATCCTTCTGAACAAGGAGAGTCTCCTCCACGTTCTCCAGGGAGATGGCATAGGTTTCCTCACCCACCCGGATAAGAAGAGCAAGCACAATCGCCAGGGTAAGAGGAAGACGGATGAGCACCCGGGTACCCTTCCCCACGGCAGACTCCACCTGGAACTGACCTCCCAGAGATTCCACCTTGTTCTTCACCGCATCCATCCCCACACCCCGGCCGGAGACGTCGGTAACTTCCTTAGCGGTACTGAAACCGGGGAGGAAGACGAGGCGAATAGCCTCTTCTTCCGTAAGGGCCGCGGCCTCCTCGGGGGTGAGCATCCCCCGCTCCACTGCCTTTTTACGCACTACTGTGGTATCAATTCCCTTACCATCGTCCCGGACTTCGATAATAACACCGTTGCCCTCCTGGTAGGCGGCAATGAAAACGGTTCCCTGTCTGGACTTTTGAGCCTTTTTACGCTCCTCTGGAGTCTCCACACCGTGATCCACCGCATTGCGGATAAGATGCACCATGGGATCCCCGATCTCGTCGATCACCGTGCGATCAAGCTCGGTCTCCTTACCTTCGATCACAAGATCAATCTCTTTTCCCATATTCTTCGAAAGGTCTCGAACGATGCGGGGGAAGCGGTCGAAGACAAACGAGACGGGAACCATACGAAGCTTCGTCACAAGCTCCTGAATCTCTCCGGAAATTCGGCCAAGCTGAGAGAGGGGCTCATCAAAGGCCTTTATTTTAGCCTCCATGGCAAGGCGCTCTATCCGGGCCCTTCCGATAACAAGCTCTCCCACAAGATTCATAAGCTTGTCCAATCGACCGATATCCACACGAACGGTTCTCCCCCCTGTGGCGGCGGGCCGTTTCGGTTGATCCACAGGAGTCTTTCCTGCTCCGGGGAGGTGATTCCGGTCTTTCGGGGCGGGCTGCTCCCCGGCAAGCACCGCCTCTTCAAGATCCATGGAAGCTTCAATATCCTCTGCAGAAGTAGCGTGCAACGATTCTTCCGGCATGTCTCCATCCACCTCCAAATCTGATATATGCTCCACGGTCACTTTCTTAACCTCGCTGATCCGTTCCAGCGCCTCCTGCACTTCCTTTTCCGAGGTTATGCTGGCGAGGTAAAGCACAAACCCCTGCTGAAACGATTCCTGCTCCAGATCCTCCACAGAAGGAACCGTTTTGATAACGTCCCCCATGTCCCCGGCTCGAGAAAGAGCCATATACGCCCGGGCAGCCTTGAGGAGGCATGTGTCGTCAAGATAGACGACGATTTTATACATTTCGAGCCCTTCGGCATGAGCCTTATGCACCCACTCTTTCTCCTGGTCTGTCAGAGGAATCTGGGCATTTTCCTCCGCATCGTGGGGAGGTTCCTCCGCAGGAGTTCCAGAGATCCGGGCGTGAATTTTATCCACCAGAAAAGCGATATCGAGATGCGCCTCTCCCCGATCTTCGCGAATACTCTCCACTCCCGTGGTAAGAAGATCAAGACAGCTGAAAAGAAGGGTTACATCTTCCTCTGCAAGGTCGATCTCCCGCTTGCGCACCAGATCGAACATATCTTCCATGGCGTGGGTAAGATGTGCGATGTTCCCAAACCCCATAGTGGCGGACATTCCCTTAAGGGTGTGGGCAATACGAAAAATCTCTGTAACGATCTCCTCGCTCTGGGGATCATTTTCCAGGGAGAGCAGAAGATCGTTGAGATTCTGAAGCTGCTCCGTAGCTTCATCAAGAAAAGCCCCTATATATTGACTCATATCCATGCTTGTCATATTTTTTGCCCCCTCATTCTCTTTCGGCCTGTCTATCGATTCCCCACAAGAGATTCCAGAGTTTCCGCCATACTATCAAGAGGAACCTGCCGGTGCACGTATCCGGATTCCCAGGCAACTTTCGGCATACCGTAAATAACGCAGGTTTCCGGCGATTCCCCGAGCACCATAGCTCCCTGCTCGTGAAGAAGCCGGGCTCCCTCGGTACCATCTTTTCCCATTCCTGTAAGAATAACGCCTATCGAAGCCCCTCCAAAAATACGAGCTACGCTCTCAAAAAGCACGTCCGCAGCGGGGCGAACAGAGTTCACCGGCGGGCCATCGTATAGGGAACATTGTACCAGACCATTCTTCTCTTTCAGAAGAAGATGCCTCCCCCCGGGAGCAATCACGGCGGCACCTTTACGAAGAGGCATCCCCTCCTCGGCTTCGATCACGGAGATCGCCGACATGTCGTTCATACGCCTCGCAAGAGAAGCGGTAAAGCCCTGGGGCATATGCTGCACCACCACGATCGGTACGGGAAAATCTCCAGAGAGGAGAGGAAGCACCCCCTGGAGCGCCCGAGGGCCACCGGTAGAAGAGGCCACCGCCACCACCTCTGGCTTTCTGGAAAAGCTCCGACGAGGCTCTCGCAAAAGGAGCTTTCTCTCGGGAGGAGCCTCTGGTACTCTCCGGGAACGTGGAGTCTGGCGGTCTATCCGGGAAAGATGGGACATATCAATCTGAGCCGCCGCAATAACTTTGGCGACAAGTTCTTCTTCAACCTTGTTCATATCAAGCGAGATAGATCCCGAGGGTTTCAAAACAAAATCCGCCGCCCCTATACTGAGAGCCCGGACGGTAACATCTGCTCCCTTGGCGGTCTGGCTACTCACCATCACCACCGGAGTAGGGCGGATACGCATAAGATCCTCGAGAAACGCAATACCATCCTTCCTGGGCATCTCCACATCAAGAGTGATCGCATCAGGAAGATATTCCTGAACCTTCTTCAGGGCGTCCTCTCCATCTCTGGCGGTTCCTGTTAGAGAAAGCCGGGGGGAGCGCTCTATCATATCGCCGATAATCTTGCGCATAAAAGCAGAATCGTCCACCACAAGGACTTTATATACTCGATCTCTCATAGATCTCTCATCTCATTCCTTTTTTAACATTTCCTGCTGGCGGATAAAGACTCGTAAAGCCTTGTCCATCGAGCGAGCCATACCACCGAACTCTACCCCCACCTCGAAAAGATCGTCGCCTTTCCGTGGAGGAGCCCACACTACATCCCCCGCACAAAGAAAACGCACCTGTTGGAGTTCAAGAAAAAAAAGAACCGACATACTTTTTTCCAGAAGCCGATTTTTATCCCGATACTGAAGCCGAGCGCCCCCCAAACTAATGTCAAGAATCGAGGATTCTCTCCAGGAAGCTGAGAGCGGCTTCTGCAACTCATGGTCAAGGATGCAGAACTCTGTGGGAAGAAGGCAGGAAACCCGCAAAAAACGGCGGCGCTGTATCTTCTCCAACCCACCCACCGGTCGAACCCAAAGAAGGGGGATCTGACCGGAAAGATCACACCGCTGGGAGAGAACCTTCATGTAGATCGGCGCACTCTCATCATGGAGAAAAAGTCCCATCTCAACTTCACGGTATATGGGGAGCAGCCCCTGCCGCCGAAGAGGGTGTGCCAACCCCAGAAGATCCCCCCGAATCTCCTCAAGGGAAGAGGGATAGTGCCCCTTATAGAGCCCCGCATCAATATGGATATCAGCCTTAACCCCTAATCTATTAGCAAGGGCCTCTACAACGCCCTCTTCTCTCTGACCAGCCAAGGGGGCCCTCCTTCTAGCTCTTTTTCATAAGGCGCAAAAAGAACTCTCGAATGCCCCCGGTCCCGTGCCACGCATCTCGGGGCTCCGCAACAAGCTCTTCGGGAAAGAAAAGCCTTCGGGCAATCGATGCGAGAGCCTTGGAGGCTGCGGTGGAAGGATAGGAGAGGTAGAAAGGACGGCGTTTCTGTACAGCCTTGCGAATGTTGGGATCCCAGGGGATATATCCCGCGAAAGGGACGCTCATCCCCAAAAACTGATTCGCCGCCATCTGGATTCGCTCCGCCACGGACTGAGCGTCCTCTTCATTGTACGCCATATTGACGATAAGGCGTATATCCTTTTTTCTCCCCGCCTCTGTGCGGGATAACGCCTTCAGAACCCCATAGGCATCCCGTATGGCGGTAGGCTCCGGGGTCGTAACGAGAAGCACGGTCTCCACCGCCAGAGCAAAGGAGAGAACGCTTTCGTAGATTCCTGCAGCGGTATCAACGATAAGAAAGTCCTCGGATTTTTCGAGAACCAGAAGTTTTTCGAGCAGTTGCTCTCTCCGGAGAGGGTCAAGCTCCGCCAGGCTCTGTACCCCCGCTCCTCCGGGAATGATCTTTACGTTTTCATCCACCGTGACGATCACATCTTCAAGGCGTTTCTCGCCGGTAATGACATGACTCAAGTTGTACCGGGGCATCATACCGAAAAGAATATCCACGTTGGCAAGCCCGAGATCCGCATCCAGCACCGCCACCCGGGCACCATCATGTCCCGCCGCAAGGGCTAGATTCACCGCAATATTGGTCTTCCCCACTCCTCCTTTGCCGCTGAGGATGGCAAGGGAGCGTCCTCGTTTTATCCCCTCCGAGGGATCTGTATCTTCCGACATAAACTGCCGGAGAGGAGCCGCCTGGTCACTGCCGAACTGTTCCAGAACGGGGGGAGCGATATTCTTCGGCTCCTGAGGAGAATTCGAAGAGAGAGTGCTGTCGCTATTCCTAAGAAGAGGAAGCATGGGCATCGCCTCCAACAAAAAGTTGCGCAAAAGCAAAGGAGTCCGCCACGTCGATATCGTTGGGGACATTCTGCCCTGCGGTGACAAAGGACATGGGGAGCCGCGACTCCAGAAGCACCTCAAGAAGCGCTCCAAAGGAGAGAGTTTCGTCAAGCTTCGTAAAGGCCACTCCCGAGAGCGGGATGGTCATATGTTCCAGTACGTCTTTCATGTCCCGGGTTTTCATATTCGCCGCAAGAACCAAATGCACCACATCGGGATTCAGAGAACGATAGAGCGATTCGAGTTCTTCCATCTTTCCTCCATCTTTCTGACAGCGGCCGGCGGTATCAATAAGCACGATATCCGTATCCTCATACTCCTTGAGAAGAGGCTGGACATCCTCGGAGTTCTGGATAACCCGAAAGGGAACCCCTAAAATACGGGCATACATCTTAAGCTGTTCCACTGCAGCAATTCTGTAGGTATCTGTGGTCAGTAGAAGAACACTTTTCTTTTCCCACAGGGAAAAGATAGCCGCAAGCTTGGCGATAGTGGTAGTCTTTCCCACCCCTGTAGGCCCCACAAAGAGGGCTCTTTTCCCCCCGAGAGCCTCGCCGGTACTCTTTCCGGTTACGGAGATCCGAGAGGCAAGCCAGCGAGAGAAGGGGACCCCCATCTGAGACCCTCGGAACTCCGCTACAAGTTCCGAGGCCTTTCGGGAGTCAAGATCCTGGGCAAGAAGTGCTTCGAGAAGAGGATCTTCTCTAGAAGGAGCGGGGGAAGCGTCCGGAAGGGGGATTCCCTGAAAAGAGGCGGGAAGGACGGGATCTGGAGAAGGATTCTTTTTCTCTCCTTCTGGGAAGCGCTGCAGGACATCCCGAAGGATTCCCCGAATCTCCTCAATTTCGTGCTTGATGTTCCGATGGTCTTCGGAGTCCTTTTCGGATATCGAAGCAACAGCCCCATTGGCCGCAAGCTCACGAGCCATTTTGGAAAAAGCAAAGGTAACCCCCTCCGCGTCCACCGGAGGCGGGAACGCGGGTCTCTCCCTCGAAGAGGAGGCATTCTCTCGTTGTTTTGAGACATTTCCAGCGTGCCCCGAACCTTCCGAGAAGGCCTCTTTCACCGCCTGCTTCACCTCAAGAAGGCGCTGGAAAGCCTTGATCCGTTCGGAGGTATCCTCTCGCCGCTCCTGCTGCTGGAGCTGCTCCTCCTCCAGAAGGCCCGCAGTAACCACCAGGGCTCTACGCCGGAAAAATCCGAGAAAGCCGCCCCGTGCCTCGGTTCTTGATGAGAGAATAATCGCATCCCTGCCAAGACGATCCCGGGCGATAGAGAGGGCTTCCGCATCGTCCCTTGCTTCGTATGTAATTTGCCGCACTAAACGCATTTATTCCACCATCCCCACCGATTTAAGCTGCGCTCCCTGGGAAATTTCGTTATAGGATACCACAATAATGTGAGGAAGAGAGTTTTCAAGAATCCGGCGCACCACCAAACGCACTTCAGGATGCACCAGAAGAATGGGCTGATTCCCCTCCAGGCTCTGTTGCTCCGCAAATTTGGAGACCGCAGAGACGAGTTTCTGCATCTCCCGGGGATCCATAGCGATCTGCCACCCCTTTACCAGATCACCCTGAAGCGACTTTTTGATACTCTGCTCCCATTTGGGAGAAAGGGTACCCACCACCACAGATCCGTCATGTCCTTGGATACGCAACGTTATCATCCGGGAGAGCGACTCCCGCACCCGTTCGGTAAGAAAGTCCACGCTCCTTGAAATTTTACCGTAATCCGCAACAGATTCAAAGATAGTCACCAGATCTCGAATGGGAACCTGTTCGCGGATCATATTCTGAAGCACCTTCTGCACCTCTCCGAGCCCCACCACTGCAAGCATCTCTTCCACCACCGCCGGATGGCTCTCTTTGATGAGCTCCACCAGCTTCTGGGTCTCCTGACGGGTAAGAATATCCGCTCCGAAACGCTTGATCACCTCGGAAAGATGGGTAGCCAGCACCGAAGGAGCATCTACCACGGTATACCCAGCCCCCTCCGCCTGATCGCGTAGCTCCGGGGCGATCCAGATAGCGGGGAGACCAAAGGAGGGCTCCACTGTAGGGACCCCTACAAATGTTTTATCGGATCCCGAAGTGTTCATGGCAAGGTAGTGATCCGGCAGAAGTTCGCTTCGCCCCGCCTCCCCTCCCTTTACGAGAACCACGTATTCGGTAGGTTTCAGCTGAATATTGTCACGCAACCGGATGGGAGGTACCACCAGGCCGAACTCCATAGCCATCTGACGCCGGATAGTACCGATACGCTCCAGCATATCGCCTCCCTGGGCGGGGTCCACAAGGGGGATGAGAGCGTAGCCGATCTCCACCTCCAGAGGATCCACCGCAAGAAGAGGGAGCACATTCTCCGGCCCCTGGGGCCCCGCAGGCGCGCCGCCAGGAGGAGTTCCTGCCCCCGCGCCAGGAGGAGCTCCGCCGGGGGCACCTCCCTTTTGTGTAGCCCCCCCCTTGGAAGGTTCCCCCACACGTTCTTCCTGCACCACCCCTTCACGATACACATGATACCCCGTAAAGGCAAGAAGACATCCCAAGATGGCAAAGGGAAACGTGGGAAGCCCCGGTACCACCGCAAGCCCCAGAAGCATGGCGGAGCCGATCCACATGGGGCGGTGATACGCCGTAAGGGTGGAGACGATATCCTGCCCCAGATTGGAATCCCCTGCAGCCCGGGTAACGATAATACCCGTAGCGGTGGAGAAAAGAAGCGAAGGGATCTGGGCCACCAGACCGTCTCCTATGGTGAGAAGGCTGTAGGTTCCCAAAGCCTGCCCCACATCCATACCCCGCTGAAAGGTGCCGATGGCAAGGCCTCCGAGAATATTGATAACCGTGATAATGAGCCCCGCAATAGCGTCTCCCTTGACGAACTTGGAAGCTCCATCCATGGCACCGTAAAAATCTGCCTCCCGTTGAATATCCGAGCGTCTCTGCCGCGCCTCTCCCTCTTCGATAAGCCCCGCATTGAGATCCGCATCAATGGCCATCTGCTTTCCCGGCATGGCATCCAGGGTAAACCGGGCAGCCACCTCCGCCACCCGTTCCGCCCCCTTGGTGATAACGATAAACTGAATAAGCACCAAGATAAGAAAAACCACGCCTCCCACAACGTAGTTTCCTCCTACCACGAAATTTCCGAAGGCGGAGATCACCGCCCCCGCATACCCCTTGAGCAGGATAAGCCGGGTGGTGGAAACATTAAGAGAGAGCCGGAAGAGGGTAGCCATAAGAAGAATGGTAGGAAAGGCCGCAATTTCCAGAGCACGCCGAACGTAGAAAGTGGTAAGAAGCACCACCACCCCGAAGGCGATGTTGAAGGACAAAAGAATATCCAGCAGCCACGTGGGAAGGGGGATGATCATCATCACCACGATGAGCACCAGCATCAAGGCCATTCCTATATCCGCATATTTGAGCATCTTTGCCATGCCCGGACGTTCCGCTACTTCACTCAATGGCCCAATCCTCCCCAAACAAAAAACACAAAACCTCCTTCCGGGGAAGTCTCCGAAAGGAAGAAATATTTTCCAAAATCGCCGCATCTCTTCGCCGTGGCAATTGTAGCATTTCCCGTGAGCAGAACAAAGGGATGGAAGCCTTATTTCTTCCGCATCTTGTAGACGAAAGCCAAAACCTCCGCAACAGTTTTGTAAAAGGATTCGGGAATCTCGAAACCGATCTCTGCCATGTCGTAGAGGCTTCTCGCCAGAGGGGGGTTTTCCACGATGGGGATGTTATGTTCCTCCGCAATCTCGCGGATACGGCGGGCGATTGCCCCTCGTCCTTTGGCAAGCACCACCGGAGCGTCCATAATCTCGCGGTTATACTGAAGGGCCACCGCATAGGTGGTGGGGTTCGTCACTACCACATCCGCCTTGGGGACCTCCGACATCATCCGGCGCTGGGCCATCTCCCGCTGACGCTGACGAATCTTCTGCTTTATCTTGGGGTCTCCCTCCATCTGCTTGTATTCATCTTTAATCTCCTTCTTGCTCATCCGGATGGAACGCTCGAACTCCCAACGCTGGTAGGCATAGTCAAAAACTCCGAGCATCAGAAGAAGAAGAGCCATTTTTAAAGCAAGCCACCAGATGGTCTCCACAACCAGGGGGACTCCCTGAACGAGAGGAAAGGCTATGGCATGGCTCATGGCCTCCAGCTCGTTCCGAAGAGCAGTATAAACCATGAGAAGTAGCAACCCCGCCTTGATAATTCCCTTGGAAAGTTCTACCAACGAACGGAGGGAAACGATCTTTTTCATCCCCGAAATGGGGTTCATACGTTTGAAATCCGGGATAAGAGGCTTACTGGCGATAAAAAACCCCACCTGGTAGATATTGATCCCCAAACCAAAAAGCCCCCCCACAAAACCCAAAGGGAGCCAAACGTAAAAAAAGGTTTTCAGGGCCTCCCGACTGAGAAGAGAGATCCACCCCTCCTGCCCAAGCTGCTCCTCCCCCATGAAGAGGATGCAGTTCGCCATGAACCCTCCCATCCAGATAAACCACCAGCGGAAAAGAATAAAAATCATGCTGAGTCCTGCCAGAAGAACCACGGCTGCTCCGAGATCCTGACTCTTGGCGGTACGTCCCTCTTCGCGGGTCTTTTGCCGCTTCCGAGGGGTAGCGGATTCGGAACGCTCCTCCGCAAAGATCTGAAGATTAAAGGGGCGAGGCGAAGAGCGGGACGCGGATATCATCGCCACAGAGCCATCTTCTCCAGGCCGAAGAGAAGTGCCTTGGAAATTTCGCTGTGCAGGAGATCCACCATGAGAGGAAGCACCACAATGAGGAGAAAGAACCCCAACCCAACCTTAAGGGGAAGCCCAAGAACGAAGACGTTCATCTGCGGAACCGTGCGGGCCACGAAACCGAGCCCCACATCGGCGAGAAGCAGGGTGCCGAAGAAGGGAAGCACCATGCGCATGGAGACCACGAAAAGATGCTGGAGCCACGTACCCAGGTTCGGATCATCCCGAAACCAGAAAAAGGGAGATCCCAGAGGGATGAGTTTCAGGCTCTCCCGAACCGCCTGGGTAAGGAGAAGGTGACCGTCCCAGAAGAAAAAAAACCACATCCCCACGATAAAGCTGAACTGTCCCATAATGGGAACCTGCGCCTGGGACATGGGATCCATGATGTTCACCATGCCGAACCCCATCTGCATACCGATAACCCTTCCTCCGGTCTGGAGAGCATAGAGAGGGAGAGCCGACAAAAAACCGAGCCCCATCCCCACCATAAACTCCTTGAAACAGACCAGTAGAATTCCCAGGGGGGATTGAAGAAGTGTAAGAGCAGGGGCCTCTATCCCTCCGGGAAGGGCAATCAACCCGAGCATAAAGGCAAAGAAGAAGCGTAGCTGCATGGGAATGGAGACCGCTACAAAGGGGGGGGCGGAAAAGAGAAGCCCTGCAAAACGGAGAGAAAAGAGAAAATAGACGAGCAAAAGGGTGGCAAGAGCACTGGCATCTATCATTGCACAAATCTATGAAGATTTTTTAGAATAAAGACCGTAAACTCCCCAATCTTACCGAAGATGAAGGGGCCAAAAAAGACGATCCCCATGAGAATCGCGATGATCTTCGGAATAAAGACCAGAGTCTGCTCCTGAATGGAGGTGGCGGTCTGCAGAATTCCCACGATAAGACCGATGCCCATGGCCATGATGAGGATCGGAAGGGAGGAGATCAACGCCACCCAGACAGCCTGGCGCAGCACATCGAACACGCTGAGAACTTCCATGGCTTAAACCTCCAGAAAGAAAGGGGAAATTTCCGGCCGTGCGAGTTTTTCCGCAAGAGCCGGAAATTTAGGAAAAACTCCCCATGAGGCTTGAAATCACAAGATTCCATCCATCCGCCATAACGAAGAGAAGCACCTTGAAGGGGAGAGAGATCATCATAGGGGGGAGCATAATCATCCCCATCGCCATGAGCACGCTGGCTACCACCATATCGACCACAATAAAGGGGACGTAGATGACGATCCCCATCTGGAAGGCAGTCTTAAGCTCGCTTAGCACAAAGGCGGGGATAAGCACCCGGGTGGGGACCTCCGACGCATTCTGGGGCCGCTCCATCCCCGACATGGTCACCATGAGGGAGAGTTCCTTGTCTCGGGTATGGCGGAGCATAAAGGTACGAACGGGCTCCACGGTTTTCTCCCAGGCCTCGGCGGTCCCGATCTGCTCACTCAAGTATGGCCCCAGGGCTTCGTCGTAAATCTGCGTCCAGACGGGGGTCATTACAAAGAAGGTCAGAAAAAGGGCAAGGGCAACCACCACCTGATTCGGCGGCGTTTGCTGCAGCGCCAGAGCGTTACGCACAAATCCCAGCACCACCAGAATACGGGTAAAGCTCGTAAGCATGAGAAGAATTGCGGGAGCCACCGTGAGAATAGTCAACAGCGCCAGAATCTGGAGAGCGAGCACCACATCCCGGGGCCCCTCCGCCTGCATAAGCCCTACCTGCAGAGAGGGAAGGGGGATCTCCGGAAGAGCGGGAGCCGCCCCGGCAGTTGCCTGCAAAAAGAGCATGGCCCCTATTCCGAGGATAAAGAGAGAGAAGATTTTTCTTCCGCACCCCATGCCATCCACTCCTCTCTCGGCCATCGCCCTAAAAGCACCGTCTCCTTGCGAGCAATCCACAAAACAACCACATCGGGGCCGCAGGAGAGAGCATAGACTCTTCCGCGGTCAAGCGGGACAGAAGAGAGAAGAGCCACGCCCCCGGGAACTCTCCCAAAAACACCGCCTCTCCGGGGAAAGGGCCCCCAGCGAAGCAGAAGCAGGCTCCCTCCCCAGAGCAGAAGCAGGGCAAGGCCAACCTTCACGCTGTACTGCAACAGGGGAGCATCGTGCCAGAGCAGAGTGCCCTCAGGAGCCCCTGAGGCTCCCTGCGGAGAGAACAACAAAAAAGCGAGGACCGTTGCCGAAGGAAGTCCTCGCCTGGCCGCCCAAAAAAACTGTTTCACGAGAATCAACGCCCCAGGACAGAGGCCAATCAGGAGATAGCCTTGCCAAGGGCCTCCAGAACGCGATCCGGCTGAAAAGGCTTCACGATAAAATCCGCCGCCCCCGCCTGAATGGCCTCAATAACCATAGCCTGCTGCCCCATGGCGCTTACCATGACGACCTTCGCATTGGGACTCGCCTTTTTTATCTCCTTCACCGCAGTAATACCATCCATCTCGGGCATGGTAATATCCATGGTAACCACATCGGGCTTAAGCTCCTCGTACATGGAGACCGCCACTTTTCCATTCTCCGCTTCTCCTACCACCTGATAACCGTTCTTGGACAGAATATCCTTCAGCATCATCCGCATAAAGGCCGCATCGTCCACGATAAGAACGCTTGGCATGCCACCAATCCCCCCTATCATCTATTTGCATGGTGCTTTTTCTACATTCCCACCGATTTAACCCGTTCAGCCCGGCTCACAATCTCGGTAACTCGAATACCAAAGTTTTCGTCGATCACGACGACCTCTCCCCGGGCAACTAGCTTACCATTAACCAGAACATCCACAGGCTCTCCCGCAAGTTTGTCCAATTCTACCACGGAACCGGGGGATAAGTTCAAAACTTCCCCCACGGTCTTTCTCGTTCTTCCAAGTTCTACCGTAACACGTACGGGTATGTCAAGTATCAGTCCGAGATTAGAAGGAACTCCCGGGGCACCCTCCGGAGCAAACTGGGAAAACTCCGCAGAGCGCACATCCACAGGAGCCGCCATTACAGGTTGCGGAGAATCTGGAAGAGGATACCCCCCCCCTCCGCCCATAGGAGCAGAAGCCCTCTGAGGCTGAGGAGCAGAGGGAACCCCGGGGGCTGCAGTTGCCGGAGCAGGCTTTTCCTCCTTAGGAGGAGAAAGAATCTCCCGAATCTTC
The DNA here is from genome assembly GCA_964539095.1 of uncultured Synergistaceae bacterium. Classification (GTDB taxonomy): domain Bacteria; phylum Synergistota; class Synergistia; order Synergistales; family Aminiphilaceae; genus DAIPKP01. The sequence continues at coordinate 24,112 of CAZIFL010000014.1, forward strand.
GCGGCCAGAGCAGAGGCGTTCTCCAGAGGCATGAGAAAGGCAAAATCCATCTCTCCCACATCCGCCACCGAAGAGTTCAGGCGAAGCACCCAGAGAGAATCCTCCGCAGCTCTCTCTGCAAAGGGGGTCCATCCCGCTTCAGAGAGTTTCCCTGAAGCGTTTTCGGGGACAAAGCGAGCCCCCTTCAGAAGGCCGCTAACACTCGTAAAGGCAGTACCGAGAACCTGGCTCAACCCCTCCTGGGAGGCGCTGAGGTAGAGATCATTCACCTCTTCGGGGAGATCCTTGCCATCTCCTCCCATCATCAGATCCGCCAGAAGAAGGGTGCTTCTGGCAGAGAGAACCACCGCCGCATCGGCCTTATCAAGGCCGTCACATCGGAGGTTGTAGACAAAGGTCTGCGCCCCCTGGAAGGAATCCGCATAATCACTCTGTGAGAGAACCCCCAAAGAGAGAACTTCCGTCTGGACCTCTTTCCCTGTAAGCATCCCCGCTACATCAGAAAGAGCACCTGAGAAAAGCTTGCCAACCTCATCAAGGATCTCCTGATCTTCCGAAGAGAGGCCGGCGTCTCCCCCATCATCCAGAGAGACTCCTCCCAGGAGGGCGTCTATTTCATTCTGGCTCAGCAGTTCGTCCACCATGACCTACTCCTCCTCTTCCTCCTCATACGCCTCATCCCGCTCCACCGAAACAATGCGGGCAGCATAATTATCGTTGTGCCTTCCCGGCTGGGCCAGGAACTTCACCTTATTCCCCACACGAAGACCGAGATTATCCCTGGTAGTTCCTTCAAGGCGGATCACGTCACCCCTCTGCATCTCAAGAACCTCCTGCAGGCTGAGCACCGTGTGCCCCAGCTCCAGAGCGAGAGGCACCGTGACATCCTTCATCCTCTTGCTCAGAGCCTCCCGGCTCCCCTGGATGCTCTTTCTTCCTGTGGAAGCAAACCACTGCTGGGAGCTGAGCTTATCCATGAAAGGCTCCATCACCAGATGCGGTATGCAGAGATTGACAATACCCTCCACCTCGCCGAGATCCACCTTGAGGGTTACGAGAAGCACCATATCCGTACCGGGACAGATCTGCACAAAGAAGGGGTTACTCTCCAGGCTGTCGTAACGGAAGCGCACATCCACCACGGTGCTCCAGCTCTCTTCCAGAAGCTCCAGAAGGCGCATGTAGACCCGTTCAATCACGGTACGCTCAATATCCGTAAGCTCCCGCACCTTCCGCAGAGGCTCCCCCTTCCCCCCTAAAAGCCGGTCGATGATGGCAAAGACAAGCTGCGGCGTCATCTCCATCACCGCATTTCCCGTAAGGGGGTACATCTCAAGCACCGCAATGCTAGTGGGCTGCACCAGGGAGCGTACAAACTCATCGTAGGCAATCTGATCCACCGAAACAACTTCAGCCCCTACCATGGAGCGCACCATGGTAGAGAGAGCGGTGGTCATCTGCCGGGAAAAGGCCTCATGGATCATCTGGATCGCCCGCAGCTGATCCTTGCTGAATTTATCGGGCCTTCGAAAATCGTAGAGCTTTACCTTCCGCTCTTTTTTTTCTTCGTTAATGGCATCGATATCCACACTTCCGCTACTTAGAGCAGAAAGAAGAGCATCAATTTCCCCTTGTGACATTACTTCAGGCACCACGGCAGGCCACCTCCTTCCAAAGGCATTTCGGCAGGTCTACTGAATAATAAACTCCTCGAAAAGGACACGGAGAACCGGGGGCTTCCTGTCCACCAGGGGGAGAATGGCATTGAGCCGCCTCTTCAGCTGCTGGGCAAGCTCCAGCATCCCCTCGCCGCTCCGCATATCGTCGTAACGCTGATCTTTAAGAAGCAGAAGCACATCGTTGCGCAAGAGGCTCTGCCATGAGGGCTGGGCAATCTCTTTTCCCGCCTTGTCAGAGGTAAGCTCCAGAGCTATCTGGGCACGAAGCACGTGAACCTCCTTATCGGCAAGATTCACCGTAAACCCTCCAAGGGGGACCACCGGCCCCGGCACAAACCCCTGATCTCCCTGGCTCACGGGAACGGGCTTTCCGAGGAAGTTTCTTCCCACGAAAATCCCTCCCCCCACCCCGAGGACCAACGCCACCACAGCTATGAGTATAAAGATGAGAAGCCGTTTCATGCTCTACCCCTCCAGGACTTCAGAATATCAAAGCTACTGCTGGGCATACTGCGAAAGAAGCACAAGATCAACCCGCCGATTCAAAGCTCGGTGCTCCTCGGTATCGTTAGGAACCAGCGGCTTGTACTGACCGTATCCCACAGATTTGAGACGATAGGGAGAGAGCCCCCCAGCATCATAAAGGTAGGATGCCACCGTGGCGGCCCGGATTGAAGAGAGCCCCCAATTATCCTTATAGGGACCTCCCCGGAGAGGAAGCGCATCCGTATGTCCCTCCACAGCCACAGGTATCGAGACAAGCTGCAAGATCTCTCCCAGCTTGGAGAGCACCCGTTTTCCCCCAGGGAGAAGATCGGATGAGCCGAGAAGAAAGAGAAGCTGATCCGCCAGGGAGATGGTAACCCCTCTCTCGGAGATCTGTACGGTGACATCCTCCTCCAGCCCCTCATCCCGAATGAGCGTTTGGATCTTTCGCGTCACCTCCAGAATATCCTGGGTCTGGCGCCGGGCATCCCCCGCATCGGTCCCTGCAGCCCCCCCGAAGATCTCCGGGCTCTGTTGCAGGGTCTCCCCCCCCGGCAGGGCCCCGATGGCCCCCTGAAAGGAGAGAATGAGTTTTTTAAATTTTACCACATCGATGGTGGAAAAGGAAAAGAGAAGCACAAAAAAGGTAAGGAGCAATGTCACCATGTCTCCATAGGTGGTAAGCCAGTTGACAGCGCTCTCCTCCTGCTGTTTTCTTCTTCTCGCCATGACGCACTCCGCCCCTTCTGTTTATCTGTAAAACGCTTAGGCCTCCACCTCTTCCTTGCCTCCCCGCTTCTGCTCTTCCAAATCCTGACGAAGCTTGGGAGGGAGAAAAACCTTGAGCTTCTCTTCCACAATCCGGGGATTTTCCCCCGCCTGAATGGAGAGAACCCCCTCCACAATAAGTTCTCGGGAGAGAATTTCTTCTTTGGTTCGAGAGGCGAGCTTCTTCGCCAGGGGGATGGCAAAGACATTGGCGATAAAGGAGCCGTAGAAGGTTGTGATCAAAGCCACCGCCATACCGGGCCCCAGGGCATCGGGATCATCCAGATTTTTGAGCATCATGATAAGCCCCACCAGGGTACCCAGCATACCGAAGGCGGGGGCGATCTCCCCCATGAGATCCAGCATCTTCTTTCCTTCGAAGTGACGCTCCTCAAGAAGGCCGATCTCCGTATCAAGAATGGCCTTCACCAGCTCCGGATCAGTACCATCCACCACAAGCTGAATAGATTTGCTGATAAAGACATCCTCCAGCTGCCCTGCATCCTCTTCCAGGGCAAGAAGCCCTTCTCGCCGCGCCTTTTCGGCAAAGCTTACCAGGGTCTGCACCAGACCGATCATGTCCGGAGATGTTGCAAAAAATCCCCTCCGGATGACCTTGGGAAGCGTTTTAAGCTGCTCCATAGAGGTAGCCATGATAACCGCCCCCAGAGTACCTCCTCCGGTGATGAGCATGGATTGATAATCCACAAAGGCTCCCGGCTCTCCTCCTGCAATGATTCCCCCGATAACAAGAACAAGAGCGAGAGATAAACCTATAATGGTTGCGAGATCCACTACAACGCCACCTCCCTGGGCATGGGCTGATGCCATCCTGGCACAAGATGTCTTTTATTGTAACACACCGGAAGAGCCTTGGGACATCTTGGGGAGTCCTCCAGAAGGCCCCCCGCTCCAGCCGGGAAAGCCCGAAAAAATCTCCCGACGGTACGCCACAATGCTCCGGCGCACCTCTTCAGGAGTCTCCGTCACCACATAACGATGACCGTTATGGAGAAGCACCACCGTATCCGGGTTGGCCTCCACCGTTTCGATATGATCGGGATTCACCATAAAGGCAGAACCGTTTATTCTGTGGAGTTGTATCACTCTCACCACCTCATTGCTCTCTTCCAGAAAAACTCGGGCAAGCGTAGCAAAAAAAGAGCAGGGAGAAAAGGGGCAAAAGCCCCTTATCTCTCTGCCTTTTGTCAGCGTTACCGCTTGAGATTGATGGTCTCTTCCAGAATAGAGTCGCTGGTGGTCACCATCCGAGCGTTAGCCTGATACCCTCGCTGCCCCTTGATGATATTCACGAACTCTTCCACAACATCCACGTTGGAGTACTCCAGGTTTCCTCCAAGGATCTGTCCTGCTCCCTCTTCCAGAGGCATCACCAGCTGCGGCATCCCTGAGTTGGAACCCACCACGTAGACGTTATCCCCCGCCTGGTTCAAGCCCCCGGCGTTGGCAAACATGGCGAGAGGAATCCGATAAAAGGGAACAATATACTCGTTGTCGTATATTCCCATCACCGTACCGTCTGCCTGTACCTGAAAATCTACCAGAACCCCCATGCTGTGCCCATCTTGATAGAAAGCCTTGGTGGTGAAGGGAGAGCCGAACTGCGTCACCCCTCCAAGGCCATCGCCCATGGTCTCTCCAAGGAGATCAAGCTTTATCGTCTCCCGCCCCGCTCCAGCGGCAGAGAAGTCGATCTCCAGTGTCAAATCACCGGGATCCACGATCTTCCCATCGGGACCAAAACTGATAACACCGCTCCCTCCCATAATCGGAAGGCTGACATTAGAGTCGATCGCCACATCCCACGACCAGGTATTGATCCCGAGCTTCTTAAAAGTCATCTCCAACATGTACTTGTTGCCAAGAGAGTCGTAGATGGGGTAGGTAGTAGAATAGACGCTATCAAGCTTCTGGGAGATGGTGGCCACCTCCTTGTACACCCCCGAGGTAACCGGAAGCCCCGGATCAAGCCACTTAAGGGTAAAAGCAGTTCCTGTATCCTTCATCTCCAGGATCATATTCGTAGCCAGAGACCCGGGCAGAGGAGGAGCAACCGCCGTAAGATCGATATTCTGGAAGGAACCATCCCGGTTATAGTTCACTGGCACGGTATGACGGGTAGGGGCAGCTCCATCCTGGCTCACCCAGAAGACAAGCTCCGCCCCATCCGCATCAAACTCCGCAAGGACATCGTACGTGCTCCCTGCAGCAGTATCCTCCACGGTAAAGGCTGAGAAGGTCATGGTCTCGTTAAGATTGAGCACCTGCCGGTTCCCCCCCTCCCCCACCGCAAGCTCTCCTGTGGCGGGATCATAGGTAACCGGATACGCCACTCCTCCAAGGGTGATGGTAGCTCCCGAGGTAAGGTTCAAGATAGGTTTTCCCGTGGCCGCGTTGATTCCCGTGGTCTCAAAAGTGATGTCGCTTACTGCGCCGCCGGGATCTTCGAAGTGGATGGTAAGAAAGTTGGCTGCCGTATCCCCCGCTTCGAACTGCACGCTGTAATCAATCTCATTCGCCGGCGTCGCTCCGTCGGGGAAGGTCATGTTCATGGTCAGCTCGGGGATCCCCGAGGGCAGAAAGGGATCCACCCCCGCATCAAGGTTGCAACGGTAAGCAATAAGGTTTGTAGCCTCCGCAGAGAGCTTATGCCCCATGGGGATGTTCACCGTGGAGAGGGTATCCGAAAGCCTGATGCCCCCCGGAGCGCTCTTATCCTGCTGGTACATATATCCCTGAAGATTAAAACCGTTCCCCGCCTGCACCAGATTGCCGTAGCCATCCTTTACAAAGTTTCCCGCCCGGGTGTAGTAGGTCTGTCCGCCGTAGTTGAGAACGAAAAAACCGTTCCCCTCAATGGCCATGTTCGAATTTACCCCGGTATTCTCGACATTTCCCTGGGTATAGATCTTTTCAATAGCTCCGATACGGGTGCCGAGACCGATCTGCTTGGGGTTGACACCTCCCATGGTATCGTTTGCCCGGGTTCCCGCAAACTGGGTCTGATAGAGCAGATCTTCAAAGGTAGCGCTGCTTTTTTTAAAGCCCAGGGTATTGACGTTGGCCACGTTGTTTCCCGTGACATCCAGAAAGGTCTGGTAGCTTTTCAGCCCTGTCACACCAGAGAGAAGTGAACGTAACATGGCATTCTCCTCCTCTCTGCCCTAGGAGACAGCGATGACGCTGTCGAGATAGATAGCGCTGTCGTTATTGAGAGTCAGCACCACCGCACCGTTATCGAAGGCTACCCCGGTCACGACACTCTCCTGAACAGATCCGTCACCGTCCACGTAGGCCACGGTGCGATCAATAAAGCTCACCGCATTGATCATGGAGAAGTTGGCAAGGTTCTCCATTCCCGCAGCAATATTGGTCATCTGCTCCAGAGAGCTGAACTGGGCCATCTGGGCGATAAATTCCTTATCCTCCATGGGCTCCAGAGGGTTCTGATGCGTAAGCTGGGTAATGAGGATCTTGAGAAAGTCATCCTTCCCCAGCGTATCGCTAGCCGACTTGGCAATGCTCGCCCCCTGAGAGGTTCCCTGGGCACTTGCTGTTCCCTGTATCTCCATCACGATCTCCTATCCTTTCCCGGGCCTTAGAAAGAGCCCTTCAAGCGGGTATGCGAATACTACCGCTTGATGTTGACAAGCTCTTCCAGCACCGAATCGCTGGTGGTAACGGTACGAACGCTGGCCTGAAAGCCACGCTGGGCCTTGATGAGGGTGATGAACTCCTCCGTGAGATCCACGTTGGACATCTCCTTATTGCCTCCCAGAATCTTCCCGGCTCCTCCGCTCTGGGGAGAAACCACCTGGGCAAGGCCAGAGTTGGAGGTGGAGCGGAAGCAGGTATCTCCAACCTTCTGCAGCCCTTCGGGGTTGGCGAAGAGGGCAAGGGCGATGGTGGCCAGAGGGCGCCGCTGTTCGTTGCTGTAGACCCCGGTAATGGTGCCGTCGGGACCTACGGAGTAGTCCTGAAGCACTCCCATGGCATAGCCGTCCTGATAGTAGGCCTTGGTGGTGGAGGCAGAGCCGAACTGGGTAACCCCTTCGATGGGCTCCTCGTTAAAGGAGCGGCCGGAGAAGTCCAGCTTGACATCCGCATTATTCGCACCGATGGCAGAGAACTGCACCTCCAGGGTAAAGACATCGCTCCCCTTGATCATGCCGTTCTCGTCGAAGGTGATGATTCCCGATGCGGGAGAGAGGGGGATAAAGGAGTCCCCATCCTCGGGGAACCAAGCTCGCCAGCGCCACTGTCCCATGCCGCTGTCGGGGTTTTCCAGCTCCAGCTTCTCCCAACTTACCTCCAAGGTGTGAGCATTACCGAGAGAGTCGTAGATATCCACCTTGGTGGCATGAACGCTTGTGAGCCGCTGGTTCAGCGTGGCAAGCACATCCGCCCTAGGAGCGTCCCCGGCGGCGGGAGGACCCGCGGGATTGTTATTATCCGAAGCCCGGATCTCCATAGCCCTGCCGGCGCTGGAAGCCTGAAGGAAAACGTTCAGAGCGTTGCCATTACCATCATCCAGCTGCAGAGAGGGAATAGTCGGAGATGCCTCGTAATTCCGGAAGGTACCATCGTTGTTGAAGTAGAGAGGGTAGGGGTTGGAGATTGTTACAGCCGCTGTGGCACCTACGGGAACCGTTGCGGGAGAAACCGTAAGAGTCACATTGGCAGAGGGAGTAGGAACAGTCATTGGCGCCGTAATAACATACTCCTGATTACTCCCCGCAAGGGTAAGGATATCTCCAACGTTAAACTGCATTCCCGCAGGAAGACCTCCCACCACAACGGAATCCCCCCCGGTACCCGCAGCGACACTCGTCCCAGCCGAAGTAATAACAGTTCCCGTGGCGGAGAAGGTGGAAACCTCGCGGTCTGCTCCGTCCGAAGAGACGTACCAGAGTTTGAAGCCGCTCTGGGTGGACTGGAGATTATCGAACTCCACCAACACCTGCCAGGTGCGAGTGGGATCGTTGGGGTCCTTAAAGGACATGTATTCCAGATCCAGGGTATCCAGCACATTCAGCTCCCACTTGTCCGGCCCGTTCTGGATGGTCAGAAGCCCCGTAGCAGGATCGTAGGAGGTAACATCGGTGCCACCGAAAAGAGCGGTAACACCACTGAGCTGCTCCGACTGGCCAACAATCGTGGCAACAGAGGGGGAAACAACATTGTTGACGATAACCGAAGAGACCTGTACGAGGGCTTCTCCGGAAGCAGGAACGGTGATCCCTTCATGGAGCACATATTCATCGCCACCGATGGTAAGTATATCCCCCGCCTGAAAGACAGCTCCTGCCGGAAGGCCATCCAGAAAGACCCCGGACACATTAACCGTTGCGTTGTAATCTAAGGTGCCAGTGCTCGTAACCGGACCGGGCTGCGTTATGGTTATGGTATCGCCCGCCGAAGCTTCGCCATTCGGTTGTATCGGCTGGTCGAGTTCAAAAATCGTAAGTCCCCCGGGAGTGGTAGTAACACCAGTTATGGTGTAAGTTACCGTCCCCATGTCAAGCGTATCGCCTGCGGCGTAAGGACCTCCGGTAAGTCCACTCAGAGAAATACTCGTACGCCCCACAGTCGCAGCCGTCCCCAGGCTCCCGCTTACGGTCTCCTGAAAGGTCAGCTGAGGCACGCCGTTGGCATCAATGCCCTCCATGTAGAGGCGCAGGGGGGTGACAACTCCCGTGTTTGGGTTCGTGAAGTCGATCCGCATGAACTGGGATCCCACTCCTCGCACCGGGGCGCCATCCTCCTCATCGAAGGTAATGGAATACTGCACACCGCCGATGGTGGTTGTCTGGGTCGTCCCCTGAATGGTAAGTCCTGTGGGGAGGTAGCTCGGCACTCGGGCATCAAGGTTACAACGGTACCCCACCAGGGAGGTCTCCTTAGCGGGGAGCTTCTGCCCTACGGGGATGTTGATGTTCTGGAGGGTGGTTCCCTGAATATACCGTGCGGGATCGTTAGGATCCTGGGTCATGGAGTACCCCTGCACCAGATACCCCGTGCCGGACTGCACCAAATTCGAGGAGCCGTCCAGACCGAAGTTCCCCGCCCTGGAATACACGGTGGAGAGCCCCTCTTTGAGAACGAAGTAGCCGTCCCCCTGAATCATCATATCGTTCCGGCTTCCGGTATACTCAAGGTTCCCCTGGCTGTGGATGGTCTCAATGGCCCCCACCTTGACACCAGAGCCCACCTGCATGGGGTTGGTCCCTCCGTATCCCGCATCCTCGTTGGGCATGGAAGATCCCCGGGCATCCTGATAGAGAAGATCCTGAAAGATGGTGACAGACTTTTTAAAGCCCGTGGTGTTGACGTTGGCAATATTGTTAGCCGTCACGTCGAGCATGGTCTGGTGTGCTTTTACCCCGGAAACTCCGGACATAAGGGATCGCAACATGGCACATTCCTCCTTATTTGCTGGTGATGTTTTCGTGATGTTCGGTTTGTAGATCGGAAAAAGAGTTCTGTTCGAGTCGCAATCCCTTGCGTATGGTCACACTCCACATCCCTATGAAGTTTCATATCCTTTTTCGGAACTCCTGCAGACTTTCTAAAGGGGTGATTCTTTTCAGGCGGTCCAGGAAAGAAGCCCGCGCTCCATATCCAGCTGGTAGGTGGGCAGATTATCTTCCCCTTCCAGATCGTAGCTCCCCGGTATCCCTCCGGCTCGCCTTCGGGAGGCCTGATCCTCCCGGGGATTTCCCCCGGAAGAGGCCTGATCCCCCCCCTGGCGGACATCCACCGAGAGACTTGTTACCGCCACTCCCTGCTGCTGGAGGGAGGAACGGAGAAGCTCCATCTGGGACTGTAAAAGCTGCCGCAGCCCCTCATTATCCACCCGGAGCACCGCACTCATCCCCTGATCGGTGCTCTGAAGCGATATGGTAACCCGGCCGAGGGCAGGGGGATCTACGATGATCTGAGCTCGGCTCCCCTGGAAGGTGCGCACTATCCGCACCGTAGCGGCCACTCCCTCCCCAAGGGAGGGAAGCCCCCGCTGGGGGAGGGTATAGCTTCCGGAAGGGACGGAACTCTCGGCACCACGGGGAGCCTGGGAGGCGGAGGCTACAGACACTCCGCCTGCGTTACGCGATTCAAGATGCTGCTCGAAAGAAGGCTTCTCCCCCGCATCGCGCGAAGAAAGGGATTCTCTCAATTCCCCCGTTCTTGAGGAAAAAAGAAATTTCTGAGAATCCTGAAAGCTCTTGCCTCCGGAGGCCTCTTCTCCCTCTGCCGAAGAGAGAATTCGGGGCAACTCCCCGGAAGAGGCCTGGGGAGATTCTGAGGATCCTGCTCCTCCCCGGTTCAAAAGATGGTTTCCACCTCTCTCCCCAGCAAGAGAGGTGGGGGCGGAGCTTTGAACCACTTCCTCCGCCAGAGAGCCCCTCGAGATCTGCTCCCCTATTTCGCGAAGAGCGGAGATACGCTTTGGGGGTTCTTTCTCCGGGAGAGGGGCTTCCGAAGGTTCCGCAAGAGGCCTCAGGAGCAACGGAGAGGCTTCCTCTTCTTTGGAAGGCTCCCCAAAAAGAGGGATCTCTCCAGTGGGCTTTTCCGTTTTCAAAGAAAGGTTCTCGTCGCTGTCTTTTCCGGAGTTGTTTCTTTCGGCAATTTTTCCCGTCTCCCCCTTGGGAGCGACTACAGGGAAAACCTCTTGGGGAAAAAGAGGCGCTTTTTGAGTTATTTTTTCCCCGGTGTGCTCTTCGGAGAAAAGGCCCTTTCCCAGCACCGTCTCCTCGGGAATCTTCCCGGAAAGGAACGATTCTTCGGAGGTTTTATCTTCCGGCATCCTCGAAAGGAGGGACTCTTCTTTTATCGTCTCCCCGAGGATCTCCTGGAGGGCTTCTGAAGAGAGAGGAGCCTCCCCTCTCTGGGTGGCGATATTGCGATCCATTCCAGGCAGAAGGGGGATACGCTCTGCCTCTATCTTCTCGCTCTCTCCCTGAGGAAGGGGCTCTTGAGAATTCTGGGGCTCGGGTACCACAAAGACCTGCTGCGAACCACCCGGAGTACCTCCCTTACGATCCAGGGTCGCGAGAAGAACCATAAGCTCCGCCTCGGTCTTGCAATTCTCTCCCTGGGGGAGACTCTGTTCAGTATATTCCGCCTCTCCCTGTACAGCTTCCTCCGAGGAGTGCAGATACTGTAGCGCCACCTCCCGAAGGAGCATCAGGGAGGTGCCTTCAAAAAAGGAGAGACTGCCGGAAATGTCGAGAATCTCACGGGTTTTCTCCGAGGAGAGGATCTCTTCAAGAGATTGTAAAGCCTTTGATTCTTTCAGGAGCTTGAGATCTTCTGAAAGTTCTCCCTGGAGATCCTTCCCCACGGTTCCCGAGGAGTCCTGCTGATCCCCCTTCTGTTCTTTCAAAAAACCCTGGCTTAAAAGCTCCTCAAAGGCCTTTCGGGATTCTGAGAGAAGGCCTTCTCCGAGCAGTTCGGGTTCTTCCAGGGAAGGATGGCCTCCCCCGGGAGAAACGCCGCCGGTCTCAACGGTGAACGACCGGGGAAGGAGCGAAAAGATATTCATACAGCTCACCGCCCTTCTTGGGGAGGACCTTTAGGTCTTCGTCCGGATCGCCACGTCGAGGAAGTGGTCACTGGTAGTGACGATCTTGGTATTCGCCTGGTACCCCCGCTGGGCCACGATAATCTCCGAAAAGGCCTCGGCGGTATCCACGTTGCTCATCTCCAGGGCCCCCGAGGAGATACCCCCGGTCCCCTCTTCCCCCGCAAAAACATACTGGATCTCTCCGGAGTTGGCGGAAAAGGTAAAGAGATTTCCCCCCTCCTGTCGAAGCCCCGAGGGGTTACGTACAGTTCCCAGGCTGACTTTGTAGAGAGGGGAGGCAATCTGGTTGGAGTATTCTCCGTAGACGGTGCCGTCGTTCCCCACAACGACCCCCGTGAAGGTTCCCCGGGGATATCCGTCCTGCAGTATCGCCCGTGTTGTGGAGGCAGAGGCAAACTGGGTAACTCCGTCCAGGGGGCCTCCGCCACCGGTGAAATCGAGAGCGATGGAGGCAGCTTCTCCGCCGGGGTAGGTGAAGGCAAGGGTGGGGTTTTCGGTACCGTCACGCACAAGGGTACCCGCAACGATCCCCGCATCGGGGTCATCGTAGGAGTAGAAGCTCACGCTACCGGTACCGATTTTGGTCTCCGGAGCCTCTGCAAGGGCAGCGGACCACTGCCAGATGTTGGGGTCTTCGGGATTTTTTGTCCAGGTGAGATTCAGAGTATGCGGCTCTCCCAGATCATCGTAGATGGTGGCTGAGGTGGTGTAGGATTCGTCCTCCCCTAGGCGGCTATCAAGATTGCAGCGGTAGGCCATGGCGGTGGTTCCCCGGGGATCGAGGGTGTAGGAGGGATCTCCGGGAGTGGGGAGCTTCATGGGCTGCCCCTTGCCGGTTGCCGGTGCAATACCATTCCCCCCGTAGGGGACCCCGAGAAGATAGGCCCCCGTGCCGGGCTGCACCAGATAACCTTCGTTATCCAGCACGAAACGCCCAGCCCGGGTAAAGTAGGTATCCCCCCCCTGCTCAACGCAGAAGAAACCGTTGCCGGTGATGGCAAGATCTGTAGGGTTACCGGTGATCTCGAGGGGACCCTGAAGAAAGTTAACCTTTACGGAGCCGACCAGGGGGCCGTTTCCAATCTGAAGGGGGCCCACAGAGGAGGGGCCGTTGCCAGGGGGCGAAGCTCCCTGCACGGTGTCTGAGAGGAGATCCTGAAACCTGAGTACCGATTTGCGGTACCCCAGGGTGTTGGTGTTGGCGATATTGTTTCCTATTACGTCGAGATAGGTCTGGTGTCCAAGCAAACCATTGCTTCCAGTCCAAAGAGACCGAATCATGGGAGGACCCTCCTTCGTGTAAACTAGTTTGGATCTGCAGTCCCTTGCAATCCTGCCCACCGGTCCCTGGCGGCACAAAGCATACAAAACCATAAAAAAGGCACCATGCCTTTTCTTAGATAAGTATCGGCATGATGCCTCATAACTTTATGCACCATCGGGATTTCTCCCGTGGCTTCCCTTCTTCATCTAGCGCTTTTCTCTGCTGTTTGCCCTCGGCGCTACTCCTTGGGAGGCTCAAGATTCGCAAGCTCCCGGGTGAGGAAAGCAGCCCGGGGAGCCTCCATCTTGGAGAGAATGTTTGCGGTCTGGTCCTGGGGCATTTGCGAGAGAAGGGTTACAGCCAACTCCCCCGGCAGATTCTGCATGATCTCTGCGGCATTCCGGGCAGACATCTCGCCGTAGACACGAAGGAGCCTTTTGATGTTTTCCTGGGAGAGATCCTCGGAGGGTTTTTTTGCAACCTCCTCCTGAGATGCGGCAAAACGGCGCTCCCGAACCTCCACCATGTTCTCTCTGTTCGTGAGATCCCGCGAAAGATTTTCGAGAAGGGTTTCCGTATTCCGAAGCTCCTGCTCCCACTCCTTGAGCATCTCCTGCCGTTTTCGGAGATCCAGCTCGCGGCGTTCCTCCACGGTAAGAGAGTATTCTTCAGGAACCTGAAGCCACTGGGCAAGGTGCCCCCCTACCAGAGGGAGGGAGGGGATTGTGCGGTAGAGAAGAGGGCGGGCATCCCAGGTTCCGGTAAGATGAAGACCCCCAAATACTCCTGCAAGAACCAGCAACAGAAGGAAAAAGAGCTTTGTCCTGCTCTTCTTTTTCTTTTTTTTGGGCTGTTCCTCAGGTTTTTTATCCTGCTCTTTCTCGTAAAAATCGTCGTCCATCATGGGCATAAGAGATCACCGCCCTTTTTCTTCGCTCAGGAAATTCTCGTAGAGAGAGAGCACTTTTTTAACGTAGTTCTGGGTCTCCGGAAAGGGGGGGATCCCCCCGTAGGCGTCCACTCTCCCGGGGCCGGCGTTGTACGCTGCCAGGGCAAGCTCCTGGTCATCTCCGTATTTTTTCATCATCCGGGCCATATAGGCGGCTCCACCCTGAAGATTCTCCTCGGGATCGTAGGGATCGTCAACTCCCATGAGGCGGGCGGTTCCCGGCATAAGCTGCATGAGTCCCATGGCTCCCTTGGGGGATACCGCACGGGGGTTGCCTCCCGATTCCACCTGCATCATGGCCCGAAGAAGTTCCGGCGGAAGCCCGGATTCCCGCGATGCCTGAAGAATCTCCTGCTGCCAGGAAGAGCCCGCACTACGGGAAGAGCGGTTTTTGGCGTTCTGTAGCTCCCGAAGGCGCTCCTCAACAGAGCCGGACAGCTCTACCACATCGCCGGAAGGCTTCCTGCGCACTGGCGGCGAGGTGGGAGGCGTCCCCTGAGCGGCAGCGAGTTCCCGGGTAAAACTCCGGGAGGAAGGCTCGTTCTCCGGCATCCGCGGGGTGACAAAGCGCCCCTGAATCTCCTCAATGCGCTGTAGAGCTTTAGAAAAGTTAGAGAGATTGGGTTTCATCACGTCTTCTCCTGAGGAAGGCACTCCCCCCGAAATCGTCCAGCTCCCGCTGCTCCGCAGCCTCCCGGAGGCCTTTCTGCTGCTCCTGGAGCTTTCCCATGTAGGTCTCCATAACCCGCACCTCCTTGTGGCATTCGAAGAGGAGGGACTGGGTCTTCTGGATATTCTCCTGCACCTCTTCGAGCTGCTCCTGAGAGCGCTCGATTTTGCCTTCCAGAAGCTGCACCATCTGACGGCTCATCCAGAGTTCCTGTACCGAGAGCCCCTGCACGGAGGTGGTCTCGAAGCTTTCCATAGCAGAAAGATGTTCTTCTTCGAGGGTGAGCAGGGCTCCCTTTACCTGCTGCTCAGATTCGACACAGGCCGCAAGCTCCTTCTGTACCACCTCACGCTGCTGCTCCCGAGTACGGAGAATGCGTTGGTATCGTACGATAGAGTTCATTTTTCTTCTCCTTCGAGCTATTCTTCAGAAACAAGACCCTGCAGAAGTGAAAGGGTATTTTCGAAGGGAACATGTTCCGCCATACCTTGACGCAGAAAGGCATTCACAGGCTCCACCCAGCGGAGAGCCCAGTCGATTCTGGGGTTGGAGCCTTCTTTATATGCCCCGATGTTCACCAAGTCACGGGCATCTTCGTAAATGGAGAGAACTTCCCGAACTCTGCGGGCCGCCTCCATCTGGGCTTCCTCGGCGATGAAGGGCATCACGCGGCTGATGCTGCGGAGCAAATCAATGGCGGGATAGTGATTTCGGGCCGCCAGATCCCGGGAGAGCACCACGTGACCGTCCAGGATACCGCGCACCGCATCCGCCACGGGCTCGTTCATATCATCTCCCTCTACAAGCACGGTGTAGAGCCCGGTAATGCTCCCGGTCTCCCCCGCCCCGGAGCGTTCCAGAAGCCTGGGGAGAAATGCAAAGACCGAGGGGGTGTATCCCCGGGTGGCGGGGGGTTCCCCCACCGCAAGCCCAACATCACGCTGGGCCAGGGCGATACGGGTGACGGAATCCATCATGAGGAGCACCGAGGCCCCCTGATCCCGGAAGTACTCCGCAATGGCTGTGGCGGTGAGAGATGCCTTGAGCCGTACAAGGGGGGGCTGATCCGAGGTGGCCACAACGACGACGGAGCGTTTGAGCCCCTCTTCTCCGAGATCCCGATCCACGAACTCCCGCACTTCTCGGCCTCGCTCTCCGATGAGAGCGATGATGTTGATGTCTGCCACGGTGTTCCGGGCCATCATGCCAAGAAGGGTGCTCTTTCCCACACCGGAGCCGGAAAATATCCCCACGCGCTGTCCCTGCCCCAGAGTGAGAAGACCATCCATGCACTTCACCCCCACCGAGAGGGGGGTTCGGATGAGCTTGCGCCGAAGGGGGTGGGGAGGTTCCGCATAGAGGGGATAGTAGGCAACAGTAGCGGCGGGCCCCCCTCCATCCATGGGTCTTCCCATACCATCCAGAATCCTGCCGAGCAGGGCAGAGCCGACATGAACGCCCAGAGGCTTACCCATGGCCACCACGTCACATCCTGGACCGATCTCCTGAAGATCCCCCAGAGGCATGAGGAGCACCCGGTCATCCCGGAAGCCCACCACCTCGGCCCGAAGAATTTTGTTCTTCCGACGGTAGCGGATTTCGCAAAGATCTCCTACCTGAACATCCGGACCTCGGGATTCGACCACAAGCCCGACAACCTTGGAGACCTTGCCGTTGATACGTACTCCGTCAAAACCGCGGAGCCGCCCCTCAAGCACCTCCAGAAAATCCGTAGATCTATTCGGCGCCTTCATTATGGGTTTCCTCTCGGGCTCCCTCATCAAGAAGCACCTGGTTTACCTCTTCGGCAACCCCTTCGAGCTGGGTCCGCCACCGGGCATCGTAGATCCCCATGCTACTCTCCACAAGGCAGCTCCCCCGGTCCACCTGGGGATCCTGCAGAAATTCTATGTGCTGAATTCCTCGCAGGATATCGGTGAATTCCTCCTGCCGGTTCGTTACCATCTCCAGATCAGAGGGGTGCAGGTAGACGACGATACGATCCCGGTCTGTAAGGCGCTGCAAGACCGAGCGAAGGATCTCCATAGCGGTGGCCTCATTCAGGTGGACTTCCCGCCGGAGCAGATTACCGAGAACAACCTCCCACATGCGGATAAGGCGGTGTTGATTACCTTCCGCAAGAATTTCGAGCTTTTCCTCTATTTTTTTGTACGTTCCCTCAAGAAGAGTCACCAGTGAGTCAAAGCGTTCCGCATAGAGCTTTCTGGCCTCTTCCAGAGCCTTCTGGCGCCCCTCTTCGTATCCTTTGGTGCGGCCCTCTTCGAGCCCCTCACTCCGGGCGGTCTGGCGCTCTTTTTCGAGGGTCTGCTCCAGCTCTTCCCGAAGGGATTTTTCCTTGCGCTGAAACTCCTCTTCCCTCGTGCGCATCATCTCTTCCACATCAAGAACACGCCTTGAAGAGGACTCCGCCCGAGAGGCAAGCTCCCGAATTTTCTTTTCGAGTTCTTCTTTCTGCTGCCGGAGTTCGCGCATCTCCACCTCGGAGGGAGAGATCTCCTCCGCCCCGGCAGCATCCTCTTTCGCAGACGTTTCGGAAGCTCCTTCGGGGGGAACTTTTTCCCGCTCTCCCGTTGGAATAGAGACAGCTCCGGGAATCAGGCGAACCGCTCGGTACAAGCGCCGCCGACGTTCCAGATCAGACAACCAACTCTTCCTCTCCACCGCGGGCTATGACGATCTCCCCGGCGTCTTCAAGCTGCCGCACCACGCTGACGATCTTCTGCTGGCACTCTTCCACGTCCCGTACCCGGACGGGGCCCATAAACTGCATGTCTTCTTCGAGCATTTCCGCCGCACGGCGGGACATGTTCCGGAAAAACTTCTGACGCAGATCCTCGGTGGCTCCCTTGAGAGCGAGAGAGAGATCCTTTACGTCCACCTCTCGGAGTACTCTCTGGAGAGAGCGATCGTCCAGACTCATGATATCCTCGAAGACGAAGAGACGCCGCTTGATCTCTTCTGCAAGATCGGGATCTTTTTCTTCCAGCGACTCCATGATATTGCGCTCGGTTCCCCGGTCCACACGGTTGATAATCTCCACCACCGCATCAATGCCTCCGGCGGCGGTGAAATCCTGACCAAGGACGCTGCTGAGTTTTCGTTCAAGCACCCGTTCCACCTCCCGCAATACTTCGGGGGTCACCCGGTCCATGGTGGCGATACGTCGGACCACTTCCCACTGCACGTTGGCCCCAAGGCCTCCCATGATCGCCGCCGCCTGTTCCGGCGAGAGGTACGAAAGAATGAGAGCTATCGTTTGGGGATGTTCTCCCTGAATAAAGCTTAAAAGTTGGGAGGCATCGGTATGCCGCATGAAGTCGAAGGGGCGTACCTGAAGGCTCGCAGTGATGCGACGCAGAATTTCCTGAGCGCGTTCGGGGCCAAGGGCACTCTCCAGAAGGGTTCGGGCATAGTCCACCCCACCTTGGGTGAGAAACTCCTTGGCCATCAGGATCTCCTGAGCCTCCTTCAGGACCGCCGCCTTGGTTTCCGCATCTATTTTGCGAAGATTTGCGATCTCCAGTGTGAGAATCTCAATGACGCTCTCCTCAAGGTGCTTATAGATCCCCGAGGCGATATCCGGCCCAAGGGCCACGAGAAGTATCGCCGATTTTGTGCGCCCGTCAAGATCTTTTTTACCGCCGGATTTCGCCATGGCGCAACCTCCTTAGTCCTCGTCAAGCCAATTATTGATAAGCAGAGCAACTTCCTCGGGATGCCTCATGGCGTAAGCCTTGAGCTGCTCTTCCAGCACCACGATTTCATTATCCCCGAGAAGTTCCGGGTTCTCCATAAGATCCTGAAGCGAGGGGAGAGGAGCCTCCGGAGATCCCATCAGTGCCTGGAGACGCCGACGGCGCCGGAGCCACCAGATGGCGGCGAGCACCGCTGCGAGAAGGGCCAGGGCAGAGATGACGAGGATCACGATGAGCTGTTGCCGCCGTTCCGCCTGAAGCTGGGCGAGCATGGCATCCATGAAGGTGGTGGAGAATCGGATGGGATGAATCACCAGATTGTCTCCTCTGGCGAAATTCAGCCCTATGGCGGCGGAGACGGCATCCCGAAGCCCTTCAAGCTCCGGCGGTTCCAGCTCCGCATCCACCAGCACCGAGGCACTTACCCTCCGCACACCCCCTGGGGTATCCACCTGCTCCTCCTCCCGGGTGGTGATGTCGTAATTGGTTACCGTCTCGGTCTTGCTGTACTCACTATCACCCTGCGTTCCAGGAGGAACCACGTACCCCGGAATGTTGGTTGTCGTTCCAGGAGGGGCTCCCGGATAGCCTCCAGGCCCCTCGTAGAGTTCTTCCATGTTCTGCTGGCTACGGATAATCCCCTTCCCCGTTTCGGTAGGGATATACTCCCGGATGCTGCTGCGGCGCTTATCGAAATCCAGCTCCACCCGAACCCGAACTACCGCTTTGCCGGGGCCGAAGACCCGCTCCAGCATGATGCGGACCTTACGTTCAAACTCCGCCTCCTGCTGCCGCTCCAGCTCCCGCTGCACCGAGGAGACCCCTCGGCCATCGGCTCCGGTGCCGTAGATGAAATTTTCATCCCCAATCATGTCGGAGAGCACCGTTCCTGCGGTATCCACCACAGTAATGTTATCCATGAGCAGCCCTTCCACACTTCGGGCCATCAGGTGAACAATAGCCTTTACCTGCTCGGGGCCCATGGTTTTTCCCGGCTTAAGCCGCACAAGTACAGAAGCCGTGGAGGGCTGCTGCTGTTCGAGAAAAAGGCGTTGTTCTGGAATAACGATGTTTACCTTCGCGTACTCCACAGCGTCAATCTCCTGCACTGTCCGGGTAAGCTCTCCCTCCAACGCCCGGAGGTACGCGATCTTCTGTTGAAAATCGCTCATCCCCATCTTGGAGTCATCGAAGAGTTCGTACCCCACGCTTCCCCCCCGGGGGAGCCCATCTTTTGCAAGGGCAAGACGAGTTTCATAGACCGTCTCCCGGGGGACAAGAATGGCGTTGGCTCCGGGATCAATGCGATAGGGAATTTTTTCTTCCTTCAGAATAGCCACAATGGAAGCCTGATCATCTACATCAAGCTTCGCAAAGAGGGGCTCGTAGGTAGTACGCCCCGCCCAAAAGACAACAAGGAAGAGCGCCCCCAGCACCAATGCTCCCGCTCCGAGAAGAGAGAGTTTTTGCCAGAGCGCCAATCCCCCTAGAAAGGAGAGGATTTTTCCGAAAATCTCCTTCAGCTTATCCATAAAGCTTTTCTTTCGCTGTCTCCATAAAGGTTATACGGACATTCGTGCGATTTCCTGGTACGCATCCACAAGCTTGTTCCGAATCTCCACCACCAGTTTGAGAGCCAGTTCTGCCTGCGAAACCGCCGTCACCACCTGGGAAATATCCTCGACATCACCCAGAGCAAGCCTCTGAGTCTCGCGATCTGCGGTCTTATGAAGCGTATTCACCTTTACAAGGCTCTCCTGAAGAAGAGCGTCAAAAGAAGGAACCTCCCCGGGGAGCCTTTCCGTTGAAAAAACTTTGGGGTCTTGATCCTGCAAAAAGGGCATGGTTCGTTGGTTCAAATTGATTTGTATATTCTGGCTCACGAAAAGGCCTCCTTAAAAATAGCGTTTCCTGGAAAAAATGGAGATCTTCTTCCCCTACATTACCATACAAGGACACCCTGATTATACCCCATGAAACCCAAGGATTGTTACAATATGGCAGAAACTGTCCATGTTGGGGGTAAAAAAAAAAGCGCGGGAGAAATCCCCGCACTCATTGTCGTGCACCTTCGCGTTTTAGAAAAGGGACTTTATAATCATGTTTAGAGGCTCCGGCTATCCCCGCAACACCTCCAGAGCACTATTCCACATCCCTTCGGCGGAACTTACCACCGAAAGATTGGCTTCGTAGGCCCTGCTGGCCACCATCATATCCGCCATCTCCCGCACCACATTGACGTTGGGATAGGCCACGTACCCCTCCTGATTGGCATCGGGGTGCTCGGGCATGTATTCAAGCCTCGGAGGCAGGGGATCACGCTGAATGGCGGTAACCTTTACCCCACCCGATGCGGAGTGCGGATCCAGCTCCCGGGCAAGGCGCTCCGCAAAGACAGGCACCCGACGCTGATAGGGGCCTCCTTCTGCTGAACGGGTGGTGTTGACATTCGCCAGATTTTCCGAAATGACGTCCATCCAGAGGCGATGGGCGGTAAGAGAGCTTCCCGCAACGTTCATAGAGTGAAAAACGCGCATTATCTTCCTCCGATAACGGTCTTGTAGATGCCCGCTTTTTTGGCCAGAAGGCTGTTCATGGCACGGTAGGTCATCCGGGTCTGGGCCATGAGAGCCTCTTCACGTTCGGGGTCCACGTTATTTCCATCAAGACGATACACTTCGTCGTAAAGCCGCAGGGTTTCGGGCTCTACATCCGAGACATTGAGAGGGCGCAGGGGGATGTGATTTTCATGGGTTACCGCCAGGGGGAGCTTGCTTGGTCCATCCACAAGTTCCCGCAGTTGATCTTCAAAGGCTGTCTCTTTGCGAGCGTAGCGAGGAGTGTTGCCGTTGGCCATATTCTCCGCCACAGATTCGAAACGCCGCGCAAGACCCTCCACATCCTTGGTCATAACCTTCCAGGTAAAATCTCCTCGCACAACGCCACCCCCTTCATAGCTTTTAAGAGTATCGGATACTTGGAGAAAAAAGTAAACCCCCCGAAGGGGGTTTGGAGGTTCTCAAAATATGGTTGAACCGTTCTACTCGTCTCCGAGACCGAGTTCATCCAGAAAGAGCGGGCTGAGCACCCGGATGTAGGTTCCCTTCATGCCGAGACTTCGGCTTTCGATGATTCCGGCGCTTTCGAGCTTTCGGAGGGCGTTGACGATGACGCTTCGGGTCACCCCGACCCGATCCGCCACGCGGCTGGCCACAACGACACCTTCGGAACCTCCCAGCTCACGAACGATATGACGTACCGACTCCACCTCGGAGTAGGAGAGGGCACGCATGGCCATCTGCACCACCAGGCGCTCCCGGGCACGCTCCTCAATGGAGCGGGTACGCTCGTGAAGGATCTCCATCCCTACCACGGTGGAGAGGTACTCCCCCAGCACGAGATCCCTCGTATCGAAGGGCTGGCCAAACCGGGCGAGAATAAGCGTTCCCAAGCGCTCCGCACCACCGTAGACGGGGATATAGAGCACATGCTTGTTCGAATAGGTACAGGGCTGATCCGAATAGGCACAGAGACCGTGATCCGTATGGTTCAGCACGGATTCGTGATACTGGTTGAGCTTCTCCACGTAGGATTCGGGCATACGGTTGTCGGAGAGAAGATCTGCCATGATGGGGCAGTCGTAGGTATTTACCCAGGAGTAGCCGAGAATTTTGCCATCCCGGTTGATAAGATACACATTGGCCGCCGCAAGATCACAAAGAAGCTTGGAGAGCTTTTGATAATCCGGATTGGGCTGCTCTTTCCGGCTCTGAAGAGCCCGCCCTACAAGACGAGCCTTTTCCAGAAGGTCCTCCATGGCAGAAGGATTTAATATTTTTGGGCGTGATTCGATCAGTTCTTTCGGGGTGTTCATAATACGTACAGTACCTCCTCGTTATTCCGTTGGAATAATGGCGCTTTCCGACTGTTTACAGACGCTCCTGAATACCAATTCTACCAAAAAATTCGAAGCATTGCGAAAATTTCTCAAAAATTGGGGAGATTCCTTCCGAAAACAGCATCCCCATGTTCGAAGCATCAGGACTTCTTGGTAACCTCCGGTATTTAGAGCAGGTATTTGCGCATGCCTTCGTTTTCCGTGATATCTCCGAAGGTATGCCGCACTTTTTCCGGAGTAATTTGAAGATCCTCCGCGGCTACCTGGGGAGCCCGGAAATTAAGGTCCTCCAGAAGCAGTTCCATCATGGTGTGAAGCCTCCGGGCGCCGATATTTTCCATCTCCCGGTTCATGGCAGCAGCATAGCGGGCGATCTCCCGAAGAGCCTCCTCCTGGAACTCCACCACCACACCTTCGGTCTCCAGAAGGGCCTTGTACTGCTTTATAAGGCTATGTTCAGGTTCTTTGAGAATGCGGAAGAGATCCTCTTCCTGCAGAGAGTTCAGCTCTACCCGGATGGGAAAGCGACCCTGAAGCTCCGGCACCAGATCCGAGGGCTTTACCTTGTGGAAAGCGCCGGCAGCGATGAAGAGGATGTGATCGGTCTGCACGGGACCGTATTTGGTCTGCACCGAGGTGCCTTCCACGATGGGGAGAAGATCCCGCTGCACTCCCTCTCGGCTGACGTCGGGACCGCTCCCCCGCCCCTCGGAAGAAGCTACCTTATCCAGCTCGTCGAGAAAGACGATCCCCTCTTCCTGAGCCTTTTCAAGAGCTTCCGAGGTGACCGCATCCATATCCACCAGACGCTCCGCCTCTTCCGCCTGAAGGATTCTCCTCGCCTCCCGGATTTTCATCTTTTTCTTTTTGGTCTTTTTGGGGAGAAGCCCTCCGAGCATTTCGTTAATGCTCATCCCCATCTCGTCCATGCCACCCCCTCCGATAAGAGGGATTCCCATGCGGGAGCTTTCGGTGATCTGCACCTCCACCTCTCGATCCTCCATCCGACCCGCCTGAAGCATCTCCTTGAGCCGGGCCCGGGTGGAGGCAAACTTCTCGTCATTCTCAAAGGATGGATCCGCTTCGGGCTCCTCCTCTTCTTCCCCGAAGGAGAAGAAGGAGGGGAGCTTGCGCTTTTTGGGGACCGGTAGAAGGGCATCCAGGATGCGTTCTTCCGCCATGAGAGCGGCTTCGTCCTGGACCTCCTCCACCTTCCGAGCCTTGACGATCTGCACCGAGGACTCCACAAGATCACGGATCATGGACTCTACATCCCGCCCCACGTACCCCACTTCGGTGAATTTGGTGGCTTCCACCTTGCTGAAAGGGGCGTCCACCAACCGGGCAAGACGCCGGGCGATCTCTGTCTTTCCCACTCCCGTAGGACCTACCATGATGATATTCCGGGGGGAGATCTCTTTAGCCATCTCCTCGGGGAGGCAACGACGGCGCATACGATTTCTCAGAGCCACCGCCACCGCTCGTTTGGCCTTCTCCTGGCCTATAACGTACCGATCGAGATAGGCGACGATCTCTTCGGGGAAAAGCCCTTTCTGCGAGGCAAGAACCATGCTAGAGCACCTCCAGGGTAATACAGGAATTCGTATAGATACATATCTCCGAGGCAATACCAAGCCCCTTCTGCACGATCTCCTCCGCCGAGAGGGAGGAGGGAACTTCCAGAAAAGCCCGGGCCGCCGCCAGGGCAAAGCCGGATCCCGAGCCGATGGCTGCGGCATCTCCCTCGGGCTGGAGCACATCTCCAGACCCCGAGAGAAGCAGGGTCTGTTCAGAATCCGCCACGAGCATAAGGGCCTCCAGCCTTCGAAGGGCCTTGTCAGAACGCCACTCCCTCACGAGGGAGATAGAGGCTTTCATGAGATTTCCCGAATGCTCTTCCAGGCTTTTTTCAAAGCGCTCCAGCAGGGTCATGGCATCCGCGGTACTCCCCGCAAAACCCGCCAGGATATGGTGTTTTCCCAGGCGGCGGACCTTCCGGGCATTTCCCTTGATGATCTGCTGGCCCAATGTCACCTGTCCGTCCGCTCCGAGAGCCACTTTTCCGTCTTTGCGCACACAGAGAACGGTGGTTCCTTTAAACATCCGTTTCACCTCCTGCCCTTGGATGGGCAGCACAATAACTCCGGACCATCTGTCCTGGAGTGATTTGCAGATATTTTTGCGTGGTCCCCAAACACTCGTGCCCGAGAAGCTCCTGCACTACCCGAAGAGGGGCGTTCCCCTCCAGCAAATGGGTTGCAAACGTATGCCGCAGGGTGTGGGGGGTGACATTATAGAATCCAAGTTCTTTGGCGATTCCCGTCACCACCCGGTGCACGGTACGCACGGTGATGCGTTCCGCCCCACGGCTTCCGGGAAAGACAGGCCCATCCAGGGAAAAGCGTTCTCCAAGAGAGTGCTTCCAAGATTCCAGAGCCTCCCGGGCAGGGAAGCTCAGGGGAACATACCGCTCCTTATCCCCCTTGCCGAGCACCCGAATCCAGCGCTCCTCAAGATCGAGAGATTCCCAGTTAAGGTCTACCAGCTCCGCTATTCGAAGGCCGCTTCCGTAGAGCAGTTCGAGAATCGCCCGATCCCGACATGCTCCATCCCCCCGAGGACCCTCTTCCAGAAGGCGGCGGGCATCTTCCCGAGAGAGCGCCAGAGGAAGATGTTTGGGGAGCTTGGGGGTTCGAACCGATGCAGCGGGATTCTCAGAAAGCATTTTCTTTTCGCAGAGATAGTCGAAGAAACTTCGTATGGCCGAGAGCTTTCGAGCTGCGCTTGTTTTGGCATAGCCAAAGCCCAGGAGTTCCCGAAGAAAGGTGCGGATATGCCCGGAGGTAACCTCCCCGGGGGTCTGCACTCCCTCCTGCTCCAGAAACTCCAGAAACTGCCCGAGATCCACTCCGTAGTTCACAATGGTATTCTCGCCACGGCCCAGACCGTGGTTCATATGGTAGAGAAATGCATCCAATGCGGAGGATACTAATAATTCCATGGGAGTATTGTACCACTTTTTCTTTGGAGTCTACACAATTATCGACAACTTGCGCATATTTTTTCTTTCACAAAAAAATCCCGAATACTCGGGATCTTTCATAAAACTTAGGGAACAAGGTATGACGCTGGAGCCACAACCACCATCAGCTTTCCAGAGACTCCCTCTGCAGAGGCTTCCCGTAGATGCTCCCCTCTCCGGAGAGAAAGGATTCTCGAGCCTCCAGAGCCCGCTGGGCCACCTGGAGGCAGCGCTCCAGGCGCTTCTTAATCCGTTTTCCCAGAGGGGGGAAGAGCCCCAGATTACAGTTCATGGGCTGAAAGGATTCGGGGAGGGCATCCTGAAGGTAGTGAAGAAGAGAGCCCAGGGCGGTCTCCCGAGGCCAGAGAGGAGCCTCTCCCTGGGCAAGAAAGGCGTGAAGATAGAGCGCCGCCGCATACCCTGCAGCTGTGCTCTCCATGTACCCCTCCACACCGCAGAGCTGCCCAGCCAAAAAGAGACAAGACTCCCCTCGAAGGCGTAGCCAGGGATCGAGCACCCGGGGAGCGTTGACGAAGCTGTTGCGGTGCATCACTCCGAAACGGACAAACTCCGCCTTTTCGAGCCCCGGAATCATACGGAAGATCCGCTCCTGCTCCCCCCAGAGGAGGTTGGTCTGGAACCCCACCAGGTTGAAGAGGGTTCCTTCGAGGTTGTCCTGCCGGAGCTGTACCACCCCGTAAGGCTCCCGCCCCGTTCGGGGATCCTTGAGCCCCACCGGGCGAAGAGGGCCGAAGCGGAGGGTATCCCTTCCACGGGAGGCGATGATCTCTACGGGGAGGCACCCCTCGAAGTAGGAGGGGTTCGACTCAAACTCACGAAGTGGAGCACGTTGCGCTTTCGAAAGAGCCTCCCAGAAACGATGATACTCCTCTTCGTTCATAGGGCAGTTGATATAGTCTTCTCCCCCGTCTTCCCAGCGGTTTCCCCGGTAGGCGGCGGAAAAGTCAATGCTCTCCCGGGTTACCACCGGGGCGACTGCATCGTAGAAGGCCAGAAGCCCCCCCGCTTTGGCATGAATCTTCTCGGCCAGAGCGGGAGAGGTGAGGGGACCCGTGGCGATAATGGCTGGTCCCGGGGGAAGTTCTGAGACCTCTCCGGAAATCCGGGTTATGCGCGGATGACCTGCGACCATCTCGGTGATATACCGGGCAAAGCCCTCCCGCCCCACAGCAAGGGCTTTCCCTGCGGGCACCCGGGTGGCCTCCGCAGCCCGTATAATGAGAGATTTTCCGAGGCGAAGCTCCTCCTTGAGGATACCCGCCGGAGTGGTGAGCACATCCCCTCCCAGGGAGTTGCTGCACACCAGCTCTCCGAGATAGGCGGTAGTATGGGCGGGGGTCTGCATCTCGGGGCGCATCTCCCGAAGAAGGACGCTATGGCCCCGCTCAGCAAGCTGCCAGGAGGCTTCGGCCCCTGCAAGCCCTCCTCCCACAACGGTTATTTCGGGAGCTTTTTCCGGGGAGGCATCATGATTTTTTGGCACGGGTTTTTTCCTTTTCCAGGTCTTTTCCCCCCTGGGAACAGTCCTTGCAGAAGGGGGGTTTGTTCTTTCCCTTGGTAACCATGGCTCCTCCGCATTCGGGGCATCTCTCCCCCGTGGGGAGAGCCCAGGAGGCGAAATCGCACTCAGGAAAGCGGGAACAGCCGTAGAAGAAGCGCCCTCCCTTTTTACTCCGCCTGCGAACTAACTCCCCGGAACCGCACTTGGGACAGGAGACCCCGATGGTTTTGAGAATGGGGCGGCTGTACGTGCATTCGGGATATCCCGAACAGGCGATAAACTCTCCGAAGCGCCCTCGTTTGATAATAAGAGGGGAGGCGCATTCCGGACAGTTTTCCCCAATCTCCCGGGGGGGGACAGTAACTCTTTTGGCGTTTTCCTCCGCCTTGGAGAGATTGCCGGAAAAGGGGCTCCAGAACTCCCGGATAACCTCTTTCCACCCCCGGACACCCTCTTCGATCTGGTCGAGATCCTCCTCCATGGTGGCGGTAAAATCCACGCTTACCACCCGGGGGAAATGTTCCACAAGAAAGTCGTTGACGATGAGCCCGAGGTCTGTCGGCTCCATACGCTTTTCTTCGTTTCTATCCACGTATCCCCGATCGTAGAGGGTCTGGATAATGGTGGCATAGGTGGAGGGGCGCCCGATCCCCTTATCCTCCAGAGCCTTCACAAGGGCGGATTCACCGAACCGGGCAGGAGGGTTGGTAAAGCGCTGCTGGGAGGTCACCTGCTCCACCCCGAGATCCTCCCCTTCGGTGGCGGGAGCGATAATCCCCTCCTTGAGGTCCAGAGGCCATACTGCTCCCCATCCTTCGAAGATGAGTCGGGATCCCGCCTGCTTGAAGAGATACTCTCCCCCCTGCACCTCCAGGGTGCTGTTCTTTACATGGGCCTTACTCATCTGGCAGGCCACAAAGCGCCGCCAGATGAGATCGTAGAGCTTGAACTGCTCGGGGGTGAGGCTGGATTTGATCTCTTTAGGCTCTAGGGTAACGTCTGTGGGGCGAATGGCTTCGTGGGCATCCTGGCTCTTTCCCTTGGATGCGTAGACATTGGGAGATTCTGGAAGATATTCTTTTTTCCAGTGTGCTCCGATAAAGTCGCGGGCCATGCTGAGGGCATCCCCACTCAGACGGAGGGAGTCTGTACGCATGTAGGTGATAAGTCCCACGGGCCCCCTGCCGGGGAGTTCCACTCCTTCGTAGAGCTGCTGGGCAACGCGCATGGTCTTGCGGGGGGCATAGCCGATTCTGCGTGAGGCCTCCTGTTGCAGTGTGCTGGTCCGAAAGGGGGGAAGAGGAGCCCGGTATCCGTCCTTCTCCTTGAAGGAGGTAACCGCAACCTTCGTACCTTTGAGAAGAGCCTCAATGCTTCGAGCCTCTTCCTCAATCTTTACGGTGTGGTTCTTCCCCGCCTTTTTGAAAAGCCTGGTCTGGTAGGTACGACCATCTTCCGAGGCGAGGTCCAGATCCACCAGCCAGTACTCTTCAGGGACAAAGGCCCGGATCTCCCGCTCCCGCTCCGCAATGATCCGAAGGGCTACAGACTGCACACGCCCTGCGGAGAGCCGCGGCTGGATTTTTTTCCAGAGAAGAGGACTCAGGGAATATCCCATAACCCTATCGAGAATTCGTCTCGCCTGCTGGGCATAGACCTTGTCCATGGAGAGGGGCTCGGGATTGCTGACCGCCTCCTTCACCCCCTTGGGGGTGATCTCATACATCCGTACACGGCAGGGCTCTTCGGTATTCACCGAAAGGATCTGTGCCAGATGCCAGGCGATGGCCTCCCCCTCTCGATCGGGGTCGGCAGCAAGGAGGATATGCTTTGCCTTGGAAGCAGCGCTTTTGAGTTCCTTTACAACCTTGGCTTTTCCCCGAACCTGAATGTACTGAGGTTCGAAATCATTCTCTATATCTACGCCGATTTTGCTCTTGGGAAGATCCCGAACATGCCCCATACTGGCGGCAATGGTATAGTTCCTGCCGAGAATCTTCCCCAGGGTCTTTGCCTTGGCGGGAGATTCCACAATAACAAGGGTTTTTTCCGATGCCATAGGCCCCTCCTATACGATCCAGCGATTTCCCGTAAATCCCTGCATGGATGCGAAGATCTCCCCTTCGGGAGCAGCGCAGGGATATTCCCAGAACATTTCCACAAGCTCCCGAAAAGCATCTTCCGACATGATGCTTTTCGTTATGCCCCCAAGAAGCACTGCATGAGAGAGTGCCCGCTCCACCGCATTATCTGGCTCTCTTTCGTAGGCGAGAAGCTCCAGAGCCGCCCGCCGAGCCATAACATCAAGATATTGCAGCTCCAAAGAAGAAAATACCCGTATCGGCAAAACCTGCACCTCCACAGTGATGTAGCAAAAATACAGAGGGATCCCTGAATGCAGTTCGCTGCTTCTCAAGACCCCGGACATGAAAAAATACCTGCGCAGACCATAGAGACCTTTCTTGACTGTTCTGCAAGAGGGATACTATGGATACTATTCCTTCTCTAAAAATTACGATATTTTCACCAAAAAGCCCTATAAGGCCGCTCGCCAGCGGCCCGGCCCGGAGCTGCGCACCATCCCGAGAGATTCGAGAAGGGCAAGTTCTCCTGTGACAGAAGCGGCGCTCATTGTAACCCCTTGAGCGATGTTGTCAACCGTTCGATTCCCTTCACGTCGTAAATAGGAGAGAATTTTCTCTCCCTCCAGAGAGAGAAGAGGATTCTCTTGGGATTCTTCAGAAAAGAGAAGTTTCTGCTCTCTCGACGGGGCAAGCAGCTCTACAAAATCCGAAATCGAGACGAGGGGAAAGCCCCCTTCTGCGAGAAGGGCGTTGGAGCCTGCGCAGACTTTTTCATCGATCCGCCCCGGCACGGCCCAGATCTCCCGGCCAATCTCTCCCCCAAGCCGGGCGGTGATGATGGCGCCGCTTCTTGCAGGAGCTTCCACCACCACAATCTTTTGAGAGAGCCCGGCGATGATGCGGTTTCGCCGAGGGAATCGCCACGCTTTTCCCATGGTTCCCATGGGGTATTCCGAGAGAAGGGCACCTCCTTTTTCCACAAGATTGTTGAAGAGATCCTTGTGTTCCAGAGGAAAAACCATATCTACCCCAGTGCCGAAGACCGCCACGGAGTACCCCCCCGCTTCGAGGCATCCTCCGTGGGCAGCTCCATCCACCCCCAGGGCACCGCCGCTCACGACACCACAGAGGCTCTCCCCCAGAGTCCTCCCAAGGGCAGCCGCAACCTCCCGGGCATAGACGGTACAGCGCCGGGTACCCACCACGCCGATAAGCTCTCCCGTCTCTCGGGGGGGCGGAAAGGTTCCTCGGTAGTAGAGAAGCACCGGAGGATCCGGAAGATCCCAGAGCCCCGGAGGATAGGCGGGATCCTCAAAGGTAATCACGGAAACACCAACGGCAGAGCAGCTTTCATATTCCATCAGGGACCATTCGAAGGTGAGACATTCCCGAAGAAATTCCGCGGCTCTGGGGGTGAACCCCCTCTCCTTCCAGAGAGCTTCACCTCCCGCAAGGAACTCCTCCGGGGAAATTCCATCTTCCTGAAGCTCCTGGATATAGCGTGCATCAAGAGAGGGGATCGCGTTGAGGAGAAGAAGAGAGGCTAGGCGTTCATCCATGGATTACCATCCTTTCGATATCCTAGAGCCTCCGCAAACATGGGAAGGGCAAGCTCTTCCCTGCCCGCGAGATCTCCTATGGTACGCACCACCCGAAGCAGCCGGGTCATCCCCCGCCCTGTGAGCATGTGCTTCCGGGCAGCCTCGCGAAGAAAGGCTTTTTCTTTGGGTCCGAGTTGCATGCTCTTCCGGAGAAGCTTCTCGGGAACCTCCGCATTGCAGGAGTATCCGAAGGAGCCCCAACGGCTTCGCTGGCGCTCCCGGGCGGCGAGAACTCTCTCTCGGATGGCGGCGCTACTCTCACGGGAGCTATCCTCCTCCGAAAGAAGCTCCTCCGGGGTGAGCCGGGGAACCGCTACGTGAAGATCTACCCTGTCGAGAATGGGTCCCGAGAGACGTTTGGCATAACGGCGGCGTTCCGTGGCAGAACAGCGGCAGGAGACTTTGGGATCTCCGTAGTAGCCGCAGGCACAGGGGTTGGCAGCACATACAAGAAGCACCCGAGATGGGTAGATAACGCTTCCGGATGCCCGATTTACGGCAATGCAGCCATCCTCCAGGGGCTGCCGCATGGCCTCTAAAAGCTCCCGGCGGAATTCAGGCATTTCATCTAAAAATAATACCCCTCTATGGGCTAAACTGATCTCTCCGGGCTGCAGGCGCGAGCCTCCGCCGCAGACCGCAGGGGTTGTGGCAGTGTGATGGACGCATCTGAAAGGGGGGAGAGGACTGACATCAAAGGGGAGCCCCAGGGTGCTCCGGATACGGTGCACCTCAAGAAGCTCCTCCCGGGAGAGGGGGGGTAAAATCCCCCGAAGGGCCTTGGCGAGCATGGATTTTCCCGATCCCGGAGCCCCCACCATGAAGAGGTTGTGGTGCCCCGCCGCGGCAATTTCCATGGCTCTTTTAGCCTGCCCCTGCCCCTTTACCTCTTGGAAATCCACCTCCGGCACGGGGTAGATCTGCTCAGGAGGATCACTCCGTTCCAGAGAGGGGAGAGGCTCTTCCCCCCGAAGATGACGGAAGAGCGAGGCGAGATCCGGCACGCCGTAGGCCTCTACCCCATCCACCAGGGAGACCTCCGGGGCATTCTCCCGGGGAAGATAGAGAGGAACCCCGAGATCACGAGCGAGAATAGCTCCAGAGACGGCTCCACGCACTCTCCGAAGCCGCCCGTCCAGAGCGAGTTCACCCAGAAAGAGAGCCCCTCCACAAGGGGGGATTACCTCTCCCTGCACCGCCAATCCCACCGCTATGGGGAGATCCAGCAGAGCCCCCTCCTTGGGGATATCCGCCGGAGCAAGATTAATGGCGATACGCCCCCGAAGGGGGATATCCAGGCTGCGTAGTGCCGCCCGGACCCGTTCCCGAGCCTCCCTAACCGCCACATCCGGCAGTCCTACGAGGGTCATGACAAAAAGTCCCCCGGTCATCTCCACCTCTACCTCCACCCGAAGAGCCTCGGCTCCCCGGAGGGTCATCCCCCAGACGGCGCTCAAGAAAGCATCCCTCCCGTAATATCTTCGAAGTGTTCCGCCTCCCATGAGGAGCCCCGCACGAGAAAGGTTACCAGGTCAATCCGCCAGTACCCCTGCCAGCGCTCCCGGCTTACGTAGCATCGGGCAGCATAAAGGAGGCTCTTCAGTTTTCTGGGCCCCAGGGTGGTCTCCGGAGGCTGCAGAATCCCCACGGACCGGGCACGGACCTCCACGAAGACAAGTTCCTTCTGCAGATCCAAAAAGACCAGGTCGATCTCCCCCCGGGGAAAACGCAGATTCTCCCCCAGGCAGCGCCACCCCTTCTCTTCGAGAAAGATTCTTGCCCGACGCTCCCCCTCTTTGCCGAGTTCCTGAGGCGTTCTGGAACTCATCTTTTTTCAGGCCCTCGCTGTTTCTGGTCCACCTTGTAGATAAAGGCGAGAATTTTTGCCACCGCCTGATAGAGTTCTGAGGGGATCTCCTCCCCCATCTCCAGCACCATAAGGGCGCTCACCAGAGCCGCATCCTCCACCACGGGTATATCCGCATCCCGGGCGATCTCCACGATGCGCTCCGCTATACGCCCCTTTCCCGCCGCCAGAAGCCGGGGGGCCTGATCCTGACTCCGGTCGTAACCAAGGGCGGCGGCCTTTTTGTGAGAGAGCCGTTCTTCTGCCATACTACACCTCCATGTCAATGGCCCGATAGGAGGCCTGAGGCTCCTCTTCGGCAAAGAACATGGTGAGGGATGCCAGAGCGAGGGAAAGTTCCCCAAGATCCGCCGCAAGTTCTTTCTGATGGGATCGGAGAATCCGGAGGGCCTTTTTCTCCTCCGCCCCCAATGCTACCACCAGGGAGGTTTCATCGCTGGCAAGATGTCCCCGGATAGCTCCCAGGGCAACCCCCTCCATCTCGAAGTTCACCCGCCAGAGAGTGCGCTCCCCACGCTTTTCTCTCTTGAAGTGTACCCGGGCCAGGGAGGATTCGGACTCTCCCAAGGGCCAGAATGCGGGGGTAAGCAGAGAGGGGTCCACTCCTTCCCGGGAGGGGGCGGAGAGCATGCCATGGGCCTTAACAAATCGCTGGAGTTCCGGGTCATCCCCTGCGAGCTTTTTCGAACTCAGGGATGAAGGATTCTTCTCGCTCCCCATACGGCGGAGATTTTCCTTGAGCCGTTTCCAGTTCCGGGCCACCTGCTCTTCCTGAAGATTCATATACCAGAGAAGGAGCTGCACGTTATCTGAAGAAAGGGGAAGTCCTCGAGCCCAGAGTTCCGCTAGAGGCCCTGGAAGCTGTTCCCCTGCGCCGAGGCGAAGCCAGGCGGCCCGCAACGAGGCAAGGACATCCTCGGAGAGAGGAAGCCCCCGAGCGAGAAGGGCCTGGGCAAGAGGCTGCTCCCGGGAGGAGATGGAACGAAGAAGGGAAAGATCGGAAGGGGTGAGCCGAAGCACCGGCATACCCTTGGATTTTTCCCAGAAGGCCTGGAAATGCTGCCCCGGAAGAAGGGGGAGATTTGCCATGGCCCGGAGCTGCCGCCCCAGAACCCGCACGAGGTAGGTGCCATCCTGCTCTGCACTGAGCACCACCCCCTTCACGAGGGTTCCCTCGGGGATATTCGGAAGCCGCCCCTCCCCCCGCTGAACCTCCTGTCCCTGCTGCTGGGGCTGGGGAAGCCCCGCGGGTGTTCGAATGGTATTTCCGTGAAGCGGGTCCAGGGGACTCATGGCGTCACCTCCCTAATCTGGCATACAGCAATCTTACCAGGAAAAGCTTCTGCGATGCCAGGGGGTGGGCCCCAGACGATGCAGCGCTTCCCGGTGCATTTTTGTAGGATATCCCTTGTGCCGGGCAAAACCGTAGTCGGGGTAGAGGGGATCAAGGGTTATCATCACCCGATCCCGGAGCACCTTGGCCACCACCGAGGCCGCCGCCACCGAGAGCACCCGGCTGTCGCCCTTGATCAGCGCCTTTTGAGAGCAGGTAAGGGAAGGGATGGGACAGTTTCCATCCACCACCACGAGATCGGGGAGAAAGGGGAACTGCTCCACCGAACGTCTCATGGCCCAGAGGGAAGCTTGAAGGATATTATCACGATCTATCCGGAGAGGAGAAGCCGCCTGGGCCCGCCAGAGGACACCGAGTCGAAGCATCTCCGCGAAGATCTTCTCCCTCCGAAGAGGAGAGAGCTTTTTGGAATCCCGAAGCCCCATCGTCCAGAGGGTTCGCATCTCCTGGGGCTGAAGCCACACCGCCGCCGCCACCACAGGCCCCGCCAGGGGTCCCCGGCCAGCCTCGTCCACTCCGAGAACTCTCATGAGAGGGCGGGGAAATCCGGAGATTCCAGAGAGATGCGTCCAAGCTTTCCCCGGGAGAAGCCGTCAAGAAGGCGTTTCCCCGCACTCCCCCGGTCCACCACGCCCCCCTTGCGAAGGCATCCGAGACGGCGCCCCAGCCGGGAGAGATCATCGTCATCAGCATCCAGCGGCTCCGGTAGCTCCCCCCAGGTCTCTTCCACAAAATGCCACAGGTTCCGGGAACGGAGAAAGGCGAGAAGCTCTGCCCCGAGGGTTTCGAAACTTCCCACCACCTCACTTCGGCTACTCCCCAGCCAGGTGAGCATCCGGTGCACCTGGGGATCCGACTTGGGGTCGAGAATCCCCGGAGAGTCCACCACGATCATGCCGTCCTTACTGGAAAACCAGGAGACCCCCCGGGTTACCCCCGGGAGAGCCCCCACCTTAGCGGCATGCTTTCCCATGATACGGTTCAGAAGCTGGGATTTCCCCACATTGGGAATACCCATCACCGCCAGCCGAACCCCCCGATGAGGAGGGGCCAGAGAGGCGAGTTCTTTCTTGAGAGCCCCCAGAGGATCCTGGAGCAGGGAGAAAGCCCATGTTCTGCGCCCCTGCTCCCGATAGTATGCCACCCATTCCCGGGTAATCTCTTCATCCGCCAGATCCCGCCGGGAGAGCACCGTCCAGAGGGGGCGTATCTTCTCAAGCTCCTTCGCCTGAGGAGAGGCACTCAGCTCTGGCGCCCGGGCATCCCTAATTTCGATGAGCACGTCGAGCTGTTTCAGCAGCTCCCGAAGCTCCCGGGAGCCCTTGGCCATATGCCCCGGATACCATACAGTTCTTCCCGCCACAAGCGTATCCTTTCATCATGCCATCATGGCATTATAAAGCTATTCCAGAAGCCCCAGACGATCCAGAGGCCAGTACCGGAAAAAAGCGGGCCCCTTGATAAAGGCCTTGGGGACGAATTTTGTCCCCTCTGGCCAGAAACGGCCATCCTGCGAGTTCGGGCGGTTATCTCCAAGGACAAAATACTGATCCCGAGGCACCACAATCTCTCCCATGTTGTAAGAGTCGTGATGACGGACATAGGGCTCTTCAAGAGCCTCCCCATTCACATAGACGATGCCGCCCTCCATGGTGATATGATCTCCCGGAAGCCCTATAATGCGCTTCACGAAATCCCTTTTGGGATCCACGGGATACTTGAAGACCGCTACCTGCCCACGCTTGGGCTCCTGTACGTAATACCAGAACTTGCAGACCAGAAGCCTATCCTTGATCTCCAGCGTGGGAATCATGGATCCGCTGGGAATCCAGAAAGCCTGAACCACAAAGGTGCGCAAAATCAGAGCTAGCACGAGTGCCCATAACACCGTCTCCAGAGTTTCGCGCCACCATGGTTTGGAAGCCATATCCAATCCCTCCTGTCATGTTTGCTCCCTGGGGAGCGTGGAAACGTTCTCCTTTATAACCGCATCCTCTCCATATTTCAAGGGTTCATATTCTGAACTATCACTCTTCCGAAGAGGGAAACCGTTACGGTGGCTGCGGGAGACGCAGAAAATTTCTTTTCGCAAAGGATGCGGAGGGTGAAGGTGGGGGTGAAGGTTCCCAGAGGAAGAGCAAAGTGGGATTCCGGCACTCCGGGAGCGAGAAAGATATAGCCTCCCCCCTCCCAGACTTCCCTCATACCCCGGGATCTCCAAACAAGAGTGATCTCTTCACCCAGGCGCGAGGCGGGGAGAATAAGCCGGAACCCCTCTCCTTGAAGCCGCGCCTCCAGCATTTTACTCTCCAGCCAGAAGCCAAGATTTTCAGCGTGCCGCACCGCCCCGGCGGGAGATACCGAGAGAAGCCAGGAGGAGGAAAAAAGCACCCCCAGAGAGGCGGTGATGATCCCCAGAAGGAGAAGCACCACCAATACCTCCAGAAGAGACAATCCCCGGGATCTTTTACGAAGAAGAGGACGTCGAGGGGGAAGCCCCTTCGGCGAAGCTCCCCCCTCGGCAGAAACGGAATGGCGAGACTGATTTCGGAACATGCCAACCCCTTCTCAATTTCCTGGAAAAAGCGCTTAGGACCAGAACAACATGCTGCTAGTGCATCATTCCTGCTTATATTGTTGCTTTGGGTGAACTCCAGGAGCCGGAGCTTGTGTGTCCCCGGCAGCGACATAGTGGTCGGCGAGTGCAGCTTTGCGTCGCGGAGAACCGGTGCTGGCACAGGACGTGCCAGCAAGCCGCAGTCGCGCCATGGACGGCGCGTCTGTGGCGACGGTTCGGAGCAGCAAAGCAAGGGAGCGGTTCGACCACTCGGGAGCCGAGGGGACACACAAGCGGAGGCTCCCATCCAAAGGCACACTATAACTTGGAACAGCCCACTAGGAACCGAAAAAGGCTCGTCCAAGCTCCAGCACGTCCAGATTAACCTTTCGGAATTTCTCCGGTGAAAGGGCCTCGATGGCTCCCCGAAGTTCCTCCGAGGTGATGTCCGAAACCTTCGCCCCTCCCATGGCCCCCAGCAGAAGCACATTTAGGAAGAGAAAACGTCCCCCCATATGCTGGCGGAGAATATCGTATCCCGGAATAGTGTGCAGATGAATCTTCCGCTCCTGGATAAACCTCTGAAGATGCTCGTTCTCCGTCGCCTGGGGCTCATGAATATTGATGAGGGCATGCCCTCCGGGACGGAGGAAATGAAGATTCCGAAAGCCTTCGTTCTGATCGAAGGCAAGAAGAAGATCCGCATCCCCCACCCGCACCAGGGGGCTGGCATACTCCCCGATCTTGAAATGGCTCACCACGGAGCCCCCCCGCTGAGCCATGCCGTGCACTTCGCTCCCCATGACGTGGGAGTTTCTGGAGAGAGCCACATGTCCCAGCACCTTGCTGGAGAAGAGAATCCCCTGGCCTCCGAGGCCCACCACAACATACTGCATAATCTACGCCTCCTCCCCGGACTCTACGATGGCCCCGTGGGGGCAGACCTGGATACAAACCCCGCAGCTCACGCAGAAACGTTCGTCCACGTAGGCCTTTTTCTTTTCTTCATCGAACCGAAGGGCTGGGCAGTTAAAGAAGTTGATGCAGAACTTGCAGCCGATGCACTTTTCCTGATCCACCCGAACGGGGATGGCAGGCTGGTCGCACCGCAGGAGCATACAGGGATGCTTGAAGATCACCACCGCCGGCTCCTGATTCGCCTTGGCGTGCTCCCAGGCCTCTTTCACCGCCGCGACTCCCGCCGCCACATCATAGCTGGGAACCTCTTTCACCAGAGATATGCCGCACCCTTCACAGGCCTTGCGGATATCCACAGTCCGCCCCTGGTCTCCCTTGCGGAGCTTGGTCCCCACCGCCGGGTTGGGCTGTCCTCCGGTCATGGCGGTGATGCTGTTATCCAGAATGGCGAGCACAAAGGCGTGACGGTTGTAGACCGCGTTCACCAGTCCGGGCAACCCCATGTGGAAGAAGGTGGAGTCCCCGATGGTGGCGATGATGGGCTGATCCTTATCATCCACCTTATGGGCCAGATAGAACCCCGAAGGCTGGGTTACCGAGGCTCCCATGCAGATCACGGAATCCACGGTCTTCTGGTTCACCCCCAGGGTGTAGCAACCGATGTCCGAGGGATAGATCCCCTTGGGATAGGCCTTGCGGATGGCGAAAAAGCTTGCCCGGTGAGGGCATCCGGGGCAGAGCATGGGGGGCTTGGGCTTTACCGCAAGCTCCTCCAGAGCGGTCTTCAGCTCCGATGTATCGGAAAGGGGGCGCTCCTCTCCCAGGGCGGTATAGAGGATCTCCTCCACCACCTCCGGAAGAAGCTCCCCCGCCGAGGGAACCACACCGTTCCAGCGACCGAGAAGTTTTGTTCTGTCCGGAAGCTGCATTTCAATCACAGGATAGGTTTCTTCCAGCACCAGCACCTTCTCATGCTTGGCCATGAAATCCTGCACCATCTTCACCGGAAGCGGCACGGGGGTACCGATCTTCAGCACCGCCACATCCTCCCGCCCCAGGGTTTTGAGAAGATCCATGATTACCGCAAAAGAAACTCCTCCGGCGATGATACCGAGTTTGGGCTCTTTTGTGGCGGGAACTTCGTAGTTGTAGGCCCCGAAATCCTTTTCGAAATCTTCGCGAATGGCGGCGTTTTTATCGTTGAGCTTGGGGTGGTTCAATCGCACATGGGCGGGGAGGCAGACCCAGCGCCGGATATCCTTTTTGAAGTTCACCGGACGCTCCAGGGGAAGCACTTCTCCGAGTTCCACATCCTGCCGACAGTGATCCACCCGGCCGGTGGGACGGAGCATCACCGGAATATGGTACTTTTCGGAGAGGTCGTAGGCGTGGAAGACCATCTTTTTGGCCTCCTCCGCCGAGGAGGGATCCAGACAGGGGATCTTGGCATACATGGCAAAGTAGCGGCTGTCCTGCTCGGTCTGGGAGCTGTGAGGCCCCGGATCGTCCGCCACCATGAGAAGGAATCCCCCCTCAAGCTCGAAGTGCGCCACGCTCATGAGGGCATCCGCCGCCACGTTGAGCCCCACCTGTTTCATAATGGCGCAGGCCCGCTTTCCCGCAAAGGAAGCCGCCGCAGCCACTTCGAAGGCCACCTTTTCGTTGGTGCACCACTCCACGGCGGTGCGGGTGTTCAGCTCATCCGCATACTTCGCCACCGCGGGAAGAATCTCCGAAGAGGGCGTGCCCGGATAGGCCACCGCCACCTCGCATCCCGCCTCCACAATTCCTCTGGCAATGGCCTCATTGCCGAGAAGAATGGCTCGCTTACCCATGTTCTACCACTCCTTTTATTCGGATTCGGAAGATACCATACGCTGTTCAAGCATGCCGTAAAAGGGCTCCGGGCGGCTTAAGAGCTTGCCCTGAGGATCCGTAAAGGCATGCTTGGTATACCCTGTTGTGAGAAGAAGCTCCTCCCGGAAAATAGCATAGCCGAAGGTAATGCTACAGCGTTTCAACTCCTGGATCACCGTGCGAACCACAAGAAGATCGTCATACCGGGCGGGATTTTTGTAGCGGCAGTGGGCCTCCACGCAGGGGAGAAAGACCCCATGCTCCTCCCACTCCCGGTAGGCCATGCCGAGCTGCCTGCAGAATTCGGTTCTCCCCATCTCGAACCAGGGGAGATAGTTGGCGTGGTAGACGATGCCCATGGCATCGGTCTCGCTGTAGCGAACCCGAAGGGATATCTTCCATTCGTTGCTCCTGGTATTCTGGTTACTCTCCTCATGCTTCAATGCCTGGGGTGCTTCGTTTTTCATAAAAAGAGTTCCTCCCCAAATGTAAGAGATCGTAGATAATCATAACATGAAAACGTGGGGGATATCACAAGGGTCTGCATAAAAATGTCCGGACAGAGAAATCCAGAGAAAGAGATTTGCTTGATCCTCTATAGCAAAAAATTGTCCCCATGAAAAACTATTTGCCATTTTAACACAGGGCCGGAAAAAAAATGCAAGGCCTTTCCGGAACATACGATAACGAGGTCTTTTTCATCCGTAAAAACTTCCCCCGGACACGCTCTTCACGAAACAGGATTTCTATGCTACTCTGTAGCGCAAGTTTTCACGAAGGGAGGTACCTTTCATGATCCAGCGTTTTGAATGACCCGCCACGCAAGGAGTTATGCACGGAGTGCATAGGTGGTTTTTCTGCGGCGTTTTTGGGTGCTCAAAAAAGCGGATCGGAAGGTATATCTCCCCTGAAAAGTTCTTTGTGTATTCCCCCCTCCCTCTTCCTTCCGCAGGAACCCTCAAAATTTCCGCATAAAAACAAGCTGTTTTGACAGATCAGGCAGATCAGACTCGAAGAGCCCAGGGCCTTCGGGGGAGTCGTGTTATTCGCCCTTCTAAAGTATGGCGGAGCGAGGCTCTCTCTGTTCTTGTCTCTTCTCCTGTGCTGTTCCCAGTCCTCTCTCCGTGAACCAAGGGCAAACCACGGAATTTAATTTACAAAAAAACAAAAACATCCAAAGGAAGATCTCCATGTCAGACTGCTCCATTGGAATTGATATCGGCTCCGTAGCGGTAAAGGGGGTTCTCCTAGAGGGGGCCTCCCTAAAGACCGCCATGGCTCCCACGGGGTGGAATCCCCGGGAGAGCGCACTTCAGGTACTACAGAATCTCTGCGGGCAGAGAGGGATCTCCTCTCCCCCATCTTCCATACCCCTGGTAGCTACGGGATACGGCCGTAAATATCTGGAGTGCGCGGGAAAGCATGTGACGGAGATAACCTGCCATTCCCGGGGGGTTCGGCATCTCGTTCCGGAGGCCCGGACCGTGCTGGATATTGGGGGACAAGACAGCAAGGTAATTCTCATGAACCCCCATGGAGGGGTGGAAAGCTTCGCCATGAACGACAAGTGCGCCGCCGGAACAGGGCGCTTCTTTCAGATGATGGCTCACGCCTTGGAGTTCTCCATGGAGGAGTTCGGCAGCGTCTCTCCCGAAGGGGAGTTTCAGCCCATCTCAAGCATGTGCGCAGTCTTTGCAGAGAGCGAAGTTATAGGGCATCTTGCCCGAGGAGTAACCCGGGAGAGCATCGTGCGGGGGCTTCTGCACTCCATCGCCTCTCGCTCCGCCACCATGCTCACAAAAAACGGACTTCTCCCGCCTCTCTTCTTTTCCGGAGGAGTCTCCCAGAGTTCCTCCCTTCGGCGCTTTCTGGAGAAGGAGCTGAAAGTACCCGTCCTCTGGGATCCCTGTTCTCAGTTTGCGGGAGCCCTGGGAGCGGCACGTATCGGATTGG
Source organism: uncultured Synergistaceae bacterium (assembly GCA_964539095.1). Classification (GTDB taxonomy): domain Bacteria; phylum Synergistota; class Synergistia; order Synergistales; family Aminiphilaceae; genus DAIPKP01. Next base: position 64,882 of record CAZIFL010000014.1, read on the forward strand.
AGGAAAAGACAAACCATGGGAACCGTGGATAGCATCGTTCAATACGTTCAGGATCATCTGCAAGACGGCCCGGTGGCGATCAAAGAAGCTGCTGAAGCGGGCAAGATTATTCTTGGCATGTACTGCACCTACATGCCCTGGGAGCTTATTCATGCCGCAGGGGCCATCGGGGCGGGACTTTGCGCCAAAAGCTCCAAACCTATTCCCGCGGCAGAGGAGCACCTCCCTCGAAACCTCTGCCCCCTCATCAAGGCGAGCTACGGCCACGCCCTGCAGGACAGCTGCCCCTACTTCCACTTCTGCCATGCGGTTCTTGCAGAAACCACCTGCGACGGAAAAAAAAAGATGTACGAGCTGCTCAATCGTATCAAACCCGTCTACACCCTGCAGATCCCCCAGCGTTCGGATCGCCCGGAGGATCTCAAGCAACTGAAAGAGGAGTTTTACAAGATTCGGGAGTATCTGGAAGAGCTTGTGGGGCGCAGGATCACCCAAGAGGATCTGCGGCAGGCCATCACCCTGAGAAATGCGGAGCGTCGAGCGCTTCGATCTCTTTGGGAACTCTCCCGGGAGGAAGATCCTCCTCTTTCGGGGATGGAGCTGGAGCATTTCAGCGAGTATATGCAGTTTTCCTTCGATAAGGAGACCGCTGTCCCCTGGCTGGAAGAGCAGGTTCGGCGTATTCGTCAGGCTTGGGAGAGGGGAGAACGCCCCCAGGGTTCCGGGAGGCCGAGAATTCTGGTAACCGGATGCCCTCTGGGGGGCATTCCCAAGGTGATTGAGGCCATAGAAAATGCCGGAGGAACTGTGGTCTGTTACGAGAATTGTGGTGGGCAAAAGGAGATGGGCTTTCTGGTGGATGAGACAAAGGATCCCATGGAGGCTTTGGCGGAAAAGTATCTCGCCACGGGATGCTCCATCATGAGCCCCAACAGACACCGCATAGAATCTCTGGATTTTCTCATGGAGCATTACCGAGTGGATGGCGTGGTGGAGGTGCTTCTTACCGCCTGTCATACCTACGCGGTGGAGGCGCATACAGTACGGGAACGGGTACAAGCCCGGGAGAAAAAGTACATTCTTGTGGAGACGGACTACTCCGAGAGCGACCGGGAACAGCTCGCCACCCGAATGGATGCGTTTATCGAAATGCTGTAATATCCCCCAAAAGAAGGGGGCAACACGAAAGGAGAGATACAGATGTGGCAGAAAAGGGTATGGCAGAGCATCGGCATGGCGGTAGTTGGGGTGCTTCTGGGAGGAAGCCTTGCTTTCGCAGGAGCGCTTGAACCCAGCGGCAAGGGTATGAGTGTGTGGTTTGATGCGGGAGGGGCCCCGGGGGAACCCTACGCCACCATCGTGGTGAACGGAGCAAAGCAGGCTGCGACAGATTTGGGAGTGGATCTTACCGTGGTTTACTCCGACTGGAATGCGGAGAAGATGCTGGAGAACTTTAAAACCGGTCTCGCTGCAAGGCCTACGGGGTTCGTGGTGATGGGGCATCCGGGAGACGAGGCCTATGCTCCCCTCATCGACGAAGCCTTTGCAAAGGGCATGATCGTCACCGCGGTGGACACTGAACTTCCCAAACTTCAGGCAACGTACCAGTCCCAAGGGTTCGGCTATATCGGCCCGGACGGATGGAAGCAGGGGGAGGATATGGCCAAGGAAATTCTCCGGCGCAAGAATTTTCAGCCCGGAGACAGGGTCTTCGTCTGGGGGCTTAAACGCCTTGAAAGCCGGGGACGGCGCGCCCGGGCCATGCTAGAGGTCTTTGAGCAGGCAGGGCTCACCGTGGACTATCTTGAGATCTCCGACGAAGTAAATAAGGATGCCGCTCTGGGGGCTCCCGTTCTGGCGGCATATCTGGGATCGAAGCCGGATTGCAAGCTCGTGGTGGTGGATCACGGGGCTCTTACGGGGCAGATGGAAAACTTCCTTCGGGGGGCAGGACTGCAGCCCGGAGAGATCTATGCCACGGGATTCAGCCTTAATCCCGCTACGGCGGCATCCATGGAGAGCGGCTATCTCAACCTGGTCTCCGAGGCTCAGCCCTATCTGATGGGATATCTTGGGGTGCTCCAGATCGTGCAGACCGCCAAGTACGGCTTCGGAGGGCTTGTGGTAGACACCGGCGGTGGATATGTATCGAACGAAAATATCCACGCCATCGCCCCCCTAGCCAAGGTGGGGATACGGTAACACCCCTTTGAAGGCAGAGATCTAATCTGGAAAACGGAAGGGAGAGGAGAAATCTCTCTCTTCCGTTTTCATCCTTTTTCCAACTTTTCTACAAGGAGTTTTTTATGGAACCCCTGGTTCGCATGAGAAACATCACCAAATCTTTCGGCTCCATCTCCGCCCTCCGGGGGGTGGATCTGGATCTCTACCCCGGAGAGGTGCTCGCCCTTCTGGGGGATAACGGGGCAGGAAAATCCACTCTTATCAAAGTGCTCTCGGGGCTTCACGCCCCGGACTCCGGGGAGATGGAGGTTCGGGGAAAGCGGGTGAACTGGAAGAAACATACCGTGGGGGCCGCCCGAAAGATGGGGGTGGAGACGGTCTATCAGGAGCGCTCCCTGGGAGAGAAACAGCCCCTCTGGAGAAACATCTTCGTGGGGCGGCATATCACCCGGGGGCTCTGGAGGCGCATTGATGTGAACCGGGAGAAGGAGATCACCATGGAGCTTCTTTCGGGCTTTCTGGGGCTCTCGGGGGTGGGGCTTACTGCGGAGGCCCGGGTCTGCACCCTCTCAGGGGGGGAACAACAGGGGCTGGCCATCGCCCGGGCCATGCACTTTGATGCCTCCATCATCATTCTGGATGAACCCACCACCGCTCTGGGGGTGAGCGAAGTTCGGAAGGTGCTCTCCTTCGTGGACAGAATACGGCGAGAGGGGCGCTGCTGCGTGTTTATAAGCCACGAGCTGCATCACGTTCACGCCATAGCAGACCGTTTCGCTATCATGGAGCACGGTAAAATTGAGGGAGTCTACCCTCGGGAGAGCACCTCTCTGGAGGATCTTGTAGGGTTTCTTCTGCTCGGAAAAGGGGGATGCTCATGAGAGCATTTCTTCGTGACCACCGCAAACAGGGCATCCTCTCTCTAGCCTTTCTGATGCTCTGGGGAGTCTTTGCCGCCGCCAGCCCCGGCACCTTCACGAACCTGCGGATCTACCGCTCCTTTCTCTCCACCCTGCCGGTTCCTCTCATTCTTGCCCTGGGCATGACCTTACTGGTGACGCTAGGAGAGATGGATCTCTCCTTTCCTTCGGTTACGGCAGCCTCAGCCTATGTCTTCGCCTTTCTCTACAGCCAGGGTTACGCCTCCCCCCCTCTAGCCCTGGGGGCAGCTCTTGCGGCGGGGTTGCTCATGGGGTGGTGTAACGGCCTGCTGGTGGTCGTTGTGGGGGTTCCTTCCATCATCGCCACCATAGGGACGCAGTTCCTCTGGAGAGGGCTTGTGCTCCTTCTGGCAGATGGGCTCGCCATTCCCCTGGGATCCCTTCGGGGGGAGCCCCTCCACTTTCTTTTGGTGGGGAGAATCGGGGCATGGGGGATACCGCTCCAGGCTCTCTGGGCGGTGGTAATAGCCCTTTTTCTGGCATTTCTTCTGAACCGTCATCCCTTCGGAGACGCTCTTCTTTTCATTGGGGATAACCGTAAAACCGCGGCCATGATGGGCATTCCGGTACGGCGGGTGCGGATCATGGCTTTTATGCTCATGGGGCTCCTGGCGGCTTTGGCGGGGGTTCTGGCCACCTTTGAACTCAATAACTGGTGGCCCACCCAGGGGGAGGGGTATATGCTCATGGTCTTTGCGGCGGTCTTCGTGGGGGGAACCTCTGCCTACGGAGGAGAGGGAACTATCTACGGCTCCTTCATAGGAGCCATCATGATCGGCATCATTGAGGCAGGGATCGTGAGTGCGGGGCTAACAGGCTTCTGGACTCGCTTTATCCACGGCTTGGTGATCATTCTCTCGGTTTCGGTGTACGCCCTTCTGGAACGCAAAAAAAGGGGAGACGAGGGGTAAGGAGCATAAAAAAACGACAGACCGGAGGAAACCCCTAAGGGCTTTTTCCGGTCTGTTTTATGGCTATGTGCTCCCTTGTTTCAGCTCTATACCTGCTCTTTCTCTCCAAGCTCGCCTCCCTGAGGTAGCCACTCCACAGCATCCCCGGGGATCACTCTCCCGCCACGCAGAACCTTGCAGAAGATCCCCTTGGTGGGCATGATGCAGCTTCCTGCGGTTTCGTAGATAACGCACTTGGTATGGCACTCCTTGCCGATCTGGGTGACTTCGAGAAGAGCCTCTCCCAGAGTGAGTCTATCCCCCAGGGCTGCCTTGTGCAGAGGCACATTTCGGGTTACCACATTCTCCGCAAAGGCTCCGTAGCTGATGGAGGGGAGGATCTTTCGCATCTCCTGAATATCCTCATCCCCCAGAAGGCTCACCTGACGATGCCCGTAACCGTAATGACCATCCCCCTCAATACCCTTATCCTCCATCAGGAGAATCTCCTCTACAGGTTCTTTGGGAACTCCCCGCTCCTGGGATATGCAGAGGGCCGCCACACTTCCCTTCATACTCCCCTACCCCCTAGAGGCCGCACGCTGGCGGTAATTCTCCACCGCCGCTTTTATGGCCTCTTCCGCCAGGACGGAGCAGTGGATCTTCTCGGGAGGAAGTTCTCCCAAGGCCTGAATGACATCCCGATTTTTGAGCTGCAGCGCTTCATCCAGGGTCTTTCCCTTCACCATCTCTGTGGCGATGGAGCTGGTGGCAATGGCAGCGGCGCATCCGTAGGTTTCGAAGGAGATATCCGTAATCCGCTCATCCTCAATCTTGAGGTAGATTTTCATGACATCCCCGCAGGTGGTATTCCCTACCTCTCCCACCGCGTCGGGATTCTCCAGGGCCCCCACGTTGCGGGGGTGCAAAAAGTAGTCTCGCACTTTGTCGTTATACATAGCAGTTTTCTACCCCTTTCTCCCGAAGGGAGACATTTTGCGAAGCACTTTTATAACTTCTTCCAGACTTTCGGCGGTATAAAGAATATCCTCTTCCGAGGTATCCTTGCCGAGGGTCATCCGTAGCGATCCGTGGGCCGTGGGGTGATCCAGCCCCATGGCGAGAAGTACGTAGCTCGGCTCCAGGCTTCCGGAGGTGCAGGCGGAGCCGCTGCTGGCACCGATCCCCTGGGCATCCAGCCGAAGTAAAATGGCCTCTCCCTCGATATGCTGGATGCAGAAGCTCGTATGATAGGGAAGGCGTTCCGAGGGGTGCCCTGTGAGAATCACCTCGTCGTTACGCTCGAGAACCTGCCGGATCAGGAGATCCCGAAGACGCCTCTCCTCCTCCACGGAGCCCTCCTTAAGGCGCCGGGCCCCCAGAGCGGCGGCGGCACCGAACCCCACGATGGAAGGTATGCTCTCGGTGCCCGAACGAAGGCCGAACTCCTGCCCCCCTCCGTGCACCAGGGGAACCAGGGGGGTCTTTTTTCTCACGTAAAGAGCCCCGA
>CAZIFL010000015.1:0-9574 GCA_964539095.1 uncultured Synergistaceae bacterium
TACGCCGCTTCTTTTTTCTCGTCTACACTCCATACACCACTTTTGAGTATAACTCAGGCCAGGCCACCTGTACCCAGCTTTCCATCAAATACGGGGAGACGGTGAATTTCTACAATGCAGGCTCCTCCACTCTGGCGAAGCGCATAGCAACAAAAACAGGGTGCCCCATAATGGCGGGAGAGGATGGATCCTCTTCCTGGTGGCCAGTCCTCTACGTGGGAAGAAGGGCCGACAAAGATGATGAGGGTTCTTTTACATGGAAACTGCGTGATGAGTTGGCGGAGGCCCTGAATACGGTGGATTTATCGGAGGTTTCGCTCTACGCTCCTGTCGCCCAGGAGGAAGAAGAGCGGGGGTACTGGTGGCTGAATGCCAACCCCAAAATCTGGAGTTTTTCTGATATGGCTGTGGGGAAGGTGGAATCTTACTCCCTTTACAATGACAATGGAAACAAGCGCAGGGTTTTTCAGAATTTCCTGGATGCGAGAGCCGGCGATATGATTATCGGGTATGAATCCACCCCGGTGAAAAAGATTGTGGCTCTTGGTAAGATCAGCGCAGAGCAAGATGGAGAAAAGATTTATTTTGAGAAGGTTGAGGGGCTTGTTTCTCCTGTGGACTATGCCACGTTGAAAAGCTGTCCGGAGCTGGAACGCATGGAGTATTTCAACAATCCCCAGGGAAGCCTGTTTGCTCTCACCAGAGGAGAGTACGATTTCATCGTGGACGTGATACGTGAAGAAAATCCCATACCCCTTGAGGAGAATGCCCACAGCTACGACAAGAAGGACTTTTTAAATGAGGTCTACATGAGTGAAAGCGGTTATGACATGCTCGTGGCTCTGCTGAGGAATAAAAAGAACGTCATCCTTCAGGGCGCCCCCGGGGTAGGGAAAACCTTCGCTGCCAAAAGATTGGCGTACTCCATGATGGGCAAAAAGGATGAAAGCCGTATCGAGTTCGTGCAATTTCATCAGAATTATTCTTATGAAGATTTTGTGATGGGATATAAGCCTGTGGATCATGGGTTTGATCTGAAAACCGGTATTTTCTATCGTTTTTGTCAAAAGGCCGCCAATCAGCCGGAGAAAGAGCATTTCTTCATCATTGATGAGATCAATCGCGGTAACATGAGTAAAATCTTTGGGGAGCTTCTCATGCTTATTGAGAGGGACTACCGGGGGACCAAGGCGACCCTTGCATACGATGGCCGCTCCTTCGGAGTACCGAAGAACCTCTATATCATCGGTATGATGAACACCGCAGACCGCAGCCTTGCCATGATTGACTATGCCCTCCGACGCCGTTTCAGCTTTGTTGCCATGGATCCAGGATTTGATTCCGATGGATTTTGCAGATATCAGGATGGGCTCCATGATGAAACCTTTGATGATCTGATCTCTCGCATAAAGGAGTTAAACCGGGAGATCTCCCGGGATGCGTCCCTGGGAAAGGGTTTCTGCATTGGGCATAGCTATTTCTGTGGAAGGGATTCCTGCTCGAATATCTGCCTGGAGGAATGGATGCAATCTGTGGTGGAGTACGACATTCTTCCCATGCTGGGTGAATACTGGTTTGATGACAGTGCAAAGCTTCAGGAATGGGAGAACAGGTTGCGTGGCCTATTCCAATGATGAAAAACAAAAATATTTTAATAAAAAACATATATTACATGCTCTCCTATGCTTTTACCTCCCTCAAGCAATCGAACTTTGAGAGCCTAGCCACCGAAGAGTTTGATAACATACACAATCTCTTCGGGGCAATTCTTGCCAGAGGGTTGGGGCAGCAGCTCAAGCAGGGGCTGTATCGAGAATATTTGAGTAAAAAAGAAGATTTGACGGTCATGCGTGGCAAGATTGACATGTGTGGCACCCTTCGGAGCAGGACCGCCCGGAAGCAGGTTTTGGCCTGTGAGTATGACGAGCTATCCGAAGACAATATTTTTAACCAGGTTCTCAAAACAACCGCCATGCTTCTTGTGCGCCATGCGGAGGTTGACAGGGAGCACAGGAACGATTTGAGAAAAAAAATGCTCTATTTCTCTCATGTGGGTACGCTGGATCCTGCCGCAGTACCGTGGTCGTCTCTTCGATTCCAGCGCAATAATCAGACGTACCGCCTGCTCCTTGGCATTTGCCAGCTCATGCTGCAAGGCATGCTGCTGACCACGGATGCGGGAGAATACAGACTGGCGTCATTTCTTGATGAACAGAGGATGAGCCGGCTCTATGAAAAATTTATTCTGGAATACTACGCCAAAAAGTTCCCCAGGCTACATGTGAGGGCCTCACAAATACCGTGGGCCCTGGATGATGGTATGGGGACGATGCTACCTGTTATGCAGAGCGATATTACGTTATCCCATGGCGCCAAGGTCCTTATTATTGATGCGAAGTATTATGCACACACCACCCAGGTTCGGCATAACGTGCATACAGTGCACTCGAATAACCTGTATCAGATTTTCACCTACGTGAAAAATAAGGATGCGGAGCTGAAAGACCGGCCTCATAAAGTATCTGGTATGCTCCTCTATGCCCGGACAGATGAAGCCCTTCAGCCTGATAGCACCTATCAGATGAGCGGGAATAGAATCAGTTTGAAAACCCTTGATCTGCATTGCGCCTTCGCGGAAATTACTGCCCAGCTTGATGTGATTGTGGAAGAGCACTTTGGTATCACCGGATAAGCCGGTGTAGGCTGGGGTAAGAATGCACACCGGAGGTTTCGTTAAAAATAGATGCCAAGTCGGTAAAGCATGGGCAAAGCGTCGGGAAAGAGTTTCAAAACCTGTCGGGAAAAGCCTTCTGCTGATATCCGTGACATGAACAAAAATCCCCTCGGCATGACGAAACGTCACGCCGAGGGGATTTTGGGTTTGCAAAAAACAGGTCTTACAAAAAGCATCGTGCGGGGTTGTTGCTGAAGAGCTTTAGCGGGGACTCCGCCTGCCATCATGTTCGGAGTTGCCCAGGAGTCCCTGCCCAGGAATAAGCCTCTAGTGGGTCATCTAGTGCTTATACCCCCCGCCCTCGCTTTCCGTGAGGGAGACCGTTACGGGGTTTTTGGCGAAGTAGTCCAGGCAGCGCTGCAGATCTTCCAGGAAAAGATTCCCCAGATCGAGGCTGAAGCCATGCCGCACCAAAATGCGCATCACCACCAGATCCTCCCGATGGGGGGGCATGGAGTAGGCCGCCACCTGCCACCCCCGGCTGCGGAGGCGATCTGAGAGATCGTAGAGGGTGAATCCCGGGGTGGTTCCCTCCTTCAGGCTCCAGCTCAGGGCGGGGATTCCCCCGGTGCCGTCGTAGATAACTTCAAAGGGGCCCATGGCGCCAATCTTCTCCGAAAGCTTTCGGGCGGTGTCGTAGCAGGCCTGGTGGATCCGGCGGTATCCCTCCCGGCCCAGGCGGAGGAAGTTGTAGTACTGTGCCACGATCTGCCCCCCGGGACGGGAGAAGTTGAGAGCGAAGCAGGGCATGTTGCCCCCCAGATAATTCACCCAGAAAATGAGATCCTCATCAAGATCCTCTTTGCTCCGCCAGATCACCCAGCCCACCCCCAGAGGGGCGAGGCCGAACTTGTGTCCCGAGCTGTTGATGGATTTTACCCGGGGGAGCCGGAAATCCCACTCCAGATCCGGATCCACGAAGGGGGCCAGGAACCCCCCGCTGGCGGCGTCCACATGAATAGGGATGTCGAGCCCCTTCTCCTTTTGGAGCTTGTCCAGGGCGTCGCTGATTTCCTTAACGGGCTCATACTGGCAGGTGAAGGTTACCCCCAGGGTGGGAACCACCCCGATGGTGTTCTCGTCGCAGCGTTTGAGCACCTCCTCGGGGCTCATGAGAAGCCGCCCCTTCTCCATGGGGATCTCCCGCAACTCCACATCCCAGTAGCGGGCGAACTTGTGCCAGCAGACCTGTACGGGGCCGGTGATGAGGTTGGGCTTATCCGTGGGTTTTCCCTCGGCGGCCCGCTTTTTACGCCAGCGCCATTTCAGGGCCATACCTCCCAGCATGGCGGCTTCACTCGATCCTGTGGTGGAGCAGCCCAGGGTCTCCTCCGCCTCCGGGGCGTTCCAGAGATCCGCCAGCATGTGAACGCAGCGGGATTCCAGTTCGGCGGTCTGGGGGTATTCGTCCTTGTCGATCATGTTCTTATCCACGCACTCGTCCATGAGTTTGTGAACCTCAGGATCCACCCAGGTCTGGCAGAAGGTGGCCAGATTTTGCCGGGAGTTCCCGTCCAGCATAAGCTCATCGTGCACTAACTGGTAGACGTTGCGAGGGTCTCTCTGATCCTCGGGAAAATGAAACCGAGGGACCGGAGCCTCCGCATCGTTGGCGGCATAACGGTCATCGAAGAGGCCATTTTCGGGAGTTCTCTTTATATGTAACGGCATGCAAATTCCTCCTTGTGGGTAATGTTTTGTGGCTCAAGAATGATTTTATAGAGCTTTTGTAGAGCTAGCGAATCCCTGGTGATTCTCAGGATGCCATATCCTGTTTCCATCCGGGCTTCTTCAAGGCGTTGATTATCAAGGGCATGGCTACAAAGATCACAAGGCCCCCCGCCACCAAACCCACATAGAGCACGGGATTTCCCACGGGAAGGTTGGTGGGAGGGAAGAAGCCCACCAGGAGAGAGAAGAGTACCCCCGCCAGACCGAGCCCCGCCACGGCGCACATCCCCGGAACGCCCCCGGGAATTTTGTAGGATCGGGGGAGATCCGGCCGGGTGATGCGAAGCTTGATGGCGGTGGAGTACATGAGGATATACATCACCAGGTAGAGGGTGGCGGTCATGGCGGAGAGAACGAAGAAGGCCACGCTGACGTTGGTCATAACAAAGTAGAGTCCTGCCAGCAGACTCACTACCACCGCCTGGATGAGCAAAATGGTGCTCTGCACACCCTTTTTGTTTACCCTGGCCATCATCGGGGGGAGTTCTCCCTGCCGGGCAGTTTCAAGAAGTCCCCGGCTGGGGCCGCTGATCCAGGACATGACGCCTCCGATGGCTCCAAAGGCCAGTAGCAACCCTATCACGGGGGTAAGGAATCCAAGATGAAATTTCCCCAGAAGCAGATGGAAAGCCTGCATGAGACCCGCCGTGAGGCTGATCTCCTTGGCAGGGATCACCGCCGCCACCGCCAGGGAGCCGAGCAAAAAGAGAAGGAAAATAATGCCTGCGGCGAGGAACATGCTGGCGGGGTACTCCTTGCCGGGATTCTTCATCTCGTTGGCGTGCACCGCCTGAACCTCTACCCCCGCAAAGAGCAGAATGATCCCCGCAAGAAAGGCCACGCTTCCCAGACCGGTAATGTGAGGGAAGAATCGAGCATGGGCATGGGTTGCCTCGGAGGTTGCGAGAAATTCCAGGGGGTTTCCCTGGAGCACCCAGAGCCCACCCAGAGCGATAATGAGGAGTCCCGGCAACACCGTGCCCAGGAGAACCCCGTACTTCGTCACCGATCGGGCCAGATCTGCCCCCGCCAGGGTGATGAAGGTGGCTCCCCAATAGCATGCCAGAATGATGGTACCCGTATAGACTCCGTTATCCGCAAGATCCGGTTTCATGAAGAGATACGCCAGGGCGCTGGCGGCAAAGGCCAGTACCGTGGGGTACCACACCACGTTTTGGATCCACTGAAGCCAGATGGCGGTGAATCCCCAGCGGGAGCCGAAGGCTTCCTTTACCCAGGTGTAGACGCCACCCCCCTTGCCGCTGAAGGCTCCTCCCAGTTCTGCTGCCACAAGAGAGGCGGGGATCAGAAACATGATGGTGGCGAAGAGGATGTAGAAAATCATGGAGAGGCCTTCCTTGGCCATCATGGGAAGACCACGAAGACTTACTACCGCTGCCACAGTCATCATACAGATAGTGAACACGGACATAGTTTTGCGAGATTGCATGAGTTCATCTCCTTCGGTGTGGTTTGCGTAGCTGCTGTGTGTTCTCTCGGGGGCTCTGGGAAGTGTCCTCGGAATACCTCCGGGCATGCCTGGAGCCATGACAATCCTCCTTTCCTGGCCATGGCTCGATAAAAAATTTCGAACTATTGGTGGCTGTTGTACTCCTTTGCCTGTAGCCTGTCAAGGGCAGCTCCCGCAAGTGTTTCGTGGTTGTGTTGGCCATGGTGTTAGGTTCGCGTGTGAGATCCACGAAAAAGCCCCCCTTGGGGAAGAGGGGCTTTTTTCGTATCTGATTTCTGGGGTTGTCGCAGGTAACATAGATCCTCATATCAGTTGTGGGCGGATTCACGATCTTCCGTCACAACCGACCACGATGTACGGCTGAATCTGGAATGGTTTTGGAGCTACTCGAAAATCGTGCCACATGAAAAACCATCGTTCGAGAGGATACACATAATATCCGTCTTGCAGATGATCCGAAGTGTCGTAGGGATCTGCGAATATGAGGATATCGTCTCCTATGCCGGGGGTTCCGTTGTCGTGATACCCTATGATCACCTGCCAGTGTCCGCCCCAGTCGGCCCACTCCACCAGGACGGGGCGTCCCGCTTCAAGATGGCCCCAGAGCCAGCGGACAAAAAAAGAATCCCGGGCATCTACATGTTCGGAGGCATGGTCGCTGTTTTCCGCTGTGTAGAGCGACATGGGGGAAAAGCGTCCCCGCAGATTTCCCCTCTCCGGAGAAGGACGAAATTCGTCTTCCTCGGGGATCAGATCTTCCGCGCTCCATGAATCTCTGTAACTCGATTCCAGCACTTCAATTTTGGGGACGCTACGGAAAAAAGCATCCATCTGTCCTACCGACGTTCCGAAATCGGCGGGCTTTTTTGTTGAACCTGGCTTTGCACCGGGGTCGCCCCTATCGGTATGCGAGCGCATTCCCAGCGCAATATCCCACTCTGTGTAGTCGCGAACCCCGAAATGCCAGAGAACCATCAGCGCCGATGCAGGACCGCAGGACCACTCGGAAGTTTGCTGATACGTTTCAAAATTTTTAAGGAGTATCAGCCCATCCTTCGGTTCCATAGTAAAAAAATTGGGGTTCCTGTACACAAGCGAATCAGGGTTATCTCCCGAACCTTGTACGCTGTTCGCCCCCCCGTTTGCATCAATGTCTACCGAGGCGGGGATACTCCCCGGCCGGAGCATCCCCGTAGCTGGAAGCGCTGAAAAAGCAATGGGCAACAGAAGAGCAAGATGGAGTAATAACAGTAATACCCTCGAAAAGTATTGCCTCATTCTCGAATCTCCAGGGTTTTCTGGAAGAGTTCGCCCCGTTTCAGGTTGCGGCGGCAACAACAGCAGATGCCGCGACCAAGACACCGGCGCCGATAAGAATGCCGCCGCAGATCCCATCGTTATCTTCAACACCTCTCTCGCAATTGTCCCTTCATGAGCCCACATGGATGTTTTTTCAGTACTCCCGCTTTGCCACTCTTGGCAAGGCTCAGGCTGCCGCCCCAAGGAGGCTCATGAATACACTCGCGATGATTTCAAGAAGCTGACCCCCTCCGACGACAGCCTCAAGCTCTTCGTCCGTCATCTCGGGGTTCCGCTCGAAGATCACCTTCTGTATCTCCTCAGGTGAAAAGTCGTACCCAAGCTCTTCCTTTACGTACTGCGAGATCTTTTCCTTCGTGCCTAGCTCCTTCAGCTTCTCCTGTAACGTGGTATCCTTTTCCAATCGCCCGTAGAATGCTGCTGCGGATTCCATCGACATCTTCAACACCTCCCCATTTATTTTCTCTATTCTACAAAAAGAAGAGTTTTTTCAGGGCCTGCTTTCAAAAAATGTTGCAAACCACGTATTCCCAAGGCTTTGTGGAGACAGCTATAAGGTGTGCTTATACCTTGTGCCGTGGTGTTTGTGACGTTTGAAGACAGACCCTGGAAAAATGACAAAAATTTCTCCGTTAGTCAGCAAAGCTTGTGGGGATCTCTCCGTGGATCAGGCTGCGGCTACTCCCACAGCAAGCCCCACGATGAAGACCGGACCCGCAAGAAGAATGAGCAGGGCTCCGCCGATCACGCCACCCCCGACAACGGCTTCCAGCTCTTCTTCTGTCATCTCCGGGTTTTTTTCGAAGACCACCTTTTGCATCTCCTCCAGGGTGAACTCGTACCCCAGTTCACCCTTTACGTAGGGCTCGATGTTATCCTTTGTATTCAACTCCTTAAGTTTTTCCTGAAGCTGTACATCTGTTTCCACGCGTTCGTAAAACGCCCTCGCCGATTCTATCGACATTTTTTGCACCTCCCGGTGTTTACTATATTATTGCCGCTTAAGCGGCGGCTCCCGCAGCGGCAGCCCCTATGATAATGCCGGTGCCAATCCCGAGCGCCCCCAGGAACACTCCCAATCCTACTGTATCCTGGGTGTTCATCCCCCCGACCACGGCTTCCAGCTCCTCGTCGCTCATCTCCGGATTTCTTTCGAAAATCACCTTTTGTATCTCCTCCAGGGTAAAATCGTACCCGAGTTCACCCTTCACGAACTGCGAGATGTTCTCCTTCGTATTCAGCTCCTTCAGTTTTTCCTGCAACTCGACATCCTTCTCCACTCTCTCGTAGAACGCTACTGCGGATTCCATGGACATCCTCAACACCTTCCTTTACACAAGCCGTTCCACCTGTCTCCGATCGCTCTCAGATTCAGGCTGCCGCGACAGCGGAGACAAGGAAGCCCGAAACGAGCATACCTAAACCGAAAATCGTTGTTAACGTAATGACGGCTCCTCCCACGATGGTCTCCAGCTCCTCGTCCGTGATCTCGGGATGCCGCTCAAAGATCACCTTCTGCATCTCCTCGAGGGTGAAATCGTACCCCAGTTCACCCTTCACGTACTGCGACACATTCTCCTTCGTATTTAGCTCCTTCAGTTTTTCCTGCAACTCGACATCCTTCTCCACTCGCTCGTAGAACGCTACTGCGGACTCCATGGACATCCCTAAGCACCTCCCTTAGATTCCTTCTCCCCTTCCTTCCCTGCGGAACGGGGGGTAAGGTGTTCTCTGTTTTTTTCGAATTTTGCTTCGATTCCAGGCAAAGTATACTCCTTCACACTATGTGAAAGTCAATACCCCAGCTGTATTGTAATCTCCATATTGATCTGTTCTCCAGGTTTGCATAAATCTTTCTTTTTTTCTTTGCCCTTCACCTTTCGAGAGATGCCGCCATTCTGCTATACTCTTAACTAAATGACGCAATTTTACGGGATGAGCCCTTTTTTCGTTATGTTGCTTGGAGAGCCTGGGGTTGTTGCCATGCGCTGGGCAGGAGGGACATCGCAAGAGAGAGGATGATGGAATATGTTCGGTGGTTATGATGTGGTACGGAATGAACGATGCGGGAGAATGCGGCTTGCTTTTTTTCTTGTGATTTCTCTTCTTCTGCTTTTCTGTGATTCCGGTACGGCTGTGGCTGCCCCTTCGGGAAAGCTGTTTGCGAAGGCTGAGGATGCCTCTCTCTGGGAAAAGGGGCGGCAAATTTTGCAGGAGTTTCAGGAGTATTATGCCACTGTCACGCTGACCCCTGCGCCGACATCGGAGCCTACGGCTGCGCCGACACCGGAGCCCACGGCCACGCCGACACCGGAGCC
>CAZIFL010000015.1:9674-69078 GCA_964539095.1 uncultured Synergistaceae bacterium
TACGGCTGCGCCGACACCGGAGCCCACGGCCACGCCGACACCGGAGCCTACGGCTGCGCCGACACCGGAGCCTACGGCTGCGCCGACACCGGAGCCTACGGCTGCGCCGACACCGGAGCCCACGGCCACGCCGACACCGGAGCCTACGGCTACCCCTACTCCGGAACCCACCCCCGTTCCGATCACTCCCACGCCAGCGGTGCCTGATCTTTCGGTAGAGCTTGAGGGGTTTGCAGAAAAGGTGCAGCCCGGGGAAGTGCTTCAGATCGCTGCCCACGCCTCGGGAGGGGTTCCCCCCTACCGCTATGCCTGGAGCGAAAACCTTCGGGCCACCGGAGCCACCGCGCGATACGAGGCGGAAGCTCCCGGCGTTGCTCTGCTTTCGCTTACGGTGCTCGACAGCCGGGGAAAAACGGCGGAAATCCGTAAAAGCCTCACGGTGACCCCCCTAGAGGTGCGGATAGAGCTTCTGGGAGTCTTTGCCCCCCAGGGAACCCCCCGGAAGACGGAGCCGCGAGAGATTCTGGCGGGGGATCGGGTGCATCTCAAAGGGATGACAAGCCGCCGCTATCCCGGAATGCAGTACCGATGGAAGGCCGAGGAGGGGGTGCTCTTCGAAGGGCGCACCCTTGGGGAGACGGTGGTTCTCTACCGTAATGATGAGGGGAGCGCCGTTATCTCTCTGGAGATCCTCTCGCCCAAGGGGAGCCTTTTAGGGGAGGGAAGCTACCTGTTTCACGTGAAACAACCCCGGGATCCCGCCCGGGCTCAGGAACTCTACCAGCAGTTTCAGGAGGCCTGGAAGAATCGGGAGTATTCCCGGGCCCTCCCTCTGATCCTTGAGGCGGAGAAATTGCATCCGGAGGATTCCTCCATTCAGGAAGCCCGAAAGAAGGTGGAGCAGTATCAGGAGGGGCAGAAGCGGGCTCTGGAGCTTCGCAGCGAGGCGGAGGAGCAGGTTCGGGAGGGGAAGCTTGAAGAGGCTCTGGCATCCTATCGGGAGAGCCTGAACTATGCGGAGGACCCCGAAACCCGACGGCGGCTGGAGGCTCTGCGGGAGTATCTCCCCCGGTATCACAAGGCCCAGGAACTCTGGCAGCAGGGGGCCAAACTTCAGGAACACCACTACTATAGGGAGGCTCTGGAGAGATACCGGGAAGGTTTGAAGTACCATCGCGATTCCCGAATAGAAGAACATGTGCAGGTTTTGGAGCAGTATCTCCGCAAGGGAGAGGAGACGGAGCGCCAGAACAAAGAGCGTGCCCATCAACTCTGGAAGGAGGGTGCGGCGCTTCAAGAGGAAAAACGCTACCAGGAGGCCCTAGAAAAGTTCCGTCAGGGACTGGAGTATGATCCAGATCCCCAGATGGAGGAGCATGCGGCGAAGCTGGGGGCCTATCTCCGCAAGAGCGAAGAGCCCTCCCGACCGTCTCCTGATGCTACCCCTTCGCCGGAGCCGAGCAGGAGCCCCCGCCCCTCTCCCGATCCCGAGCCTTCGGAGAGCCCTCGGCCGCTCCCTACCCTGCCACCCCTTCCGGCTCCTACAGAAAGCCCCCTGGGATGCGGCCTGGAATGGCAGGAAGTTCGCTGCTTCAGCCTGATCTTTCAGGTTCCCCAGGATTGGATTTCGGACGACCAGCGGTGGTACACCGGGGATGCAGAAAACCCCTCCGCGATGGTGGGGGTAACCCGGGAGACTTTGGAGGAATGGCACTCCCTTCAGGGTTTTCTCAACCCCCAGGAGAGCTGTACCGTTTCCGTGGCGGGGTATGCGGTAACGTTTCACATTTCGAGCAGCGAAGATCCTTCGGGGGAGCCCACGCTTTTTGCCACGGGAGCCCTGGAAGACCCCGCTTCGAAGGAGCATGTCTTTCAGATCGGGTACAGCTTCTCCGCGGGGAGTGCGTCCGACTGTGTGGCGGAGTATTTTCTGGGATCCTTCCGGTTTGAATAGCTGCCGGTCTGCATAGCTGCAATGATCCGCCATGAGAGGGGGAAAGTGCGCCATGGAAAATCTGCGTAGGCTTTTCCGGGTTTTTTGGTAGGGATGATTCTTGCGGTGGGGATGGTCCTTTTGATGGAGGTGCTTCGGGGGCTTCGTTTTGTATGTTTTTCCTCCGTGGAATCCTGGGGTTTCTTTTCCTTTAATAAGAGACAGCAGCCCGGTCCCCTCTGTTTAGGATAAGGCTGCTGTCTGATGAGTGGTGGAAATTTGTGGAGGTGCTCTTAGAATCCGTAGGAGGTTAGGATAGCGTCGTAGGTGCCGTTTTGTTTGATCTCTGCCAGCCCCTTGTTGAAACTTTCAACAATGGTCTGGTGTTCGGGATTGGCGAGGCCGCATCCCACATAAAGCTTTTCGCTTGTAAGGCTTCCCGACGTAAACGCAATCTGCTCAAGAAGCTCCGGAGCTTCTCGCGAAAGAGTGGCTCGGGCGACAATTTCGTCCTCCAGAGTGATGTCGATTCTCCCCGCCAGAAGTTTACGAACGTTTGTTATAAGGTCGTCCACTTCCTCTGTGCGGAACTTTGGGTCTGCAAGAAACGCCTCGGGGTAGCCATACCCCCGGACAATGCCCACCGTAAGCCCCTCAAGGCTTTCGAGACCTGTATATTCAAAGGAGTTGCCTTTGGGCTTAATGAAGCGAATGTTGTTCTCTGCGTAGGGTTCGCTGAAGAGGACAGTGCTCTTCCGCTCTTCGTTCATCCAGAATGTGGGGCTGAAGTCGTAGGTTCCCTTCTTGACTCCGTCCTCGGCACGAGCCCAGGGGACGAAAACGGTTTCGATGGCGTATCCCTGGCTCTCGAAGGCTGCCCGGGCGATCTCAAAGGAAAAGCCTTGCTTCGGGTGAGCGGGGTCTGTAAAGGGAGGGAAGTCATTGGCTGCTCCCGTCAGAGTCTTTGCAAAGCACGGGGTAGCCAGAAAAAGGCACAGAAGCATCACTCCGTAAATCGAAATTTTTTTCATGTTAATCCTCTCTTTCTCTCGCGGAAAATGTTCCACGAATAACCATGCTGATCCCCTCTGTTTTGGGGAAAACGGCCTTATGTTGCTATGATTCCTACGCTTTCTGTCGAGATTCTTCGGCCCTGTTTCATTCTCACTCAGGTTTTTGCAATAACGCACCCCACCCCCTTGAAGATTCCTCAAAACCATTCCCTAAATGCAGACACTTTTCGGGCTGCCTTTACAAAGATCGCTTTTTCCGGGTGCCTTGATAGCTTGTGCCATCTTTAGAACAATGCTGAGGATTCCGAAATTTTGGAGAGAAGTATACAACAAAGTGAAATAGGGATCAAGGAGAGTTGCGTGTGTTGCGCAAACTTTCTCAAAATATAAAAATTGCAAGATCTCGAAAACCCGAAAGAGCGTGTCTTATAGCGGAGATGAAAAATACGAAGCTCGGAGAGTTCTGGCATGGTGCCGAGGCTTTTTGGTAAAGGAGCCTGATCTCCCAGATATGGGCGAAGGCGCTTTTTTGCGAGCATAAGGAGCTTTTGAGGAGAGATCCCTTGTTGAAGAGTTTCGAAAGTTCCCCTACAATCAGCGTGTTTTGAAAACTTCTTTGGAGTGAACGTCTCCTTGGAGATTGTAGGCTCGTTACCATATTTTTTCATGAAGAAAACTGGAGGAATACATTGTGAAGGTTCTTTTGGAAGGATACCGCAACTTTTGCACCACCGCAGACCGGGAGCTTTACGCATCTCTCGCCTCGGGGCAGAGCCCCCATACTCTGGTAATCAGCTGCTCCGACAGCCGTATCGTTCCGGAGGAGATCTTCGGAGCCAGGCCAGGGGAGCTTTTTGTGCTCCGAAACGTGGGGAACCGCTGCCCCCAGGAAGATTTCGGCGCGGCCTGTGCCGTAACCTATGCGGTGGCGCATCTTCACGTGCGTAACGCCATTGTGCTTGCCCATGCGGACTGCGGGGCCGTGAAGGCCGCCAGCCATCCCGAACATCTTCACGAAGAAGCCCTCAAGGGGTGGCTTGGGGAGGAATCCTGCGAGGGGGATTGCCTTGAGGAATCGGTAAAAAACTGGGGGCTCCGGCAGCTGCACCGGCTTAACTCCATGGAAGCGGTGCGGGATGCCCTTGCCCGGGGGGAGCTTACTACGGGGCTCTTCTACTTCGATATCGCCACCCTGAGGCTGGATTACTTTGATGGGGTTGATTGGAAGATCGGGGTAGAGGAGCTACAGGTATAGGTCCAGAAGAGAGCTTCAGGCGTTTGTTCCAGCCCGACTTTTTTGACGTGGTCCGCCTCACATAAAGGTCTTCTTGGAACAAATCTGTATACATCTATTTTGTGAAGAAAGGGAAAGCTCCCGGTTCTATGATGCCATCATCCTCGAAAAGGCGGATCACTTTCTCATGATGCATCGCCGGGAGGAGTTCAACCAGGCCCAGGAAGAGGCTATCCGCAGGCTTTCGGAAAAGTAAGAGCCAAACTCTGGGATTTCAAAAAGAGGCCCCCCGGAAGAAGAACCCTCCGAATACCGGCTATCGGTTCGGTTTGCTGCACGCCCTTCTGTGGGCTTCCGGGGGGCTCAATCAGGGGAAGAGGCCGGGGTTACCGTTACCCCGAATACTGCACCTTGCCGTTCACCAGCACCGCCCGAACCCTTACCCCGGGAAATTCCTCGGGCTCCAAGGTGCTGAGATCCTTATCCAACACGGTAATGTCTCCCCGGTATCCCTGGCGGAGGTACCCCTTTACATGGTTTCTTCCCGTAAGGCGAGCTGGGTTACTGGTGTACATTCGCAGGGCTTCCTCCAGAGAGATTTTTTCTCCCCAGTTCCATCCTTCCCGGGGATAGCCCTCGGTATTCTGTCGTACCATGGCCCCCCGAATTCCCAGAAGAGGGTTGATGGGCTCTACCGGGCAGTCGCTGGAGCCTGCCAACAGAACCCCCGCATCTATCATGCTCCGGAAGGGGAAGCACCAGTCTTTTCGTTTTTCTCCGAGACGTGCCGGGGCCATATGCACATCGCTCACCAGCTGATGGGGCTGCACGTCTCCCGCGATGCCCAGCTCTGCCAGCTGTTGCACCTGATCCGGCCGGCAGACCTGCACGTGGCTCGCCTTTACCGGGTAGGGCCAGGAAATGCCTTCTTCTCTGGTTGCCCGAACGCAGCGGATGAGCTGGTCTATGGCGGCGTCTCCGATGGCGTGAATCTGGGGTTGAAGAGAGCCTTCTCCCATCTCTCGAAGAAGTTCCGTAAGTTTTTCATCCGAATAGAGCAGGGTTCCCTTACCGGGACGATCCGCATAGGGTTCGGTGAGGGCGGCGGTGCCTCCCCCCAGGGATCCATCAAGATAGAGCTTGCACCCTCCGTAACGCACCCAGAAGTTGCCGAAGCCGCTGGTAACGGGGATGTTGGGCATATCGTCGTAGTATCCCACGATCCGAAGAGGAAGATCTCCCCGGCGGTGCAGAACTTCGTAGTACCCCAGTTCATCCCCCAGGCCGATGCTTCTCCCTCCGATAACGTGTACCTCCCCTATGCCCGCCTCCAGAAATTCCCGAAAAAGCTGCTGAAAGGCCTGATCCATCCGGGGATCTTTTCGAAGAGCCCGAGCGAGAGCCTCCGTAACAGGGCGGGCCTCGTCTTCCTGCAGAATGCCCCGGGAGTACCCCTCTTTGGGAATACTTCCGACTCCTTCCAGGGCTTCCCCTTGGGCAAGGGCCTGGGAGTTGGCCACGTGAATGTGGGTGCATATCCGCACCAGCAGCACTGGATTCGGGATATTCAGAGCGTCCAGATCCTTCCGCTCGGGCAATACCGGGTTTTTCCAGTTCTGTTCGTTCAACAGCACCCCGTAGATCCACTGTTCCGGATCACAGCTCCGGGCCTCCTCCCGGATTATTTCCAGCACCTCTTCCCGAGAAGCCGCCTGAGAGCAATCCACTCCCAGACGATGCCGGGCCGCCGAAGCCATATGTACGTGGCTGTCTGCAAAGGCAGGAAGAATGGTGCCTCCCCCGGCGTCGAAAGAAGAGGCGTGGGCAAACTCCGGAAGGTTGCGAAGCTCCTCCTCCCGACCTATCCGAAAAATCATATTTTTCTGCAGAAGCAGAGCGTATCCCAGGGGGAGAAAGGATTCCCCGTCGAAGATGCGGCCGTTATGAAGATAGAGCATGGTCACAAAAAGAACCTCCTTGATATCGAAGACGAGATTTGTCGGTACGTATTTTACACGATTTTGCCTTTCAGATACTCCTCCATGGCCTGATCCGCGATTTTGGATTGTGCACCGTCTCTACCATGGGTTTGACGCGCCTTATTTCTACTGAATAAGATCCATATCCGCAATATCCATGATCAGGTGCCCGATGTACAATTCCAGCCGGGTTTTCGGATCCGAGAGATCCTTGTGGAGAATTTCCGAAATTCTTTTAAGGCGGTAGATCAGGGTTTGGCGATGAATCACGAGGATATCTGCTGTTTCCTTCTGGTTTCCCTTTTCCAGATATACTCTTAGGGTCCTGCAAAGATCTCCTCCATATTTTGCATCGTACTCAAAGAGGGGGCGTACGGTTTCCTCCACGTAATCCCGGAGAACGTTCTTGTTCTTTATGTGGCAGAGAAGTTTGTAGAGCCCCAGATCTTCGTAGCGCACTACCTGGGTGCTCGACGAAAGAGACTGCCCGATCTCCAGGGCGAGAACCGCCTGGTAATAGCTATCCTTGAACTCCTGCCAGTTTGTCGTGGCCTTTCCTATGCCCACATAAAAAGCGCTGTTTCCCATGCCTCCATTGAGGGTATTGCCCACATTCCGGAAAAAGGAATCTTCCTCCTCCTTGGAGCATTCGCTGAAATACAGGAGTACCACCTGGTTGCCCCGAATCCGGCTGTGCATGTTCTTGGGGGCGAAGGGGTGGGAGACGATAAGTTCCCGTATCTTCTGGAGCATGTGAAGGGAGCGCTCCTTTTCTTCCTCAAGATATCGAGAGCAATCTACCACGGCGACCTTGCAGGAAGAGAAGATCTCAAGCCCCACCATGCCTGATCGAGCCAGGATCTCGTTGTAGGAATAAAAGTTCCCGTCCAGAAGATCGTCGAAAAACTCTTCCAGGATACCGGATCTCCAGCTTTCGAGGGCAAGAGAGGGAACGGACGCAGAAAAACCCATACCTCCCACGGAATCCTTGGTGAGAAAGTCCAGGATAGCCTTGGTTACCTTGCCGAAGGTTATTTTTGGTTTAAGATGGATGATGGGAAAGTCCAGTTCGTCGGCCTGTTCGATCATTTCCGGGGGAATGGTTTTGATGTAGTATCCCGGCTGAATGGCGATGCCCGCCAGGTTTTTCTCGTCCAACCTTTTTATCAGGTCCACTACAAGGGGAGATTTTTCTGTAAGCCCGTATCCCGTAGAGATGAGGAGTTCTCCCGGCTGAAGCTGCTCCAGGGAATCAAGAATTTCCATCATATTAACCCATGTAACCTCCCGGTCCATCCCCTTTTTTCCCGCCACTATTTCAGACCCCAGAAAGACCTCGAGCCCGAAAAGATGAAAGAGCTTCATTCTACTCCCCCCTTGCATTGTGAAAGCACAACATCGTTTCAGAACGACGATATTTTCATACATGTCCTATTATACAACATGTATAGATGAAGGCAGGCAATTTCATATATTCCGACCAATTGCGCATATCTCCTGGTAGCAGAATAATGGTCGAAACTACCTTTCGAGGGGAGGAAAGATGCAATGAGCGAAGAAAAGAGTTCCAAAAAGACGAGGTTCCAAATGCCTCACGTGTATGTGCTTCTCAGCGTTATTCTGATTATAGTGGCCCTTTGTACCTACGCGATTCCTGCGGGAATTTTCGATCGTGTTCAGGATCCAGGTACGGGAAGAATGGTGGTAGATCCTACGTCATTCCATACCGTAGAGAAGAGCCCTGTGAACCTCTTCAAGCTGGCGGTGGCCATACCCAAGGGGATGGCGGCCTCCGTAAGCATCATGATGCTGGTGATTCTTGTGGTGGCGGCCTTCGAAATCGTGACGAAGACCGGAGCCTTCGATTCGGGGATAACCCACATGATGAAGCGATCCCAAGGAAAGGAGAGTTTCATCGTGGCGGTGATCACGGTGATGTTCGCCAGTATCGGGGCTTTCCTGGGTTGGGCCGAGGGAACCCTTGTCTTTGTTCCCCTTGGCGTCTCACTTGCTCGGGCCATGGGATACGATGCCCTTATGGGAGCGGGTATGGTGCTTCTCGGAACCGCCGCAGGGTTTACCTCGGGGGTGCTCAACATTTACACCACCGGTATCGCCCAAGCCATTGCAGGGCTTCCGCTCTTCTCGGCCATGGGTTTCCGAATGATAGGCTTCTGCCTCTTCACCCTGGCCACCATCCTCTTCCTCATCTCCTACGGAAAAAAGATCAAGAACAACCCTTCCGCAAGTCTCATCTACGAACTCGAAATGAGTGCCGCTAAGAGCGAGGACCAAGCGAAAGATCTCGTGTTCACCGGAAGGCATCGACTGATCATGCTTACGGTGCTCATAGGGTTTATCACCGTGGTGATAGGAACCACCAAGCTCGGATGGTATCTCAACGAGATAACCGCAGTGTTCATCTTGGTGGGGATAGTCTCGGGCTTTATTGGCAAGATGTCTCCCAATGATATGGCCCTGAACTTTGCCCAAGGTGCCAAAAGCATCATCCCCGCTGCCCTCACCATCGGTATCGCCCGGTCCGTTCTCGTGGTGATGGAAGAAGGAAAAATCCTGGATACGGTGGTTCACGGGTTGGCCTCCACCCTTCACGGGCTTCCTACGGTGGGGATCGCTCTGGGGATTTTCCTTATCGTAAGTGCTCTAAACTTCTTCATTATTTCCGCCAGTGGCAAGGCGGTTACCATGATGCCCGTCCTGGCTCCTCTGGCGGATATCCTCGGCATCAACCGGCAGGTGGTGGTTATCGCCTTCCAGTACGGAGACGGATTTACCAACTGGTTCTGGCCTACTTCGGCCATTACTATGGCGGGGTTGGCCATGGCGGGGGGTATCCCCTGGGAAAAGTGGGCTCGCTGGTCCTTCCGGCTCATCCTTGTGTGGATGTTTACCGCGGCGGTTCTCGTTACCGTAGCTCAGGTGATGGGAGTGGGCCCCTTCTAGGTCCTTGAAACGAGAGAGAGGCGAAGGAACGGCCACAAGGGGGGCTTGTGTAGATGCCCCCCTTCTTCTTGGAAAGGAAGAGCACAATGAAGATAGAGAAAATTTTCGTCAACGGAGATTTCTACACCATGGATTGGAAAAACCCCCGGGCCGAAGCTGTGGGGGTTATGAGGGGCAGAGTTGAGGCGGTGGGATCCAGGGATTATGTGACATCCCTCGCACCGACAAATGTGCCAGAAATTGATCTTCAGGGGAAGGTTGTTTTTCCGGGATTCATCGATGCCCATGTTCACTTTATGCAGACCGGGCTGGATCGCACCGCAGTCTACTTGAACAAGGCGAAAAACCTGAAAGAGTTCTTCCGTCTCCTTCGCGAAAAGGCTCGAACAACCCCCCGGGAGGGATGGGTTCGGGGATACGGGTATGACGAAACGAAGCTCGAAGAAAACCGGGTTCCCTCTCTGGAGGAACTTGATGCGGCATGTCCGGAGAACCCCCTCTTTCTCAGCCGGGTGGATGCCCACTCCTGCCTGATCAATTCCGTAGCCCTGAACATGCTGGATCTCGATCCAAGCCTCGAAGGGCTCGACCGAAAAGAGGGACGTGTTATCGGAAGGCTTCGGGCCAAGGCGAATTCCGCCGCGCGAACACAGATTCTCAACCGCCTTCTCGGGGAAAAGGAGAAAAAGCAGGCCCTTTTCGAAGCCTCTGAAGAGGCCCTGGCGGTAGGCGTAACCACGGTGCATGCCCTGGAAGGGGGGAGCCTCTTCGGAGAAAGGGATTTCGACATTCTTCTGGGGGCCATGCCGGAGCTTCCTATCCGGATTCTTCCGTATCACCAGATTATGGATGTGGAGAGGGTCGCCGGCATGGGGTTCAAGAGGATCGGAGGATGTATTACCGTGGACGGATCCATCGGCTCTCGAACCGCGGCGCTGCTCTCTCCCTACGAGGATCAGAAGGACTGCACAGGATGCCTCTATCTCGAAACGGAGGAACTCGAAGCCTTTGTTCTGGAAGCCCACCGCCGGGGAATGCAGATTGCCATGCACACCATCGGGGATGCCGCCATCGAGCAGCTTCTTCGGGCTTATGAAAAAGCCCTGGAACAATATCCCCGGAAGGATCACCGGCATCGGTTCGAACACTTCAGCATCCCCACGGATGACCAGGTTCGAAGAGCCGCAGCCTTGGGCTGTGCCATATGTGTTCAGCCGAGTTTCGACTTTTTCACCCGAAACATGATGCCTATCAGGCTGGGGAAAAAGCGCTTTGAACGATCCTATCCTCTTCGAACCCTCCTGGAGGCAGGGCTTCTGGTGGCGGGGGGATCCGACAGCAGCATAACCCCTCTGAACCCCATGCTGGGAGTCTACGGAGCCAAAACCCATACCCATCCCTTTCAGAGGCTTGAGGTGTACGAAGCGGTGAAGCTCTTCACCCTCAACGCCGCCGCCATAGGTTTTGAAGAACATCTGAAAGGCTCCATCGAGGTGGGGAAGTATGCGGATTTCGCAGTGATGTCCGAAGACCCCTTCACCGCCGAGCCGGAGGCGATACGTGACATGACTGTGGCCATGACCATTCTGGGGGGCGACGTGGCCTATGCTAAATCCTGAGAAAAAAGCGACTTCCATGGTGAAAGATGCTGCATCTATGCTGAAAACCGCCCAGAACTGCCTGGATGAAGAATCTCTTGTGGCCCTGACCTCCCGGCTGGTCTCCATACCGAGCTACCATGGTCTTGAAAACCCGGAAGAGAAGATTTCCTTGTATCTTCGGGACTTTCTCGCCGAAGAGGGGCTTGAGACGGAGCGGAGGCGAACTCCCGAGGGGCGATTTAACGTTCTCGCCCACTACGGAAAGGGCGGATCCTTCGAAAAGACCCTCATGCTCAACGGCCACACGGATACGGTGGACGTGGCGAACATGACCATTGCTCCCTTTTCGGGGGAGGTGCGGGAAGGCCGTGTCTTCGGTCGGGGATCCGTGGATATGAAGGGGGCCCTGGCGGCCATGATCCACGCGGTGCTGGCGGTGAAAAAGGCAGGAATTCCCCTGGAGGGGGAGGTGCTCTTCGCGGGGGTGGCGGACGAGGAGTTCTGGAACGCAGGCACCCGGGATATTGTGGAAAGGGGCCCCAAAACACGGTACGCCATCGTGGGGGAGCCCACAGAGCTGAAAATCTTTCACGGCCATCGCGCTCTGGAGTGGATCGAAATCGCCGTCAAAGGCCGCTACGCCCATGGAGGAACTCCGGAAAAAGGGGTGAACGCCATTGAAAAGGCGGGGCTCCTTATCCGGGCTCTTTCGGAGGAGCTTCTTCCCCGCATCCGGAAACGACTCCATCCCATTACCGGCCCTTCCACGCTCAATCTGGGGCAGATTCTCGGTGGAACCCAGCCGAGTACCGTGGCGGGGGAGTGCATTCTCCGGCTGGATCGCCGCTGGATACCCGGAGAATCCACAGAATCCGTGCTCCAAGAGCTGGAGGAGCTGGGAGAGAAAATTCACGATCTCCACAGAGACTTCACAATGGAGGTCTCCAACATGAGGGATATGGAGAAAAACCCTCTGGGGCAGCCCCCTCTCATAACACCCCCGGATTCCCCCCTGGTCGGAACTCTGGAAGAGGCCCTTCTTGGGATGGGGAAAGTGCCGCAAAAGGGCTATTTTCCTGGTTGGACAGATGCGGGACTTCTTAGCTCCGTCGGGGGCATGGAGACGGTGGTCTTCGGCCCCGGGGATCTCGGCTTCGCCCACACCGAACGGGAGTTTTGCCCGGTGGATCAGATTATCGCAAGCTCCCGAGCCTACATCGCGGCGATTCTCGAAATCTGCTCCTGATGGGTTGGTGACGTGAAGCCGCATGCAGTTGGCGAAATTTTCTCTGTTTTGTCAGGTCCCACGGAAAAACGGGGTCAGAAATACTTCAGAAAGACTGCGGGCTACTGCTGAAATTACCCAGAAAGAAAAGCCTTGGTATCCTTCCTTAAGGAGAAGGGACCAGGGCTTTCGTTTTTGAAGATGTATCAGGATTTTCTGCTTTTTTGTTTCAAATACTCCTCCATGGCCTGTGCCACGATTTTGGATTGTGCCACTGCCTCTACCACGGTTTTTGCTCCGGTGACCACATCCCCGGAGGCGAAAATTCCCTCTTGGGTGGTGTGTCCCTGAGAGTCTGTGACAAGAAGCCCCTTTATTCCCGTTTCCAAGCCGTTCGTATTATCCGGAATGGTGGCGCAGGGATCCTGGCTGATGGCGATAATCACGGTATTGCAGGAGAACAGGGCGGTTTCATCCGTATCATGATACTGTCCCGGAGCGGTTTCCTCCTCTACGGTTTTAACGTACCGGACCCCCTCCCCGCTGATTTCCAGAGGCCGGGCTCTATAGAGAAATTCTACTCCGTCGATGAGGGCATACTCCACTTCCACGTTCCGAGCGGGGATGTACTGTTTATCCTTGCGATAGAGCACTGTCACCTCCTGAGCACCCCTTCGAAGGCATGAGCGGGCAACATCCATGGCGGTATTGCCCGCTCCGATGACGCATACCCGTTCTCCCAGATGGTACACTTCGGGATTTCGCAGATAGTCCAGGGCGTAATGCACGTGTCCTAGGCTTTCGCCCTTGATGTCCAGTCGATGGGGGTTCCATACTCCCGTACCGATAAAAAGAGCTTCGAAACCGTCCCGGCAAAAATCCTCCAGGGTGATACGTTTTCCGATAAGTGTATTGGGGCGTATGGTGACTCCCATGCGGAGAAGGTGCTCGCCGAGACGGTCCAGTATGGTTTTGGGAAGTCGGAAATCCGGAATGCCGTAACGGAGCACCCCCCCGATCTTGTCCTTGGATTCGTAGATGGTAATGTCGTACCCTCGGAGGGCAAGAAGAAAGGCGATGGTAATGCCCGCGGGGCCAGCTCCGATAACCCCCACCTTCTGGGGAATTCTTTTTTCCGGAAGCAGGTCCATGAACCGGAGATAGTAATCGGAAATATAATGCTCCATGGAGCTTATGCGGACGGGCTTGTTCTTGTATCCCAAAATACAATGGCCTTCGCAAAAGTGTTCATGAGGGCAGACGAGGGAACAGACCACCGAAAGAGGATTGTTTCGGAAGAGCATCTCCCCGGCTTTTCGGATGTTCCCTTCGAGAAGCATGGAGATCATCTCCGGAATGGGAGTGCCCACGGGGCATCCCTTGACGCATTGGGGATTGACGCACTGAAGACATCGTTTCGATTCTTGAATGATTTGGGTTCCCATGAAAAGCACTCCTTGTGTTTTTGGTGCGATCCGCATGCGAGAAAGTATAGTAATTCCTTTGCGTGAGAATGTAAACTCCCGTGGTTTTTTTGTTTGAATAGCAAAACACCTTCGGTTTTCTCTCCTTTTTTTGATGACGTCGAGATGTGCTGAAAGTGTTTTTTGATAGCTCTGTTTTTGTGAAAATTCAGGAACCACTGCCTCTTTTGGAGAGTATGGTACGCAGAGAGAAAAAGTTTATATTACAGAGATTCAGCCCTGGTAGCATGACCGTGCTTCCCAGCCATCGAGATGCGGTAAGCCTTTCTCCCAAAACAATCTGAGTGATAAGCAGTCCCGAGATGGGAAGCAACAGGGAAGAGGGAACGATGCTTCCCGCAGGTTTTTTATCAGCAACCGTCCATCTTAAACCTGTCCTCGTGGGCAAGGTCTGAAGTCCTGTTTTTTTAATCTTCCAGGAGAACCCCTTGTACTTTTACCGAAATCCAGGGGACCTTTGATTTGAAGAACCGAGCTTTTTCATACGCCCAAGTAATATCGGGGCTTGCAACCTCTTGCAGGGGATATTTTCTGCCGAGATGACGGTAGGTCTCTATTCCCAGCCTGTGATAGGGAAGAAATTCGTATTCCCGTATTTTTTCGAGACCCTTTGCAAAGTGTGCCAATTGCGACAAGGTTTCCTCGGAATCGTTGATTCCGGGAATCAGCGGTGTTCGAAGCACCAGATCGAAAGTGTGGGAGGAGGCCGCCGCTTTTTTGATGTTTTCGAGAATGCGTTCGTTCGGCACTCCTGTGAGGCGACGATGTTCCTCCGAATCGGGGTGCTTCAGATCCACGTAGAGAAGATTTATCCAGGGCAGCAAGGATTCTATCTTTTCCCAGGTATCGAAAAAGCAGGTCTCGAAGGCGCGATGAATGCCCCGATTTGCGCATTCCTCAAAAATTGCCTTTGCGAATGCAGCCTGTTCCAAGGGTTCTCCTCCGCTCAACGTAACGCCTCCGCTGGAGTGGAAATAAAAAATCTCATCTTTTGAAATTTCCCGAAGAACCTCTGAGACACTCATGCAAGAACCGTATTCTTTGATAGCTCCGGAAGGACAGGCACGGAGGCAGGCAAAACAGGCTTCACATTTGTCTTTGTCTGTAACGACATGGGATTGATCTTCGGAAAAGCTCAAAGCTCCGTTGGGGCAGGCTTGCAGACAGGCCCCGCAGCGGGAGCACTTCTCCCTTACGTATCCCCTTTCCGGTAAGGGGTGCTGGGATTCTGGGGTGGAACACCAGATGCAACGAAGAGGACAGCCCTTGAGAAAAACTACGGTTCGAAGTCCCTCTCCATCGTGAATGGAGGTTCTTTCGATCCGTAGCACCATGCCGGACTCCTCTCGTTCGGAATGTTTGTTGGTATGGAGGTTCATCCTTATCCTTCCTCTCGATCTCGAAGCCACCAAAAAAACTTGATCATTTATGAACGTGCATTCTGAACGTGGTGATGGAAAAGCAAGGCCCTCTGAAAACTCCGGAGAGGGCCTTGCGGATGTACCGAAGTCGGCTCAGCAGGATATTTTGGAGGATGTAGCGGTCTGCACCGTTCGGGCTATGATTTCATCCTGTACATCCTTGCCCAGCTCTACGAAGAAGGCGGTATATCCAGCTACCCGTACCAGAAGGCCCTTGTGGCTCTCTGGGTTTTTCTGGGCTTCCAGAAGTTTGGCCTGATCCACCACGTTGAACTGGACATGATACACTCCCAGGCTGCAAAGGCTTTTCAGCAACGCCATAAGTTGCGTGATGCCGTTTTCCGTCTGCAGCATCTCGGGATCGATCTTCATGTTGAGCAGCGTTCCCTGAACGAACCGGTCGTGGGGGATGTTTGCCACCGATTTCAGCACCGCACTGGGGCCGTTGTAATCCGTTCCTCCGTTGGGGCTCACCCCGTCCGCCAGGGGTTTCCAGGCCCGACGCCCCGAGGGGAGGGCCCCCACCTCAAGGCCGAAGGGCGTGTTCCCCGAAACGGGAAGAATTCCCGGGGTCATGGTGCCGAACTTGCTCTGATAGCTTTCGATCTCATCCGCTATGAAGGTGAAGAGATCTGCCGCGAGGTCATCCGCTCTGGCATCGTCGTTACCGTATTTGGGGGCCTCCGCACAGAGCCTCAGAACATCTTCGTGCCCTTCGAAATCACGGTCCAGAGCCTCAAGCAGCTTTTCCATGGAAAGCTGCTTTGTTTCGTATACGAGATGCCGCACCGCCGCGGCGCTGTTGATGAGATCCGCCACGCCGATGCAGATGATGCCGTTTCCCGTGTTGTACTTGGCTCCTCCCCAGGCGTAGTCCTTGGCGTTTTCAATACACTCCTCGAAACTCAGGGAGAGGGCGGGAACGGGGCGATCAAGGCAGATATCGTCGATGATGTGGCTTGCCTTGACGGTGACCTTGATAATGTGTCGAAGCTGTTCTTTCAGGGCGTTCTCGAAATCTTCCCAGGAGGTGAAACTCCGGGGATCTCCCGTTTTGGCTCCCACCTGACTGCTGTTTTTCCGGCATTTACCGTCCAGGAAAATGTATTCCACCACGCTACCGAGGTTGATATCCGCAAGGGCAGAGTAGGCCCGGAGTTTCCCTGCAAGATTGGTTTCTACGCAGCCTCCGGGATTCCAGTTCAAAGCCTCTCGCAGGGGGATGCCCTTGTTCATGAGCATCCGAATGCCCACTTCGTCGTTATGGAAAGCGGGAAAGCCCGTGCCGAGACTGATAAGCTCCACGATCTTCCGAAGAAACGAATTGGGATTCTTGGCCATGTTGTAACGCACCGAAAGAGAAGGCTGGTAGAGCTGGGTGTTTATGGTGGCCTGAAGAATCATGTAGGAAAGATCGTTTACCGCATCCACCCCCCGGGAATCCACTCCTCCCGCACAAAGGTTCTGGAACATGGGATATCCCGAGGCGTATTCCGCGGATTTTGCATCCTGGAAAAGGCACTGTTCGGAGAATTTTATCCAAAGGCAGTCCAAAAGTTCCTGCGCTTTTTCCGGGGTAATGCGCCCTTCCTCCAGATCTTTTTTGTAGAAGGGATAGAGATACTGGTCGAAACGCCCCGGATTGTAGGCCGCCGCATTCTGCTCCATGAAAATGGCGATCTGGTAGAAGTAGAAGGATTGCAATGCCTCCGAAAAGGTCCGGGCGGGCTTTGCCGGAACTCTTTGGCATATAGCGGCGATCTGGAGAAGCTCCTCTCTCCGCAGGTGGTCCTTTTCGTCCGAGGCGAGGCGCTGGGCCTCCAGGGCATAGCGCTCTCCGAGTATTTTCAGCCCTTCCGCCACAATAAGCAGGGAGTCGAGATAGACCTCCTTGGCATACTCTCCGGGTCTGCTGGTATCTAGGGTGTTTTTTCGGGTTTGTATTTTTTCGATCAATCCCTCTGCACCGTGATTGATAAACCACTCGTATCCCGCGGTAACTTCACCCCAGCCCCGAACGGCTTTCTTGTCGATGTAGAGTGCTCCGTTATCCCGAAGAGCCGCCACATCCTCGGGAATTTGGGCAAGCCATGCCTCGTAACTGGAGCGGCCTTTCCAGTAGGGACGGATAACCTCTTCGAAAGTTCGGCGATCCTCCGGAAGAAGGTGAAATTTATCGTAGGCCCGGGTGTTGATGGTATCCAGCTCTTTGTTCAGTACGGACCAGCAGGTTTCCGGAGAGAGAATCCCCCCCCGAATTTTGCTTCCTGCATTTCCGACGATACGTTCGCTCTCCCAGATTGTGACGGTTTTTTCTCTGCATTGCCTTCGAAAGGCTTTGGCTTTCCGAAGAACCAGGGGCTCTCCCTCGGTTTCGAGAAAGCTCTCGGTAAGGATTCTTGCATTTTCAAGATCAATCTCCGGGTAGGTGTTGAGTACCTTGGATTTGAGTTTTTCGAGGCGCTCTCTGTGCTGAAGCTGTACGCTGTTTCCCATAATATTCCCTCCTCCCGGTCTTTTCTCAGAAATTTTGTAGCTTTCGGGTTGTGAATTTAGGCGGTTTGTGCAACAACCTCTATATGGTGTGCGATTAAAAGCATGGCGAGCCGCCTTGTTTCCAGACGCATTTTCCGCCGAGGAAGGTGTAAAGAATACGAAGATCCCGAAGCTTTTCCGGCGGTGTATCGAAGGGATTTTCCTCCAGAATAGTAAAATCTGCTTTAAAGGAGGAGTGTATCTTTCCGAGTTCTCCTTCCCGTTCTAGGGCAATCCAAGGATTGATGATGTACATCCGTAATGCTTCATCAAGAGTGAGTTTGTCTCGTCCCGGGAAATAGGGCAGGGGTGAACCGTGATCGCCCATGCGGTTGACTGCGGCCCAGATTCCGACCCAGGGATTGATGTCTTCCACAGGGCCGTCGCTGGAACCGGTCAAAAGGATCCCCTCGTCGATGAATTTCCGATAGGGATAGATAAAGGGCATACGCACATCCCCCAGTCTTTTCGGAGCGGTGTACTGATTGCGATAGGCCTGGGTGGGCTGAACATCTACGATAATTCCAAGTTCCCGTATTTTCGGCATCAGGTGAGCCGGGCAGTAGCTGACGTGATTCAGGCGATAGGGCTTGAAGGGATGCCCCTTTTCCCGCACCACCCTTTCGATGTTTCGTAGAGCCTGCTCTACGGCACGATCACCGATGACATGAATCTGAACCTGGATATTTCGTTCCTGTGCAGCAATCAGGTGTTCGTACAGCTCTTCGTCGCTATGATTAAGCTTCCCAATATTTCCTTCGTCATCGCTGAATGACGAGGAGAGAGCTGCCGTACGGCCTCCGATATTGCCGTCACAGAAGAGTTTGAAGCCCCCGAAGCGAAGCAAGGATGACCCGAAATCGCTTCGGAAGGAGTAGTTGGGCAGAGCGTCATGGTAACTCGTTACCCGAAGCGGCAGAAGATCGCTTTCCTCCAAAGCCTGAAAAGCCCAGAGATCCTCCGCCAGAGCGTAGGAAGGAGCATCGCAGATGTGAACTGCGGTGACTCCGAAAGAGGAAAGCTCCGTACACGTTTTTACAATGCCTTCCCGAATTTTTTCCGGAGTTTCGTAGAGCTTTGCTATTTCCGCGATGATCGGTCCTGCGGTTCCTTCGATGAGGATGCCCGTGGGTATTCCCTGGCTGTTCCGGAGAACATCCGGATTCGAGCTGTCCCAGAGGCCGGATTGCTGGAGTCCTGCCGTGTTTGCCACATGTCTGTGCCCACAGTAGCGGCTTACGAGAAGCGGGTTGTCCAGGTTCAGCCCGTCGAGAACTTCCCGGGAGAGATCACCCTCTTCGGACCAGATTTCTTCGTTATAGTTGATCGCCCGTATCCAGGTATTCCTCGAAATATGCCGGGATTCTTCCCGGATCTTCTGCAGGGTCGCCTCCAGGGACGTAACATCTTTGAGGTTGATGTAGATGTTTTGTTTGGCCTGAGCCGTCAGGTGGATATGGCTGTCGCTTAATCCAGGAAGGACAAGGCCGTCTCGGGCATCAAGAACCTCGGCCTTATGAGGCGAAGTTCTTTCTTCGATTTCCCGAAAGCTTCCGACGGCCTGGAATATTCCGTTTCTCACGAGGAAGGCCTCGGCGAAGGGAGCGTTTTTTTCTCCTGTCCAGATATGTCCGCGAACGATGAGATCCTTTTCCATGTTCCTTCTACCTCTCTGTTTCTGTTTTTAATGCATCAGGAAGCGAACGAGCCCCGTGCTTAATCCGGGAATGAACGTGAGAAGCAGCAAATCGAAGATCAGGACCACGATCATGGGCATAACACTCTTGCTTATCTCGGAAATTTTTTCTCCCGAAACGGCAGAGGCCACGAACAGATTGACTCCGTAGGGAGGCGTCACGAATCCGATGGCCAGAGCTACGGTCATGAAGAGACCGAAATGGATGGGGTCTACCCCTATTTGCTTGATCACCGGCAGGAAGATCGGAGTCAGAATAATCATGGACGAGATGTTATCCACAAAGCAACCTACACAGAGAAGCATGGCGTTGATCAGGAGAAGAATCACCACAGGAGATCCGGATACCGAAATAACCCAGTTTCCGACCTTCAGAGGTATCTGCTCCATGGTCAGGAAGGTGGCAAAGGAAATGGACAAACCCAGGATGAAGGATGTGGCGCCGTTGATAACGAGAGTGTCCAGGAAGGCCGCCCGGGTTTTTTCGTAATCCAGTTCCTTGTAAACGAATTTTCCGATGAAAAGAGCGTACACCACTCCCACCACGGCGGCTTCGGTGGGAGTGAAGATGCCTCCGTAGATGCCTCCGAGAATGATGCCGGGAACCAGCAGGGCCCAGAAAGCCTCTCGAAAGCTTTTCCAAAGATGCCCAAGGCTGAAGGGCACGTCTGATTTAGGCAAATTGGCTTTCTTTGCCATGAAGTAAGAGACAAGCATCAGGGAAAAACCGATGAGGATTCCCGGTATTATTCCGGCGATGAAAAGCTCCCCGATGGAGCTTCCCGATATGACGCAATAAATGACGAAGGGAATCGACGGAGGGATGATAACGCCTATGGACCCTGCGGCGGCCGTCAAGGCTGCAGCGAAGGGGCCGGAGTAGGACCTCTCCTTCATAGAGGGAATCATGAAGGAGCCGATGGCGGAAACGGTCGCCGGTCCTGATCCTGAGATGGCGGCGAAAAACATGCAGGAAACCACGGTTACCATGGCAAGCCCTCCCACCATGAAGTTCACCAGGCTCTCTGCAAAGCCTACAAGGCGTTTTGAAATGCCCCCGTATCCCATAAGAGATCCCGCAAGCATGAAAAAGGGAATGGCGAGAAGGGGAAAGGAGTCGAGTCCCGTAAAACAAGTCTGCGCCATCATAGTGAGGGGAATCGGGCTTGTCAGGGCGAGGGTGATGGCCGTAGACAGGCCGAGGGCGATTCCGATGGGAATGCTTAATGCTAATGAAAGAGCTAACAGGCCAAAGAGAAGAGCGATATCCATGATTTAGGCCTCCTCCGTTTTCAGTTGCTGAACGATATCTTTTGCTTCCATGAGCAATCTCAGAAACATGAGAAAACATCCGAAGGGAATTGCCGCATAGACGAAAGTCATGGGAATTTCCAGAGCTGCGGAGGTTTGTCCGCTTCTGGCAAGAACTTTGATTACCTGAACTCCCTTGATTCCGAGGAAAACGGAAAAGCCTCCCCAGAGAATAAGCACGAGAAGCTCTATGTACAGCTTTGCCCTAGCATGTATCAGGTCTTTCAGTATTTCGATACGAATATGTTTTTTGTATCGTACCGCAAGGCTTGTACCCGTCCATGTATACCAAATGAAGAGATAGCGCGCTAGCTCTTCGCTCCATGAAAGAGATTGTCCAAAGACATACCTCATAATAACTTGAATGAAAATGAGGAAAACGGAAAAGGCCAAAACCAGTAACAGAATGTTCTCCTCTAATTTGTTGAAAAATCCTTTCATGGAGTTCCTCCTTGTCTTCCATAAGATTTTTCCGTATTCCCGAGGGGGTTCGAAAAATGCCGAAGATGAAAGGGATTTTGGAAAAATCATGTTTTCGCAGTTTGTGGAAAAACGGGATCGGAAATCCCCTGCCCTGGCTAGGGAGGGTTGGGGAGGTGGGTTTTTCAGGGCCGGGGATTTCCTGATACCACGCTGTTAGCTACATGGATCTCTTCATTTTGGAAAAGCTGGAATTATACTTGCGATCGTCCGCATGCGTTTCAGCACGGCCGAAACGCACAATACGGATAAGCGTTTCCCGAAATTCGTGTTTTGTGTGTTACTGATTTGCCTTCTTGGCCATCTCGACCATATCGTCTCCGATGCGGTCCTTGAAATCGTCATAGATGGGAAGAGTGATTTCAATAAAAGCCCGTTTTTGTTCCGGAGTTAGTTCGTTGATTAAGAGTCCCTTCTCCTTCATCTCGCCCAACATACTCTTTTCTTCCGCTTCATTGATGGCCCGTTCCCTGTTCTGATAGAGGATGCCCCCTTCGAGTACGGCTTCCTGAATGTTTTTGGGAAGTCCCTGGAACCAGCCTTCGTTGATTACCAGAGGCACCACCGAGAAAAGATGTCCCGTAAGAGAGTAGTATTTCTGAACTTCATAGAACTTTGCGGAATAGACCAGATTGATGGGGTTTTCCTGGGCATCTACAACTCTCTGGGCCAAGGCCGTATACAGCTCGGAAAAGCTCATGGGGGTGGGATTTGCTCCCATTTTTTTGAATGTGGCAACATGGATGGGGTTCTCCATGCAGCGAAGCTTCAGCCCCTTCAGATCTTCCGGTTTGGTGATGGGAGCATTGTTGTTCGTGATATGGCGATATCCGTTTACTCCGTAACCGATAATCCTTAGCCCCTGGGCGAGAAGAGCCTCTTTCAAAACTGCGCCGAGTTCTCCGTCGATAGCGGTGTAGGCGGTTTCCTGGTCTTTGAAGAGAAAGGGAAGATCAAAGACACCGAATTTATTCTCAAAAGAAGCGAGAATGGCCGTTCCGATGATGCCCCCTTCGATGGTGAAGAGCTGCATGCCCTCGGTGATTTGACGATCTCCTCCCAGGGCGGAATTGAGATAAAGAGAAACATCAAGTTCGTTATTGGTGCTTTTTTCGAGAAAATCCTTCATCTCTACCAGGGCTATGGAGGAGGGATGCGTATCGCTGCCGACAGAAGCTATTTTCATCCGGTATTTAGGGCTTGCAAGAACTGACGACGAGAAAACGAGAACTGTTGCCATACACAAAAGCGCGGTTACGAGTTGAGTGGTTTTTTTCATTGTTAAATTTCATCTCCTTTTTGTTGGGTTTTTTATGTAAAAAGCATCCCCGAGGGAGCCTTGTTTTTCAATCTGTTACATGTTTTTTCAGCGAATCAGGAAAGATTCGTTACATTACATCGTCAGTTCTCGGCCTTTGCCAAGTTCAACTGCCTTGGTGTATATGTGATAGGCCGCGACGACATCGAGAACCGCATAGCCCACGGTTTTCATGACGGTGATATCCTCGTCGGTCTGGCGGCCGAGAATCTTGCCGTCCAGAACCTCTCCAAGCTCTCCTAGAATAGTATTCGAGGAATATTTTTTTTCCTTTATGGGAATCAAAAAATCACCGGCCTCCGCAAGAACTGCCTCCCGGTTATCCACGAAAACCCTACTTTTTATGAGAAGATCTAGATCCAATTCTCGTCTGTCGGGGGTGTATGAACCGACACCATTGACATGGGTTCCCCCTTTAACCTTTTTGCCGCAGAAGACAGGAGTTTTCGAGGTAGTTACCGTGGTAATAACGTCAGCTTGGTCAATAGCCTCGTCGGGAGAAGAGGCTCCGCGAAGAAGAGTATGGTGTTTTTCCGCTAAAGGCTTGCATTTATCGATGAAGCTTTCGACGAACTCTTTTTTCATGTCGAAGATCCGGACTTCCCGAAGTTTGCGGACCGTCAGCATGGCTTCCAATTGGCTCTGAGCCTGTCCACCCGTGCCGAAAAGTGCCCCCACCTCGGAATTTTTACGGGCAAGGATGTCCGTAGCGGCTCCGGAAATAGCCCCGGTCCGTATTTTCGTTAATTCCGTTCCGTCCATCATGGCGCAAACCTGTCCCGTTTCGGGAGAAAGAAGCAGAACCTGGGCGGTCACCATGGGCAAACCCTTAGCGGGATTATTCATAAAGGTCGAAACTATTTTGATGCCCACATGATTAATTTCGCCCTTGACGTAGGCTGGCATAAACTGAGATTTGTCGTCATTGCTGAGCGAAAAAGAAAGGCGCACGGGAACCTCGGTTTGTTCCCGGGAATGACAGAGAAAAGCCTCTTTGTTAGAGGCCACGGCATCTTTCATGGGAAAAACGTCGTTGATATCTTGGGCATTTAAAATTAGCATTATTTCAGTTCCTCCGGAATGAGTGATTGTGAGCGATTTGTTTAGAAATTTTGAACGATGGATTCTACAACTTTTCTCAGTTGGTTCTCAAGGGACTTTTTGGTGTAATAACCCAAATGAGGTGTGGAGACGACATTCTCCAGCTTCGAAAGATCGTAGCTCTGGGGGGGTTCGGAATAATAGACATCCAGAGCGGCCCCGGCAAGCCTCTTTTCCTTGAGTAGCTCGTACAACGCACCATAATCAACGACCTGGGCGCGAGAGGTATTGAC
Organism: uncultured Synergistaceae bacterium; assembly: GCA_964539095.1. GTDB lineage: Bacteria > Synergistota > Synergistia > Synergistales > Aminiphilaceae > DAIPKP01. The sequence continues at coordinate 33,203 of CAZIFL010000015.1, forward strand.
AAAGAAAGCTCCTGCCTTCATGGATGATAGTAACTCTCTTGAAATGAGTTTTTCCGTGGTTTTGGTGTGTGTCAAATGACAAGAGACGATATCTGAAGATGCAAAAAGAGTAGGAAGATCCACATACTCTACGCCGTACCGGTCCTTCAGATCCTGGTTGGGAACGAGGTCCGTGGCGATCACTTTTCCTCCCAGAAGCGAAATTTTTTCCGCTACCAACCTGCCGATGGCTCCCGTACCCACAATGCCGAAGGTAGATCCGCATATCTCGCCGCCGAGGAGCCCCTGCATATCCCAGCACTCTTTTTTCATTCTGCGATCTGCTTCGCTGATACCTCTCAGGAGGCTGAATGTGAGCCCAAGCGTGTATTCAGCCACCGCATTGCTGCCGTATTCGCCTATGCCAAGAAGTTTAATATTTCTGGAAATGCAAAAACGCTCATCTGCGTAATTTCGATAGCCGATTCCCATAAATTGAATTAGCTTTAAATTCTTGAATCTCGCGATAAGCTCGTTGCTGAGCTGATGGATGGAAAGAACGATGATATCCGCATCGGAAGCCCTTTCATAAAGCTCTTCATCCTGAACGGGGATGTCGTCGTAGGCCGTGACTTCTCCCATTTTTCGAAGGGGATCAATGATCTCAATTCGATCCTCAAAATCCTTGTAAACATTCTGATCAATAAAAACAATTTTCATTTCCAATTCCTCGCTTAACATGGGTTTTCAAAATCAAAAGGCTTTTTCCCTCTGATGAGGATAGGCAGGGACTTTTTTGGTATGTCCTTGGTAATGCCAGATGGGCGACAAAAAAGAAAGTCCTTTTCGCTGGACAATTTTCTGGAAAAGGTGTTAAACTGAGGCGATTTTTGGCATTACCAAGAGCTATCCAAAGAGCTACTACAGCAATTCTACCAGTTTTTAGTTATTAGGCAAGTGTTTTTGTGAAACCTTGATCCGCAGGTTGAACTTCCGGAGTGCCTCCGAAAAGCAAATACCTCGTTTTTGAAGAATCTTGCCTGGAAAAGCGGAAAGAAGGTGGCAACGTGTCAACGGCTACAAGTTCCTCGAAGAAATGATCCGCGAGTCGTCTTTAAAAACGGGTTGCCGGTAACGGGATAATCTGGGAGGGACGCCGCCTGCGTCCTCACATGCCAGATTTGACAATAACTCCATTAGTAAATACGAAATATTGTCGACTTTTAAGATTAAACAAAAAAATTCTTGAGATTTTGAGGGGTGTTGGGGTTGGAGAAAAAACGAGAGGCCGTGGTGCGGGAGATCTTCAGCATTATCAGGGAAGGGAATCTTTTTGACGGCAATAAGTTACCTCCGGAGCGGGAACTTGCGGCACGTTTCGGTGTGAGTCGTGTCATTTTGCGTGAGGCCATAGTGGCTCTGGAAACACTCGGTGTTCTCGAAACGAAAAAACGCCTCGGTATCTTCGTTCGAGAACCGGAGTTGGGGCAAGTTTCGGAAAGCCTGCGTCTTATGCCCTTTTGGCCAGAAAAATTTGTTCCTCATTTCCTGGAAGTGCGTCTTATTATCGATGTGAATGCTGCGGAATTGGCTGCCTTGAGGCGAACGGATCTTCAATTAGGTGAAATGAAGAAATGTCTTGATATCCTTAAAAGTATATGTATAAGGACAAAAGAGGACATGCGTATGCATGCTCATTATGAGTACCTTTTTCATACCTTGGTTATCGAAGCGGCCCAGAATCCCATTCTTAGCAAGATATGGGAAGGTCTGGCTTCGCTGGTGGAGAAAAACAACGAACTTCTTCATGAAGAGCTTACGCAGGACGAGGAGTGGGCTCCCTTGCTGGCCTCCCAGCATGAGGCCATTCTTGACGCAATAGAAAGAAAAAATCCTGTAGTGGCAGCCTGTGGCATGAGAAATCATCTTTTAGAGGTCAGGAATCGTTACTCTGCTTGAGATAAAGAGACCCGACTTTCACAGGAGATTTTTGGCTCCTCGCTATTTTGTTTGGGTACCCTCTGCTCTGCAAGGGGTACCCGAGTTCAAGCCGACTAGCTACCAGGTAATAGGCCGTAATGGAATTGCAAAGCGTTTGGTATCCTCGCGCCTTGGTTGCAGCAGCTTTGAAGAGGCTGTCGTGGATGGCGAGTTCTGAAGGAGGTCTTCGGTACTCCTCAAGGGCGGGGGGTGCTTTAACCCGAGGGATCTCCTTGTCCCTCCATGTGAAGAGTGCTGTCTCGTCATAGAGTTCAGTACAACCTAGATTCCCAGCTATACATAACGAGAGAGAGGGGCAGGGTGTAATAAACCCTGTAACAAAGGTTTCTGTGAAAGCATTTTCATTGAAAGTTGCGATAAAAACCACTTTTTTCCAGCATGTCATATCCCCTTCGAAGAAATCTCGCTCCAAGTTCAAGGTCCCTGGAAGCATGGTAAACGTACTCCGTCAGGGCGAAGCCCGTGACGGGAAAGGTTCCTTCCAAAAGATCCAGGAGATTTTCCAGGGTTTCCGGAGAAATGCCTCCGGGGGCGGGGGTAAGCAGGCCAGGAATGTGCCCGGGTTCGAGCACGTCGAGATCGAGATGGATATACACATGTCCGTATTCCATGGAGAAGAGCGTTTCCCGAAGGCTTTCGGGGTTTCGGGAGAGGCTTTCCGAGTCGAGCCTCCGAATGTTGTTGTCCCGAATGAACTGCTCTTCCGGAGGGTCCAGATCGCGGACTCCCGCGAAGAGAATCTGTTCCGGTCGAAGGCGGGAAAAACAAAGTGAGAGAAGCGCCGCATCCCCTTCCCCCAGGGCGGTGCGGAGGGGCATGCCGTGAAAGAGCTTGCTCGGAGAGGTTCGAGGCGTATTGAGATCTCCATGGGCGTCGAGCCAGAGCAGGGCCATATCGCCCTTGTGGTGGAGGTTCCGCTCGGTAATGGCAAGCATGTCCGCATCGCATCCTCCCCCAAGGGTAAGGAGTTTTTCTTCCCCCAGATCTTCGAGGTTGCGGCGCATCTCTTTCTGATGCTTCAGAATGCTTTCGTAACCTAAAATATCGTTCTGTACGGAAAGCTTTTCTTCCTCTGTAACGCGAACGAAGGTGAAGTCTATTCCTTTAAGGGCATCGCGAAGTTTTACGGCTCCTCCGAGAAGGGTATTTTGGGGGGATGCCCCCTGCCAGAGGGGAAAGAAAAAATTTCTGGAAGCCATGGAGACACGTCCTTTCAGCACGGTTTGAAATGCCTAGAGTTCCTGCGGGGGAGAGAAAAGGGAGGAACGGCATTTGTTCTCATTTTCATGAAGGAACTTTTTTTACATCGGGGGAGAGGGAAATTCTCCTTTCCGAGAAGAATGGCGCCGTTCTTCCGCAGGCGTGAAAGTACCGTGGCATCTCTCGGGGGTTTGAAGTCCCTTCGCCCGAGAGTGCCGCTGGTGGGGCGTATCCCCCTCGGCATCGAAGGAGTCTTTCATGGTCATGGGAACCCCGTGAAGAGGTTCGAGAGCAATGCCTTGAGATAACAGGCTGTCTGCCCTTCGGGCTTTTTTCCGGGCGGATTCCTCGGACAGCTCTACCACCGCGTTGAGTTTTGGATTGATCTCGTGAATGCGGCGGAGGAATGCCTCCACCACTTCGATGGAGGATACCTCTTTTTTGCGAATTGCCGCGGCGATTTCCCTTACGGACATGGCCAAGATGTTTTTCATGAAATTCCCCTCGCAACTTTGAACCGATAGCACCGGTTTCTTTCTACTTCTTCGAGTAATGTATGCTTCCATCCACCATGGTGTATTGGGGCTTTACCTCCTTGAGTTTTTCCGGGGCCTCTTTAAAAATGTTACGGTCGAGAAGGACAAGATCCGCCTTGTACCCCGGTTCGATGCGCCCCAGCTCGTGCTCCTGGCCCATAAGTTTCGGAGGGTTCACCGTAAAGAGGGCCAGAGATTCCTCCAGGGTCAGTTTCTGATCCGGATGCTGCCCCCCTGCGGGGTATCCCGCATCGTCCGTGCGGTTTACCGCCCCCCAGATCCCCCGCCAGGGGTTGGGGCTTTCCACGGGGGTATCGCTGGATCCCCCCAGCAGAAGCCCCGCCTCCAGAAGATCTCTCCACCGATAGCCCCAGGGCTTGCGCTCCTCGTCGAGATGACTCTCCACCAAGGCGATATCGCTGGGAAGAAAGACCGGTTGGATATCGCAGGCTACCCCCAGCCGAACCATGCGTTCTATCTGGTCATCCCGGCAGATCTGCACGTGCACCGCCCGGTGGGGGAGGGTGCAGCCTCCGGGAGATGCCTCCAGGGCGTTCAAAAACTGATCCAGCGTGGCATCTCCGATGGCATGAACCTGGCACTGCACGTTCCGCCGATTCGCCTCGGTGATCTGCTGCTGCACGTACTCTTCAGTATAGTTCAAAATCCCCAAGGCGTCTTCAGTACCCGCATAGGGGCGGGAGAGGGCGGCGGTGCGGCCTCCGAAGGAGCCGTCGAGAATCATCTTGTACCCCCCGTACCGCACCCAGGAGCTGCCGGATCCTGTAACAAGGCCATCTTCCCGGAACTGATCCGTAAAGGAGACGATCCGCAGAGGAAGGGCCTTTTCTGCTTCCAATTTTTGAAAGAACTCCAGGCTTTCGGGCATCCCTAAAGAGGTAAGGCCGCAGGTATGTACCCCCGTGAGGCCGTAGGAGGAGAATTCTTCAAAAACTTCTTCAAGATATTCCCGCTCCCGCTCCTGAAAGACCGGGTTGGCGTGCATGGCCTCCAGCAGAGGGGTGCTCGCATTTTCCAGCAGTATGCCGTTTCCTTCGGGAGAAAGCCCCCCCCGGCGCAGCCCCTGGCTATTCGCCACGTGTACGTGTACGCATACCCGGCGAAGGAGAATGGGGTTGGGGAGGTTCAGAGCGTCGAGATCCTCTTTATTGGGAAGTCGGTTATCCTTCCAGGGGGTGTTATCGAAACGCACCCCGTAGATCCACTCCTCGGGGGCCAGCTTTTTGGCGTACTCCCGGATCTTCTCCAGCATCTCCTGGCGAGATGCGACATCATCCAGCGGAAGGGCGGATTTCTGCCGGGCGCAGGTCATTATATGCACATGGGTATCCGTGAACCCCGGCACTACGCTCTCTCCGTGGAGTTCCAGCCGGGTAGCCCGGGAGGCTCCGGGATGAGCTGCCATCTCCTGGGGAGTGCCGAGAGCGGCAATACGATCCCCCTCCACAAGAATATCCAGTTCCTTCGGGGAACCGCTTCCAGTCCACACGCTTCCTCCGGTAATGAGAAACCACGTCATAGATATGCGCTCCTTTCGCAGGTTCTTCTCCGGAGCAGAGGGTGACAGAGAGGGGAGCTTCGGAGAAAGATGCTTACACAGTATACATTTCAGCATCTCCCATGGTAGCGCAAAAAAGCAAAAGAATCTACATGGAAAAAGGAATTCCCAAAACCAAGAAATCCTGTTTACATGAAAAAGTTTGACCATCCCTCTTCGTGTATGTATATTCGAAACCCTATGTGCCATAATGGTTCTTCCCTCCCCTTGGGGAGTGTGAAAGTAGAATGAGCAACACGATCCCTTCACGAGGTGTTCCGATGACAACACATGCGGATATAGTGCTCACCTTTATTGCCCAGCATGCCCTGCTGGCGTATGTGGTGATTTTCATGATCTCCCTGTCGGAATCCCTGGCTATAGTTGGGCTGCTGGTTCCGGGGACGGTGATCATGTTTGGTGTCGGCACGGTGGTGGCTACGGGAAAATTGAGCCTGCTTCCCGTCCTTGTGATGGCCATGACAGGTGCGATTATCGGGGACGGTATCAGCTACTGGCTGGGGCATCATTACAGAGACAGGCTGATGGATGTCTGGCCCTTTTCCCGCTATCCCGGAATACTGAAAAAGGGGGAGGCGTTTTTTCTTCGGCAGGGGGGCAAAAGCGTTCTGCTTGGCCGTTTCGTGGGGCCGGTCCGCCCGGTAATACCCGTGGTGGCGGGCATGCTGGGTATGTGCCCCCTGCGTTTCAGCGTGGTCAACATTCTTTCCGCCATCGGCTGGGCCTTGGCGTATATCCTCCCTGGGGTCTTTTTTGGAACCTCCCTGGGGGTGATCAGGATGGTCAGCACAAGACTGGCGATCCTTGCTCTCATTATGGTGGCCAGCATCTGCGGCCTCATATGGCTATCCCGCAAGATGCTCTCTCTGTTCGAGCGTAAAGGACCGCTATGGTTGGCCATGTTGCAGCGGTGGGCAACTACGGAACTTCCAGATCCAGGGAGAGTGCCGGGGTTTTGTAAACGCATTTTTGCGAGCCTGATTTGCGGCAAACATGGAGGAGAGCTGCTGTTTGCCTTTTTGGCACTGCTGCTTTTTGCCGCCACATGGGGCTTGTTAGGTCTATTGCAGGAAGTATTGGCAAAAGATCCGTTAATTGCTGCCAACCAGGGGGTATACCACTTTCTTCAATCCCTTCGAACCGTGTGGTCGGATAGTATCTTTGTGGTGATCAGCGAACTGGGAGATCCTTTTGTTAACATCACCCTATTTTGTACGGTGCTGTTCATTCTGCTTGTTAAAGGATGCCACCGTGCGGCCATGTTCTGGGTTTTGGCGGTACTCGGAGGACTGCTGGCGGTTCAATTGTTCACAGGGGCCACTTCTTTGCCCTCTCCCGCGACTGTTTATGGTGAGGCCTCGGCCCATGGCTTTTCCCGGGGCCATACCATCATGGGGGTGGTGCTTTATGGTTTTCTCGCCATCCTGATAGCTAGAGAGGTTGCTACGGTGTGGCGGTGGGGATTGGTTTCCGGGGTGGTGCTCATTACCTTTATCATGGGATTTTCCCGGCTCTATCTGGGTACACACTGGCTTTCCGATGTTTTGGGGGGGTATTGCATCGGTGCGAGCTGGGTGGCTATTGTGAGGATTGCCTACCTTAAAAAGGCGGATAAAGCCGTTCCCAAGCGTCTGTTGAGTGGAACCGTTCTGGGCATCCTTCTCCTTGCGGGCGGATGGCATGTGACACAACAATATGAGGAGGATGTGTCCTTGTATGCTCCCCACCATAAAATGCAGACCATGGCCTTTGCGGCATGGATGACCGAGGGGTGGCGCAATCTCCCCGCCTATCGCATCGACCTGGGAGGGGAGAGAGAACAGCCCCTCACTCTTCAGTGGGCGGGACCGACCCAGGAGCTGACGCAATATCTTTTGTCCAAAGAGTGGCAAGCATCCTCGTCATGGGGTTTGAAAGACCTTCTAAAAATGTTTTCTTCGAGTACGCCGATCGGAGAATTGCCGGTATTGCCTCGTATGCACAAGGGCCGAATCGATGTGGTGCGTCTTGTTCTGCCCGTAGATGAAGAACATCGGTGGGTACTGAGACTTTGGCCCACAAACCTAAGGACATCGGAAAAGAGTCTTCCCATCTTTGAGGGGACCATAGAGGTGCAAAACCGACGACAGCTTGGGGATATCATTTTTCTGGCTAAAGATTCCGGAAAGTATGACGTACCTTTGAAGGGGCTGGAGGAAGTGCTCCACGGGCGATTTGCGGTGAAGCTGGTGAACCGCCAGGGGGATGGGGTTGTTCCGGAGAAAGAGAGCCGAAAAGTAGAGTGGCATGGAGGCGTGCTGCTCATATGCGAGAAGGAAGCCGTGCTGTAGAGCGGCGGGGGCTTGGGGCACCTGCCGCCGGGGGAGTTCCGTAAAGAGCCCTCCTTCTACCAGTCTGAGTGAAAAAGTTTCGGGGGCGTCATTATGGAAGGGGTAGAAAGGAAGAAGGGGGAGAGACATGAGTAATCTTCACAAAGATATTTCCGACTCGGACTATCGGCACCTTCTTGCGGAGGTGAAGGAGAGGGTTCGTTCTGCGCAGTATGCAGCACTGAAGGCGGTTAATACCGAGCTGGTGGGGCTGTACTGGGATATCGGGCGGATGATCGTGGAGCGGCAAGCTGAAGAAGCTTGGGGGAAGGCAGTTGTCCAACAATTGGCTGGAGATTTGAGGAGGGAATTCCCTGGAGTGACTGGTTTTTCAGCGTCTAATCTTTGGCGAATGAAAGCTTTTTTCGAGACATATCAGGGGGAACAATTTCTCGCACCACTGGTGCGAGAAATTGGTTGGAGCCATAACGTGGTTATCATGGAGAAATGTTCCGATCCTTTGGAACGTGAATTCTACACACGCATGACCCGTAAGTTCGGATGGACTAAAAACGTGCTCATACACCAGATCGCCAACCAGAGCTATGAAAAATCCCTGCTGGGGCAGACCAATTTCGACCAGGCCCTAACGCCGGAGCTGCGTGCTCAGGCCAAGCTGGCGGTGAAGGATGAATATACCTTCGACTTCCTGGAACTTGGGGAGGAGCACGGGGAGCGTGAGCTGGAACGGGCACTCATTGCGAAAATCCAGGATTTCCTGCGGGCCATGGGGGGTATGTTCGCCTTCATGGGTAGCCAGTACCGTCTGGAGGTGGAGGGAGAAGAATTCTTTATTGATCTGCTGCTCTTTCACCGGCGGTTGCGTTGTCTGGTGGCGGTGGAGTTGAAAATCGGCACATTCAAACCGGAATTTGTGGGGAAGATGCAATTTTACCTCACCGCCCTGGATCGGCAGATCCGGCAGGAAGACGAAAACCCTTCCATCGGCATTATTCTCTGCAAGGAGAAAAACCGTACCATCGTGGAATATGCTCTACAGGGAGCCACCAGGCCCATGGGGGTGGCGACCTACGAAATTACCCGAACACTCCCCAGGGAGTTACAGGGGCAACTCCCCCAGCCGGAGGAGATTGCAGCCTTGTTGGAGGGGTTTGAAGAATGAGTGTGTCTCCTCACAAATGCCCCTCGCCTACACCACCTGCCGCCGGGCGAGTTCCGTAAAGAGCCCTCCCTTGGCGAAAAGCTCCTGATAGCTTCCCTCTTCTACCACCTCTCCCTGCTGCATCACCAGAATGCGATCCGCTTTCATCACCGTGGAGAGGCGATGGGCTACCACGATGCGGGTGGCTTCGATGTTTTCCAGGCTCTTGCTCACCAGCTCCTGGGTACGGTTGTCCAGAGCGCTGGTGGCCTCGTCGAAGAGGAGTACCTTGGGGTTTCCCGCCAGGGCCCGGGCGATGAGAAGCCGCTGTTTCTGCCCTCCCGAGATGGTATTGGCCCCCTCGGTGATCACTGTATGCACTCCCATGGGCATGTCCTTGAGATCCTCCCTCATCCCCGCCTTGGCAAGGGCCTCCTCCACCTGGGCCATGGAGAGCGGGCGGGAGCAGCGCACGTTAGAGGCGATATCCCCCGGTAAAAGCCCCCCTCCCTGAAGCACCACCCCGATCTGTTCCCGGAGTTTTTTCAAATCCAAATCCCCCAGATCTTTACTGTCGAAGAAGACCCCTCCGGATTCGGGGCGGTCGAAGCCGAGAAGCAGGCGGATGAGGGTGGATTTTCCCGCTCCTGAGGGGCCTACCACCGCGAGAAACTCCCCGGGTTTTGCCGAAAAGCTGAGGTTGCGCAGCACTGGGGGGCCGTCGCTTCGGTAGCGGAAGGTTACCCGGTCGAGGTCGATGCGCCCGGTGATGCTACCGGGATCGCTCTTGCGTTCTCCCGTCTCTGGTTCTGTCTCCAGAAGTGGCTGCAGGTTTTCCAGAAGGGGGAGCACGTTCAGGGCGGTGGTGGTGGAGCTTATCACCTGGAGAAAGGAGCCCTGAAGGGCGGCGAAGGCTGTCCAGAAGGCCATGAAAAGCCCTGTGTCGTAGGAGCCGTCGGAAGCGCTCCAGCGGATGAGGGCGTAGAGAATCGCCATAGAGGTTATACCCGAGAAGAAGGCCGTGGCGGTATTCAGCCCGTTTTCCAGAGCCCTGGCACGGGTGGAGGCGGTTCGCTGGCTTCCGAAGAGGTTTGCCCAGCGGGAGAAGGATCGCTCCTCTGCTCCGGCGATGCGGATCTTGGCGATTCCTGTGAGAATCTGGAAGGTAAGACTGGAGAGACGGTTCTGAAGGGTGGCCATGCGCCGCTGGTAGCGGAGCTGCAGCAGATTGACCCCCACCATGAGAACCCCCTGAATTGCCAGGCACCCCAAGCCGGTAAGGGCAAGTTTCCAGTCGTACCAGAAAGACTGTCCCAGATAGAAGAGAACGAAGATGCTCTCTACCAGGAGCGTTTTTACCGCCATAGAGGCCACGTTCCGGAGCATATAAAGCCCCAGTGCCCGGCTGGCGAGTTCTCCCGAGGTTGTTTTGCGGAAAAAGTCCACCGGAAGCCGGAGAATACGGTCCCAGATTCCCACAGAGACTGCGTGATCCAGCACACACTCGCTGCGCAGAAAGGCCACACCCTGGGCAAAGCGTAGCAGTGCGGAGGAGACCCCGAGAGAGACGAGTATGGCGAAGAGCTGGAGCATCCGCCCCCGTTCCGCATGAGGGATAACTTCACTGAAGATAATGCCGTTTATTTCGGGAGGAATAAGTCCCAGAAGGGCGAGAGCAATTCCTACGAGAAAGGCGAAAAAGAGATCTTTCCTCGATCCTCCCAGGCCGAAACGCAGAAGGTCCATCCCCTTGAGAGCTTTTCCGGGGAGAGGCCTGTAGAAATGGTATGCCTCAGAATCCAGCGAAGCTGCAACGCTTGCTGTAACGGCGACGCTCCCCTTTTCCTCCACCATGCGATATCCCCCTCGTCCTGTCGGGAGGAGAGCCAGGGGAACCCCCTCGCGGAAGGCAAGAAGAGATGCTCCGTCGGATTGCCACCAGGGGCCCGAAAGCGTAACCTGGCGGATGCGCAGGTTTGCGCTCCTTGCGATGTCGGGAACGCTCTCCTCACGAACTCCTTCGAGTGGAGGTGAGAGATGGGTTCCCAGACTCGCCGCTATGGTGGCACAGGCAGATCGTACGGGGGTCTCCTCCTGCGATACTGCTGCTCTTCGGAACTTTCCCGCCAGCGCCGAGGCCAGAGCCTCTAATCCCGAGGCCAGGGAGCGGCTTCGGGAGCGTTGCATCTGCCGCAGATCTCCCAAATCATCTGCAGCCCGTAGCCGGGCGTTCATCGCCAGGGAGGAAAAGAGAATTTCACAGAAGCCGTCGAAGGCGGCCACAAAATCTCCCCGGAGGAGTAGCTCCTCTGTGGGGGTTGCCGAAAGAGAACACTCCTGAAGAGGCACAATCCAGCAGCTTGAGGGGAGGGCGAAAAAGCCCGTCTCAGGAGAAAGATCTTCGGTGCCCACAAAGAGAGCCCGCCCCTCTTGGAGCCTCCCCCAGAGAAGGGTTGTGGCTCCTGCGGGCTGATCCGGTGCAAGCGCTCCTCCCCCTGGCGGAATGGTCTGCCGGATTCGGGGGAGGGGGATAATATCCTTTACGATCCCGCGGCCCAGCCCCTCCAGAAAGGTGTCGACGAGTGCCGCAGGCTCCGAAAGCCCGACCTCCCTGGCCTCCTCCAGCAGACTCTTCCGCGATGTCCGAAGAACCCTGGTTCCGGGAATGCCGCTTGCCAGAAGCCCCATAGAAGTTCCGAAGAACCCTGTCTCCACACCGAAGAGGGCCTGATCTCTCTGAAGGGTAAAGAGATAGTCCCGCCCTCCGGTCTGCTCGGCTCCCTTGCGGGAGGCGACGTATACGTGCACTTCACCCTCCAGAATGCACCAAATCTCTTCCGGGTTATCCAGAAAGAAGGGCGTTTTGCCGGTGATATGGAGAATCTCTCCCTTGGAGAGAAGTCTTTCGAAAAGGGGAATCATGCGAGGCTCCTTTGTAGAGGCGATTCATGAATCGCCCTTACTCCTTGAGGCACAGAGGGGACGCAGAAACCGAGGCTATCGTTAGTTTTCGATAAGGTCTGCATAGCGTCCTCCTAGGGCAATCAGTTCTTCATGGGTTCCCCGCTCCAGCACCTTACCGTGATGGAGCACAATAATTTCGTCGCAGTCCCTGATGGTGGAGAGGCGGTGTGCCACGATAAGGCAGGTACACCCCCGGCGGCGGAGAGCCCTGTCGATGGCCTCCTCCGTGGGAGGGTCCAGGGCGCTGGTGGCTTCATCCAGCACCAAAAGTGAGGGCCTCCGCACCAGCGCCCGGGCGATCTCCAGGCGTTGCCGCTGCCCTCCGCTGAAGTTCCGTCCGTTTTCTTCAATCTGCGCATCGTACCCGCCGTTACGTTCCACGATATCGCGATGAATTGCCGCATCCCGGCATGCCGTCACCATCTGCTCCATGGGGAGGGTCTCATCCCAGAGGCTTAGATTCTCCCGTACCGTCCCCTCGTAAAGGGATATCTCCTGATCCACGAAGGCGAAGGAGGTGATGAGCTGCTCCCGGGGAATTTCCTGCAGAGGGCGGCCATCCAGAAGCACCTCCCCGGACCAGGGGGTAAAGAGACCGCAGACAAGCCGGGCCACGGTGGATTTTCCCGAGCCGGAGCTTCCCACAAGGGCCACCCGGGAGCCCGGTACAAGGGTGAGAGAGAAGTTTTCGATGAGGGGCTCTCCCAGAGGGGAGTAGCCGAAGGAGACCTCCCGAAGCTCAAGGCGCCCCGAAAGGCGTACCTGCTGCCGTCCCGCCATCCCCCCTTCCTCCAGCACGGGGCGTTCTTTTTCCGGAGCGTAGCGCAACACATCGTCCAGGCGGTTGATGTTCCCCTTGGCGGCTTCGAAGGAGCCCCAGAGGCGCACCAGGTCGGACATGGGGGCCAGGGTCTGCTGCATCAGGGTCTGAAGGGCCAGAAGCATACCCATGGTGAGCGCCCCGTTCATCACCCGGAATCCTCCCAGACAGAGCACCGAAGCGGTCGCCAGGGATGTGAGCAGGGGCATTACCGGGTCCATGCGGGCGGAAAAGAGCCCTAGAGAGGTTCGGGCGTCCGCCACCTTGGCGAGATGTCCCGCCAGCCGGGCGAACTGATCGTCCTCTCCCCCGAAGGATTTGATGGTTTCGATCACGTTAAGCCCTCCCAGGGCGGTGCCGGCGAAGCGTCCCATCTCTCCTATGAGCTTTTCGTTCAGATCCGAGCGTTTGCGCTTTACCGAAAGGAGCATCCCCAGGCTGAGTACTCCCGCTCCGAGAGCTATCAGGGCCAGAGGGGGGTCGTAGAGGGTGATCATGACGCCGTAGAAGACCACAAGGAGGCACTGCAGCACCGTGGAAGCGAGTTCCCGTGAAAGAAGCTGCGCCACCTGGTCGTTCAGCTGCACCCGGTTGCCGATCTCTCCGGCGTAGCGCTGTAGGAAAAACGTATAGGGGAGCTTGAGAAGGTGTGTCATAAAGCGGGCGGAGTCCCGAAGAGCCATGGCGATCTCCTGTCGGAGCAGGGTGGCCCCCTGGAGCCAGGTGAGAACCCCCGTCACCAGGGCCATGGCTCCCATAAGAGTGAGAAGGGGGCGGAACCATTCAATGCGTCCCTCCACCAGAAGGCGATCCACGAAGATCTGCTGGAAGGAGGATTTGAGAATCCCCGGCACCACCAGGCCGAGCCCTGCAAGCACCGCAAAGGCCACCGCCCACTTGGCCCCGTAGAGGCGCTGCTTTAATGCCCCCCAGGGGTTTCGGGGTTTCCCCTGAGGCTGATACTCCGGCCCGGGAGTTATGGAGAGAGCCACCCCGGTGAAGGAGCGGTCCAGAGTTTCCCGATCCACCACCCGGGGCCCCGAGGCGGGGTCGTTAAGGTAGACCTTGTCCTCCTTGATCCCCTCCAGCACGAGAAAGTGGTTAAAGTTCCAGAAGAGAATGATGGGGAGCGGGAGATCCCCCAGCCGATCCGGCTCCTTGCGGTACCCCTTGGCGATCATGCCGTGCCGCCGGGCAGCCTTGAGGACGTTGACCGCCTTGCTGCCGTCCCGGCTGATGCCGCACTCCTCCCGGAGCGTCTCCAGAGGAAGGTGGACGCCGTAGTATCCCAGCACGATTCCCAGGGATGCGGCGCCGCACTCGGTGGCCTCCATTTGTATCAGCGTGGGGGTGGCTATGCGCTTATTTTTCCAGAGGGTTTGTGTTGCGGGCTTATCGGTCATGAGACTCTTCCGGAGAGATATCTTCCCCCACCCCCAAGAAGAATTTCTTGAGGAAGGGGAGTACCAGCGTTACCGGAGCCTGACGCCGTACCACCACGGTGATCCCTGCCAGAGTGCCGCTCTGAAGCTTCAGAGGAGGGCCGTCTCCGGAGGACCAGGCGTAGCCGCTCTCGGTCTTTATCGAAGGGCGTAGTGCCACAGTGAGTGTTATGGGGGCTCCTCCCTGAGAGAGGCTCTGGGCAAGCTGATCGTTCCCGAGAATCCGCATCATCCCCTTGAGAGAGGCGGGAAAGCGAGATACTCTGGTGACATGCCCCAGAAGAACCCCGAACTCCTCCTGCTTTACCACCGAGGGGGATACCTGAGCCTCCATCCCGGAGAGGAGCTTCTTGCCGTGCTGGGGCTGCACGAAGGCGTGCACGTAGAGGGGCTGCCCCTCATCTCCGGACTTTTCTATCGAAAGAAGGGCCTCTCCGGATTGGATCACCTGGCCGGGGGTCTTGAAAATCTCCAGTATCCGTCCCGTGGCAGGGCTGAGGATGAGGCTTTCCAGCTCCAACCGATCCCGAAGGGCCCGAAGCTGCTCCCGGGCTGCCAGAAGGCGCATTTTAATGTCGATCTTCTCCCGCTCCAGCTGGGTGGTGGAGTCTGCGGCGGTCATGGGAAGCCGGGCCAGCTCCTCCCGGTGGGAGAGCATCTCCTGAAGCGCTGCGTTGTATCTATCCTTTATCTCCAGGTACTGGCTTCGGGTAATATACTTTTTCTGATAGAGCGCATCGTACTGCTGAAGCTGTTCCTCCAGAGATGCCGCGCGCTCCCGGGCTACCTCCAGGGAGGCATTGAGAGCCCTGCGGCGCCGGGAAAGATATTCAGATTCCAGGTTTTTTTTCCCCTCTCCCATCTCCTGTCCCATCTCCTGCTCAATCTCAAGAATGCCGAGCTTTCCCTCAAGCTCCCGTATCTGGTTTTGCAGATCCGGCTGGGCCAGCCGGGCGATAACCTGCCCCTCTTCGATCTGATCATCAATATCCACCAGGATGATCTCAAGCCGTCCCGTCCCCGGCGAAGGCGCCTCCTCCAGCGCCCCCTCGCGCAGAAGAATCCCCTGCCCCGTCACCTTGGTGGCCACGGTGCCGTAAAAGCCCCAGAGAATAAGGGAGACCAGAAGCAGCAGGGTGGCGAGCAGGGCGAACCACGAGGCGGGAGGGACCACCCGGAAGAGGAGGTCAAGCTGCTCCGGGGAAGAGAGGCGATCCAGAGTTGACTGGCGAAAGATCTGTTTTTTCATGGTAGAAAAAACTCCTTTGATGAAGATGATGGCTATCATGTCTACGGGAAACCGATTCAGTGCTATAGTAGAACAGAAAAGACGGAATGAACAGAAGGAACATAAGGAACAGGATAGATTGTACCCCGAATATGCACATTTTTGTGGAGGAGAGAAAAAATGAAAGCCCTGTCCCCTTCCCGTACCCTTGTACTCATACTCATGTCCATGCTGTGTGTGGTTGTTCCTGTACGTTCCTTCGGAAATTCCCCGGAGCCGCCGGTTCTCTCGGAAGAGGCCTATCTGGTTCTTGTGCTGGAGCATAACGAAGATCTGGGGGCTTTTCGCAAAGAGGTGGAGGCCAAGCTCTACGCCCTCCAGGCTGATCTGGCCCCCCAGCGTCCCTCTCTGGGGATCACCGCCGACGTGAGCCGCTGGCTTGATCAGGAGCGCGGCGACCGCTATGCGGATCTTGCCCTCACCCAGCGTATCGATCTGGGAGGGCGCTATCCTCTGCAGGAGAAAGATCTTTTGCTGGGGCTTCGGGTTATGGAGAGCCGTTACGCCAATGCGGTAAACGACACCCTTGCCAAGGGGATCGCCGCCTACCGTCAGACCGTCATGGCCAAGCATATCTGGGATATGCGCACCGAAGTGCTGGAGCATCGCCAGCAATCCCTTGAGGTGACCCGGGAAAAGTTTACCAAAGAGCTGGTGCCTCTTCTCGACCTTCTCCGGGCACAATCTCAGGTGGATGAGGGAGAAGCTTTTCTTCTTCAGGCCCGGCAGAGTTACGAACAAAACCTTATCGAAATGCGGGCTTTAGCGGGGCAGAGGGTGGTGCTGCCTTGTATGGATATCCCCACCAGCCCCCCGGAACATCTTCCGGCGCATTTCGAAGGAGCCTGGGAGCAGCGTCCCGATGTTAGAACGCTGTCCCTTCTGCGAGAGCAGGCTTCGGTGCAGCACGCTCTGGCGGCCCGGGGGCTTGCTCCCTTTGTGGACATCTCTCTGGGGTGGCGGTTGGGGGAGGATTATCGCTCCCCTTATGCGGAGGATCATCAGGGAGAGTTGCTCGCCCGGGCGGTGCTCTCCATTCCTTTGGGGGATGGAGGCAAGACCCGCAACAACACCCAGGCCGCCGCGCTCCTGGCAGAGAAAATAGATCGGGAGCTGCAGGCTAAGAGGGATACGGTGGAAAAGGAAATTGCTCTGGTGCGGGAACGCTGGAGCCGTGGGCTGGAGCTGGAGCAGGTGCGTCGCCGTCAGATGCAGCGATCCGCCCAGGAAGTAGAGATCGCGGAAATGCTCTACCGGGAGGGGCTCGCCTCCCAGCTGGATCTTTTGAGTGCCCAGGAGAGGGATCAGCAGAGCCGGGCGGATCACCTTGCCACGATACAGGAACTCTGGCTGACCCTCGCCGAGGCGGATCGTGTGATGGGACGGTACCGCGGAAGTTTTTCGGGCTTCCGGGAGTAGAAGTTTCGGCGGGCTCAGGCTGTTGCTGTTCCTGGGGCAATGGCGAAGACGCCAACGTTTTTTCACTATGCCGCTGCTGCCGCCAGTCCTGCGAGGGTGCCAAACATCCCTATAGCAACGCCCCCTAATCCTATGGCGATGCCCCCCAAAACCATCTCTGCCGTACCGAGTTCTCCCCCTATCACGGCCTCCATCTCTTCGTCGGTTATCTCGGGATTCCGTTCGAAAACCACCTTCTGCATCTCTTCCAGGGAAAAGTCGTATCCCAACTCCTCTCGTACGTATAGGCCGATAGCCTCGCGGGTCTGAAGTTTCTGTATGCGGGTCATTACCTTCTCATCGCTTTCCAGTCTTTCGTAAAAGGCTACTGCGGATTCCATAGACATGGTAATGCTCTCCTTCCTCTTTATTGATTTTCAACGATGAATATCTATATTTTTTCCCCAAGTAACACTCCCGCGGAATAGAAACGCCAGAGAGCTGCAGGGGTTATTTTCGGGATGACCTCCGGAGCTTTCACAAGATTTCCCAGCTCCGTCTCCTCCAGCATTCGGAGTACCTCGGGAAGAAGCTCCGGCAATCCCGGACCGTTGTGCCAGAATCCGGTCTTTCGGGTATGCAGGCGCACCCTTTCGGGAACCTCCGGAAAGAGCTGCCGCAGGGGGTATTTGAGCATCCCCTGGGCGTACAGAAAATCCAGCTTAAACCGAGAGACCAGATCCACCATGCCTTCGGTTAGAAAAGGAGCCCGCCCTTCCATGCCAAAATGTTTTGTCAGCCGGTGATCGTAGTGGAGAAGATAGCGCAGACTGCGGTTTCGGAGCCCCTGGTGGCGTATTGCCTCCCAGGTGGCGCAATCCGCCGCGAAAAACCGCACTCCCGGATGTTGTGCCACCTCTTCCCGGGTAACCCCCAGGGCCTTGCAGGCTCCTCCGTCGTTCAGGGTGACCCAGCTTTCGGTGCGGGTAAAGCTCCGTCTTGTAAGACGCAGCTCCAGAGGGCCGAAGGGGGGGGATTCCTGATGCAGCTTCTCCCAGGCTTCCGCCTTTTGGGGATCCCGGAGGGCGAGCTTTTTCATGGCCAAAGGGAAGTGCCAGGGATAGCCGCAGAAGAGTTCGTCTCCCCCCTGACCGCTGTAGACTGTGCTGATCCCCTCTCTTTTCATGGCCTGCAAAAGCCGGAACTGCGGAAGAGGCCCCAGAGGGATGTGCAGAGGGATCTCCAGGATTCGGAGCATCTCTTTCAGCTCTTCCAGAGAGACATCCTGCTCTGCTTTCAGAACAAACGGCACGGTCTCCAAAGCTTCCGCGGCTCTCAGGGCGAGATCCCTATCCGGGGTCTCTGCGGTGGCGTAGAGAAAGCAGCGGGGGGTTCCTATCCTGGCCCAGGCGGCGGCAATAGCAGTGGAATCCAGCCCTCCGCTTAGGCAGAGCCCCGCATTATGGGGGATCTCCCCCATGCTTCGGATGATCTCCTGGCGAAGCAGCGGAAGGGCCTCCTCTCCAAGCTCCTCCCGGGGCTCCGGAAGATTCTGGCGGAGTGTTACAGAAGCTCGGCTTCCCGAGATCTGCAGATCATGCCCCGGGGGGACTTCAAAAACTCCCTCGAAGAACGTTTGCCCTTCCGGAAAGACTACTGTCCCGGTGGCGAGAAAATCCACCAGAGCTTCTTTGCGCCATCTCTTGTGAAGGAGTTTTGTGGCGAAAAGCTCTCCGTAGGTTTGTGCCACCAGAACCCCCTCTTCAAAAGGGGCATAGAGGATAGGGGTGGTGCCCAGAAGCTCTTGGGGGATCCGGGTTTCCTGGTTTCGGAAAACCCGAACCCCCTCCCAATTTTTTTCAAGAGGGGACATGGTCACTCTCCTCGGGCTTTTTCCCTGTCCCCCCCAAGGTCTGGTTAAGATGGATGCGGGCTACCCGGGAGGCCACGATTTCATCCATAAAATCCGTAAGCTCCATCCCGGTCTCTGCAAGAATTTCGAGCAGCGAAGCCTTCCAGGGGAGTTTCTCCCCCCGGAGGTGCTCTTTAAGAAGCTGACGAAAGGGGGTGCTGCTGGTTTTTCTGCTTTCCTCCAGATAGAGTTCCCGCTGTTCTTCCAGAATTCTCTCTCGCCGGGCGGTTTTGTCTTTCCACGCTTTGTATTTGCCCTGGAGCTTCATCTCCTCCAACAGGGCTCCGGTGTTCTTTTCGTGGATCCGTCCCTGCATGAACCAGCGGTGCAGCAAGTGGAGCGTTGCCTCCTCTTCAAGGAGCTTTTGAAAGGAGGTTTCATCCAGATCATTTTCCTCCATCCAGCTCTGAAGGGCCTCATGGCTTTTCAGGCCGAATCGGCGGCGGAGACGTTGCTCCTCCAGGGTGAGAAGTTCCTTTGGGGGGGTTATCTTCCAGAGAGTCCCCAGCAGAAGAGCAAGCCGGCGGTTTAATCCCTGTCGGTTCAGCTCCTCCGCATCGGGATGGCTGAAGGTGGCACTGTCCGCCAGAGCCCACTGCCGCAGAGTGCCCTGGGAAGAGGGTACCGAGCGATCCCGACTATTGAGGGACTTGAAGAGGCTGGAGATGTTCCGTTCTCTGGAGAGGAGGGCTTCTTCGGAGACACCTTTGCCCGCTTTGCCTTTTCCGTTCTCTTTTCCCGAGTTCCCCAGCTCTTCCAGACGTTTCACCAGAGCCAGAGCGTCCTCTCGAACGGGGTTTGATGCCTGGGGGAGCCAGGCTGTAAAGGACGCGCGATCTTCTTCGCTGATTCCCTGAGAAAAGGCCTCTTCGAAGAGGGTCTCCCAGCTACGGTGCCGCCAGAAGAGCTTTTCTGCAATTTTCGTAAGAATTCCCGATTTTTCCTGAGAGAGCACCCCCGCTTTGGAAGCTTCATCCAGAACATCCCGCATGAGCACCAGGGGGAGCGAAAGCTGCCGGCAACCTTCAGGGGTCTGTTCCCAATCTCCCAGCACTTCATCATCCCGCTCCAGCTCTCCCGAGGCCACCCGGCGGTAGATGCTTCCTACCCCCTCCATGCCGTGAGGAGCCAGCTCCGCAGCCCGATGGGCCCCCACCGAAGCGGCTCCCGCCACGGGGATTCCCAGGTTGAGGGTATGGATAATCTCCTTGTGCCAGGTGGGAAGATCCCGGTGGGGGAGTTCGCAATCCAACAGTCCCACCGCCTGGGGTTGCAGCTCCCGTACATGCCGGAGCATGTCTCCCTGTACTGCGGGAGGAAGCAGGGTGATATGGCTGCCGGAAAGATCAATTCCCTCCAGGGAGGGGCCGCCGAAGAGTAGAACTACCATGAGAAATGCTCCTTTCGATGGAGAGGGCTTCCTTCTCCCAGAGTTTTTTGAATGGATCGGATCCCCCGATCTCCCGGCCGGTAGTAGGGGAAGATGTATCCTTCTGCTCCGGGGATTATCACCTTCGCGGTCTGTACGGGATCCTCCTTCTTCGAGAGCTGGAAGACCAGCACCCTATCCAGCCCCACTGCTTGCAGGGCTTCCAGGCAAGAGTGTACATCCTCCTCGAAGGTAGCCTTAGGGGCATCCACCAGGGATGCCAAATCCAGCTCTTCCTCCACCCCCCGATGCATGATCTCCAGGGAGGTCCGGGCATCTCCCCGGAGAGAGCGGCGGAACTCCTTGGAGGGGACGATATCCCGAACCCCCGAAAGAAAGACGCATCGTCCCTGAACCGCCTCGGTGATGGCACGGATCATGGCGGTCTCCTGCTCCAGAGCGCTTCCCATGCCGTGGGCGGTGCTTGCGAGAGAGACAGGCTCTTTTATGTCCATGAGATAACAGTTCCAGGTGGGAATCCCCACATCGGTGCCGTTATCTGCCAGAAGGATCTCAATCCCCGTCCTTCGAATGCGCTCCAGAAGCTCCTGAACCCTGGGAAAGGGGATGGAGTCCAGCTTCGCCACTCGAAAGACCGGAGCAGGCTGTCCCTTGGCTCGTCCCGCCAGAGTGGCGCAGGTAACGGAATCCCGCTCAATTACCTCCAGCAGAGCCTGGGAGATGGCCTCCAGAAAGTGAACCCCGCAGGCAAGGCCGTTGGAGCTGCACTGAAAGAGGAGCCCCTCGGAGAGATTCATCAACCGGAACTCCTCCCCCCCCGGAGAGAGGTGTACCAGCTCCAGAGGAAGGGGGATCTCCTCCTGATGCACCAGATCCCACCCGAGAGTCCAGGGAATTTCCAGATCCTCATGAAAGAAGGAGTGTGGTGTGAGGGCCAGCCCCTCCAGGGAGATCATGGGGTAGCTCTTGGAAAGCTCACGCCAGGTGCTCCGGAAGGACTCCAGAGGGGCGGAGGTGCCGTACCAGCGTTCCAGCGACTCCCCCGCTGCGGAAAGGCGTGCGGCGGTGGGGGTGAACCCCTTGCCGTGGGCGGCGGTATAGCTGTCGATGCTCGGCCGGAGCACGTTAAAGACCGGGATGCCGATGCGATCAAGCTGGGTGATCTCAGAAATGCGGGTCACTCCGGTTTCTTTAAGGAAGGGCTCGAAACGCTTCCAAGCCTCTTCGGCGCTCACGGGATGAGCCGAAGTGCCTTCCTGATCAGAAATTTTGGAGAGCCGAAGCTCCTCTCCCCGAAAGAGAACCGGGGAGGTCTGTTGTGCTGTGGTGTTGCCCGAAGCCTGTAGCATGGAACCACATCCTTTCTTCCCTATGTCTCGGATAGTAATCTGTTTTGTGGAAAAAACAGAGCGTTTTGAAAAATCCTCTCTGCAGGACAAGTATAAAGCTTTACACAGTGTGAAGGTCAAGAAAGAATGTCGCTATTTCCCCATAGCAATGGTTGATTGTAGAATCAGTATACCTGATTATTGTGCGAAAGAGCCGAAAGCCTCATCAAAGAAATCGAAAACCACCTGGCTCATGATGCTTCGGTTCTCGGTGATACAGTGATTTGAAGCTCCTTCATCTCCCATCAGGAAGAAGCTCCGTTTAGCTTCCATGCATACCTCTATCTATTCGTCTATCCACAGCGTTTTCGCTCTACCATGATGGCGAAAAGGAGTGCAAGGCGGGGGCTGTAATCCGTCTATTAAAACGCTTTCATGCAACCCTTGTCCGGGGGCTTCTTTCGGGATCCTTCAGAGCGTTTTGCGAAGTGCGGTCCAGGAGAAGGGAATCATTGTGCATGGGGTGCACAAAGGAAGGTCTCCCGGAGCTTTTCCCAGCCCAGGGAGACCTTTTGTTTATCTATCCTGCTGCCACCACTGCGGCGAAGAAACCTGCAATGATGATGCTCCCGATGACCATTCCCTGATAGCCGCTGAGCCCCCCTACTACGGCTTCCATCTCCTCATCGCTGAGTTCGGGATTTCGCTCGAAAATAACCTGCTGCATCTCCTCTTTGGTGAAGGAGTATCCCAGTTCATCTTTCACCAGGGCCTCCACTTCGGGAGGGGAGAGCTTGCTGATGCGTTCCATCAAGGCGCTGTCGTTCTCCAGATGGTCGTAAAAGGCTATGGCGGATTCTTGAGACATGCCTATCCCCTCTTTTTGTGGGGTTTATAAAATCTTTCTGCGCTCCCGCTATGCCGCTCCCACGGCGGCGAAGGCCACGCTTACGGTGACAATACCCATGGTGCCTGCTACGCCAACTCCCACAAGAACAGCACTCACCGCAACTCCTGCCAATGCGATGGTGGCTGATTCTGCGAGAGAGCCCCCTCCCACCACCATCTCCAGCTCTTCATCGGTCAATTCCGGATGGCGTTCAAAAACGACCTGCTGCATCTCTTCGGCGGTGAAATCAAAACCCCACTCCTGCTGCACCAGGTTTTTAACCTCGAAAGGGGTCATATCCTTGATGCGATCCACCAACTCCTCTTCGCTCTCAAGCTTTTCGTAAAAGGCTACTGCGGATTCTCGTGACATATCCATCCCTTCTCTCTGTGAAGATTTGTGAAGATCTGCTCCTATGCTGCGGCTCCCGCTGCGGCGGCGACGAGAATGACGCCGTTGAGAACATCGTTGACGGTAAGATCTCTTCCTCCCACCACGGCTTCCAGCTCCTCGTCGCTCATCTCGGGGTGGCGCTCGAAAATCACCTTTTGTATCTCCTCCCGGGTGAAGTCGTAGCCCAGTTCGTCCCTAACATAGGCCTCTACCTTCTCCTGGGCGCCAAGCTCCTTGATGCGCTCCGCTAGTGCGTTGTCACTCTCCAGACGTTCGTAAAAGGCTACGGCGGATTCTAATGACATGATATCTACCTCCTTGGGTATGCGCTTATGCCTGGTGGCTTTCCGGGCATAGTGGAGGCCCATGGGCCTTGAAAATAACGCTCTGAGGAGAAGCATAGCCCTTGACACAGTGAGAGAGTCAAGGGGCAATGCGAGGGGTGAGAGAGCAGAATAAAACAGAGCAGAACGAAAGAGAAGCATGATGCTGACTCAATATTGCACGGAACTGTCTTTTGTGCAATACTTTAGCTGTGAAAAACGTGTAAAAAATTCCTTGACTCTTCCACTGTGTGAGAGTGTAAACTTGCCTCGCGTGAAAACATGCACCCGAAGGAGGGGAAAAGATGTACTCTTTAGACACCATACTGTACTCCTTTGGCCTTGATCCCAACTGGGTTCAAGAGGCTTTGGAAAAGGGGAGGATTGACGAGGTTCTGGCTTTGTTGCACAAAGAGGATTCTCGCCTCGCTCTTCGGCGGATGGAGCTTGAAGATCTTCAGGAGAGCCTCATGGCCTGGGCGGAGAATAAAGGTTCTCTCGGCAGTGATGAGGAGCTTTCCGATGAAGATATGGAGCTTCTCAGTGCCGCAGGGGAGGAGAGAAGGATGGATCCGTGAATACCGAGGGCTTTGTGACCAGGGATGAGGCCGTGAGCTTTGGGGATCCCCTTCCGACGCTGCTTCTCATCGGCCACTTTTCCCGGCTCACCGGCCTTTCCTGCCGTATGCTCCGGTTTTATGCGGAGCAGCATGTTCTGGTGCCCGCCTACACGGATCCCGCAACGGGGTACCGGCATTATCTGGCTTCTCAGCTTGAAGAGGCCCGGTTTTTGCTACGTCTCCGAAGAGCGGATTTTTCCGTGGAGGATATCCGCAGCGTCATGGGGGGAGAGCTTCCGAAGGAGGAAAACCTCTGTGATCTTGCAGAAGAACAGCGAAAGGGGCTGAAGGGAAAGATCCGGGCTCTTGAAGATTCCCTTCGAGAGCTGGAATCTCTGGAAAAGGAATGGGGATCCCCTCGATACGGATTTTTGCAGGTGAAGCCTCTTTCAGTACATAGTATATCCTTTCGGGGAGAGCGGGAGCGCCTTTGGGAGCTTGCCCGGAGCGCGGCGGAGAGGCTTATGGAAGCCTCCCCAGAAGCATTGCGGGGGGTTCCCTTTCTTTGTACCTACAGCCTTGAAAAAGGCCCCGGCGAGGCGGTACTGCACCTTCCCGGCGAAGGGGTCTGTCCGTATGTCCTTTCCGGGGGGAGTATGGCTGTGGTGCTGCATCGGGGGAGCTGTGCGGAGCTTCCGGAAACCCTGAAGGGCCTTCTTCAGTGGGTAGAATGTCAGGGGCAGATTCCCCAGGGAACCGTACGGGAGTGCTATCTTCCTCCCGGTGCGGAGGGAAGTCCCTTTGGCCATGTGGAGATCTCTCTCCCCCTGGTGGAAAAAGAGTCCTGAAAAATCGAAAGACAAACAACCGGGGAAGTTCCTTTAGGAAGGTGAGGTGGGAGGAAGGTTTTGGTTATATGCTTTTTTGTGCGTGTGAGAGGGAAAAAGTTCTTGTCATGCTCCTTCGTATCAGAAAGCCCCGGATTCTTTTGTAAGGCTTGTATAAAACCATCAACCCTTACACGTGTATATCCTTCTCGCTGTCTGTGCCCCCTGATTTGGGGGCATTCCGTGCTACATGAACCTTTTCGAGGAGGTATCTTATGATGATGGGCAAAAAAAGAACTCTTTTCACCCTTTCTTTGGCTCTTCTCTGCCTTTGTGTTCTCTCCTTTTCCGCCTTCGGGGCGGATCCCAAGTACACCAAAAGTTCCACCTTCGGTCCCAAAATTACCGATGGCGTTACCGAGGAGTTTCTCTCCATGATTCGGGAGGATCCGGATATTGCCAAGGGCAAACCTCTCCGCCTGGGGGGGGTGGTTACGGTGGAGGACCTGAAGGCTCTTGCTCCTCTTGCGGATATCCTCACGGGGCTTGAAATTTCCTCCCCTAAGGAACTTGCAGATCTTTCCCCTCTGGCGGCACTTTCCGGGCTTACCTTCCTCAAGCTGGAGAGCCTCAGAGATGTCACTACTCTGGATCCTCTGAAAGCCCTCACCGCCATGAAAAAGCTCGAAATAAAGCAGGTGGAGTATCCGGATCTTGCGTTTCTGGCTCCCATGACCCAGCTTGAAGAGCTGTCCTTTTTCATGCAGCCCAAGGGTTTGGAAGATCTCTCTCCCCTCAGCGGCAAGCCCTCCCTCAGGGTTCTTCGGCTCTACGGAACCTCCGTAACGGATATCTCCGTGCTGGCGGAGCTGACGGCGCTGGAGGAGCTGAGTCTTTACATGGTGAGAACCGGGGATCTCTCCCCCATCCAGGGGCTGACGAAGCTTACAACCCTCAGTCTCTACGGGGTAGCCGCCAAGGATATGAGCCCCGTGGGGAACCTGACGGAGCTTAAGGATCTCTGGATTTATGCCACCAAGTTTGAGGACTACTCCCCCCTGGCAAAACTTACGAAGATGGAATCTCTCCGGGCGGGGATCTCCAAGCTCGATACGCTGGAGTGCGTGGTTCATATGCCGAATCTCAAGGTGGTGAAGCTGCTTCGGGAGGATATCACCGATGTCTCCCCCCTGGCCCAGTGCCCCAAGCTTCAGGAGATCGTTCTTGAAGGCATCACGGGCCCGGTGGATCTCAGCCATTTTGCGGGGCTGGAGAAGCTCGAAATTCTGAATGTTGACGGCACCACCGTGAAAAACCCCGAGGCCATCACGGGGATGCCCAAGCTTCGCACCCTGAGCCTTCAGAAGACCGAGGGAATACCGGATTTCTCCATGTTCAAGGATCTTCCCAAGCTTCAGTACATCTACGCCAAGGTGGATCAGTTCCCGGAGGAGCAGATCGAACCCTACGGTGCGAAGGCCAAAATTCAGAAATAGGAAAGTGGCGCTGTAGCGCCTCATGTGCGGTTTTTCAGGCACCCCTGCAGAGGGTTTTGCCCCCCTGGGGGTGCCTGTTTTCGTGACATGTGTCTGAGTGTACGATAGTACGAGAGCCTGCCCTTTTGTTGCAAAAGCACCTTCCGGGAGAGAATATCTTTTATCCCCGAGGTTGCGAGGAGAAAAGAAGAATAAGGAGGTTATTGCCATGTTACGAAGAAAAAAGAAGGTTGTACCGTTCATGTGGCTGTTCCTGCTCGCTGCGCTGCTGCTGCCGACGGGGTTCCTGGAGGCGGAGGAGGGGGCTGCTCCCCCCGGAACCACGGATCCCTTCGAAAAGGCCCCCTTTCTTTTGCTGGACGAAGAAGCGGTGATCATGACGCAGTATGAGGGTGTCGTCTATAACGACGTTTTTTTGCCTAATGTGGTGCAGCACGAAAACGGCACCCGTACCTGGTCCGAGAGGCTGGACGACGCAAAGACCACCTGGTCGTCGAGTCCGCCGCTTCTGGACGGCAAAATCGGTGATGTTGCGGTGCTGCTACGAAACAACAGAAACGAGGCCTTTCTGGCACAAGCCTGGGAGAGAAACTGGTTAACCATATCGCTGGTGCCGATGGATCAGAACGGGTACAAAGCCGAAACTGCCCGGCATACGATAGGAAACAGGTCTTTCCTGGATTCCCGAATCGTTGCCGCTGCGGGAGACCTCAACGGCGACAGGGCCACGGAGCTTGTGATTGGTTACCGCTGGGCGGGTTCTAACTACATGCCGCAATTCGTCGTAGCCTCCGTGGCAGACTTTAAGAATCCCGTGGAATTCGAGGACTACAGCCTGCCTCGGGTGCATGCGCAGTCCGGTCTCCGTATCGCCACCGGGGATGTGGACGGGGACGCCAGGGACGAGATCGCCGCCATGTACGTATCCGAGGCGGGAAAGTATGTGGTGGCTCTCCTCAAGGCGGAGACGAATCTGAGGCTTCGTCTCCTTGGCATGCACACCCTTGATATCGCACCGTACAATGGCAGATACTATCCCCCGGATCAGTTCGACATTGCTTTTGCCGACTGGGAGGGGGACGGAAGGAAGAAGATCTTCTGTGTTACGGGGCACACCGGAGACGGGTCCGGAAGGCACGTCCGCCTGCTGAGCGTCACCATTCAGGACGGCAGGGCTACCTTTACCACAGAATCCAGACACTCCCACCGGTTCACCGGGGACGAAGGGCCCATACTGGCGGCGGCGGGGGATCTCAACGGAAACGGCAAGGACGAGCTTCTTTTTACCAATCGATTTCGAATGCCAATCGCCGGCTCCGAGCGTACGGAACTCGTGGCGGTGTATAGGAAAAATGACGGCTCCTCCGGGGTGGCTCAAGTCACGTGGGAAACCAGCAGAGGACCCATCTATAGCCCCATCTCCCATCTGAAGACGGGACGTTTCATGGGCTCCCTCCACCCCTCAGCCCAGGGGAGGAACAGATCCCACGCCCTTGTGGTGCTCCACAAGACGGAGGTCTTTGCCCCCGACGGCTACTTTGCCCATCTCATCCGGCTCGAGGGTGAGATCCTGAAAGAAGTTTCCGTCCCGGTTCAACTCAGCAGGTTCTGGGTAGAGCCAGCTCATCTCCTTATAGGCGACCTCGACCGCGACAGCATGGTGCTCGGGTATCCTACGCACATTACCCTGGAGAATCATGTTACCCCCCTTCTCTTTGTGAACGAACCGCCCAAGCACATTGATGCGGACAGCTCCGGAAGGGTAACGAACAGCACCCGCCAGGACGAACTCTACGTTCAGTATGCTCAAAGCGAATCCGAGTCACAAGAGACCATGAACATCTTCGAGAGCGAGAGCACCATGGGAGGCTCCGTGAGCGTGGAGCAAAAGGGAGGGGTGGATCTCGTGGTGGTGAAAGCCGAAGCGAAGGTAACCGCCACCGTGGGGGGATCCACGAGAGAGCTGCGTTCGGAGATTGATAGTGTATATAGGTCGAGATCCAGCGGTTTTACCGGAAAGACCACAAGGGACGATGTCCTCCTCTATCTCTCCAACCGGGTTCATCTCTGGCGTTACCCGATTCTCGGCTGGATGAACGAACCCGAAGGAGGGGGCGCTCAAGTACCCACCTACTACCAGATATCCATCCCGGAATCCGAAGCGAACATGAAATTCCTTTCCGGGCTGAACGTGGATTGGTATCACCCGGCCCACATGAACGGTAATGTGCTCTCCTATGCTTCGAGAAGAGCCCAGATAGGCGACTTTGCCGAAGAAAGACGCCTCTCGGACAGCCTGGAGTTAGGGGTTGGAGGCGGCACCGCCTTTCAGAGAGGTATTTCATGGAAGGATGCCTTTACGAGGGAGAGCCTGAAATCGGTGGCGGTTAGCATGAACCTCGATGTGGAGGTGCAGGTCAGTGGTAGTGCCCAGGTGGATATTTTCGAAGTCGGGGGGAGTACCACCGCCTCCTTCCACATGGATGAGCGGACAGCCCAGACGAACATAGCAAGAACCTCCGTGGAGAAGGAGAGGGCCTTCACTGTCAATATTCCGGCCTTCTCCGCACCCTTGGGCTATCAGATCACCCCGCTGATGTACAGAACCTCCGGGGGGGTGCTCAAAACCTCCCACGTGGTGGACCTGCTCAACAACCGCTCCCTCTGGGAGAGCTACTACTCCGGGGCCCCGGATCCGGCGCTCAATCTTCCCCGCCTCTGGCGGTATGTAGAGGGGAGTGACTGGACGTGGGCGGCGGAAGATCCCCTGCATCCGGACGCCCGGAAGATACGGGGCATCTTCTTCCGAAACTCCCGCGGCGCAGACCTGGGGAAGAGCATCCCCCTGGGTGAGACCGTCACCATGGCCCTTCGGGTCCACAATTTCAGCCTTGTCCCCTCTCCGGAGGTGGAGGTTCTCTTTGAGGCGGTGAGCTACGACGGAAGCCGCACCATTACCCTCGGGACTGCCCGAACCCCCCGGATCGATCAATGGGGTTCTGAAAACCCCAACTGGAAGTGGGTAACCCTGGCATGGAACACCGCGGGAATGATCGAGGGGAACTACAAGATACGTGTCACGGTGAACCCCGAAGGCGCCGTTGCAGAGCTTCCTCTGCGCGCCCTGGGGGAGGCCTACGATAACAACCAGGGGTGGTACGATGTCTTTGTGGGCAGGCCCCGGAGTGCCTTCGCCGAGCAGCTTACCGCTGACGGTCTGCTCCTTGAAGATGCGAACACGAACCTCATGGCTCTCACCCTTGAGCTGGAAAACACCCCTGCAGATGGGCGTGTCTTTGCACTCGGCGAAACCGTTCTGCTTCGTGGAACGGTTCGTAACGAAGGGGAGCTGCCGGTGGGAAACATTTCGCTCTTTTTCTACGATGGTAACCCCGACAGAGGAGGGGAGCCCTTCGCTAACCGGATCATTTCGGGAATTCTGCCGGGAGGGGAATACTCCCTGCTACTGAGCTACTCCTTCGAAACTCCGGGATCCCGTAGCGTCTTCATGCGGGTGGTCCCCAAGGTGGGAGATCCTCCGGAGGATAACACCGTGAGCGTGGCCGTACCGGTAGAGGGTGGCCACACTGGGAGAGGGGGATGTACCGCCGCAAATGCGGGGGGCTGGAGCGGATTGATGCTTCTGGGGCTGGTACCGTTGGCGCTCCGGAGGAGAAAGCGGTAATCCTTGGCGCAGCCCTCGGGGAGAAAAAGAGATTTTCTAACTAAAGGATTTGTTCCATGGAAGGCTCTGTGCTGCCCGTCCTCAATGCTGCAGGCACGGACGGTGCAGAGCCGCTTTGTTGCTGCTTTTTTTGAAAACTTTACAGTTCTTCTTGATGTATATGCCAGGGAGTGCTACTGTTATGCTGCCAAGTGTAAATCTTTTCGAGAAACCAGGCGAAGATGCTTAGAGCGGTTTTCGTTGACATGTGGCACTCTATGAACTCCCGGAGCCGGAGCTTGTGTATCCGGAGGCAGCGACCATAGCGGTCGGCGAGCGCTCCTTTTGCGTCGCGGAGCCCCCCTGGCGGCAGGCGGGCGTGCCGGCAAGCTGTAGTTGCGCGTCTGGATGGCACATCTGCGGCGACGGGCCGTAGTAGCAAAGCAAGGGGGCAGTTCGACCACTTTCGGAGCGGGGACACACAAGTGGAGGCTCCGTGAAACAGCACGTGACACATTATTTGTGAAACCGCTCTAAAGAAAGGCGGTGCTTTCCCATGGCGAGAAAAGACTTCGGAAAGGGCAAAAAGGGCGAAAAAGACAGAAAACTCCCCCTTTTTTTTCTTTGCACTGGACTTTTCACAGCCTTCTTTTTTCTTCCTGTTTCTCCCGCACGTGCCCATACGACCTATACCTTTGCGGTATATCCCACCAACGATCCCGCAAAGGTGCACGCCGCCTTCCGCCCTCTGGCAGATTTTGTAGCCGCTGAAACGGGGTGGACTCTCCGGGTGGTAGTGACCCGGAACTATGAGGAGATGGAACAGCGTCTTCAGGACGGTTCTGTGGACTTTGCCATGGTGAGCCCCGCCGCGTATGTTCGTTTCGTCTCCCATGTTTGCTACGTGGCCACCTATGCGGAGTGGAGCGAGACGTTACAGGTTTTCTCTCCCTACTATCATGCGGTGGTGATTGCCCTGAAAGAGGGTTCTGTGGCGACGCTTCAAGAGCTGGAGGGAAAAAACTTCGGCTTCACCGACAGAGAATCCACCTCGGGGCATCGGGTCCCCCGGCGAATGCTGCTCCAAGAGGGGATAGAGCCGGAGAAATTTTTCAAAAATGTCTTCTACCTCGGCAGGCACGATGCGGTGATTGAATCCCTCCTGGCTGGTTCCATTCAGGGGGGAGCGGTATCGGACGGCACACTGCATACGGCGATCTCGCAATATGGGGATCTTTTCCGAGTTCTTGCCCTTTCGGATCCCATTCCACTGGATCCTGTGGTGGCTTCTCCCGGTGTGCCGGAGGAAGATGCAGCGCTTCTACGAGAGGTGCTTCTCTCCCTTCCGCCGGACTCCTCTGCCATGGAGGGGATACGGGAGATCCTCGGATGGCCCGGAGCGGGGTTTGTGCTGCTTAATACGAATTTCTACGACTCTCTTCGGGAGGCCCTGGAGCCGGAGATCCCCCAGGAGGATCAGGAGAGATGAGGCTCTACTGGAAGATCCTTCTTCTTGCTCTGCTTCCGTTGCTTCTTGCGCTGGGGTTCGGATTTTTCCGGCTTGAGGAGCTTCTGCGTTTTCATAAGAAAATCCACGAGAAGGAGCAGGATCTCAAGCTGGCTCTCCTCGCCTCCCGCATAGAGGCGCATCAGCAGCAGAACCGAGCCTATGTCGCCATTCTTGCGGGAGCACCGGATGCTGTCCGGGCGGTGGAGGCGGGGGATACGGGGTTTCTCCTGCAGTGGGGGAAGCTTTTCTTACATCCTCTTCGCATCTCCAGAGTCTTTTTTACCGATCTGGAGGGTACCATCCTCGCCAGGGCCCACGATCCCTACCATTTCGGAGATTCCCTGGCGGGGCATCCTGCTCTCCTGGAGACTCTTTCGCAGGGGCAGGCCCGGGGGATCTACGAGCTTGAGGGGGATTTGGTAGTCCTCTGTGCGGCGCCGGTGATGCTCTATGGCGAGATTCCCGTGGGAATGGCGCTGGTAGCTACGGAGCTAACCGAGCCCTTTCTCGCCTTTCTTGCCGAGGGGACCGGCCTGGGGCTGGTGTTACAGGTGGAAGGCTTTCCTCTTCTTACCGCAGCTCTTTCAGGAGAGGCTCGCAATTCCGTCTCTCTCCTTCCAAAAATCACTGTGGGAAATGTCCAGGTGGAAGAGGCCCGGGCTTTTTTCGAGGAGGACACTCTCGGCTCGGATCTTCTGCTCTTCCAGAGGCGGCTCATGCCCGGAATGCTTGTACTCTCTCTTTTTCTCGTGCTGGGGCTCTTTCTGCTTCTGCGCCGCTATCTCCGCCCCTTTTCCCTGCTGGTGGAGGATGTGACGCTCCTCTCGGGAGGTCAGGAGGATTTCCTCAGGCTTCGAAACAAGCTGACGGAGAATCATCAGTATGTCAATCATGAGGCTTCGGTTATAGCCGGTGCCCTCTCCAGACTTATGGGGCGCATTCAGGAGACCATCACCCTGCTGGAATGGACCTCCCGAACGGATCCTCTCACCCAGATCAGTAACCGTTTGCATCTGGATGCTCTTCTCGAATCCTGTCTTGTGGAGGCCAGGAGGAAAAACGAACCTCTTTCGGTGGCCATCTTTGACCTGGATCACTTTAAGCAGGTAAACGACGATTTTGGCCATCAGGCGGGGGACGGGGTGCTTCAGCGCACCGCGGAGATTCTCAAGCTTCTTGTCCCCTCGGGATTTGTGGGGCGTTGGGGAGGGGAGGAGTTCCTCGCTATTCTTCCGGGGCTTGGGGGTAATGAGGCCATAGCCTTCGGAGAGCGGGTTCGGATAGCTTTGGAGAAAGAGCGCTTCTCAGTGGATCGGCAGATTACCATCAGCGCGGGGGTAGCGACAATGGCTCCCGGCGATACCCCGGACTCCCTGGTGGGGCGGGCGGATAAAGCCCTCTACCAGGCGAAGGCCACGGGGCGGAACAAGGTGGTTTTTCGGGAGGATTGAGAGGCCTGAAGGGAATTTTTCGTAGCTCTTTTTTGCCCTTTTCCATCCTGTTTCTGTCCCCTTTTTAGAGTGTCTGTTGCGCACCAAAGATCCCGGAAGAGAAGAGTCGCACGAAAATCGAGCTTGACAAGGACGAAAAGCTCACTATAATAACCTCCAACAAATTCCGAGCTTTTCCGAGAAATGTTCGCCCCCCAGGGGCCGTTCTCTGGAAAGGCCGTATCGGCGAGGAATCAGGGTGCCCGAGCCCAAACTTTTCGACAGAGAGGAACGCCCATCGGCTGCAAGGCGTTCTCGAAGAGGGGTGCGGAGCCTAAAACCTGAGGAGCCTACGGAGAAAGAGGGGCTTTGAGAGTACCCTTGGAGTAGCCGTACGGAGGGCCCCCGTCACAGGGCCAGCAAGAGGGATATTCCGGAGCACTGCTCGGAAGATCCAAATTGGGTGGTACCGCGGACTTCGCCAGTTCGTCCCAGTAGGGATGGACTGGCGTTTTTTGTATGCTCTTCTAAAAAGTTTTTCAAAAAGAAAGAGAGGGAAACGTTATGGCAAATGTAACCTGTGTAGTTTGTGAGGGTACGCTTTCGGTGGCGTCGGACGTATTGGAGGGGGAGCTGCTTCTCTGCCCCGACTGCGGTACCGAACTTGAGGTGGTGGAGCTCTCTCCCCTGCGGGTGGCGGAGGCTCCGGAAGTTCAGGAGGATTGGGGAGAATAGCCGTGGCTCTAAGAATGCTCTATACCCGCCTTCGGGCGGAGGAGAAGCTTCTTGCCCAGGGGGCCCAGCGGCGGGGAATACCCCTTTCGCTGCACCATCTGGGGGAAGATTTCTGGGGAGGCGGCGCCGGGGAGGAGACCTTCGCTCCCGGGGATCTGCTGCTCCTGCGCTGTATCGCCCACGGAGAGAACGAACTTCTGGCCTCGCACTTGGCCTACCGGGGGTGGCGTACCGTGAATTCGTGGAATGTTATCTCCTGCTGCGGCTCCAAGGGGGAGACCTCCATGCTTCTGGATGCTGTGGATATCCCTCAGCCCGCCTTTCGGTTTGCCTTTTCTGCCGAGGGGGCTCTCAAGGCTGCGGAGGATCTTGGTTACCCTGTGGTGTTCAAGCCCATGAGCGGAAGCTGGGGACGTCTTCTTGCCAAGGTGGATTCTCCGGAGATGGCGGAGGCGGTGGTTGAGCACAAGATGCAGCTCGGAGGACAGCACCGGCATCTCTACGTGCAGCAGTACGTGGAGAAAGAGGGGTTCGACGTGCGGGCCTTTGTCATCGGCGGGGAGCCTCGCTGCGCCATCCGGCGGTACAGCGAACACTGGATCACCAACACTGCCCGGGGGGGACGAGCGGAGAATCAACCCCTGGAGAGAGATCTAGAGCATCTTCTGCGCCGGGTGCATGAGGCGGTGGGGGGAGAGTTTCTGGCGGTGGACTGTTTTGCCACCTCTTCGGGGTGGATGGTGAACGAGATCAACGACGGGGGAGAGTTCCGAAACTCCATCGACATCACCGGGGTGGATATTCCCGGGGAGCTGTTGGAGCATTGTGTCTCTCTTGAGGGCTCTCTCGAAAAGGATACCGCTTCGGATGCCCCAAGAGGCATAAAGCGAGCAAAAGGCATAAAGCGACTTCCCCGAGAAGCCGCTACTGTTGTCGCATACCGGGCCGAAGAGAAGGAGTGTACCCCGCAGTAGAAGGGAAAGCTCCATATTTTCTCAAAAACGCACGTTTCGGCCCGCTTCCAAAGTAAGGAAGGCGGGTTTTTTTGTACCCATAAGGTGGGAAGAAAGGATGAATAGTATGCAGCATGTGGTGATTTGGGGTGGAGCAGGGATGACGGGAGGGGAGCTACTTCGTATCGCTGCGGGCCATCCTGGCATGACCATCGCCGGGGTGGTCTCCCGGAGCCATGCGGGGCGGCCTCTCTGGCACGTGCACCCTCATCTGCGTTCCGCCTACGGGGATCAGCGCTTTATCTCCCCTGAAGAGGCTCGGGAGATGGAGACGGATCTCGCCTTTCTCGCTCTCCCTCACGGGGCCTCTCTGGAGATTATCCCCTTCTACGCAGAGCAGAATATCCCTCTGGTGGATCTCTCGGCGGATCTGCGGCTTCGTTCCCCCGAAAGCTATCTCCGGTGGTATGGCAAGGAACATCCTCTCCCGGAGCTTCTGGCAGGATCGGTCTACGGTCTTCCGGAGCTGCATCGGGAGGAGATCTCTCGAAGCCGTCTTGTCTCCGGGGTGGGGTGCAACGCCACCGCCGCCATTTTAGGGCTCTATCCCCTGGCTCGGGGAGGGGTGGTGGAGGATGTGGATATGGAGATGCGGGTGGGTTCCAGTGAGGGAGGGGCCTCGCCCTCCCAGGGGAGCCATCACCCCTACCGGCGGGGGGTGCTTCGGGTAGTCTCCTTCTTTGAGCATCGTCATCTGGGGGAAGTGCTCCAGGAGACCGGTCTGGAGCCCTCTCGAACCCGTATGACCCTTACGGCGGTAGAGATGGTGCGAGGGGTGCAGATGTTCGCCCGGGTTCGGCTCAGCCAGAAGATGAAGGAGGCGGAGATCTGGAAGCTCTACCGTTCCTGCTGGAAGGAAGAGCCCTTTATCGATCTCTCCCCCTCCCGGCCGGCGCATCTGCGCTTTCCGGATCCCCGGATGGTGATGGGGAGTAACCGGGTGCAGATCGGTTTTGCCCTGGCGGAAGATGGCCGCTCCCTCTTGGTGGGAAGCGCTCTGGATAACCTTCTTAAGGGAGCTGCGGGAACGGCGGTACAGGCGGCAAATCTTATGTTTGACCTTCCAGAAACATCGGGGCTTGGGATGATGCCGGTCTATCCGGCATAACAAGATAGGATACAACGAGAAGAGCGAGGAGGTTTACGAGTATGCGTGGAGTAGTGAAGATCGGCGGTGCTGCGGGAAACTGTGCGGTTCCCCTCATGGAAGAGGTGGCGGAGCGGGTGAGTTTGGGAGAAGAGTGGGTGGTGGTGCACGGCGCCAGTGCCCGGATGAACCAGCTCTGTGAAAATGCGGGGATTACCCCCCGGCACGTGATGAGCCCCGGAGGATATCGGAGCCGTTTTGTGGGAGTGGCGGAACAGGCTCTCTTTGAGGCAGCGGCCTCCCGGAACTCCGTGGAGCTTCTGGAACTCTTGAGTGAGCAGGGGGGGCGGGGGTGCCCGGTCTTTCCTTCGGCACAGCGATCCGTTCAGGCATGCCGCAAGGACTCTCTGCGGATTCTGGAGGAGGGGCGCTCCAGGGTGCTTCGGGGAAATTACAGCGGTCGTATCTCCCAGGTCTATACGGAAGCGGTGGAAGAAATTCTTGGCTGCGGCGGCATCCCTCTTCTTCCTCCTCTGGGGTACGACCAGGAGAGCGGCCTCTCCCTTAACGTGGATGGGGATCGGCTCGCCGCAGCGGTGGCGGAAGCTCTGGGAGCCTCGGTGCTGGTAATCGCCAGTAAT
>CAZIFL010000016.1:0-60014 GCA_964539095.1 uncultured Synergistaceae bacterium
GCGCTCGCCGACCACTATGCTCGCTGCCGGGGACACACAAGCTCCGGCTCCTGCGCTCATTCAGGATCATAATACAAGTAGGAATGATCCACTAGCAGCTCTTTTCCGATTTTCGGTATTTGATCCCCCGGAAAGTTTTTTCCGAAAGAAAAAGCACATTTTATCCCCTTTCCGGGGGGCTTATGATATGATACAGGGGATCCCGAAGTCCCTCAGAGGGGATGTTTATCCGCAGAAAGGGAGTGGTGTCTATGCGACGGTTACGTATCATCTGCCTTCTTGTGCTTGTGGCGTGGAGTGGAACTCTTTCAGAGGGAAGAGCCACGGAGAGACCGGTGCAGCCCCTTCCGGTTCTGACGACATCCTCTCCCGCCTTCGAACTGGTGCATCAAAAGCTGCTTAACGACTTTTCCTTTTATGTGTATCGCCCCTCCTTTCTCCCCTCTCCCTGGTATCTTACCCTCGAAGGATTTCCGGTAGTACAGCTTCCGAACGGTCTCTGGGTCTTTGGTTTTGCTCCGAAACCGATGGAGGAGCCGCAGATTTGTTACGTTACGGGGTTTGTGGTGGGGTCTGTCTCTCCCCTTCGTCTCGGTCTGGCTCCGCTGGCACCTCCCTACGTCTTTCCCCAGGAGGAGGGTTTTCTCTCTCCCGCCCTGGGAGGCATCCCAGCCCAGGCCGCATCTCCCCGGCACGTTCCCTCCTGGATGAAGGACTCCATGTTTCTCGATATTGCCGCACGCCGGGATGTGGTGGATCGGCTTGGGATTCTTGCCTCGCTCTCCCTGCCGGTGGCCTGGAAGGGGGATAACCCCTCCCTCCTCTTCGTCTGGACCGGAAAAGACTGGTACCACCTGGAAGTTCGGGATACCGAGACTCTTGGAGGGGCGCTTCATCGAGGACGCTATACCTTGGTGCGGCTCGCCAACCAGAATGCCCTCATGTGGAGCGATTGGGATACCGCCCTTCTTGCGGGAACCGCCATCTCCTGGGGGTATGCCTGGATGGGAGTCGTTCCGTGGTGACCTTCCGCAACTTTCTTCGTGCCTCTCGTGCCTTTTGTCCACCCTTTCACACACATTGCGTAGGTTACGCGCTTTGCGCATTTCTTCTGCTGATGCTTTCGGGAGGGGGGCCTCTCTCTTCCTGTCATGCCGCAGAGGCTCAGGATGTGCCGCATGTTCGGGTTGGGGTCACCCTGGGGTATGCGGATCTTCAGGGGAGATTTCCGGTAACATCGGTACTCTACGGAACCCCTGCAGATCGAGGGGGGCTTCGGGTGGGGGATTGGATCTTCCCCCCTGCCGAGGCGGAGGCTTCCCCCGAAGGGATCCAGAACTACCTCGCCCTGGAGCTGCAGCACGGTTTTTCGGTGATCCTCCGCGGAGAGCGTGAGGGGGTACCGCAGACCTATTGGCTCCGTCCCTATCGTTTCTCCGCATCGCAGGAAAAGCTTGTAGCTCTCTCTCTTGCCGTCGAGAAGCATATCCTTGAGGGGCGGTCCCTCTGGAAGGAGGCCATACAGGCCTTCGACTCCTTTCTCTACCGCTCCATGAGCCCTGAAGATCTGGCATCCCGGCTTTCGGAGCTTCGCACAAAGCTGCATCAGGCTGCCTGGGATCTTCGTAACCAGTCGGTTCCTGCGGACCTCTCTCCAGAGATCCGCACCCATTTCCTGGCCGCTCGGGAGGATTACGCCCGAGCCATGGAGCTTCGTCGGGAAGGGCTGCTCTATCTTATGGAGTATGCTACCCATCAGCAGGACCCTCTCTCGCATCAACAGGGACGCCGCCGTGAGACGGACTCCCGGGCACGTCAGGCCCGGAAACTGGAGAGCCGAGGGGGGAAGGAGCTTCTCTTCGCTCTGCGCCGGGGAGCCCTGAGCGAAAAGGAGATTGAGCTTCTCTTCTCCTGGGAGCGCGGATTCGAAGCGGGAGAATCCCAGCACCCGCAGGAGTTTGGCGATCTTCTTTACCCTGGCGGTGGTGCTTCGGTACAGGGAGCGCTCGTCGGCGACGGAGCGGGTGGAACTATTCGAAAAGAGTATGCGTTTCTGCTTACCCCCCCGTGGGACTCCCGCAGGGTGGCCTATTGGGCAGGAGAAGAGCTTTTGGTTTTTTGGGGAGAAGGATCTCCCCGCTATATCTTTGTCTGGACCGGTGCCATGTGGTACCAAATCGCTCTTCACGAGGGGGAGAGCCCCGGAGAGGGGTTACAGAGAAACCGTAGTACCTTGAAGCAGCAGAGGCAGCAGAATCGGTTCGGCATACCTCAAGAGGATCTCCCCTATCTGCAATCTCTGGCAGAGGGAGCGAATCTCTCCTGGCTGGGGATGCTTGCCTGGTAATCCGGAACGTCCGGGCTCTCCTTCGGAGGATCTTCCCCGGACGTTTCAGGTAGGTATACATACTGCGGAGTGGCGTCGGAGCCCCCTGGGGGCTCGAAAAGGGAGTGTCTTGGAAACCTTATGAGTTGTTATGGAGAAAGGGGATGCATGGATGGGGACAGAACATGTAAACAGCGTGGAGCTTGTGGGGGTTCTTCATTTTGTTAAGGGGAAGCAGCACGATGAGAACCGGGGAGGCCGGTACTATCGTTTTTCCCTCCGTCAGGACAGTGTCGACATTCGAGGTAATGCCCGGTGTGATTACATCATAGTACGAGCTTTCGACGAAGAGTTAAAGAGTTGGATCCAGGAGCAGCAGGAGGGAGCGCTTATCCGCCTTACCGGTGAAATCCGTTCTTCCGTAGGAAGCGGAGCCATGTACGTGCTCGCCAATACGCTGGAGCTTCTTCCGTAAGGAGCTTGCGGGAAAGATCCGGCGGTTTCCTCAAAGGATTTCTCAGAAACTCTCTCCCGAAAAGAACGTAATCTCAATCTCCAGAAAAAAACAACGACGCATCCGGCACGAATCTGTGCCGGATGCGTCGTTTCAAGAATTCCTGCACCCCCTTCGTCTACGGGATCGTTACTGCCGATTTTTCACGAAAAAACGGGTTTTCAGGGGCTAAAAGAGCTGCCCTATCTCATAATCAGGCATAAACGAGTTGTGGCGCCTAAGGCTTTGTTTGAAACTTTTCCGAAAGAGGCGTATTCTGTGAAGGTCATAAAAGGTCAAAAAATATTCGTCTTCCCTTGAGAATTCTCAAAAAGGCGAAAAGAGGTGAAGTGCTATGGAAGTCGGCTACAAGGACTATTATGCGATTCTCGGCGTGGAGCGCACCGCCTCCGCCGAGGAGATCCGTAAAGTCTACCGCAAGCTTGCCCGGCAGTATCATCCCGACATCAACAAGAATCCCGAGGCGGAGAAGCGCTATCTCGAAATAAACGAGGCCTACGAAGTGCTCAAGGACACGGAAAAACGGACAAAATACGATCAGCTCGGCTCTCGCTGGCAGGATGGGGAGTCTGTCGATCCTCCTCCGGGGTGGAGCTATTCTTCTTCCGGCGGGGGGTTCGATTTTGGCGGTTCCGGTCCTTTTGCAGGAGGGTTCAGCGACTTTTTCAACATGTTCTTCGGAGGCATGGGGGGGGTTGGCGGAGACGGGGGGGCTCCTTTCTACGGAGATTCCCGCGGGCAGCGGAAGGCGCCGAGTCAGGAGTTCCCCCTGGAGATCACGCTTCGAGAGGCCGCAGAAGGTACCACGAGAAGGCTTACTCTTGACGAGGGAAATGGCGTCCCCAGGACTCTCAATGTTCGCATCCCTCCGGGAGTGGCCGAAGGATCGAAAGTGCGTCTTGCCGGCAAGGGGGCTACCTCTCCGGGAGGAGGCGAGGCGGGAGATCTCTACCTGCGGATCCGCCTTCTTCCAGATCCTCTCTTCAAGATTGAGGGGCGAGATCTTCATACTCTGGTGAAGCTTGCCCCCTGGGAGGCTGCCCTCGGCACAAAAATTACCGTCCCTACCCTGAAGGGAGATGTGGTGATGACCATCCCTTCGGGGACCCAGGGTGGGCAGGTCTTTCGACTGAAGCATAAGGGGCTCCCTCGAAGAAAAGGTGAGGGGGGGCATCTCTTCGTAAAGACCGAAATTGCCATCCCCAAACATCTCTCTCCACGGGAAAAAGAGCTTCTGGAGCAGCTCTCCCGAGAAAGCTCCTTCAAACCCCGGGAAAAGTCTTTGGGATGAACAGCACAACAAAAGGCCCTCCATATGGGGGGCCTTTACTGGTTTTACTTTTTTTCAGATCATGTGGTGCTTTGTGAGGCTCTCCGAGGGGTATTCTTCTGCGTTTGCTAGCGAGAAAAACAGGAGAAGATCGTGATGCTGTTATTTTATGGTGATACCGTATTTGGCAAAAATCGCATCGTAGGTCCCGTTTGCCTTGATCTGCTCCAGCCCCTTGTTGAAGGCCTCTACAAGCTCCTGGTGCTTAGGATTTTTGAACCCCGAGGTGACGTAGAGCTTGTTGCTCGAAAGGCTTCCTTCGGTAAACTCGATCTGCTCCAGAAGCTCCGGGGCCTTCTGAGAGAGAATGTATCGGGCGACAATTTCGTCCTCCAGAGTGAGATCAATTCTCCCCGCCACGAGCTTTTTCACGTTTGTCACAAGATCGCTTACCTCTTCACGCTGAAACTCTGCTGCGTTCCAGAAATCGTCTCCGTAGCCGTAACCCCGGATTACCCCTACCGTGAGCCCCTTCAGGCTTTCAAAGCCCGCATACTCAAAGGGTTCGCCCTTGCGCTTAATGAACTTAATACTGTTTTCTGCGTAGGGTTCGCTGAAAAGAAAATCCTTCTTCCGGCTCTCGGTCATCCACATGTTGGTCTGGATGTCGTAGGTTCCCTGGCGAGCGCCGTCTTCTGCTCTTGCCCAGGGCACGAACTCCATGGCAATGGTGTACCCTTGCGTTTCAAAGGCGCTTCGGGCAAGCTCCAGAGAGAGCCCCTGTTCCGGTGTGTCGGGATTCGTGAAGGGGGGCCAGGGGTCTGAAGCTGCGGTGATCTCCGTGGTAGCAAAGCATGCGCTTGCTAAGAAAAGAACCATCATACAACTCAGGGCAAAGCGTTTCATATCTCTCGTCACCTCCATGGAATTGTTGCGGAGGCATTCTTTCGCCGTTTGTTCCACCCTCTCGGAGTCCGCTACACTATCGCTTCTCTTCCGGAAAGAATGCTCCAAAAACTTAGGGCTATTGTAGTGCCTCGGGTTTTAGATTGTCAATAAAGATGTTTTATGGGTGGCATATTGTATCAAAGTGGTGAAAAGCTCTGCTGCGGAAAAACCGTATTCGATCTTCCCGAGTCAGAATTGTTATAAGAGAGTAGCTATGACGGCCCTCTGCAGGGGAAGATACGGTGTCGGTTTTTTCGCAATTTTTTGTCTGTACCTTCTTTTGCTATTCCGTGATAAGGTGAGGTTGTGCGAGGGATCTTCCGCCTGGAGGAACCTCTATGACTGCAAAGGAGGAAGCCCATGGATATCAATATTCTTGAACTGTTGCTCATCTTCGGGGCCAGGGTGCTGGATGTAAGCTGCGGGACCTTCCGTATTCTTCTTCTCGTGCGGGGGAAAAAACTCGTAGCGTCGCTTCTGGGGTTTGTGGAAGTGGCCCTCTACATGACGATCCTCGCCATCGTTCTGGGAGGAAAGAGCCTGGAACTCCCGCAGCTTATCGCCTACTGTGCGGGGTTTGCCACGGGGAACTACATGGGAATCTTTCTGGAGGAGCAGCTGCTCCGGCGGTATGTACTTCTGGAGATCATTGCGGATGTAAGCGAAGAGAGCTACGCCCTTATCCGTCGGCTTCGCGGAGAGGGGTTTGGTACCACGGTTCTCGTGGGTCAGGGGAAGGGGGGGGTGCGGCATATCATCAAGGTTATATGCCCCGCCCGGGAAGTGGGGGCGGTGCAGAAGATGATTGGCCCCAAGTTCTTCTGTTTCATCTCCGATGTCAAAGGGGTCTGGGGGGGGTATTTTCGCATGAAGCGCCGGTAGAGGGGGCTACCTTTTTGGGGGGAAGATATCCCCTGCCTTCGGGTACTCGGGAGGCATAATCCCCTTGGCGAGAAAATGAGCAAGGAGAGTTTTTTTGCGGAATTCCCGGTACCGGAGCTTTTGATCGTACATATTTTCGTCTGCCCTGTGGAAAAGCTCTTCCATGCTCGTTTCAGGAGAGTTTCGAAGAGCGATGCCGATGGAGAGGAAGAGGGGAAAGTTTTCTCGTTCCCTGTTTTCTTGATCAAGAAATTCCTGAAGCTGTTTCCGTCGCTCCTCCAGAAGAAGATAGGTAATGTTTGGCAGGAGCACCGCAAATTCGTCGCCTCCTATGCGGGCGACCACATCTTCCTTTCGGAAGGTCTGGCGGAGAATTCTCGCAGTGATTTTGAGAGCCTCGTCCCCTGCGGCATGTCCCAGAGTGTCGTTGATGAGTTTCATGCCGTCGACGTCGCAGA
The DNA here is from genome assembly GCA_964539095.1 of uncultured Synergistaceae bacterium. Lineage (GTDB taxonomy): Bacteria > Synergistota > Synergistia > Synergistales > Aminiphilaceae > DAIPKP01. Next base: position 6,399 of record CAZIFL010000016.1, read on the forward strand.
TGATGATCCCCACGGGATCGTATCGCCCGGAATTGAGCCGCTCCATCTCCTCCTGAAAGTAGCCTCGGTTGTAGAGCTGGGTCAGCCCGTCGTGAAAGCTTGCCCAACGGAGCTTATCCTGAATTTCCTTGCGCTCCGTGATGTCGTCGATAATTTCAAGGATATGTGTCTGCTTGTCTTCGATGAGCCCCAGGGGGACTTTGACACAGGAGAACCACCGTACCCCCGCATGGGCCGTGGTGAGCTGAAAGTCTTCGTAGCGTACCGCCTCGTTTCTCCCGAGTGCCTCCGCGTCCTGGGCATTAAAGAGCCGGCTTTGCTCCTCTCCGAAGACCTCAAGAGGGGTTTTCTGAAGAATCCCATGCCTTGGTATGCCGAAGATCTCTTCGGTTCCGCGGTTGGTCAGGATGTAGGTGTCGGTGGCAAGATTTTTTACGAAGATCCCCGAGGGGATATGTTCCACAATGGAAGAGAGAAAAATCTCATTGTTCCGGAGTTGCTTCTCCACGTTCCGACGTTCCTCCATCTCCTCCCGAAGACGCTTGTTCAGAGTGCGTTCCGCCTTGGTGATGGTTCGTATCCGCCAGCTCATAAAGACGGCGCCCCCCAGAGCAAGAAGAAGAAACGCCCCCCCCCAAGAAAAAACCAGAGAACGTAGGGATGCCGAAGATAGGCAAATTTGGAATGCTGTTGTTGCATCCATATCTCTCGGAGCCGCTGCAGGTCTCCCTGCTTCTGAAGAGAGAGCAGGCCGGAGCGCAGCTTTTCAAGGAGTTCCTCATTTCCCTTATGCAGGGCCATGGCGTAAGGCGTTCGGCGGAGAGGGTGCGCCGCCATACTCACTCTGGAGAAGGCGCTGTTTTCGAGAATCCACCATCGTCCCGCAGCAGCGCTTCCCAACACCGCATCAACCTGCCCCTGAAGGAGGGCCTCCATCGCCTTGGGTTGGCTTGCGAAGGTCCAGAGCTGGATCTCCGGATGACGCTGACGCATAACCTCCTCTGCTACGGTGCTCCGGGCTACCCCGATCCGACGGCCGAAGAGATCTTCCAGCCCTTCAAAGGATGAGGAGGGGGGGGTGAAGAGCACCAGATGACTCTCAAAGTGAGGGGGAGTGAAGTTGAAAAGGGCCTCCCGATCCGGCGTGATGTTCAACCCTAGAAGCAGCTCGGCGGACCCTTCCCGGAAACGCCTCTGCGCCTCTGGCCAGGGAAGAAGATCCAGTGAGATCTCCACCCCCGTAATCTGTCCCAGCAAGGTGATGACATCCACGTCGTAACCGCTGGGGGCGCCATCTTCGTCGAGAAAGGTCAGCGGCGGATTGTCTGCATTTCCTGCCACGCGAACAACCTCTGCGCACTCCCCGGCAGAGGAGAGCACGCAGAGAAGAGTCATGCATAAAAGAGATCGCCGAAAGAGACGGGGAATTCTTTTTCGCAAAGGGGTGTCATGGTACGGCATATGCATCTCTCTCCTCTCGAAATGTCCGAACATTACAACGGCACTGTTCATATTCTATCACCGATTTTGAGAAAGAGCCGTCCGTAGGTTCAGAAAAAATCTGTAAAAACTGCTCTGTTACCTCTTTGTTGCATTCCCGACATCCCCCTGTTACTTCTTTTCTCTAAGCTCCTCTGTGAAAGGCAGAGCGTTGCTCTGTCACACCCCCCGAGGAGGTAGAAGACGTATGAAAAAGTTCTGTGTCGGTCTTGCCGCAGCGTGTATGGGAATGGCTCTTCTTGGAAGCGCCGCTTTTGCGGGAAATATGGTAATCAAGGGTTCCACCACGGTGCTCCCCATCGCCCAGAGAGCAGCGGAAAAGTTTATGGAGGCCCATCCTGGAGTGGCGATTACCCTCTCCGGAGGAGGAAGCAGCAACGGAATCAAGGCGTTGCTCGATGGAACCACGGATATTGCCAACGCTTCCCGCCCCATGAAAGATAGTGAGATCTCTCTGGCGAAGGAAAAGGGGATGAATCCCCTGGAGCATCGCGTGGCGATGGATGCGGTAGCTGTGATGGTACACCCCTCGAACCCGGTGAAGGATCTTACGCTGGAGCAGCTTCGCGATATCTACGCAGGCAAGATTACCAACTGGAGTGAGGTAGGCGGAGAATCGAAGGCGATCGCCGTTGTCGGGCGCGATACAAGCTCCGGTACCTTTGAAACCTGGGAAACTCTTGTGATGGATAAGGAGAAGGTCACCCCCAGAGCGCTCATCGTGGCCTCTGCGGGAGCACTCCTCCAGACCGTGGCAAACAATCCTCTCTCTATCGGTTACGACGGTCTCGGCTACGTCAACGACAGCGTTAAGGTGGTTCCCGTGGGCGGCGTGGAGCCCACCGCAGAGGGCGCTATCTCTGGAACATATCCGATCGCTCGCTATCTCTTCATGTACACGGATGGAGAGCCCAAGGGAGACACCAAGGATTTTCTCGATTTCCTCATGAGCCCCCAGGGACAGAAAGAAGTTGAAGCTGCCGGGTTTATCCCCGTTAAATAGCTCCCGACCCTTTGTAACGCCCCCCTTTTGACGAGATGCCCCTCCTGCAAAACCTACGAGAGCCCCGGATTTCCGGGGCTCTCGTAGGTTTTTTTGAGAAAACATCGCACATCAGCTGTAACCTTTCTCTCCTTTTGCCGATACTCTCTGTAAGGTGTACATCCTGAAAGCTCGAGAGCCGCAGAGAGAAGTTAACACTTCAGGAAGAGGAGGGGTCTTCATGGATTATTCCAGAAAGGTGGAACGTGTGGGAGGATCTGCAGGAAGGAGTGTCTCGTCCCGAAACAGCCGGGAGGATCGGAGACGGAAGGGGATTTTCGAAGAGATGGCTTTTCCCGAAGAGCCTCGGGCTGATCTGTCGCCCAAGGAGAGATCCTTCGAGGAGCCTTCCGATGAGACGCCGTCCCCCGTTATAAGCCAGGAGAAGATGCGGAACATTCTCAGAGATTTACGCAGCCTTGGAAAGAATCCCTGGGCTCTCCTTGATATCCACACGCCTCTCGCTCCTTCTTGCCAGGAAGAAAAGTCCAGCGGCCGCTGGATAGATTCCCAGGGGTAACGGCGGAGTTCATACCTCTTTTTTCTCCTGAAGGAACGTCTCGGTCTCTTCCAGAATTTTCTCTGGCGTGGTGGGGGTGTTTCCCGATGCCAGAGCATAGCCGAACTTGAGGTGCAGCTCCTCTGAAGGGCCCAGCAGAGGGGCAGCCTCTCCCTCTCCCTCGTAAGCCTCGTGCCGGATCCTGTCGTGAAGCCTCTTGGTAAAGGTCTTGGCCCCCTCCCGGTTCGTTTCGGGGAGCAGCACCAGGAACTTTCCTGCTGTGAGCTGTATCCCCACATCCGAGGTTCGCATGTTGTGTTTCAGAATAGAGGCGAAGATGGAGAAGGCCCGATCCTTCTCCTCGTCGAAAATCGCCCGGGTTCCCGAAACGAGATCCACCGATATGAGAAGCACCGAGAGAATGCGCCGGTACCGTTGCACCCGTTCGAGTTCCTCCTTGAGCCGTATCGGAGCGTAGGCTGCCACGTAAATTCCCGTGGCATTTACGGGAGAGCCCGCATAAAGACTCTCTCCAGCCGTCTCGTTCCGGGCGTGCAGAAAGGGTTCGAGACAGACCAGGTATATATGTTCAAAGGGGGTGATTCCCATGGTCCAGAGGGTTTTATCCGGGCCGTGAATCACCCCCTCTTCGTCCATGGCTCCTCGCTGGAGCGCCGTAAGGCTCTCTGCGGAGAGCTCTTTTTTTGCAAGGAAAGAGGAGAAAGCTTCGTTTTTCTCGAGAATTTTTCCCTGAAGTGTGGCAAGAAACGCGGGAATTCCGAGATTCTGTACAAGAGACTTCAGCACCGAGGTGAGAATCTCCTCCGTTGAGGGGGCATTCGAGACGGTACTTTTCTTAACAGTTTCTCCTCCCTTCGAAGGAACCGAGTAGGCGTGCCCCTGGAGGATCATGCCAGTAATGAGCATCGCCGCCCCCCCCCAGGCGAGCGCGGGGGGGGCGTTCATAGAGATGGCGAGGGTGGTCAGGAGAAGCCCCTGAGCCTGAAGCTGCAGAGAGGTAAGCTTTTCTTTCATTCCCTTGTAGAGAAGCACCGCATAGGTGCTGGTGAGAATGCTGTACCAGAAGAGGGCCACTATCCAGAGAGGCCCCAGATTTATGGGAACTCCGCGAGACCCCCGTGCCAGGAGCAGAAGAATGGCCAGAGGGATAGATACAAACAGGGGAATCCCCAGGATTTTTGAGGGAGATACGCCGCGGGCTGCCATTCTGCCACCTCCGGAGAAGATTCTTGCTGAAAAGGTTTTTATGACCTTCGGCAAAACCATAAATAATGATACCATGATAGAGAATTTTCGTGTTGTGCAAAGAGGAGAGGAGGCCTATAAAATGCTCGTTTTCTGTGTTTTTGGGGCATATCTTCCTCTCTGATCATATTGTATAATGACTCTGGGTCTCTTTTCGTGAAAAACGAGCGGGAGCGCTCTCTTTGCCTTCTACCCGCTCCCCCCGCAGAGTGCGGCGTTGTTGTAGAATCTTTCGTGGGAAAAAGGAGGAGCTTATGGAAAAGCCTGTCAAAACGTCTGTTGTTCTTGCGGCACCCATTGCGAGACGGTGGAGCCCTCGGGCGCTCCGCCCTGTTGCGGTGGAGCGGGAAAAGGTTTGGGCCCTTCTGGAAGCCGCCCGTTGGGCTCCCAGTGCCTATAACGAGCAGCCCTGGCGTTTTATAGCAGCTCTTCGGGATACTCCGGAGTTCCCTCGTATGCTCGCCTGCCTTGCGAAGCCCAATCAGGTATGGGCCCAGCAGGCGGGTGTGCTTCTTGCTGGGGTAGCCCTTCGCAATTTCAGCTATGACGGAAAGCCTAACCGTTGGTTTCATCACGATCTGGGTCTGGCTGTTGAGAACCTTCTGCTGCAGGCCGTGGAGGAAGGGCTCTTCGCCCATCCCATGGCGGGATTCTCCCCCGCAGCGGTGCAGGAATCCTTTCAGGTGCCTCAGGCGTACGACCCCCTTGTGATGATCGCCGTCGGATATCCCGGAGATCCCGAAGCCCTTCCAGAGGAACTCCGGGAACACGAGTATGAGGAGCGAACCCGAAAAGAGCCAGAGGAACTTTTCTTCGAGGGTGCCTGGGGGAATCCCTTTGCAAAGCTTTAGCCTGAGGGAGAGCTTTCGCTGGTTTGCCATCCCTTGCGTTACTTCTGCTTTTTGTGTTGGGGGAAGCAGGTCTTTGTCATGTCTTTTCTGCCCGTTCCTCTCCTGAAAAAGCTCTTCTCCCGAATCTCCTCTCTTCCCGTGCTGTTGCGCAGGGTGTTCCGTGTAAAGGTGTCTTCCGATCCGGAAAAATCCGGAGAGGAGGCCCCGAAACCGGAACTCTCTGCAGAGGATCTCCTCTTCGAGGCTCCTTCCGAAGATCTTACGGAATCACGGGAGTCTGCACAAAACGGTCTTTCGGAGGATCCCTTCGCAAAAAAATCCTCCAAGGAGGTCTCAGAAGAGGAAAAACCCTTTCGGGATGAGAAAAAGCGAGGCTTTTCCTCCAGAGGACTCTTCCGCCTTGTCTTTCTGCTTTTGTCCCTTCTGGCGATTCTCCTCGCAGGGGTCCTCTTCTGGAAAATTTTTCTAAACCTTTTTCAGGAGCCCTCGGGGCCGAGCCTTCGCAATATCTCCCGTAAGGAGGAGAGCCTCTACTCTCCCTTGGGTTTTCCCCTTACGGGAGTAGCTCTTCTTCGCGAACTCCCGGGCTTGGGGATCTCCCTGGAGTCTCTTGAGAGAGAGGGGGAGGGGCGGTATCAGGGGGCTTCGGAAGCTCTGGAAATTCTCGTCGCCAGTCAGGACGGCCGTGTGGTTCCGCTCTTTCTGGGGGTGCAGGAGAAGTGGGTTTCCCTCAAGTGGGGGCTCCGGGTGGGGATTTCCGAAGAGCAGCTTCTCTCCTTTCTCGGTCCCCCCGCGGAGCGTTCCGGGGATCTTCGTATCTACCGGGATCGCTGGGATAACGAGATTGTCTACCGGATCAGCCATGACCGGATAGCCCGGGTGGAGTATTATTACCCCCAGGGACTTCTCTTGGAGGAATAACTGGTTTTTTTCGCGAAGATAGTTGACCAAACTCCGCTAACACGAGAAAATACACGCTGTGCGTCGTGTAGCTTGCGGCCCGAAAGGAGGGAAAACAGTGTCCGAACTTTTTACAATAGACGCAAACCCCCGAAATGTCACGGAAAGCATAAAAATTATCGGTGTCGGAGGGGGAGGTAACAACGCCCTGAACCACATCATCCGGAGCGGCCTTGAGGGAGTGCAGTTCATCGCCGCCAATACAGATCTTCGTAATCTGGAGCAATCTGCCGCCGAGACCCGTATCACCCTTGGGCAGGATCTTACCAAGGGGCTCGGGGCGGGGGGCAACCCCGAAGTAGGTGCCTCGGCGGCCAAGGAGTCTACAGATATTATCAAGGCTCAGCTTCGGGGGGCGGACATGGTCTTTCTCACTGCGGGGATGGGAGGAGGTACCGGTACAGGAGCTTCTCCTGTTATCGCAAGCATCGCCAGAGACTTGGGCATTCTCGTGGTTGCGGTAGTTACCCGCCCCTTCTCCTTCGAGGGGAAGAAACGGATGAACCAGGCGATGGAGGGTATTCGGAAACTCCGGGAGCAGGTAGATGCCTTTATTCTTATATCGAACGATCGGCTTCTCTCTCTCGCAGAAAAAAATGACTCTCTTCTCTCCATGTTCGCCATGGCGGATGATGTGCTTCGTCAGGCCGTACAGGGAGTTTCAGATCTCATACTTCGCCCCGGAAAGATCAATGTCGACTTTGCCGATGTCCGGTCTGTGATGACCGATGCCGGGATGGCCATCATGGGGATCGGCAGGGCCTCCGGCAAGGATCGCGCTCTTACCGCGGCCCAGATCGCTCTTCGGAGCCCCCTTATGGAGGTTCCCATGAACGGTGCGCGGGGAGTTCTCTTTAACATCACCGGAGGCCCCGATATGTCTCTTCACGAGGTCTATACCGTGTCGGATGTAATCGCCGAGGCCACCCATGAGGACGCTAACGTCATCTGGGGACACGTTCAGGATGCTTCCATGGAGAAAGAGGTAGAGGTAACCGTTATTGCCACGGGCTTCCCCGACGAGTGCATGATGGAGAGCACCCCCACGCGTGATTTTGCTCTTCTGGGAGAAAAGCGGCCCGGCATAGGGAGGAGCGTGGTTTCTCCTCAGGAGAAACGGGAGCCCGAAACATCGGTCTCCAAGGATGGGAGCATCGTGAGAAGGCATAAGGGAAAAGCCTAGATTTTCCGTTACGAAATAGAGCCCCTCTGGACTGTTCGCAGAGCAGCGGTAAGATAGTGTCTGCAATGACGCAAACCTTTGCCAGGGGGGCGTGTTTCTTGTTGTAAAAAGTATGGCAAAATTGCACAGTGAAAGCTCCGCTCTACTCATTCGGAAGAGACATCACTCCGTTTGGCTGTTCGAAGAACAATCACCATAAGGATCGTGTCGTGGATCTCGTATACTATCCGATAGCCACCCACCCCTAGCCGCCAGGCAAAAGAATGCCCCTCTCATTTTATCGCTCCATGGGGACGAGGATTCTCAGCAAGTGCATCTATCTTTTCTCTAATATTCTTCGCTGAGCTAAAGGATCAAGCGAGGCCGGTTCCTTCGTGGCAGTTCGCTTGAACTCTATGGCGTCCTCCTTATCCGTAGGGTGGTTTTGCCCAATTGTAACACTCGATCTGCCTCTCTCTTTGGATGAGTTTCCCTCCTCGGCCTTGACAAAAGGTGGGGGAGTAGCGTATAACTAGACGAAATTTTTCCGGCGAAAGGTTTTGATGGCCATGAGGCAAAACAGAAGAACTCTCCCTGCATACAACACCCAGAGCTTTTTCTTTTTTACCAGCGCGGGTCCCCCTCGAGGGGCCGGCGCCTAGTGGCGTTGGCATCTACGAGCCGGGGTCCCGCTTCAAGGGGCTCCGGCTCTTTTTTATGCGTCCGTATCCATGGTGGCCTGGGTCTATTCCTTTTTCGGAAAAGCCCTGTATTCTACAGGAGGCGAGAAGAGATATGACGAGTATGAGTACGAGAAGATCGCAACAGCAGCTGGAGTCCCTTCAAACAACCGTGCACCGGGTTTGGAACAACGTTCCTCTCTACCGAAAGCGGATGGATGCGTGCCGCATTACCCCCGAAGACATCCGTTCTCTTCGGGATGTGGCCAAACTTCCCCTTACCAAAAAAAGCGATCTTCGGGATGCCTATCCTACGGGGCTTTTGGCCTGCCCCCCCCGGGATCTTGTGCGTTTTCACGCCTCCTCGGGGACCACGGGAAAGCCCACGGTGGTGGCCTACACCCCCCGAGACATTCAGGCCTGGAACGACATGATGGTGCGAGGGCTCCGCATGGCCGGGGTAACTTCGGATGATGTGGTGCAGATCTCTTACGGGTACGGACTCTTTACCGGAGGGCTTGGATTCCATCAGGGGGTAGAGCAGTTGGGGGCTACGGTTATCCCCGCCTCGGGGGGGTTTTCAGAGCGTCAGCTCATGCTTATGGAAGATCTCTGCACTACCGTGCTCTGCTGCACCCCCTCCTACGGGCTCCATCTCGCGGAGCTACTCCGAAAAAAGGAGAAGACTCTCCCGCATCTGCGGGTGGGGATCTTCGGGGCAGAGCCCTGGACCGAGGGAATCCGCCAGCGTCTTGAGGAAGAACTCGGCATCCTGGCGCTGGATGTCTATGGCCTCTCCGAGATGATGGGCCCCGGAGTGGGGATGGAGTGCCCCTCACGGCAGGGGTTGCACCTCTGGGACGATCATACTCTGGTAGAAATTCTTGATCCCCAGACGGCGGAGCCCCTTCCTCCGGGAGAGGAGGGGGTACTCGTCCTCACGAGCCTCACCAAGGAAGCCCTCCCTCTCATCCGCTACTGGACGGGGGACCGCACCCGGATTCTTCCGGGGGAGTGCCCCTGCGGCACCGAGGGAACCCGTATCGAACGCATCCGGGGACGCACCGATGATATGCTCATCGTCCGGGGGGTGAACCTCTTTCCCTCCCAGATTGAAGTGGCTCTGGGGAATGTCCCCGGTCTCTCCATGCACTATCTCATTGAGGTTCAGGGAGGAGAAGGGCTTACGGAAGTGCGGGTTCTCTGTGAGGCCGAGGAAGGGGCGGGAGAGGAGGAGCGCTCTCTGCTGGCACGCCGGGGGCAGGAGGCGATGCACCAGGTGACGGGGCTGCGGATTCCCCTCCGGGTCTGCCTCCCCGGAGAGATCCCCCGATCCGAGGGAAAGGCCCAGCGTATTCGCCGGGTAGCGTAGTGGGCTGTTCCGCATGTATTGTGCCTTGAAGTCGGAGCCTCCGCTTGTGTGTCCCCTCTGCTCTAAGCGCGGTCGAACCGCTCCCTTGCTTTGCTGCACTCGCCGACCACTGTGGTCGCTGCCGGGAACACACAAGCTCCGGCTCCTGCGGCTCATGTAGGCGCATAATATAAGCAGGAATGATGCACTAGAGGGTTGCGATGAGTTAAAAAAGATTACGCGTCAAGGGCAAAGCCATAACATAAAATACGCCTGGCTTTGCCCCTGGTTTTGCTTTTGTCGTTGTTTTTGCCTTTACTAACCACTAACCACTAATCGCTAGCCTTAAGGGCCTTTCTCCGCTGCCATCCCCAGTATCCCGCCCCCAGAAGCAGGCAGAACCCCAGAGTTGCGTAGGTGATGGTATGCAGATGCTGGTGGATAAGGGCCTTGTTATCCCCCAGAAGATATCCGAGAAGAGCCAGCACCACTACCCATATCCCTGCCCCAAGGGCGGTAAAGAGGGTGAAGATTCCCAGAGGCATCCGGGCCACCCCTGCGGGGAGCGAGATAAGCTGCCGGATGCCGGGGATCAGGCGCCCCACAAAGGTGCTGATGTGCCCGTGTCTCGCAAAGTAAACGTCTGCTCGCTCGAGAGCTTCCGGGGAGACAAAGAAATACTTGCCGTACCGTTCGAAGAAGGGGCGCCCCAGCTTCAGAGCTACCCAGTAGTTGAAGAAAGCTCCTAAAAGGCTTCCGGTGATACCCGCAAGAATAACCAGGGTAAGATCCATTCTCCCCGTGGCGGCGAGGAACCCCGCCGGAGGGATCACAACCTCGCTGGGAAAGGGGAAGAAGGAAGACTCCACCGTCATAAGCACCACAATCCCCGTATAGCCCATGTAGCCGATGGTCTCCACCAGCCATGACACAATCTCCATAAGCATTGATTTCATTCCTCTCTGCAGAAAATACTGAGCCCCCTTTTTGAGGGTAGAGGATATTATACTCTAAAAAAGAGAGTTCTCTTTGGTATACTTAGGTCGTTTTTGCAGGGGAAGGATATCCCCAAAGTATGAAGGATATTTCAAAGGAGAAAGCCGCCAGGCGGGAGGTTGGAATATGCAGTACAGACGTTGGAGTTGTATTCTGATAATGTTTCTGATGACGGGGCTTTTTTCCGGGTTCTCTCCCTGCATCGTCCTGGGGGGTGAAGAGCCCTCGGGGGGGATCCGTCAGGCGCTGGATTACGATCGGCAGATTGCGGAAAAAGAACGTTCTCTCAGGGAAATCCATGAAGAGACCATGCGAAACCTCTTTTTCAAGGTTTACGCCGCTACCTGGGAGAGCCGGCAGATGGAATCCCGTCTGGAAAAGGCTCTTCAGGATGCCATGACGACAGTTCAGGAGGAGTATATTTTTGAGAATCTTCGTATGGTGGATTCGGACTTCCAGAAGCTTTTTGTGGATCAGGTAATCGAAGGGTTCGCCCTTACCTTCTCCCCCGAATGGGAGGCTTTTCTCGCGCTTCTTCTCGATTCTCTCGCCTCCTCTCTCGAGCGTGATCTCCGCCTCTTTGCCGAAGAGCTTCGCGCCCTTCGTATGGAGGAGGCCCGCTATCTCCCCGGAGTCGCTCGGCTGGGGGAGGCCTTTCTTCCGCAGCTTCGCCGGGCTGGGGGTGAGACCGCCCAATCCGTCTCCCTCTCTCCTCTCTCAGGAACTGTGGAGAGTATAACGGTAAGTGCCACAGGGCTTGTGGTAGCGGTGGCTCTTCGAAAGATTCTCAAAACCAGAGTGCAGAACTTTGTGCTCAAACGTACGGGGAAGGCAGCCGGGAAGAAGATGCTCGCCCTTGCGGGGGGCCCCTGGATGGTGGGACTCTTCGCCCTCTGGACCGCCTGGGATGTGGGGATGTTTGTGATGGATGTCTCCACCCTGGATGTCAAAATCCGAGAAGAGCTTACGGCGGCGTTCTCCGAGGCCTACGCCCGCCGCTGTCCCCAGGAGATGTGGACTGCCCTGGCTCCGGGAATACGTGAGCAGTATGAGCTTGCGGCGATCACCATGAAGGATTTCGACCGCAAGGTGGAGGCCCTCTCCACCTCTCGGGCCTACCTGGAGGCGGTGGGCTCCCTGCCGGTGCGTGAGCAGGAGCGGGTGGCTGGAGGGCTGGTCATTCTGGAGCGGGAGACATCTCTCCCCCTCTCGGTGCTGGCGGAGCAGCTCTCCGCCTCTCTGGTGGCAATGAACGAAAGCCACCTCTATGATCTCGCCTCCATGCTCCGGGAGATGAACCCTCAGGAGGCGGTGGCGTGGATTGCCCTAGGCGGGGACTCTATCTTTTCCCTCTGGAGAAGTGCCCCCTCCTCCCTCTGGCGAATCCTCTCCCCCTCGCCCGAGGCGGTCTCTCTTCTGGAATGGTACGCCCTGCGCAAGCCCCAGGAGCGGAAACTTCTGTTGGAGATCCCCGGTGAATCTCTGATCTGGATCTTTCGCGAACTCACCCCCCTGGAGCAGGGGCATCTCTTTCGCAAGGGAACCCCGGAAGATCTGGCGGAGGAGATAGCCCGTCTTCAGCGGCTCCCTGCGGGGCAACGAAAGCCCTACGGTATGGCCTCAAAGATCCTCTCCCTCTGGGACATCGCAACTGCCCTGATAAGCCTCCTCCCCCTCTGGGTAAAGGCGCTTCTCGCGGGGCTCGGGGGGCTCTGGCTCTTCCGGATAGGGAGAAGGATCATCTTTGGAAGGAGATTCTAGCACATATGAAAGAACGAGAGATTCCCGAATCAGAACTTCTGCTCTCCACGGGACCCGAAGGATGTCCCCAAAATGCACGGATTCTTGGCCCCGTCTGGGGAAGCTGTGTCCTGAGCCGTTCGCTGGTAAAGGATTTCAGCTCTGCCCTGCGCAACATGGCGGGGGGGGAGCTGAAAGCCTACACGGGGCTTCTGGATGACGCAGTAGATCGTGCCATGGAGCGGCTCCGCCAGCGAGGGGCCGCCATGGGGGCCCACGGCATAAGCTCCATACGCATCGCCACCCCGGAGGTCTCCGGAGGCGCCGCCGAGGTCGTCGTCATGGGAACCGCCTGGCGCAGATCTTAGAGCGGGCCATATCATAAGAGGAAGCCCCCCTGCCTTCGGGCAAGGGGGCTTCCTCTATGTTTTGAGTTCTATCGTGAGCCTCTTATTCCCGAGGGAGCAAGCCTTTGGCCCGGTAGATTTTGGAAGCATAGGCCCAGAGTCGGGGATGGTTCCGCAGAAAGAGAACACCCCCAAGAATGCAGAAAACGCCCCCGCACCCCAGGGTAAGGGGGGCTCCGAAATGCGAGGCAAGCCACCCCGTGAGAAGGCTTCCGAAGGGGGAGATCCCCAGAATGGAGATGGTATAGAGGCTCATCACCCGGCTCCGTTTATCCTCATCCACGAGAACCTGCAGAAGGGTATTGCAGGAAACCAGAAGAGAGACCATGCCGAACCCGATACATCCCATGAGGAGAAAAGAAAGGGGAAACCAGCGGGATGCAGAGAAGAGGGTTACGCTGGCACCGAAGAGGCATACCGATATTCCCAAAACCTTCCCGAGCCCTACCGGAGAGGGGCGCATGGCAAGGCGAAGAGAGGCTATCAGGGCTCCTATTCCGGTAGCCCCCAGCAGAAAACCCAGGCTTTTCGGCCCCCCATGAAGAATATCTCTTGCAAAAACGGGGAGCATCACCAGGTAGGGGAGGCCGCAGAGGCTTATAAGTACCAGAACAAGAAGAATGGCCCGGATGGGAGGATTTCCCCAGGCGTAGCGAATTCCTTCGGAGATGCGGCTTTTCATGGATTCCGCATCATTCCTCTCCTCTTCTTTCCGTGGAGCTATGCGCATTATCCATAGGGCTAGCAGAGAAGCACCGTAGGAGAGGCCGTTTGCAAGAAAACAGAGCCCCTCCCCCACCAGGGCGATCACCACCCCCGCGAGAGAAGGCCCCACAAGACGGGCAGTATTGAAAAGGGAGGAGTTCAGGGCGATGGCATTTCCCACATCCTCTGGACGATCCACCATCTGCACCACAAAGGCCTGCCGGGCGGGGATGTCGAAGGCGTTGATGATCCCCAGAAAAACGCTTAAAAGAAGGACATGCCAGTAAGCCACGGTACCCGTAAGGGTAAGAACAGCCAGCAGCAAAGCCTGTACCATGCTCAGCATCTGGCAGAGCATGATCGTTCTTCTAAGATCCCACTTCTCCAGAAGCGCTCCCGCAAAAAAACCGAGAAAGAGTACCGGAATCTGCCCCGCAAAATCTACCAGCCCGAGATGCAGAGAGGAGTTTGTAAGACGGTAGATAAGCCAGCTCATGGCCACCCGCTGCATCCAGAGCCCTACCAGTGAGACCGTCTGACCTGTGAAGAAGAGGCGGTAGTTGCGGTAGCGAAACGCTCGGGTCATATGGTGGGATGTCCAGTCTTTGGGAAAGAGTATGTCCGGGGCGAAGCGGCGGGAGCCTGTCATGGAAATCGTCCTTTCCTGAATGAGGGGGAGTTGTCTGGTTTTTGTGAGTCCATGCAGAGCTGCGTACAACTCTGCAAAAAGATTTCGTAGATTGCCAGCAGAGTATACCAAAAAAGAACCGATCCACCACGATCCAATCCCGTTTTGGCGACGAACCCCTCAAAAAACGTAAAAAAGATCCCCGGAGCATGCACGACGTATTGTTTCGCATCGGTATGCTCCGGGGACGGCGCTTTCAGCCTTTAAACCTTTTCGAAAAGCTCCTCCCGAGAAGCAAATTCGGAGATCTCCGAGGCCTCGGAAACGTTAAAGGTCCTCCGATCCTGAAATTCTTCTCGCTTGCCTTTATTCCACTGGGAGAGGGGGGTCAAAAATCCTACCACCCGGGAATAGACCTCACAACGGGTACGTCTCTGCTCTTCCATATCATATGCTCCTTTCGTGCGTCATTCTCGCACAATCGCCCGTGCCGCATAGGGGGCTGCAAGGCGTTGCCATGCCTCCATCTCGGCGCCTGTAAAGGTTCGTTCCTCCTCCAGAGAGGGGTCCAGCGTCTTGCCGGGGCGGAAGCGCTGCAGTACCCAGAGGGGAACTCCCTGAATCCATGTACCCATATCCTCCAGGATCTCCCTGGAGTGGAACCGGGGGAGCAGGGTGCTCCGGCATTCGAAGGGAACCCCGCCTTCCCGAAGCATCTTCAGAGAAGCCCCCACTCTTTCGCCTGATCCCGGAAAGCCCGAAAGAGCGTCATACTCCCCGGGGGATGTCTTTATATCCAGCGCCACGTACGCCGCTAGCCCCTCCTGCAAAACCTCCTGCAGCCGATCCGGAAAGGATCCGTTGGTGTCCAGTTTGATGGCGAACCCCCGGCGCCGGATCTCTCCCAGAAAATCCAGAAGATCCCGTTGCATGAAAGGCTCTCCACCGGTGACGCAGACCCCGTCCAAAATGCCCCTTCGGCTCTCCAGAAAACTCCAGAAGGAGGTGAGATTCTCCGGCTCCTCCTGGGGGAAAGGGATCAGCTCGGTGTTGTAGCAGTAGGGGCAACGGAAGTTACACCCCCGGGTAAAGACGATGCAGGCCAGGCGATCCGGAAAATCCAGAAGGGTAGTTTTCTGCAATCCCCCGATATACATGCTCTGCTACTGCTCCATCCCCTGGGGCATGACTTCGGGGATCTCCCGGGAGTTCGCACGTTCTCCTTCCACGTACCCCATCTCCTCATCGCACTTGGGGCAGAACTCGTGTTCCCCGGGGATGTAACCGTGGATGGGGCAGATGCTGAAGGAGGGGGTGATGGTGTAGTAGGGGAGATGAAAGTTCTCCGCAATCCGCCGCACCAGGCGTTTGGTGGCCTCCCCCGAAGGCATCCGCTCCCCCAGAAATCCGTGGAAGACCGTCCCCCCCGTGTAGAGCACCTGAAGCTGATCCTGCAGATAGAGGGCCTCGAAGAGATCCTCCGTAAAGCCTACGGGGAGCTGGGAGGAGTTGGTGTAGTAGGGCTCCGCATGTCGTTCCTGACAGGCCTCATGATTGGCACAGATAATGGCATCCCCGAAAAGATCCCGGTCGATCCGGGCGAAACGGTAGGAGGTTCCCTCTGCAGGGGTGGCCTCCAGATTGTAGAGCTGCTCCGTCCCCTCCTGGTACTCCAGAAGCTTGTCCCGCATGGCCTCCATAATCCGGGCGGCGAAGGCGATCCCCTCCGGGGTGGTAAGATCCCTTCCCATAAAGTTGCGCACCGCCTCGTTCATGCCGTTCAGGCCGATGGTGTTGAAGTGGTTGTTCCAGTAGCAGCCGCTGGTCTCCTTGATATGCCGGAGGTAGAACTTGGAGTAGGGGTAGAGGTTCGCCTCGGTGAGACGCTCCAGAATCTTGCGCTTGATCTCCAGGCTCTCCCGGGCGATCTCCATGAGGGCGAAGGTGCGCTCCAGGAACTCCTCCTCGGTTCGTGAGAGATGCCCGATCCGGGGCATGTTGAGGGTTACCACCCCGATGGAGCCCGTCATGGGGTTGGAGCCGAAGAGGCCCCCCCCCCGTTTGCGCAGCACCGCGTTATCCAGTCGGAGACGGCAGCACATGCTCCGCACGTCGTCGGGGTTCATGTCGGAGTTCACGAAGTTGGAGAAGTAGGGTATGCCGTACCGGGCGGTCATCTCCCACACCGGGGCGAGAACCTCGTTATCCCAGTCGAAATCGTTGGTGACGTTGTAGGTGGGGATGGGGAAGGGGAAGACCTTTCCCGTGGCGTCTCCCTCCAGCATCACCTCCGCAAAGGCTCGGTTGATCATATCCATCTCCCGCTGAAAATCTCCGTAGACCCGGTCGATGGGGTTGCCTCCCACGATGGCGGGGAGCTTCCCCAGGGAGGAGGGCACCGAAAGGTCCATGGTGATATTCGTAAAGGGAGTCTGGAACCCTACCCGGGTGGGGACGTTCAGGTTAAAGACAAACTCCTGAAGCGCCTGCTTCACATCCCGGTAGGAGAGGTTGTCGTAGGCGATAAAGGGGGCCAGAAGGGTATCGAAGTTCGAAAAGGCCTGGGCCCCTGCGGCCTCCCCCTGCATGGTGTAGAAAAAGTTCACGATCTGCCCCAGGGCGGTGCGGAAATGCTTGGGAGGGCGGCTCCCGATCTTGGTCTGTACCCCGGTGAAGCCGTTCATGAGCAGATCCTGAAGATCCCAGCCGCAGCAGTAGACTGAAAGGTTGCTCAAATCATGAATATGAAGATCCCCCGAAAGATGAGCCTCCCGGATCTTTTTGGGGTAGATCTCGTGAAGCCAGTACTGGCTGGTGATCTCCGAAGCGATGTAGTTGTTCAGCCCCTGGAGGGAGTAGCTCATGTTGCTGTTCTCATGCACCTTCCAATCCAGCTTTTTCAGGTATTTCTGCACAAGATCCGCCGCACCCTCCAGGAGTTTTTTAGTATCCCGGAGCCGGGCGTGCTGCTCCCGATAGAGGATGTAGGCCTTGGCTACCTCTGCATACCCCCCCTCAATGAGCAGCTTTTCGACCAGGTCCTGAACCTGCTCCACCGTGGGAAGATGGTTTTCGTCGAAGAAGATGTTGAGGTATGATAAGGCCTTGTTCGTAATCTCATCCGCCACCGCATCTTCCTGGGATGCCCCCGCGGCATGGGCTGCCTTCTTTACGGCGTTCCAGATCTTTTGAGGTTGGAAGGGGACCTGCTGACCGTCCCGTTTGCGTATAAATCCTGCAGTCATGAATTTTTCTCCTTACATACCCAATGCGTGCCGGAAACGCTTTTCCGGCCCTATGCTCCCCGGGGCTGATCCGGGAAGAGATAACGGCTGCTCACGTGAGTGGTGAAGCTCCGAGAAGAGGCTTCTCTCGACATTTCCTCCTCATGGTATCAGAAGTGGGCGCTTCTTCCTAGAGACTTGAGCACTATATATGGTGTTTGATCGAAAAAGGCCACAATATATGTGGATATCTTGGTGGAGATGTGGTGGATACTCTGTGGATAGCTTCCTGAAGAACTCTCGGAGAAAAAAGAGCAAAAGATTTTTCCCTTTCCTTCGAATTGCTGGTACAATGCTCGGCAGAGATATACGCTATGGGGGAATTTTCGGGATTCCCGGAATACAAAGCGCGTGGATACACACGAACGTACCCATCCCTTTCTTCCGGCGATAGTGTAGTGACGACCAAAGACCAAAGCTTCTTCAGTACAAACATACTCCAGCCGAGAGAAGCCTTCGGGCCTCTCCAGCTTATGTGAGGTGACCCTCCTGTGCAGGTACCCCTTTCGAGTGCCCAGATTTTCGAAGATGATATCCAGGCGGTGGTAGAAACGCTCCGCTCCGGGCGCATTGCCCTGGGGCCGCAGATCCGTGCCTTTGAGAAGGATCTCGCTGCCCGGGCAGGAGTTCCCCATGCGGTGGCCTGTTCCAGCGGTACCGCAGCGCTTCATGTGCTTCTCGAAGCGTCGGGGATTCGTGCCGGAGATCTGGTGCTTACCACCCCCTTCAGCTTTGTGGCCAGTAGCAACGTGCTTCTTATGCTTGGGGCGATCCCCCTCTTTGTGGACATTGCCCGCAGCACCCTTATGCCCTCGGTACCGCAGATTGAGCGCCTGACCCGCCAGATTCGCGCCGGGAATTTTGTGCTCCCCGGGGAGTCTGCCCCCTGCGACCCCGCACGGCTGAAGGGGATGCTCTTTGTGGATGTCTTCGGTATGCCCGCCCCCTGGGAAGAGATGGAGCTTCTGGCGAAACAGGAAAATCTTCTTCTTTTTGAGGATAGCTGCGAGGCCCTGGGGGGACGTCTTGAGGGGCGCCCCTGCGGCAGCTTCGGTGTGGGGGGGGCCTTTGCCTTCTACCCCAATAAACAGATCACCACGGGAGAGGGTGGGGTGGTGGTGACCAAGAGTGCGGAGATCGCCTCCATCTGCCGTTCCCTCATTAATCAGGGGCGGGATGACAGCGGAACCTGGCTCTCTCACGTGCGGCTGGGGTACAACTACCGCATGAGTGAACTCACCGCAGCTCTGGGGCGTTCCCAGCTCTCCCGGCTCGACCCGATTCTCGAAAAGCGCAACCAGGTGGCGCTCCGCTACGAGAGCCTTCTGGGGCACCTTTCGGAGGTTATTCTTCCGGCTCCTCCCGCCTGGACGGATCTGCCAAGCTGGTTCGTCTATGTCGTCCGGCTGAAAAACCCTGCCCTCCGGGAGAGGGTGATGGCACATCTCCAGAGCCGAGGGGTGGAGTGCAAACCCTATTTCACCCCCATACCACTCCAGCCCTTCTATGCGGATCGCTTCGGCTATAAGGAGGGGGATTTCCCGGTGATGGACGAGATCTGTTCCTCCGTGCTGGCCCTTCCCTTCTATACAGATCTTGATGAAGCCTCTCAGAAGTACGTGGCCCAATGCCTGGAAGAGGCCCTCTCTTATGTCGCGCTTTAAGCGCCGCTTTCTGGAGTTCTGGCTCCGGGTAGGGGGGAACCCTTTCGGAGTCTTCTGGACTGATGTCTTCTCTCTGCTCTTGGCGGTCTACTGCGGCTATGCCTTCCGGCTTACCCTCTTCTTCGGATGGGCCTATGTGGACGATCTCTTGCCCACCGCAGGGCTCTTTCTTCTCTTCGTCAGCACCACCCTTCTTCTCGGAGGGCTCTACCGGGTGCTCTGGTCCCAGGCGAGCCTGGAGGAGTATCTCCGGTTCACCCGGTTCTACGCTCTGGGGGCCTTTGCCTACTGCATGGTGGATCGCTATTTCGTCAAGGGGGTTTTTGTCCCCCGGAGTACTCTGGCCATCTTCGTGGTGCTGGGGCTCTTCTTTATGGGGGCTTTCCGGGTGAGCTGGCGCCTTGCCCGGCTGGGGCTCCAGCCGCAACGCCTCCCCCTGGCCCGGGCGATCATCGTAGGGGCGGGAGAGGCGGGGGGGCTTCTTGCCCGGGATCTGCTGCGGAACGATCGGGAGATCCTCCCCCTCGGCTTTGTGGACGATGATCCTCAGAAGCTCGGTATGGAGGTGGCGGGGCTTCGGGTGCTGGGGTACACCTCCTCCCTCTGCAATCTTATTGATGAATACCATGCGGATCTGGTGCTCTTCGCCATCCCCTCGGCTCCGGGGCGGATGGTGAGCCGGATTCTTGAAGACGTGGCTCCCAAGAACATTACCGTCCGGGTGCTTCCAAGCCTCCGGGAGCTTGCGGGGGGGCAGGTGAATGTGAGCCGCCTCCGGCCCGTGCGGCTGGAGGATCTCCTCGCCCGGGAGCCCATCGCCCTGGATAATGCGGGGATCCGGAGCTATCTTCAGGGCCGGCGGGTGCTCGTCACCGGAGCGGGGGGCTCCATCGGCCGGGAGATCTGCCAGCAGATCGCCACCTATGCCCCGGAGGAGATGCTCCTCCTGGGGCATGGAGAGCAGTCCATCTACGAGCTTCTCGAAAGCTTTAAAAATACGGGGGTTCCCGTTCCGCATCTGCCGGTGATT
Source organism: uncultured Synergistaceae bacterium (assembly GCA_964539095.1). Classification (GTDB taxonomy): domain Bacteria; phylum Synergistota; class Synergistia; order Synergistales; family Aminiphilaceae; genus DAIPKP01. Next base: position 26,164 of record CAZIFL010000016.1, read on the forward strand.
CTCGATGTGGCAGACCGCCGGGGGATGGAGATGCTCTTCCGAGAGCACCGTCCCCAGGTGGTCTTTCATGCGGCGGCACACAAGCATGTCCCCCTCATGGAGAGCAACCCCCGGGAGGCCTTTCGAGGGAACGCCCTGGGCACCTGGACCGTGGCGGACTGCGCGGGTCGGTACGGAGCGGAGCGCATGGTGCTCATCTCCAGCGACAAGGCGGTGAACCCCGCCAACGTCATGGGGGCCACCAAGCGGATCGCCGAAATGCTTCTTGAAGAGGCTCAGGAGCGACACCCTGCCACGGCCTTTATGGCGGTGCGCTTCGGCAACGTTCTCGGAAGCCGGGGGAGCGTGATCCCCAAGTTCGAGCAGCAGATCCTCAAGGGGGGGCCCGTGACGGTGACCGATCCGGAGATGCGGCGGTATTTCATGCTCACCTCCGAGGCGGTCTCTCTGGTGCTTCAGGCGGCATCTCTCGGCAGGGGGGGGGAACTTTTCGTTCTCGACATGGGGGAGCCCGTACAGATTGTGGAGCTTGCGAAGACCCTCATCCGCCTCTACGGTATGGAGCCCCATAAAGACATTCCCATCGTCTTCACGGGAAAGCGTCCGGGAGAGAAGCTCTTCGAAGAACTTTTCTATGATCCTCATCACGTGAGCCGCACCGCCCACGAAAAGATCTTTCTCACTTCCATGCAGGGGAAGCCCGCCGCCTCTCTCTCGGATCAGTTGGAGCTTCTTCTGGAGAAAAATGACCGGGAAATCCGAAATATTCTTGAACAGTACGTTCCTTTCTGCGAAAATCGGGAGGCCTTGGAAGTCCCCAGGGTGTAGCACGTAAAAAGCCTGAAAATCACGGAGGAGATGATCATGGGGAGCGGAAAAACAGGCTCTTATAACGCCGGAAGAGCCGCCAAACGCTGTTTGGATATCTTTGGAGCCTTTGCAGGGCTCCTTCTTCTGGTGCCCCTCTTTCTCCTGGTCTCCCTGGGGGTGGCGTTCTCTATGGGGAGGCCCGTGCTCTTCCGGCAGCCCCGGGCGGGAAAAGACGGCATTCCCTTCGATCTCTTCAAGTTCCGCACCATGCGGAATGCCCGGGATGCCTCAGGAAATTTTCTGGAAGATGCCCAACGCCTTACCCCCTTTGGTGATTTCCTCCGGAGGGCGAGTTTGGATGAACTTCCCCAGCTCTACAATGTTCTCCGGGGTGAGATGAGCCTGGTGGGACCCCGCCCCCTTCTGCTGGAGTATGTCCCCCTCTACGATGATCAGCAGCGCCGGCGTCTGGAGATGCTCCCGGGGATCACCGGCTGGGCCCAGATCAATGGTCGAAACGCCCTCTCCTGGGATGAGAAGTTCCGCCTTGATCTCTGGTACGTGGAAAACTGGAGCTTTTGGCTGGACTGCCAGATTCTCTGGAAAACCCTGGGCCGGGTCTTCCGCCCTTCGGGGATCAGCCACGAAGGGCACGCTACTATGGAGAAGTTCCAGGGCTCTCCCCCGGAAGGGAAGAAGAATTCGTGAAAAAAAAACTTCTTGTCCTGGGGGCGGGAGGGCACGGAAGGGTAGCCGCAGACGGCGCTCGGGAGTGCGGCCTCTGGGAGGAGATCGCCTTTCTCGACGATCGGTACCCCAAACTGACCCTTTCGGGAGAGTGGAAGGTTCTGGGTGCTCTGGGAGACCGGAAAAATTTTTCTAAAGATGGCTGGGAAATGCTACCGGGTATAGGGGATAATACATTGCGCCTCCGCCTGTTGCAGGAACTTCAGGAGGAGGGTTTTGTTGTGGCAGTTCTCCGGCACCCTCGAAGCTACACAAGCGCCGGGGCGGCTCTCGGAGCGGGGACGGTGCTCTTTGCCCAGACAGCCATAAACTACGGTGCGGTTATCCGAAGAGGCTGCATTATCAACACCGGGGCTACGGTGGATCACGACTGTTCTCTCGAGGATGGGGTGCACCTCTCCCCGGGGGTGCATCTGGCGGGAAACGTCACCGTAGGTTCCTGCGCCTGGCTCGGCACCGGAGCGGTGGTGCTTCCGGGGCTCTCGGTGGGGGCCCATGCGGTGGTAGGAGCCGGAGCAGTGGTGGTGCGGGACGTTCCTTCCGGGGCTCTGGTGAAGGGAATCCCAGCTAGAAGCTAGTGGGCTGTTCCACGTTATAGTGTGCCCTTGGATGGGAACCTCCGCTTGTGTGTCCCCTCTGCTCTCGAGTGGTCGAACCGCTCCCTTGCTTTGCTGCTCCGGCCCGTCGCCTCAGACGCGCCGTCCATGGCGCGACTGAGGCTCACCGGCACGTCCTGTGCCGGTGCCGGGCCTCCACGACGCAAAGCTGCGCTCGCCGACCACTATGCTCGCTGCCGGGAACACACAAACTCCGGCTCCAGCGGCTCATGTAGGCGCATAGTATTAAGCAGGAACGCCCCACTAACCACTAGATTTCCCGGAGGTCTTGGTATGGCTCGAATCGTTCTTTTCGGGGGGTATGCTCCCTCTCTCTACAACTTTCGGGGTGCTCTTCTTCGGGAACTTGCCCGAAAGGGGCACCAGATTTTTGCGGTGGCCCCTCTTCAGGAGGCCCCGGAGGATATCCGGGAACGGATCGCCGCCCTGGGGGGGGAGTATGTTCCCGTCTCCATGGCCCGAACGGGGATGAACCCCCTGGGGGATTACGCGAGCTTTCGAGAGCTTGCGGATCTCTTTCGCTCCCTTGCCCCGGAGGTGGTGCTCAGCTACACCCTCAAGCCCGTGATCTACGGATCTCTGGCGGCCCGTGCAGCGGGAGTTCCCCGGATTCTTGGCCTCATCACCGGCCTGGGGTATGTCTTCACAGGAACTTCTTGGAAGCAGGGAATTCTCCGTCTAGGGCTCACCCCTCTGCTGCGTCACTCTCTGGAAGCCTGCGAAGCGGTGATCTTTCAGAACCCCGACGATCGCAGCCTTTTTGTGCAGCGAGGGCTGGTAAAGGAGGGGAAAACCTTTCGGGTCTGGGGATCCGGGGTGGATCTGGAGCATTTCCCCTATGTTCCTCCCAGGGAAAGGCCTCCCCTTTCGTTTCTGCTCATCGCCCGGCTTCTTCGGGAGAAGGGGATTCGGGAGTACGCCGCCGCGGCGGAGCGCATTCAGAATCGCTATCCCGGTACGGTCTGTTCCCTCGCAGGGCCTCCGGATCCCAACCCCGGGGGGATATCTCTGGAGGAGGTCGAGGGGTGGCATGCCCGAGGAGTTCTGAACTATCTGGGCCCCCTGGAGGATGTACGCCCCGCTCTCGCCGCTGCCAGCGTCTACGTGCTCCCCTCCTATCGGGAGGGCACCCCCCGCTCCTCTCTGGAGGCCATGGCCACAGGGCGCCCCCTTATTACTACGGACGTTCCCGGATGCCGGGAGACCCTGCAGGAGGGAGTTAACGGCTACCTCGTCCCTCCCCGGAACGAAGAAGCCCTGGCGGCAAAGATGGCCTTTTTCTGCGAACACCCGGAGCAGATAGTCCCCATGGGTTACAAGAGCCGCCTCCTTGCGGAGGAGCGCTTCTGCGTGCATAAAGTGAATGCCGCCATGATGGGAATTATGGAGGAGGGGCTTTCCTGGTGCCTGCCCTCCGAAAGCCCCGGCGAAAAGATAGAGCACCATGAAAAAGAGACAGAAGAAGGAAAGGAAGGATAGAGGATGCAGCAACCCTCCATCGGCGTTATCGGCCTCGGTTATGTGGGAATTCCCCTGGGAGTAGGGCTCGCCAGAGCCTTCGACTCCGTAACGGGGTACGACATCAATAAAGAGCGTGTCCGGGAGTTGCAAGAGGGATACGATCATACCGGAGAGATCCCCTCCCAGGATATGCAAAGCTCCACCCTCAAACTTACGGACTCCATCGAGGATATCCGGGGGCTGGATATCTATATCGTCACGGTGCCCACCCCGGTGGATCGCTGGAACCGGCCGGATCTCCGCCCCATGATGGGGGCTACCACATCCCTGGCGCCGCTTCTTAAAAAGGGCTCCATCGTGGTTTACGAATCTACGGTCTATCCCGGCGTTACCGAGGAGATCTGCCTCCCCCTGCTGGCGGAGGGCTCCGGCCTGGTGCCACACCAGGATTTCAAGGTGGCCTACTCACCGGAACGGATCAATCCGGGGGACAAAAAACACCGCCTGGAGACCATCACCAAGGTGGTCTCCGGAGAGGATGCAGAGACCCTGGAGACCGTAGCCCGGATCTACGAGGCGGTAGTCACCGCGGGGGTGCATCGGGCCCCCAGCATTCGGGTGGCGGAGGCCGCCAAGGTTATCGAAAACACCCAGCGGGATCTTAACATCGCCCTTATGAATGAGCTGGCCCTCCTCTTCGATCGGCTGGATATCCGTACTGCGGACGTATTGAAGGCGGCGGGGACCAAGTGGAACTTTCTCCCCTTCCGCCCCGGCCTTGTGGGGGGGCACTGCATCGGGGTGGATCCCTACTATCTTACCTTCAAGGCCCAGGAGGTGGGGTACCATCCCCAGGTCATTCTGGCGGGGCGGCGGATCAACGACGGTATGGGAAAGATGATCGCCGAAAAGACCGTGAAGCTCCTCTGCAGTGCCGGACGCTGTGTGAAGGGATCCCGGGTGGGTATTCTGGGAGTCACCTTCAAAGAGGATGTGCCGGATCTCCGCAACAGCCGTATCCCTGACGTGGTGCAGGAGCTGAACGAGTACGGGGTGGATGTCTTGGTGGCGGATCCTCTGGCCTCCCCCGGGGAGACTCTGGAGGAGTACCGCATGGTCCTCTCGGATCCCCGGGAGTGGCGGAATCTTGATGCTATTCTGCTCGGGGTTCCCCACAAGGGGTATCTCGATTTGGGAGCCTCCTTTCTCACGGAGCGCCTCGCCCCCTCGGGGGGGGTTGTGGTGGATGTAAAATCTGCCTACGCTCCGGAAAATATCCCCAATCCCCATCGTTATTGGAGCCTCTGATGCCCTTTCCCGGCAAACCCCAAGCCTTTGAAGCGGTGCAGGAAGAACTCCGCCGCCATCCCCGAAGATGGCTCGTCACCGGAGCGGCAGGCTTCATCGGCTCCCACCTTGTGGAGACTCTCCTGGGGCTGGATCAGCAGGTGACGGGGTTGGATAACTTCAGCACCGGGTACCGTGAAAATCTGGATCAGGTGCTGGCCGCTGCTTCAGAGGAGCAGCGCCGACGCTTTACCTTCATCGAAGGGGATATCCGGAATGCGGAAATCTGCCGCAGTGCCTTCCAGGGACAGGATGTGGTGCTCCATCAGGCGGCTCTCGGCTCGGTACCCCGCTCCATGAAAGAGCCCTGGAACTCTCATGACAACAACGTGAACGGTTTTCTTCAGATCCTCTTGGCAGTGAAGGAGTGCGAGGTGCCCCGGCTGGTCTACGCCTCCTCCAGCTCGGTCTACGGAGATGCCCCGGAGCTTCCCAAGCGGGAGGAGCACCAGGGGAATCTCCTCTCCCCCTATGCTCTCACCAAGAGGATGAACGAAGAGCTGGGGGATCTCTTCTTCCGGGTGTACGGGGTGGCATCTCTGGGGTTGCGGTACTTCAACGTCTTCGGCCCTCGACAGGACCCTCAAGGGGCCTATGCGGCGGTGATCCCCCGATGGTTCAAGGCCCTCTGGAAGGGGGAACTCCCCACCATCTACGGAGACGGCGAAACTAGCCGGGATTTCTGCTACGTTAAAAACGTGGTGCAGATCAATCTTCTGGGGGCCCTCACGGAGAATCCCCAGGCTCTCAATCAGGTCTACAACGTGGCGGTGGGGGAGCGTACCACCCTGAACCAGCTCTTTACGCTTCTGCGGCAGCAGGTGGCACGTTTTCACCCCCAAGCGGCAGCTGCGGAACCGGAATATCAAGACTTTCGCCCCGGGGATATCCGGCACTCCCTGGCAGATATCTCCCGAGCCCGGGAGCTTCTGGGATACGAACCCCAGTATGGTCTTTCCCATGGGCTGGAGGAAGCCGCCTCCTGGTACGCGGAGCACGCGGTGTAGCCATGTGCGGCCTTTGTGGCTTTCTCGATAGCTCCCGATCCCTCTCTCAAGAAGCTCTGGAAGATATCAGCCTTCGCATGGCTGCTGCCATGGCGCACCGGGGCCCCGACGAAGGCACCTCCTGGAGCGACCCCCGGGCCGGGGTGGCCTTTGGACATCGTCGCCTGGCGGTGATAGATCTCACCCCCACGGGGAGGCAGCCCATGACCTCCCGCTGCGGCAGCTACACCATAGCCCTCAACGGAGAGATCTACAACTACAAGGATCTTCGTGCTGAACTGGAAGCGAAAGGGGTAGTCTTTCGGGGCACCTCGGATACCGAGGTGGTGCTGGAAGGCATCGCCCACAGGGGGGTGGAAAAAACTCTTCAGAGCATGGTGGGGATGTTCGCCTTCGCCCTCTGGAATGCCCAAGAGCAGACCCTCACCCTTGCCCGGGATCGGGGAGGGGAGAAGCCTCTCTACTACGGATGGATGGGGAGCAGCTTTCTCTTCGGCTCGGATCTCCGGACTCTCGCAGAACACCCCCATTTTCGCAAGGAGCTGGATCTCCCGGCCCTGGGGGAGTACTTCATGCGCAACTACATCCCCGCCCCCGCCTCCATTTATAAGGGAATACGCAAACTCCTGCCGGGTACCTACTGCACCCTCTCCCCGGAGCAACCCCGCCTCATGCCCTCCTCAGTGCCCTACTGGACCCTGGAGGAGACGGTACGCATCGCCCGGGAGAATCCCTTTACCGGCACCCCCAAGGATGCGGTGGAGGAGCTTCACCAGCTTCTTCGGCAGATTCTTCAGGGGCAGATGCTGGCGGATGTCCCTCTGGGGGCCTTTCTCTCCGGAGGGATCGATTCCTCTTTGGTGGCGGCGGTGATGCAGGAGTTGCACTCCTCTCCGGTGCGCACCTTCACCATAGGTTTTGACGAAGCCTCCTTCGACGAGGCCGCGGAAGCCGCCAAGGTGGCCCGGCATCTGGGGACGAACCATACCACCCACTACGTCACCCCCCAGGAGGCTCTGGAGGTGGTCCCCCAGCTTCCCCGGTTCTACTCCGAACCCTTCGGAGACTCCTCCCAGATCCCCTGCTGCCTGGTGGCCTCCTTTGCCCGGCAATCCGTTACGGTGGCCCTCTCGGGAGATGGAGGGGATGAACTCTTCGGGGGGTACAACCGCCACATCTGGCTCCCCAAGTTGGATCGCCGCCTGGGGAAATACCCCCTCTGGAGCCGCAGAGTTGGTGCCCGAGCCCTGCAAAGCCTCTCTCCCGCCGCCTGGGATATGCTTCTCAAAGGGGGAGGGAAGCTCACGGGAAAAGCCGTCCCCCGGCTGGGGGGGTACAAGGTGCACAAACTCGCCTCCCTTCTGGATGCTCCGGGGTTGGAGGCCCTCTACCGTCGAGTCACCACCTTCTGGAACAGCCCCTCGGAAATCCTTCTCGTCCCGGAACCCTTCGAAGATCTTCCCCTAGAAGAGAACCTTCCTCCGGGGCTTTCGAAGGAAGAGCAGATCCTCTATCGAGATTACGCCTCCTACCTCCCCGGAGACGGTCTCACCAAGGTGGATCGGGCCTGCATGAGCGCCAGCCTGGAGGGGCGGGCTCCCTTTCTGGATCACCGACTTCTCGCCTTCGCCTGGTCTCTCCCCATGGAATACAAAATCTCCTCCGGCAGGGGGAAATGGCCCCTCCGGGAACTCCTGGCCACCTATCTCCCCCGGGAACTCTTCGAACGCCCCAAGATGGGCTTCGGTATACCTGTCTCCCTCTGGATTCGAGGCCCCCTGCGGGAGTGGGCCTGCTCTCTTCTGGATCCCTCCCGGCTCCGCCAGGAAGGGCTTCTTGGGGTGCCCGGGGTGCAGAAACGCCTGAAAGAACACCTTGCAGGAACCCACGACCATTCGGACTCCCTCTGGGGGCTCCTCATGTTCCAGCAATGGCGGGAGAGCTATCTTTAAAATTAAATTTAACATAAAATAAGTGCAAAAATGGAGGAATACATATGTACACCATCGGCGTAGTAGGTTGCGGACGGATCAGCAAAAACCACTTTGAAACCATTCAGCAGCTCGAAAAAGAGGGAAAGGCCGCCCTGGGAGGGTGCTGCGACATTCTCACCGAACGGGCCAAGGAGGCGGGAAATACCTGGGGATGCACCGCCTATGGCTCCATGGAGGAGATGCTCAAAGAAAGCTCCTGTGACATGGTGGCTCTCTGCACCCCCTCGGGGATCCACCCGGATCAGGTCTGCCTCGCCGCCCAGTATGGCAAGCACGTTCTCTCGGAAAAGCCCGCAGGTACCAAGCTTGCGGCGGTGGACCGAGCCATAGAGGCCTGCGACGATGCGGGGGTGCAGTACTTTGTGGTGAAGCAGAACCGCTTTAATTCCACCATTCAGCTTCTGCGCAAGGCTCTGGAGGCGGGGCGCTTCGGGCGCATCCACATGATTCTCTCCAACGTTCTCTGGACCCGGCCCCAGAACTACTACGACATGGCCCCCTGGCGGGGCACCTGGGAGTTCGACGGGGGGTGCCTCTCCAACCAGGCGGCGCACTATGTGGACATGGTGCAGTGGATGGGGGGAGCGGTGGATTCTGTGCAGGCCTTCAGCGCCACCCAGAAGATCCGCATGGAGGCGGAGGACACCATCACGGTAAATCTGCGCTTCCGCAGCGGCGCCCTGGGAAACATCAACGTGAATATCCTCACCTACCCCAAAAATTTGGAGGGGAGCATCACCGTTCTGGGAGAAAAGGGCACCGTTCGGGTAGGGGGCGTAGCCATGAACACCATCCAGGAGTGGAGCTTCGCAGACTCCCACCCCATGGATGAAGAAGTCTCCGCCGCCAGCTACGACCCCAAAAATGTCTACGGATCCGGCCATCTCGTCTACTATCAGGAAGTGCTGGAGGCCCTGGGGGGAAAACGCAGCCAGACCCTCACCGGTCGGGAGGGGCGCAAAACCGTGGAGATCATCGAAGCGGCGTACCAATCCGCCCTCTCAGGAGGCCAGGTGCGCATGTGCGCCATGCCGAGATGACGGGTTAGCGAAGACACACTCCTTGCTGTGATAGCCACTGCGAGCATGAATCAGGTGGAGATTGCGGAATACTGCCCCTGCACCCCTGTGCTATACTGCTTTTAGCATAACCAATATAAAAAATACGGGGGTGCCACCAAATGCTGAAAAGCTTTCGACTGAAAAATTTTCTCTCCTACGGCCCTGAGGGAGAAGAGATTTCTCTGGGGGAGCTGAGCATTTTCATCGGCCCAAACGGCTCGGGAAAATCGAATCTCATAGAAGGAATCGCTCTGCTCCAGTCTGCTCCCTTGCTGCTGGACACACCGATCCGTGAGGGCGGTGGCATCCGTGACTGGCTTTGGAAAGGCACAGAAACGACCCCCACAGCAACGCTGGAAGCTCTCGTCTCTAACAACGGCAACCCCTCCGCCGAGAGAAAGATCCCGTTACGATATCGCCTGGCCTTTACCGAATTGGGAAGTCGATTCGAGATCGTAGATGAAGGGATTGAGAACGCCGAACCATATCCCGGAGAGGAAGAGCCTCTTTTTTACTATCGCTACGAAAACAACCGTCCCGTGCTCAATGCCCGTGACCCCGAAGACGAAAAACGCCGAACTCGGACCCTTCGCCGGGAGGACATTGATCCATCAAGATCCATCCTCGCCCAGCGTCAAGATCCCGACATCTATCCTGAAATTACGAGCCTCGCAGAAAAGTTCCGTAACATCCGAATCTATCGTGACTGGTCTCTGGGCCGCTTCACACCGCCTCGCCTCCCCCAGCCTGCAGACCTTCCCAATGGACGGCTGGAAGAGAATGGCCGCAATCTCGGATTAGTACTCAACCGCCTCCGAAGGGATAACTGTGCAAAGAACACCCTGTTGCAAATGTTTCGGGCGATTTACTCCGAGGCGGATGATTTTGATGTGATGATCGAAGGGGGAACCGTGCAGGTCTTTGTTCGGGAGGGGCGTTTCAATGTCCCTGCAACCAGACTTTCGGATGGGACATTGCGCTACCTTTGCCTGCTGGCAATTCTCTGTGATCCTTCGCCACCTCCTCTCATCTGCATTGACGAGCCTGAAGTCGGGCTTCATCCAGATCTTATCAACCACGTAGCGGATGCGCTGCGCCTGGCGGCAGAGAAAACTCAGCTTGTGGTGACAACCCACTCCACTGACTTGGTTGACGCTTTTACCAAGACTCCCGAGGTAATCCTTGTCTGTGAGAAAAGCGATTCCCGTACATCCCTCCGTCGCCTTGATCCTGCCCACCTGCGGCCATGGTTGGAGCAATACAGCCTGGGCAACCTCTGGACCAGTGGGGAGATCGGGGGCAATCGATGGTAGTCAAGCTCTACGTAGAGGGAGGCGGGGATTCGGATGCCTTGCGCAGACGCTGCCGAAAGGGATTTCAAGGTTTTCTCGAACGGGCAGGCTTCAAGGGACGTATGCCTCGCATTGTGGCCTGTGGAGGAAGACAGGCTGCCTACGATAGATTCAAGACAGCCTGTGATGCGAAAGAGACCGCTCTCCTCCTTATCGACAGTGAAGAAAAGGTCTCTGCACCTTCTCCCTGGCAACACTTGAAAAAAGAGGGCTTTCAGGTACCAGCGGGGGTTGGAGATGCGCATTGCCACCTTATGGTAGTTTGCATGGAATCGTGGTTCCTCAGCGACAAGGAGGGTCTTGCAGCCTTTTTCGGTCAAGGTTTCAACACAGGGGCTTTGCCGAAGCGGAAAAACGTTGAGGCCATCCCTAAGGAAGAAATCTATAAAGGTCTGCAAAGAGCTAGCGCCAATTGCCAAACAAAAACCCCCTACGACAAAGGAGAGCACTCTTTTTTGCTTCTCCTTTATATTGATCCTCTCAAGGTTGCAAGCGCAAGCCCCTGGGCCAAACGCTTTCTGACGGAGCTTAAGCAGATTATGGAGAAGGAATAGCGGTAGCTATCAATGGTTTTGCCGCAAGATCGGTAACTATCCAGGCACCCCAAATGAGACGTGATCAGGAAGCCACGTTTTGCCCTCAAGTGCTTCTTTATAGAAGTCCTGCTGTAGCGAGCAAGGAGGCCTTTTTATGATCTACACACGGATTCAGCCATTTCCGGCCCCAGGCACGTACACTTTTCCGGAACTTCGGGCTTTGGTTTCTGTCTGGCAAGAAAAAAAGGCAGCTCTTGAGGGGTATGATGCTTATAAAGAATTTTTAAGAAGGCTCCAGCGTGAATGGGCCATTGAGACGGGGATTATTGAACGTTTATACACTTGGGATCGTGGGGTGACCGAAATTCTCATCTCTCAGGGAATTGAGTCATCCATTATCTCTCATCAGGGAGGAATCTCCCAAGACGATGCTGAACATATTCAGAAAATCATTGGGGATCATCTCGAAATTATTGAAGGATTATTTGGTTACATAAAGGGGGAAGAACCTCTTTCCGAATATTTTATCCGAGGGTTGCAGGAAAAATTTACAGCACATCAAAACTATGTGGAAGCTCTGACAGAAACAGGAATGATTGTTAGAATCCCAGCCCTTAGAGGAGACTACAAAACCTCTCCGAACAATCCCAGGCGACCAGATGGGGATGTGCACGTATACTGCCCACCGGAGATTGTTAAAGAAGAGATGGAGAATTTGGTTCGCATCTATCGAGAAGCGGAACATTCCTATCCCCCGGAAGTAAAGGCGGCATGGCTGCATCATCGATTTACTCAAATTCATCCGTTTCAAGACGGAAACGGAAGGGTAGCACGAGGGCTTGCATCGTTGGTGTTTATACGGGAGGGATTATTTCCACTTGTGGTAAGAGACTCGGATCGCAAAGAATATATTGGAGCACTCGAAACTGCTGATGCTGGCGACATGGGAGACCTTGTTCGTTTTTTTGTGCGCAGACAAAAGGATGCCCTTCTAAAAGCCCTTGGACTGGAACAACAGATTCAGCAAAGCAGAGATGCGGAACAGATCGTTGACTCTGCTCTTGAAATTTTAAAATCAAAATCCAGTGAACAAAAAGTGATGGTCTCTCCGGTTTATGAACATGCGAACACGTTGCTTGCTATGACGGAGGAGAAATTCCAAAAACTCGCTAAAACCCTTGACCCTAAACTTCGAAGGGTAACACCTCCGGAAAGAAAGCTCTTTCATGTTCGAACTGATTTTGCGGATAATCTCTCCCCCCAACGACATTATTTCCAAAAACAGATTATGGAGACCGCAAAGATTTTTGATTATTTTGCAAATCTAGAGAAATATCGAGCATGGGCCAGAATCACCCTCACCACAGAGCAAGAATTCGACTACGTGGTGAGTTTTCATGGTTACGGATACGCTGACACGGGGATTCTGGTTGCCTCAGCCTTCACATATCTCAAAACCCCCTGCGAAGATGGCCATAGGGAGCCCATATGCCTGCGTCCTGCGGCAGTTGATTTCTTTCAATTCAACTATGCCGAAGACTACCATAGCATAGAAAAACGTTTTGCCGAATGGCTTGAGGATTCTACGGTTATCGCCCTCGGGGAATGGAAACGGGCTTTGCTGGCATAGTGGCACGCATCATTTCCCCCGCCTCGCTCCGCCTGGGGTACCTCAAAAAGAAGGGTCATATCACCGACGTGCTCCTGCGCCCTAAAAGCCTGGCCCTGGGGCAAGAACACGAAGAGCATCTCAGACAGAAAGCAGCAAAGGAGGAGAAAACCATGCTGAGCCTTTTTGAGGAAAGTGCAGAGAAACGAGGAGCAAAACGAGAAGCGGTAAAAAAAACCATTTCCTTTGCAACGAAAATGCTTGATGCAGGGGAACCTCAGGAAAAGATCCTTCTTTACACCGGGATATCCAAAAAGAAGCTCCAGGAGCTGATACAATCCCGGCAGAACGATTAGCACCCTTAGACCTACCGGATTTATATGATCCTCTCTAACGTTCTCTGGAGCCGGCCCCAGAACTACTATGCGACTCAGGAGGCCAGGTGCGCATGTGCGCCATGCCGAGGTGATGCGTGGAGGGATTTGAAGAGGAACACTCAGCTAGCGAAGATCTATGTGCAATTCCTTTTCAAGTCCCTTGGCAACTTTCTGTAAGAACGCCAAGGATGGATTGTAGCTTCCACTCTCCAGACGGCTGATATTGCTTTGGGTAACTCCAATTTTTTCAGCAAGCTCCTTTTGCGACATGTTCCGTTCTACTCTCTCCCGTATTATCTGGCGTATTACAGCATATCGGGGGGCAAGGGCCTCATATTCCTCTCGAAACTCCGGATCCTCCATTTGTTTTTTCATGAAATCTTCAAATGCACGCATTTCCTTTCCTCCTCTCGTAATCAGCTTTGAAAAAGAGGGCTCTCTCCAGTTCTTCCGAAGGGGTCTTGGGGGTTTTCTTTATGAACCCGTTTGTTAGCACAATGATGCGCCCAGCAGAGAAAAAATAGAAGATTCGATAGTTTCTGCGAGAGAGACGGATCTTCAATTCGAAAAGCCCTTTCCGCAGAAACTTGGAATAGGGCTCTCGAAGTTCCGTGCCAAATTCCCGCAAGAGTTCTATCTCTCGTACAACTTTTGCCCTGGCTTTGGGATCAAGATCCCGTAAGAAATGTTCTACCGGAACATGCCCATCCTCTCGCTCGTAAAATTCGACGAACCACAAAGAACCACCTCCCCTGCCCTCACAAGATACCATATGTGGTATCTTTATGTAAAGAGCAGAAGGGATTTCCCCAAACCTAAGATGCAGAAGGCCTCGCTCCGCCTGGGGTACCTCAAAAAGAAGGGCATATCACCGATGTGCTCCTACGCCCTAAAAGCCTGGCCCTGGGGCAAGAATACGAAGAACATCTCAGACAGAAAGCAGCAAAGGAGGAAAAAACCATGTTGAGCCTTTTTGAGGAAAGTGCAGAGAAACGAGGAGAGAAACGAGGAGCAAAACGAGAAGCGGTAAAAACAACCACCTCTATTGCAACGAAAATGCTTGATGCAGGGGAACCCCAGGAAAAGATCCTTCTTTACACTGGGATATCCAAAAAGAAGCTTCAGGAACTGATACGATCCCGGCAGAACGATTAGTGCCCTTGGATCCATCCACCAAAGTCTACCGGGCCAACCAGCAGCACCCCCTCTTTCCGGAGATCCGGCAAGATCGTAGCTAAAACCAACCCCAAGGAGGAAAATGCCATGTGTAAAATGAACCCCCGGGTAGGTTTTGTCTTTAAAAAGCTCTTCGGATCTGAAAACAGCAAAGAGATTCTCATAGACCTGATCAACGCCATTGTCTCCGAAAAAGACCAGGTGGCGGATCTGGTGATCAAAAACCCCTACAACGAAAAACAATACCTCGAAGATAAACAGAGCGTGCTGGATATCAAGGCCCAGAGCGAGGATGGCACCTGGTACGACATCGAAATGCAGATGCCCCAGGAAGACTCCTTCGCCAAGCGCTTTCTCTTCTACTGGAGCCGGCTCTACAGCGAACAGCTTCAGGAGGGAAAGTCCTACAGAAATCTTCACAAAACCATCTCCATCAACATCCTCAACTTTATCCAGCTTTACCAGGAGCCGAGATACCATAACATCTACAAAGTGTTGAATCTTGAAAGCCATAACGAGCTTCTCGATGAGTTCGAGATCCACTTTATCGAACTCCGCAAGTACGATGAAACCCTGGCGGACTCCCTGAAGATAGCCCTGGATCAATGGGTACACTTTCTCAAACTCGCAGGAAAATACGACTCCCGCACCCTGCCGGAGGCACTCAAAGCCTCTCCCCCGGTGCAGAAGGCCATGGAAATGCTGGAACGCCTCTCAGCCACCAAGGAAGAACGGGAGATCTACGAAGAGCGCATGAAGTGGCTCCGGGACGTGGAGAGTGCCATGGAGAGCCGGGAAGAGAAAGGACGGCAGGAAGGAAAAGCCGAAGGCGTCGAAATCGGGATAGAGCAGAATAAGCGGGATAACGCCCTCCGAATGCTCCGAAAGGGCCTCAGCATTCCCGACGTAGCAGAGTACACAGACCTCTCCGAAAAAGAAGTCCGCCGCCTCGCTCAGGAGCAAAACCTTTGACCCACAGGAAAGAAACGGATGCAGATGGCCAACCCCCCCAGAGGGAGCCGGAGCAGTACGAACGCAAAAGCTACCGCAACCATCTCCGGTACGAATACCCCGTGCTCCGCCTCTGGGAGATGGATCCCCAAGAGAAAATCCTCCGCTACACCAAAATATCCAAAAAGAAGCTCCAGGAATTGATACGATCCCGGCAGAACGATTGATCCAGTTGCTGGAGCTGGGGCAGATCTGATGCGGTGATGCGGTCACAAGCTCCGTCATGGAATTTCTGCAAGCTTCCTGAAATTTCGCCTTGACAAGCCCTGTTTTGAGTAGTATTTTTACTCGAAACAGGGCTTTTTTATGGAGAGTTGGCGTGTCTGCTTCCGCAATCCGTGGTACCATCTGAGGATATGCACATCTGAGAATGCTGAAGATGTTGAGAATACCAAAAAGAGGAGGTAACTCCCTTGTCTCTACCCACCGTGATCTCCCTTGTGGGAGCCCGGCCCCAATTCATTAAAGAAGCGGTGATCAACGCTGCGGTGCGCCGCCGTAACTCCTGGCGCCACATTTTGGTGCACTCGGGGCAGCACTACTATGCAAACATGTCGGAAATTTTCTTTACCCAGCTCGGCATGCCCACCCCGGATCATTTCCTGGGCATGGGCTCGGGAACCCACGCCACCCAAACTGTGGAGGCTCTCGTGAAATTCGAGGCCCTGCTTCTTCAAGAAAAGCCGGATCTCGTGCTTCTCTACGGAGACACCAACACCACCGTGGCGGGAGCTCACCGATTGTGGCTGGAATATCCTCTGCCCTCCAGAAGCCCCAAGCCTGGAAAAAGCCCTGGCCGCCCTGGAAGAACCCCGGAAGTATCCCCAGAATCTCTTTGGAGCGGGTGATGCGGGGGAGAGGATAGTGGAGGAGTTGGAAAAGGTCTTGCCTCTTCGAGGTTGACATTTCGTGCCATATATCGTTTCATCCTTCAGGAGCCTTGTACCCTGCACCCCTAAGCTCTACCACAAGGAGGCATCTTTTCATGAACATCCTCATCACCGGCGGAGCCGGATTCATCGGCAGCAATTTAGCTCATCTGGTCATCTCCCAGGGGCATCACCTGGTGGTGCTGGATAAGCTCACCTATGCGGGAAACCTCGCATCCCTAGGGGATCTCCAGAACTCCCCCGCCTTTACCTTTGTTCGGGGGGATATCGGGGATACTGCCCTGATCTCCCGTCTCCTGCAGGAGCACCATCCCCAAGCAATTATGAACCTGGCGGCGGAGAGCCATGTGGATCGCTCCATTGACGGCCCGGAAGAGTTCATCCAGACCAACGTGGTGGGCACCTTCCGGCTTCTGGAGGCCGCCCGAAGCTACTGGAAGAACCTCCCGAACCCCGAAAAAGAGAGCTTTCGCTTTCTGCATGTCTCCACGGATGAAGTCTACGGCTCCCTGGGGCCAGAGGGGTACTTCACCGAAGCCACCCCCTACGCCCCCAACTCTCCCTACTCCGCCTCCAAAGCCTCTTCAGATCACCTGGTGCGGGCCTACAACAAAACCTACGGGCTCCCCACCCTCATCACCAACTGCTCCAACAACTACGGCCCCTACCAGTTTCCGGAAAAGCTCATCCCTCTCATCCTCAACCGGGCTCTCGCCGGGGAACCCCTGCCGGTCTACGGAGACGGCCTCAACATCCGGGACTGGCTCTATGTGGAAGACCACTGTACCGCCCTGCTTAAAGTGCTCCAGAAAGGCACCCCCGGAGAGTCCTACGCCGTAGGAGGAGGGGCGGAACGCACCAACATCGACATGGTCCGCACTCTCTGTTCCCTTTTGGATGAACTGCGCCCTCGGGAGGATGGCCGCTCCTATCAGGAGCAGATCACCTTCGTGGAAGATCGCCCGGGGCATGACCGGCGCTACGCCATGGATCCCGCCAAAATCCGCTCCTCCCTGGGATGGCAGCCCCTGGAAACCTTCGAAACGGGGATCCGCAAAACCGTGCTCTGGTATTTGGAAAACCAGCCCTGGGCACAGAACATCCTCTCGGGAAACTACCGCATGGAGCGGCTCGGGGTAGAAAAGGAGGCATCTCCCCTATGATCACCAAGGGCATTATCTTAGCAGGAGGCTCGGGCACCCGGCTCTATCCCCTCACCCTCTGCACCAGCAAACAGCTTCTCCCGGTCTACGACAAACCCATGATCTACTATCCCCTCAGCGTTCTCATGCTGGCGGGACTTCGGGATATCCTCATCATCACCACCCCGGAGGATAACCAGAACTTTCAGCGCCTCCTCGGAGACGGCTCCCAGTGGGGGATTAGCATATCCTACGCCGTACAGCCCGCCCCGGAGGGGCTTGCCCAGGCCTTTCTTATCGGCGAAGACTTTCTCCAGGGAGAGCCCTGCGCCCTCATTCTGGGGGATAATCTCTTCTATGGCCATGGGCTCACCTCGCTTTTTCAGGAAGTAACACAGAAAAAACAGGGGGCCACTATCTTCGGCTATCCCGTGAAAGACCCGGAACGGTACGGTGTGGTAGAATTCGATGCATCAAATAGGGTGCTCTCTCTCGAAGAGAAACCCTCCCGCCCCAAATCCCACTACGCCGTGGTGGGGCTCTACTTCTACGATGCCACGGTGGTGGAAAAGGCGAAAAACCTCCGGCCCTCCCCCCGGGGAGAGCTGGAGATTACAGACCTCAACCGGCTCTACCTGAAAGAGGGAACTCTGGACGTGCACATCTTCGGCCGGGGATACGCCTGGCTCGATACGGGAACCCACGACAGCCTTCTGGAGGCCTCCAAGTTCGTGGGCACCATCCAGAACCGTCAGGGCTTCATGATATCCTGCCCCGAAGAGATAGCCTGGCGCCGGGGGTACATCTCTCGGGATACCCTTCTTGCCATGGCGGGATCCATGAAAAACGACTACGGCAGATACCTCGAAGAGATCGCCCTATGGTCCAAAGAATAAGGAGGCATGAACGTGGCTCACATTCCCTTTAACAAACCCCATCTCACGGGGAAAGAAAACGAATACATGCAGCAGGTACTCGCCTCGGGAAAGTTTGCGGGCAACGGAACCTTTTCCAGACGTTGTGCTGCGTGGCTGGAGGAGAAGACCGGGTGCAAAAAAGCGGTGCTGGTCCCCTCGGGAACCGCCGCCCTGGAGATGATGATGCTCCTCGCCAACATCGGCCCCGGGGATGAAGTGATTCTCCCCTCCTTTACCTTCAGCTCCACCGCCAACGCCATCGTGCTTCGGGGAGCCACCCCGGTCTTTGTGGATATTCGGGAAGACACCCTGAATCTGGATGAATCCCTGATAGAGGCCGCCATAACCCCCCGCACAAAGGCCATTCTTCCGGTGCACTACGCCGGGGTGGCCTGCGAAATGGATACCATCCTGGCCATGGCGGAAAAACACAACCTTCTGGTGCTGGAAGATGCGGCCCAGGGCATTCTGGCATCCTACAAAGGGCGCCCCCTGGGCACCCTGGGGCAGATGGGAGCCCTGAGCTTTCACGAAACCAAAAACATCCACTGCGGCGAAGGGGGAGCACTGCTCATCAACGACCCCGCCCTGGTGGAACGAGCGGAAATTCTCATGGAAAAGGGAACGGATCGGAGCAAGTTCTTCCGGGGAGAGATCGACAAATACTCCTGGGTGGATATGGGCTCCTCCTACCTCATCAACGAAATAACCGCTGCCTTCCTCTGGGCTCAGCTGCAAGAGGCGGAACAGATCATTCAGGAGCGCCTCTCCCTCTGGAACCAGTACCACCGGGAGCTTGAACCCCTTGAGCAGAAGGGCACCCTCCGGCGGCCCATCATCCCCAAAGAATGCCAGCACAACGGGCATATCTACTACGTGCTCTTCCAAGATCAGGAGGCCCGGAACAGCGCCATGGACTCTCTGAAAAGCCAGGGCATCCATGCGGTGTTTCACTATATTCCCCTTGATTCTGCTCTTGCGGGAAAGCGGTTTGGGGTGGGAAAAGAAGCGTTGACGGTCACCCCGCATCTTTCAGAAACCTTGCTGCGTCTCCCCTTGTGGGTAGGGCTTGAGCAAGGGCACATAGGTCACGTAAGAAAAACCTTGGGAGCTTGGAATGAGTAAAAAAGTAGCAATGCTGCAACCGAACTATATTCCGTGGAAGGGCGTTTTCGATTTAATTGATCGAGTAGATGTTTTTGTCTTTTACGACGATGTTCAATACACAAAAAAAGATTGGCGCAACAGAAATAAAATTAAAACAAAAGATGGGGATATCTGGCTGACTGTCCCCGTGGAGACAAAAAATAAAAGAGAACAGCTGATATGTGAGGCCCAAATAAGTCAAATCTCTAACTGGCAATCTGATCACTACAAAACAATAAGAAGCAACTACCGGAAGGCCCCTTATTTCCAAGATTATGAATACCTTCTGGAAGAAATATATGTCAACCATCAATGGACAGGGATATCGGAATTAGGGATCTTTTCGACCATGTTGCTCGCAGAGGCACTGACCATAGATGTAGAATGGCATAAGTCAAGTGATTTAAGTGTGCAGGGAGGCAAAGAGGGAGACAAGGTTGTTAAGATATGTCAAATGTTGGGGTGTGACCATTTTATCAATGGGCCATCCTCAAGGCAATTCATGGACGAAGAACTCTTCCGAAAAAACAATATTATCCTCGAGTACATGGTATACGAGTACGAAGAATACAAGCAACTCCACGAACCCTTTAGCCACAACGTGAGTGTTCTGGATGTTTTGTTCAACTGCGGACAGAATGCAAGAAACTACGTTTGTAAAGGAGTTTAAGATATGGCTACCATGAATTGGAAAAAACTAGGCCTAATTTTTGATCCTAATATGCTCAAGGACAAAGGCAAGTCCGCAGCGTTGATGCCAATACCCGAGGTTCTGGACTACGATAAAGGAATCATGAGAGTATATTTTGCACCAAGAGACACGGAAAACCGTTCGGAAATTCATTTCTTTGATGTGAGTATTCACAACCCTTTTGAGATTTTACGAATCTCCCATTCTCCTCTACTCTCGCATGGGAAACTGGGAACCTTTGACGATAGTGGCATCACCCCAGGGAATATCGTTACAGTGGATGGGGTAAAAAGACTCTACTATACTGGATGGAATTTGCTTATCAATGTGCCTATGAATAACTCTATTGGCGTTGCCAAGTTTGTTAACCCTGAAAGCATTGAGCGGTATGGAGATGGGCCGGTTATGACCCGTACTCTTACGGAGCCATACAGTTGCGCAAGCCCTCATGTCATGTGTGAAGACGGGGTCTACCGAATGTGGTACGCCTCAATGGATAAATGGCTCCTTGAAAACAACACCCCCAAGCACTACTACAATATAAAATACGCCGAGTCAGACGATGGTCTGAATTGGAAAAGACAAAACCATATTGCGATTAACTATGAAAGCGATGGCGAATATGCCTTTGGCAGGCCATGGGTATTAAAAGAACAAGGCATTTACAAAATGTGGTACTCTTACAGAGGAGATCGCTATTTGATTGGGTATGCGGAATCCCACAATGGATTAGACTGGACAAGACTGGACGAAAAAGCCGGCATCTCTCCCTCTGAAAAAGGATGGGATTCCGAAATGATTGAATACCCCTCTATCGTAGATCTCGCTGACGGAAGATATATGCTTTACAACGGTAACGGTTATGGGAAAAGTGGGATCGGACTCGCAAAGCTACAGGAAGAAGGCAAGTAAATGGAAAAGGTCATTATCTTTGGCATTACTGAAATGGGGAAAGTTGCGCATTATTTTTTCAAAAGAGATGCGGCCTACGAAGTTGTTGCGTTTACCGTAAACAGAAAGTACAACAACGTGGAAAAATTTTGTGGCCTGGATATCTATGACTTTGAAGAGATAGAAACCCTTTTTCCCCCCAAAGAATACAAGCTGTTCCTTGCCATAGGCCCCAGCAAAATGAATGGTCTTAGGGAGCAAAAATTCATCGAAGTAAAAAGCAAAGGGTATACTATGGCTAGTTATGTGAGCAGACATGCGGTGTGTGATTCTCCCCTGGGTGAAAACTGTTTTGTTGCGGATATGGCTGTAATTAACCCCCATGTAGAGGTGGGGGACGACAATGTCATTCTTGAAGGAAGCATCCTGTCAAGCTATTGCCAAATCATGAACCACTGTTACATATCTCCGGGTTCCATAGTTGGAACGCATTCCAAGGTGTTGAACAACTCAGTGCTGGGTATGGCGTCTGTTATTAAGACGCACGTGGTGGTGGCAGAAAAAACACTTGTAGGAGCCTCCTGCTATATTGCTCAAAACACAGAACCCCTGGGTGTGTATGGCGAGAAGAGTTCCGAACTTTACGGCTGCATCAGCGATAAAGTTGATATATCCAGGATGGGGAATTAAGGAGGTGCCCTCCTTTTGATTATTGATCACATAGGGATAGCATGCAAAAATCTGGAGGCTTCAGCGAAAAAATATTTAATGTTGGGATTTGAGGCCAAAAACCCCCTTGCAATTGAAGACCTTGAGAGGAATTGCAAATATCTTTTCATGGAAAATAAGGGGTATATGATTGAGCTTATAGCAATACTAGATAAAAATAAGCCTTCAGACCTTGGCAACCTGTTGATAAATGAGACTTTCGGTCAAAAGATTTATCACGTATGCTATAAAAGTAGCGACCTCTTTGCAGATATTGAAAGACTCTGTGGGGATGGTTTCAAGCTTATTCACCCACCAAGGGCAGCTGTTGCGTGCGAAAACAGAGAGGTCGCATTTTTGTACAACATAGATTTAGGGCTGATCGAGTTAATTGAGGAGGCGTAACTATTTATGAAATGGGAGAAATTGGGGAGAATTTTTGAAGTGAACGGCAATTTTCCGTGGATGAATACGCATGCCTCCTTTCCGTATGCAGTCAATATCGGTAACGATGTGTTCAGGGTCTACTTCAGTCCTAGAAATTCAGCAAATCAATCTAGTATTGCCTTTTTTGATCTCAATATCGACAACCCCACTAAACCCTTAAATATTTCGGACAAGCCAATTCTTTGTCCAGGGAAGTTGGGCTTGTTTGATGATGCGGGCGTGTCTCTAAGCAGCATTATCCCTCACAACGACACAGAATATTTGTACTACGTAGGATGGCATTTAGCCCAGTCCATCCCGTTTCATGTTTATTGTGGGCTAGCTATACTAGACAAGAAATCCAATGTGTACATCAGGGTAAAAGATACGCCTATACTTGATAGGATCGACAATGAACCTTATTCTGTTGGCTTCTGTGATGTCATGTTGTTTAGAGAAGGGTTTAAGATGTGGTACGAATGCTGCGAAAAACACAAAAAAGAGGGGCCAGTCTTCTCAATAAAGTATGCCGAATCAAAGGATGGGATACACTGGGAACGCAATGGTGTAACCTGTATTCAGCTAAGCCCTGATGAAATGATTGTGGCAAAACCCTCCGTAATATTTGAAAACAATTTCTACAAGATGTGGTACTGCCATAAAAAAGCACATGGATATCGCATTGGCTATGCCGAATCAGATAATGGGATTGATTGGGTTAGAAAAGATGAGGAAGCGGGGATAACTACCTCTGAAAGCGGATGGGATAGTGAGCAAATTGAATACCCCTTTGTTTTTGATCACAAAGGAGAGCGGTACATGCTCTACAATGGAAACGGCTATGGCAAAACAGGAATTGGCCTCGCCAGGCTTCTGGAAGATTAGGTCTCCCGTAATGCAATTTCGCATTGCTACCATTACTTTCTAACACGAGACACAGAAAAGCTGCGATACAGAAGGAGAACCGCTGTTCCCGCGGGAGGTGATATTAGTGAAAAACACTATTCTAGATTATGTCAGAGAAACCGTGAAAAACTTTCCGGAGAAGCAAGCAGTCATTGACGAAAGAGAGAGCATCTCTTTTGCCGAATTGCATGGAAGATCTTTAGGCACAGCTACCGCAATACTCGAAAAGACAAATATGCGAAAGTCACCCATCCTCGTCTATTTACCTAAAAGCACCATGAGCATTGTAGCTTTTGTCGGAATTTTGTACAGTGGCAATTTCTACACACCTACGGATGTACGATTCCCTGTAGACAAGGCCCTCAGCGTTATTACGACAGTAAACCCTGTCCTCATCATCACAAACGAGAAATATGCTCGTGTTTTAGTTGAAAATGGAATATCTCAAGATATTCTGCTTAATGTCGATGATATTGAATTTCATCATGAATATAAAGAGCCACCAGCATCAAAAAGAATCATTGATTCTGACCCTGCCTACACTTTTTTTACATCAGGCTCTACGGGAGCGCCAAAGGGCGTTACCATCACCCACCTTAATGTTATTAAGCATCTGGAGTGGTACATCTCAACCTTCAATGTTGACTCGAAAACAATCATAGGAAATCAGGGGGCTTTTTATTTTGATCTTTCTACACCGGATGTCTACAGCTGCCTGTTTGCGGGAGCGACACTGGTTATCATACCAGAAAAATTATTTGCGTTTCCAGCGGCTCTCCTCGAGTTTTTGAAAAAAAACAACGTCAATTTCCTTTACTGGGTTCCATCTGCTTATTCAAATATCGCCAACTTGCAATTGCTGGACAAGGTCGATGTAAGTTGCATCAAAAAAATGCTTTTTAACGGTGAGGCAATGCCGACAAAAACAATGAATTATTGGATGGAAAGCCTGGATACGCTCGAACTAGTTGCGAACCTGTATGGTCCAACAGAAGCAACCGTTGCTTGCTCTTGCTATATAGTTGACAGGGAGTTTGAAGACTCAGAGCCTCTCCCCATAGGATTTCCTTGCGCAAATGTTGAGCTGCTTCTGTTTGATGAGAACGGGCATTTGGTAGAAGAAAGCAACACCCTTGGGGAAATTCACATACGAGGAACGTGCTTGTCCGTAGGTTATTGGAACGACTTTGAAAAAACAGACAACATGTTTATTCAAAACCCTTTGAACCCTTATTATCATGAAAAAATATATAAGACAGGAGATCTGGCCTACTATAACGGTCGCAGAGAAATGATATTTGCCGGGCGTAAAGACTCACAAATCAAACATCTCGGATATCGAATAGAGCTAGGAGAAATTGAGTCGGCTGCCTATGCGATCAACGCTATAAGCCAGGCATGCTCTCTGTATGATGCTTCAACAAAATCAATTTATCTCTTTTATGTCTCCAAACATTACATCAGCGAAGAAGAAATAAGAAAACGCCTTGAAAAAAAGCTGCCAAGATATATGGTGCCAGTAAAATACATACCGCTTGAGCAGCTGCCCCACAATGCGAACGGGAAAATCAATCGGTTAGAATTGGCAAATAAACACTTTAAGTGATGAGGTGACTACATGGAAAAAGTGCTGGATGTCATTCAGAAAGCAACATCTAAAATAAACGTGTACGAGAGCGATAATTTTATAGATGACGGACTAGACAGTCTTGATATTATCCGACTAGTGGCGATGTTGGAAGAGACTTTTGACGTTAATATTGACGGCATGGATATAGTTCCTGAAAATTTCGAAAACGCCGAGGCCATTGCAAATCTTCTCAGGAGGAAGGGTCACGAAATATAGAACTCAAAGAGGTGAATTGATTGGAAGAGACTTTCGACAAGATTGCAGATGACTATAGCAAAAAGTATCAACGGTTTGGGTATTCTCCGAAATCATTGGGCTGGAACAAGGGGAAGCAATTTTTGCGATTCCACTCCCTTACCCATAGGTTTGATCTGGGAAACAGCAGTATTCTTGATTTTGGATGTGGCTTTGGAGATTTCAATGCCTACCTGAGAAAAATAGATATGAATGACTACGAATACTTAGGCATTGACATTACTAAGGATTTCATAGAAGAGGCAAATAAAAGATACGCCGATTCTCATATCACCTTTATATCAGGTGACTTTCTTGCGCTGGAAATGTCAAGACAATACGATTATGTAATCTCTTCGGGTGTTTGCAACCATGGACTCATAGCCGAGTTTCAAGGTGGAGGCTACAATTTTATCGAACAGAGCATGCGAAAATCCTTTGTATCGTGTAACAAGGCGATAGCATTTGATTTTCTATCTGACAAAGTTGATTATAGGCTAGAACATACATTCCATAGTTCTCCGGGGAAAATACTAGAGATAGCGTATGGCCTGTCTAGAAATATTATCTTTGACAATAGTTATTTCCCCTTTGAGTTCTCGGTGATTATCTACAAGGATGATTCGTTTCGCAAAGAATCGACAACATACGTCAGCAAGGAACGAGAATTAGATTGGCTCACATGAACCCTGTTGGCCTGAATTATTTTAGTATTAAAAAACAGTGTTTTTGTTGTTCTCTCGTTTATAAATAAAAATATTGTAGTACTTACGCAAGGGCGTGATTTCTTGATATCCTTTGTTGTCCCTTTTTACAAATCAAAGGCCACTGTCAGGCTTTTATATGAAAAGTTGTGCGCACTCTCTTCCTTGCTCCAGAACGAACCTCTGGAATTTGTTTTCGTTGAGGATTGCGGCAAGGATGGATCGTGGGAGATTTTGCATGAAATTGCAATAGATGACCCTAGAGTAAAGGCGATACAACTCAGTCGAAACTTTGGACAGCATTATGCAATTACCGCCGGGTTGGATTTATGTTCTGGGGATTGGGCGGTTGTTATGGACTGTGACCTGCAGGATCGTCCGGAAGAAATTCCAAGGCTTTATGAAAAGGCTTTGGAAGGGTACGATATCGTCTGTGCGCGAAGAGGAAAACGGAAAGACTCGTTTGGGAAACGGATAACGTCACAACTATTCCTCCGCACTTTTGGGTGGCTTTCCGGGATGGAAATTGACCCTCAAGTCGGAACTTTGCGTATCTTTTCCCGTAAAGTAATTGATGCCTATTGCTCCATGCGGGAAAAGCTGCGTGCCCTTGTTGGACATATGACATGGCTTGGTTTTCCTACGGCGTACATTGATGTTGAACATGGCGCACGGCATAGTGGCATAAGCTCCTACAGCTTACGCAAGCGCATTGACTTTGCCATGAACATCATTATTGCCTACTCCGATCGTCCTCTAAGATTTTCCGTAAAAGCGGGTTTTCTTATGGCGTTTTTTTCATTTTGCTTTGCCGCATTGCTAACGTATCGAAAGCTTGCTCTTGATATTCCCGTCGATGGTTGGACAAGCATTATGGTCTCTCTCTGGTTCCTTGGGGGAATCATTATTGCAAATCTCGGTATCATTGGGATATATTTAGGGAAAGTTTTCGATGAGACCAAAAAACGCCCCCTATACGTAATATCCAAAAGAATCAACATCTGATGCGTTTTTTATCATGGCACTTTTTACTTTTGCAATGTGGATATTTCATTTTTTCCCTGCCAGGAATTCTACTGAAATCTGGGGCGAGCTATCCTGTCTTTTCGTCAGCTTTTCTTTTGCGTTATGCGGGGAGCTTGCTCTGCGTCTTCCTCTTCGCCCTCATCTGGCAGCAGGTGCTGCGGAAGTACGAACTGATGGTGGCGTATGCCTGGAGAGGAGTCCTTTTCCTGTGGATTTTCCTCTGGGCGGTACTCTTTTTCGGCGAGACGGTAACCTTCAACAACCTTTTGGGGGCGGGGATCATCTTCAGCGGCATTCTCCTGGTGGTACGGAGTGAATAAATACTACCTCCTCTTTCTCACGGCGGTAACCATCGCCGCCTTCGGCCAGGTGGCCCTCAAGAAGGGAGCGCTTGAAAAGAAGAGTTCCTTTCTGCGGCAATATTTCAATTGGTATGTTTTTTTGGGGTATGTCGCACTTTTTCTGTCTATGGCGTTTGTTTCTTATTCATACAGAGAAGTGGCGCTTAAGGAAGGGCCGATTTTAGAATCATTAACCTTTATCCTTGTTCCGCTGTTAAGCAACATTTTCTTTCAGGAGCGCCTCTCCACAAGGAGGATTATGGGGTTTTGCGTTATCATTGTAGGTGTTATGGTTTTTTTGATGTGATTTTTTAATTTCGAACTGCCAGATAGGAGTTTTTCTTTATGGAGGATCATTCAGGTTTTAAGCGGGCGCTTTCTTTTTCGTGGGCGTATGCTTTTTTCCAAAATCTTGTTGGTGCTCGTCGAGGACGGGCATGGATTGCGGAAAATCTCTGGCGTGTCCAACCAGGACAAAAAGTAGTTGATATGGGATGTGGTCCCGGAACCATTTTGAGTGTTTTGCCGAAAGACATTTCGTATGTTGGTTTTGATATTAGCGATACGTATATTGAAACTGCCCAACAAAAATACGAATCAC
Source organism: uncultured Synergistaceae bacterium (assembly GCA_964539095.1). GTDB lineage: Bacteria > Synergistota > Synergistia > Synergistales > Aminiphilaceae > DAIPKP01. The sequence continues at coordinate 53,522 of CAZIFL010000016.1, forward strand.
GAAAAAACATTCTTTTTATTAAAAGTTCTGTGCGCAACCTTTTAGAGCAACATAACCAGCGATTAGAGGGAGCAGACATCATCTTGTGTAATGGCTTATTGCATCATCTGGATGATGCAGAGTCTTGGGAAATGTTACGTCTCGCAAAGAAGATAATGAAAAACGACGGGCGTTTGGTATGTGTGGAACCTGCATTTCTGATCCATCAGAGCAAACTTTCAAAATGGATTATGCAGAAAGATCGTGGCTGTTATATTCGAACAGAATCGCAGTGGAAAACATTAATCGGCGAGGTTTTTGATGTCTTTTCCACCTCTATCTCCGTCAGCTTGATAAGGATTCCATACGTTCACATTTTTATTGAGTGCAGAAAGGCCTCTGTCTAATCATTTTGCTGAATTAACAAATGGGATGTTTCAATATTTTCCAACAGGCAGAAAAAGACAAGGTTTTTTAATCAGAATTGAAAAATATTGAAACCCGGTGGCAAGGAGGATGTTTTTCTTGAATAAGTCAAATATGCACCAGTATTTTTTGGGGGGGCTGCTTTTTCTTACCCCGCTCCTTTTTATTTTTCAAGGTCTGGATTTTACCGATATGGGGTATGTTCTTGCTTCTTCTCGGGATATCATCAGTAGCCCAGACAGAATCTATCCTGGAATATTTTCAACATTCCTCTCCATGTTTATCAACGGCCTCTGGATGAAACTTTCCGCCTCCTGGGGGCTTTTGGGGGCGCGGTTCGGTGCCGTTTTGCTCTACTGGTGTATTTTTGTGGTACTCATCAAGACATTATCACGATACGTGCCCCTTCAGCGGATATTCGTGTGGCTCCTGCTCCTGTTTCTGCTTACCCAAAGAGGCTTATGGATAAGCTATAACACGGTAACAGCCCTGCTAGCAGTATTTTCTCTCTGCGCACTTCAAGAAGGATATGTTGCCAATAAAAGATGGCTTTTTCTCCTTTCTGGAGCGTTTTGTGCCTGCGCTTTTTTCGCCCGCTTTCCAAATATCCTTATGATAACCTTTGGACTCTTACCTCTTTTGCCCTCCTTTGCGAATGCCCCCCAAAACCCTTGGAGGCAGTCTTTTCGTAATAGCACACTTTTTTTTGCCGGATATTTCGGAGCCTTTGGATCTGTTCTCTTCGCTATGTGGCGTTCTGGATATCTGGATTCTTTCTTGCAGGGCATGTTGATTGTTAGATGGGCGGCAACAAATAGCAGCCATTCTTTAAATGTCCTTCTTGGACTTTTTGTGAAGCATCATATTGCGGTGCTCGGTCTCGCAGTGCCGCTTCTTGTTTTAGGTGCTGCCACCGCTTTTCTTATAGGTTGTATGAGTAAATGGTTCCAGATTGTTTCTCTCAGTGTTTGCACAGGCGTTTTTTTTATTTTGGGCTGGATTTTCTACGACTATTGGCCTGTCTTGCTCTATGGTCTCATTGGAGTGGTTTATCTTTATTTGCTTATGAAAATGTGGCTATCTTTGTATTGGAAAGATGTCGAGAGCCTACTCTTGTATGCCGCAGCATTTTTTATGTTGGTTACTGTTCCCTTGGGTGGGGGAAGCGGTATTACGAATGCGCGATATGCTTTGTGGTTTGCTTTTCCTCTTTTCTTCGAGGACATAGCAAGTCTGAAAAATTTGGGTTTTGCCTTTGGCTGGCAAGGGCTTTTTCAAGGCAAGGAATCACGCAGCGCTTTCTGGTTCAAGCGTCTTGCGATAGTGGGTGTCATCATGCTGGCCCTGGCAAGCTGTTATCGGTATACCTACAGAGACACTTCAGATCGTCTTGCCATGCGCTACTCAATAGACCACCCCATGTTGCGGGGAATATACACAACAAAAGAACGAGCCCAGGTGGTGCAGGAACTTCTGAATGAACTGGAAAAACATGTTTCCCCGGGAGATGTCCTATTAGGTTATCGCACTGCAACGACCCTTTATTATCTTACAGAAACAATTCCGTATCTTTACAATCCTTGGCCCTTCCTATACCAGCCAGAGCAATTGAAGTATTATCTTAAAAAAGCAGAGTCGGAACATCTTTCGCTCCCTGTTGTTGCGAGAAGCAAGTATTCTTTGCGAGCTTTTGAGTGGCCTTTAGAGTATCGTGTCGAAGACTCCGATAATTTCCAAGAAAATTGGGATGTTTTAGAGGATTTTTTGACTCGCCACGCTTATGAGAAAACTTGGGAAAACAATACTTTTGAGGTTTGGTTGCCATCCATGGTAGATTCTACGATTCTAAAGTAGAACCCGTGATGCTAATTCAGAGGGTAACGAGGCGCTAATTTGCGTGCCTGTGTTGCATAGACAAGAAGGTTTAATATGATTTTTGCAAGAACATACAGCCAAAAAAAGGACAGGAAAGCCATACAGACTTCTCGTTGCATTGCCATAGAAAAATTAGATTTTCAAGACTGTTTTGGCATAGCAGAGTTTTTGTATACAAGAGACATCAGCACATCTTCACTTGGAGCGTTCCTTTCTGGAAGAGCATTGAAGAATACAGGACTTTATGTGTTGTTTGGGCCGTTATTCCAATCGGGAAAGTTTGATAGAATTAGTCTTTTGCATTGGCTAGATCAGCTTTTTGTTTTGTCTAAAAAACTAAGTCCATCTATTGTTTTAGTGGTTCCCCCGTATCATTCTCTGGCAAGTGCTCAAGAGAAAGTAGATCTTGATAAGTATGATGAAACTTTTATTTCTAAACAGTTTTTACCTACCAAGTCGCATAGTGTTGTTCTTGATAATAATTTGGACGAGGATTTAGCGTGGATGAAATTAAAGCCTGAAGCAAGGCGGAAAGTTCGCAGAGGCAAAGAGATGGGTTTTTGCGTGAGAAAAATACTTTGTGAGGCGGATTTTCTGGTTTATTGCAAAGAAAAAGGCAAAAGGATTGCAAAAATTCTTTTAGAGGATAGACGGAAAATCTGTTCTTTAGATGAAAATATTGACCTTTATGTAGTTGAGAAGGATGAACGAGCCCTCGCTTGGCAAGGTGTTTCTTGGGGTGAAGATGTTGCGATCTTGGAAGGAAACTGTGTTTCCGACTATGCAAGGGAAAATCGACTTTATGGCAACCATCTTTTGCAGTGGTACGTCATCCAAGAAGCCATTCGCCGAGGGGTGCGGTGGATTGATTGGGTGGGGGCGGATCCGGAGCCTAAAACACAGAAGCAGAAAAACATTACGGAGTTTAAGCTTTTGTGGGGTGGCGAGATTGTTACCTACAACACCTATGAGTACCGTTTTAAGAACTGGAGAAATTCCCTGTTCGACTTTCTTAAGGGGTGCAAGGATTGGAAAAACCGAAGGTTTGGGGGTGAATAGATGAGGGGCTCTTTTTTTACTCCCTGCTCCGGCAAGGAGCTTTACGGCCATTTTCTTGAAGTGCGAAATCTTTGGAATTTGAACCTGCCCATGTATTGGGGAGATGATCTTGATGTTCGTTACCGCCTGACCTATGAACTTTCAAAAATGCGGGGCAAGCGCATACTTGATGTGGGTAGTAATGTGGGAATGATTTCCCGCTACGCCTCTCGGGCTAATTCTGTGGTCGGTATTGATGTTGAAGCGTCTTTTCTCAAAAGAGCAAAGGAGATTGCTCCAGAGGCGGAATTTATACGAGCTTCCATGGATGCTCTCCCCTTTGAGAAAGATTCTTTTGACGTGGTTCTTTTTTCCCATACCGTTCCGGGAAACGATTTTGTCCTTCCTGGAATGGATGTTGTGGCGTTTCGTGAAAAAACCTTTCGGGAGGCTTTTCGGGTTTTACGCAAAGGAGGAACGTTCCTTTTGACAAGCCCGAACAGGGAGTGGCGTCAATGGCAGAGAGACCGTTCTACTTTTTCAGAAAAAGATGGTTTTCTTCCTGTGATTCACGGAAAAATTTTTGAAGAGGTGGCAACGTATACAGATAAGGTTTTCGTCGGTGGGTGGGATCGGCTTCCAACGCTGTTAGGTCCCTTGGAAGATTTTCTCATAGGGACAATGCCTCCGAGGGGCTGGCGGTATTGTTCCAGCCCTCCGAAGCTTTTGTGTAAAAGCTCTTTTGTCTGGGATAAGTTAGAGAAGGATTTTCAAAAAAGCTTTTCCTGCGAACCTGTAAAAGGGCGAAATCGAGTTAAGTCTATGGTTTTGTGGGCGGAGAAATAGAATGTTATGATTTTTTTTAAAAAAATGCTCTATTTTCTTGACCCGCTGATCCCTGTTTTCCCCAAAGATAGAATTATCTCGTTAAAGAATGGAAGAAAAAAACTTTTACTCCCTTATTTCTTCTCGAATATTTCTGCGTACTATCCTTCACTGGCTCAGCATGAAGGAAGAAAATTCTTGTTTTTCTGCAAAAGCAGTTACGCAGATGGTGTGTACCATTTTTTGGGAATTGGCTATTATGATTTTAACTCTAAGACTTCCGGAGTTCTCGCTTTTGGCAAGGAAATTGATTTCACCTCCCGAGCTATCAGAGGTGTTGCATGCTTCTCTAGGAATGGGAGCCTTTTCCTCTCACTTACCACGGAGAATTCGGCGGAAATTTTTCTGCTCGATGTTAAAGGCAAAAGAGTATTTGCCTCTTCGGTCAAAAAAGTGTTTCTAGAAAAAAACATTTCATCCATATCATTTTTTCCCCACGAAGAATCTTTATGGGGTGTCTGTACAGTCAAAGGCGGGAATTCTGTTTTTGTGGAAAAAATAGAGTGGCAGGAGATGACGGGAACTTTTCTTTGTGGTTGTGTCGGGAGAAAAATACTTTCTGTTGGAATTGGCAAGGAAATTGGATGGCCTGTGCTCTATCCGTCGGGTAATAAATTTGTTTTGGTTGCGGGGGTTTCAGAGGGACATGTATACCATTCCGAGATAATGCGTTTTGATGCTGACGAACTCTTTGGCAATTATGGACAGGGCAGGGTGTTGACGAGTTATAAAAATATTTTACTGGAAGGCGTTGAGTCAGCATATCCTGCGTTTGATGTTACAAAAGAAGAACTTTATTATACAGGTTTTGGGGGTTTTCACTTGCTCTATCCGTATACATACTGGCATTATCGGAAAAAGAAATTAAAGTCATCTCAAGAGGTTGGTTTTTAGATAAATGAAAGCCAGGCGTTCAGTTTTAAAAATGTCTTTCTATCTTTTTGCGCTTTCTGTTTTGGCCAAGAGTATCGGCTTTTTCCGTGAAATTGTGGTGGCTCATTTTTTCGGGGCCACCGCTTTTGTGGATGCCTATGTAGGGGCTTTTACGCTTATGCATCTGTGTACCATATGGATGCATAGTGCTCTGTACTCCGGGGGAATCCCCTTTTTTATCTGTCTGCTTCACCAGAAAGGGAGTAAGTCCCTCACGTCTTTTATAAACATGCTTTTTTTTCTGCTGCTCGGGATTGGTCTGCTTTGCGCTACTGGGGCTCTTGTCTTTGCTTCCCAGCTTTCACAGCTTTTTTTCCCGGGTTTTTCTCCGAAGACGCAAATGCTTCTGGTTCAAATTATGCGTTTTTTGTGGGTTTTCGGGGTTTTTCGAGTGGCTTCGTTTGTTTTGGAAACCTACTTGCAGGCTTTGGATTATCAAATCACCGTACGCATAGGTTGGCTTCTGCAATCCTTGGTTCTTCTGGTGGTGCTGGCCTCGGGGTTTTCTTTCTGGGGGGGCTTTGCCTGGCCTCTGGGCCAGTCCGTGGGGCAGGTTGCTACGGTGCTGTTTCTTCTGGGGATCTGTCTTTTTGCCATTCCCGGGGATAAAAGACTGTTCCGCAGTTTTGCACCGTCGGGAGAAGGGTGCTGGGGGGAGTTCTTGAGAAAAACCCTTCCGGTGGTTCTTACGAATGCCCAGTATTTTTTGTACCAGATGGTGGACCGCTACTTTGCCTCCCTTCTTGCTGTAGGGAGCATGGCCTGTATGAACTACGCCACGGTTCTCTGGGGGCTTACGGCGCTTCTTAACGAGCCTCTTGCCCCTCTTCTTACTCGCTTTTCCGTCAACTATGCCAAGGGGGATGCTCCGGCTTTCCGGCAGGATATGGAAAAGGCCCTTCGGGCTACTTTGTGGCTCTTTGTTACCCTTACGGTGGGGTATGTGGTGCTACTGCCGGATGTGGTGGATCTTGTTTTTGTGCACGGTAAGTTTACGGCTCATGATGCGGTGCGTACCTGGCAGGGAGCCCGGATTCTGGCTTTTCAGGCCCCTGCGGTCTGCCTGGGGAGCATCTTTGGCCAGATGGTGCTGGCCTCCGGGGCATCTCATGTGAGCATGGCCTTTTCGGCGGTGACCCTTACGCTAAACGGCTTTCTAGATTGGCTTCTGGTGGATTCCTGGGGGCTCAACGGCCTGCTTTTTGCCACCACCGCCGCCACCTATGTGGGGGTGCTGCTGGGGTATCTCTATATCCGCCGCAAGTTTACCTGGTCGGTTCGGCAGATTCAGGGCTATCTTTTCAAGCTCTTTTTCTGGGGAGCCCTTACGGGGCTTGCGGGGCTGGGGGTGCGGCAT
>CAZIFL010000017.1:0-58726 GCA_964539095.1 uncultured Synergistaceae bacterium
TGCACTCGCCGACCACTATGGTCGCTGCCGGGAACACACAAGCTCCGGCTCCTGGAGTTCAACCAAAGGCACAATATAATGTGGAACGCCCCACTAGCAAATTATTGTCTTCAAAGGAGGTGTCCCATGCATTCCAACGTTCCCCCCTGGGGCGAGATTATTCCCATCGCCTTTCTCATCGCGGGCAATCTTCTGGGAGCAGGCATTCTTGCCCTCCCGGTAAACACGGGTTTTGCAGGGTTTATCCCCGCAGTAACCGCCATGATAGTTCTCGGAGGGGCCATGTTCTTCTCTGCCCTGATACTGGCCCGGGAAGCCACGGAGGTTCGGGAGGAGAACTTCAACTACCCCTCGCTCTACGAGAAATATCTCGGCAAAACGGGAAAGTGGATCGCCACAGCCACAAACGCCCTGATACTTTACGGGCTTCTCACAGCCTACATCGCGGGGGGGAGCAAAATCGTAGCCTCCATGGTGGGCTTTTCTCAGGTGCCGTGGTGGCTCATGACTCTGGTAACCGCCCTTCTTACGGGAATTACCGTGCTGGATATGAGCATCATAAAAAAATATAACGTGCTGCTTATGTGCGTCATGCTGGGGGCCTTCGTCCTTCTTATTGGCCTGGGACAGAGGGAGGTGCAGTGGGATTTCCTGTTTCAACAGGACTGGATCTTCCTCGCCACGGCGGCCCCCATCATCCTTACGGCCTTTCACTTTCACAACATCATCCCTACGATCTGCAAGGATATGCGGTGGAACCTAAGGAGTGTGGGAATCGCCATGCTTCTCGGTATGGCTGGAGGTTTTATCATCAACGCTCTCTGGCTCCAGGTGGGGTTGGGGATGCTTCCGGTATGGGAGGGAGCAAACTCCATACGGGCCGCAGTGGAGGCGGGCAATCCCGCCACGATTCCCATGGGCAACATTCTGCAGAGCAGACTCTTTAACGGAGGAGCCATAGTCTTTACGGTCATCGCCATCGCCACATCCTACCTCGCCAACGGGGTGGGGCTTATGGACTTTCTGCGGGACGTTACGGAGCATCACTTCCAGCGAAAAAATCGCCCTCTGGTGATAACCCTTACGTTTCTCCCCCCCTACCTCATCGCCCTGATCAATCCGAACATCTTCCTGAATGCTATCAATCTTGTGGGAGGGGTGGGGATCGTACTGCTCTTCGGCATTCTGCCGGGGGTAGTGGCCTTCTGTAAGGCTCGAACTCGAAAGATGCGCGTCTTCTGCCTCGGTATGATTCTGCTTTTCTCTCTGGCCTTCGGCCTGGAGATGGCCCACGAGGCGGGGCTTCTTGATTCCCGGCTTCCCAAGGATCGGGAGTATTGGCATCTGGAGCATGAAAAGGACATTCTCCCTTCAACGTCACCATCCTCCGGAGGGGGAGCGTCATGAAGTCGCTTCGAGAGCTTTACCGCATGGGGCTGGGGCCTTCCAGCAGCCACACTATGGGGCCCCATAACGCCGCGGTTCAATGGAAACAGAAGAACCCCGAAGTAGCTTCCTTCCGGGTCTCACTCTACGGTTCTCTCTGCGCCACCGGCAAAGGACATCTTACAGATACGACCATTCTGGACGCCCTGAAACCGACCGCTACCGAGATTTTTTGGATTTCCGAAGCCCTTCCGGAACATCCCAACGGGATGCGTTTCGAAGCCCTGGATGCTTCGGGAGAGGTCACACATTCCGAAGTGCTGTTCAGTGTGGGAGGGGGGGCGGTAAAGACCCTGGAGGAGATGCAGCACCCCCGGCAGGATGCGGGGGAGATCTACGCACTCTCTTCCATGAAGGAACTTCTGGAGTGGCGGGAAAGGACGGGGAATCCCCTCTGGAAATATGCGGAGGAGTGCGAGGGGGCCTCCCTGTGGGAATATCTGCGGGAGGTGTGGCAAGCCATGAAGGAGAGCATCCATCGGGGGCTAACCTCCCAGGAGGCAATTCCGGGGCCTCTTCACCTGGAGCGCAAGGCCTTCCGGATCTACCAGCAGGCAAAACGATTGAAGGATAACCGCACAGCGCTCATGGCCTCCTACGCTCTGGCAGTCTCCGAAGAGAACGCTTCGGGAGGCAGAGTGGTTACCGCCCCTACCTGCGGCTCTTGCGGGGTGCTCCCCGCCCTGCTCTACTATCTGGAAGAATATTTCCCCCTCCCTCAGGAGGAGATACTGCATGCCCTGGCAGTGGCGGGGCTGGTGGGGAATCTTGCGAAAACCAACGCCTCCATCTCGGGGGCCGAGGTGGGGTGTCAGGGCGAGGTGGGGGTGGCCTGTGCCATGGCTTCCGCCGCAGCGGCCTATCTGCTGGGGGGGACGGCGGCGCATATTGAGTACGCTGCGGAGATGGGGCTGGAGCATCATCTGGGGCTCACCTGCGACCCCGTGGCAGGGCTGGTGCAGATCCCCTGCATTGAGCGCAACGTCATGGCGGCGTTGCGGGCTCTCACCTGCGGCGAGTACGCCCTCCTCACGGATGGCAAACACTACGTCTCTCTGGATCAGGTGATCCTCACCATGAACCGCACAGGGCACGATCTTCCCTCCATCTACCGGGAGACCGCCGGAGGAGGGTTGGCGTTGCTCTTTCCCGAGAAGAGAGAAGAACAGTAAAACCAAAAAAGCGGGATCCCCAAAAATGTGCTGTATGGAACTGCACCTTCGGGAATCCCGCTTTATTTTAGCGTCTCCAGGTTGCGGGCAACAGCAACAGCAGCACCGTATAGATTTCGAGACGCCCCAGAAGCATGAAGCCACAGAGGATCCACTTCCCTGCCTGGGGGATGGCGGCGTAGTTTTGCACGGGGCCTACCCCTCCAAGTCCCGGGCCAATATTCCCCAAGGTGGCGGCCACACTCCCCACAGCGGTGAGTACATCAAGCCCGAGCCCTGCCATGAGAAGGGTTCCCAGAATAAAGAGCCCCATATAGAGGATAAAAAAGGCGGTAATGGAGGCTACCACACCATTTCCCAGGGATTTACCCCCCATCCGGACGGGAAAGACCCCCCGAGGATGCAGAAGCCGCATCATCTCCGCCTTGGCCTGGCGCAGCACCACCATGACCCGCACGTTTTTCATACCCCCTCCGGTGGAACCCGCACACCCCCCAATGAACATGAGCCACAAAAGAATAAGTTGGGTGCAGAAGGGCCAGAGTTCGTAATCCGCCGTAACAAACCCCGTGGTGGTAATAATACTCACTACCTGAAAGGCGGCGTAGCGCAACCCCGTGAGCCAGTTATCATAATTCCCCCCCAGGAGCACAAAGGCAGTGATCACCAACGTGGCCCCCAGGATAAGGAAGGCGTAGAAGCGAAACTCCGGATCCCGAAGGAGCACCTTTGGCTTTCCCCGAAGCACCATATAGTGGAGAGCAAAGTTAGCCCCCGCCAGAAACATGAAAAAGGTGATCACCCAATCCACCGCAGCGCTTCCATACTACCCCACACTGCCGTTGAGAGGAGAGAACCCCCCGGTGGCCATGGTGCCGAAGGTATGGGTAAGGGATTCGAAAAGATCAAGGCCGCAGAGGGTGAGAGCCACAGTTTCCACCAGAGAGAGAAGCATGTAGACCCCCCAGAGCAGAAGGGCGGTCTGTTGCACCCGGGGGGTGAGCTTCTCCGGTATGGGGCCGGGGACCTCAGCTTTGTAGAGCTGCATCCCCCCCACGCCGAGAAAGGGGAGAATCGCCAGGCTGAGCACGATGATCCCCATCCCCCCCAGCCAGTGGGTGAGGCTGCGCCAGAAGAGAATCCCCCGGGGAGCCGCCTCGATATTCGTGAGCACCGAAGCCCCGGTGGTGGTGAATCCCGACATGGCCTCAAAAAAACCCTCGGTAAAGGTGGGAACTGTGCCGTGAAGCCAGAAGGGAAGCCCCCCGATGATGGAGGCGAGGATCCAGGAGAAGGTCACTACGCCAAAAGCTTCTTTAATGCCGAGATCCGAAGCCTTTCCCTTGCGCCCGAGGAGATAGAGCACCAGGGAGATCACCAACCCGGTGAGCATGGCCAGGCCAAGAGGTTTCAGATCCCCCGCCTTGTCCACGTAGGCCCACACCATGGGCCAGAGCATGCAGAGAGAGACCACTCCGCCGATAAGGGAAAGCACCTTGGCGACAATCCGGATTCTCACAACCCTACACTCCCAGAAGATCCACGGCTTCGCTCATGAGATCCGAAGCTGCAAAGAGAATGACCCGATCCCCCGCCATAAGCTCCGCATCTCCCCAGGGGACGAAGATATGCTTTCCCCGCTCCACCAGAGCGATAATGATCCCCTGGGGGAGGCCAAGACTCATGATCGGTCCCCCCAGGGCGGGACATTCCTGGGGAAGCACGCCTTCGATCATCTCCGCCCCGATATTGTCCAACAGAGAGAGATGCCCCCGGCTCCGGGGAAAGCGCATCTGCTGCATGATGGCCGAGGCAAGAGAGAGATGAGGGTTCACCAGAGCATCCACAGGAAGATGCTTCTCCATCTGCATGAAGGCCTTTCGGCGTACCACCGCTATGGACTTTCCCACCCCAAGGCTCTTACCGAGAATGCCGAGAACGATGTTGGATTCATCGCTGGCGGTGGTGGTGACAAAACCGTCCGCCCCAGAGACTCCCTCATAGTTGAGGAGATCCTTATCCGCCGCATCGCCACAGATAACAATGGAATGCCCCAGCTCCCGGGCAAGGCGTTCACACTTCTCTCCATCTTTGTCGATAAGCCTGATATCGAGGTTTTTATGGTGCTGTTCCAGCCGCTGCACCACCTGAAAGCCGATCTTCCCCCCTCCCACCACAAGAACCCGGCGCAGAGCCTTGCGCCGCTTGGGGGGGCCAAACAGCTCCTCCAGCTTCCATACCTGGTTACGAAAGGTTACGGCGTAGCAGAGATCGCCAGGCTCAAGCACCGTATCGCCTCCGGGGAGAAATCCCGAAGAGCCCCGCTCCACGAAGACGATAATGCTCACCAACTCGGGATAACGCTTTCGAAACTCCTTGAGAGAGAGCCCCGCGAGGGGGGCCTTCTCCGCCACCCGAAAGACGTAGACTCCCGCCCTGCCTCCGGCAATCTCCACGGTACGGAGGGCCGAGGAGACCGCCAGAAGCTCTTCGATCTCCCGAGCCACGGAACGCTCCGGGGAGATCAAAAGGTCGATACCCAGCTCACGGGCCCAGCTTTCGGAATCGGTAAACTCTAAATTTCGTGCCCGGGAGATCAGCTTGCGGGCACCGTTTTTCTTGCCGATCCAGCAGGCCAGGAGATTCGCCTCGTCCTTCTCGGTACAGGCGATCATGAGATCCACGGGGCTCTTTTTGGTTACCCCTGCCTGCTCAAGCACCTGGGGGCGGGCCCCGTTCCCCCGGATCACCATAACATCAAGCTCGCTCTCCACCTTCTCCGCCCGAAGGGGATCCAGCTCGATCACCGTCACATCGTGCCCCTCCCGGGCCATCTGGCCAGAGACGGTATAGCCCACTTCCCCGGCCCCTACGATGACAATCCGCATGTTTCAGGCCTCCCGACTTCATGTATTCCTCCGAGGTCTTCCGGCTTTTCAGGCGCAGCACCCCGGAGATCCTTGCTTCTCAAAAAAATCCTGGTTCTTTCCAGTTCCTGGAGAGAGGATTTCCTCTTTTTCCCTTTTAGTGATACACTCGCTCTGTTCATTCGAGGAGGTGTTTGCCGTGACATCCGAACGAGGAAAAGTCGTCCTTGTGGGGGCTGGAAACTACTGCTATCCTCCGGGGACTCCCCAAAAACAGGATCCCGAAGAGGCCCGGGCCAGCGCAGCAGAACGGATCTTCAAGGCGCTGCCACCCCTTCCGGGAGATGCAGTCTTTGAGGTAGTGGAGTGGAGCCGCCAACCCAGCAGTCACTATACCATACAAATGACCATGGATCTCATCGAACGCCTTCGAACCCTTGTCCGGGGAGGTGCCCGGGGGGTTGTGGTCTCCGCAGGCACGGATGTTCTCGAAGAGATGGCCTATCTTACGGATCTCCTCTGGGTCTATCCGCAACCGGTCATTTTTACGGGTTCTCTTATCCCCTGGGACAACTTCGGCTCCGATGCAGCCATGAACCTTTATCATGCTCTCCTGGCGGCGGCATCGGAACACACCTGGGGGCTTGGTGCCCTCGTCTGCATTCAGGATCAGATCTTCAGTGCCGCAGAAGTAACTAAGGAGATTCCTCAGCGTCGGGATGCCTTTCGTGCCCCCGGCAAGGGGCCTCTAGGAACTGTCATGGGAGATAAAATAAACATCAAGAGACGCCCCCAGCGCACCAGATCTCTGGGAGAAGCCATCGTAACCCTTCAGAACATACCCATTTTCTATGCCAGCCTCGGAGCCAGCTCGCACCTTCTGGACTGCTGTGCGGAGAACCCCAAAATCGACGGTATCGTCCTCGCGGGATTCGGCCTGGGGAATATTCCCCCCGAGTGGCTTCCCCCTTTAAAGAAAATTCTCAAAAACAACCTCCCCGTAGTGATTACCTCGCGATGCCATCAGGGGACCGTGCTTTCCCGCGACACCTTTGAGGGAGGGAACACCAAGGTTCTGGAGATGGGAATTCTCTCCGGAGGAAGTCTCTCCCCCGCAAAGGCAAGGCTTCGCCTTGCAGTAGGGCTCGGAGCGGGGCTTACCAGGGAGGAGCTGAAACAGTACCTCCTTGAAGGCTCGTAAAGAGATCTGCACACCAAAAATTCGAGGAGCCTCTTTTTAAGAGGCTCCTCGGCGCTTGCACTCCCCGACTTCCTGCCATCCACCAAAAAGCTCACGAGAAAAGCGATGAGTAGAGCATCTTACCCGCACTAGCAAGAATGGCACCCACAAGAATATACCGAAGAGCACGGTTCCCCTGCATCACCGTAAATCGAGCCCCCAAAACGGCCCCCACCATGTTTCCCAGAGCAAGAGCTATTCCCACGGGGAGATTCACCATCCCCCGGGAAAAGAAGAGCCCCAGGCTCAGTACGGTGTAGCACGCCACCAGAGTTACCTTGGCAGCGTTGGCGTGCACCAGGTCGTTCCCCATGACCCCCACAAGAGCCCAGATGAGAAAAAAACCTACCCCCGCCTGAATAAACCCTCCGTAGGCACCGATGCAGAAAAAGAGAAGTGCCACAGCCCAGAAGGGCCAGGGCTCTTCACGAACCTCCTCCCACATGCGGGGGCGAAAGATCAGAAGAAGCGCCATACCCGTGATAATCCCCGCAATAACCAGCCGCAGAACCTGCTGATCCATCTCAATGGCCACGAGGGTTCCTCCCACAGAACCGACCATGGCCGGTAGCGCCAGGGGGAGAACCTTGCGGAAATCGAGAACTCCCTTCGCCCGAAAACGCTGTACCGCCACAAGATTCTGCAGCAGTATGGCCACCCGGTTGGTGGCATTTGCTACTCCTACAGGAAGACCGAAGGCGTCGAGAATAGGCAGAGTAAGGAGCGTCCCTCCTCCCGCTACAACATTGAGAAATCCCGCAGCAATACCCGTTATAAAGATAGCTCCGTACCATCCATAGGCCACGAGAGAGAACTCCCTTCCTTATGCGTTATACATACGTTATATGCAAAAAATACATCAAAAACTCTCCCTGGAATATTTGCATAACCCCCTCTTTTTGTGATATTATAACCAAAAGGAAGTTCTTTCCATTTTTGAGAAAGAGGACTTCCGTGTTATGGGGGAGTACCCCCTTTCAATACCGGATTTTTCCACACTTCAGGAGTTCTTCCGGAGAGGTTCGGCATTTCCTAAGGAGGTGAGCGCCATGAAACACGTCGTAACAGATGAGATTGTGGCAATCCGTCTTGCCGAAGGAGACGAAGTGGTGGAGGGAATTATCCAGGCCTGTAAAGACGGGAACGTCAATGCGGCGGTTATTCTGGGAGCCGCAGGGATGGTGCGGGACATAACTTTCGCATGGTTCGATGGAACCCAGCTCGTGCAGAGCACCGCCAAGGGCCCCTTCGACATTGCCTCTCTGGGAGGGAGCGTAAGCGTCCGGGATCAGAATCTTTTCGTTCACATGCACGGATCTATGAGCGGCGAAGATCACGTCTGCCTCGGAGGCGATATCCGCAAAGCCACCAGCAGCCCCAATCTGGAGGTCTTTCTTCTCCCCCTCCGCAAGGTGGCCTTCCTGAGAAAGATGGACGGCTGGCTTGAGACGCTCCACCCCGAGGTTCGAGGGGAATAACGCTAACGATCATCTCCTGAAAAGACAGACGCGTCAAAGCTTTCGAAAAACAGGAGTAGCCGGGAGAAGGGGCTTTAAAGCCCCTTCTCCCTTTATTTTTTGATATCCCCCTTCTCCCCTCGGGTGTACTCCCGAAGCTTTTCCGGAGCGATGGGGAAAAAGGCGTGATCCGTCCCCGCTGCGGCCCAAACCGCAGGATACTGAAAAAGATCTTCGTCGAGAAGGGCGGGGAGCGGTTCGGGATAGCCCAGGGGAGGCACCCCTCCTACCTGAAAGCCCGAATACTCATAGACAAATTCCGGGGTGGACATCTTCACCCTTTTGGCTCCCAGAAGAGCCTTTACCTTTTTGAGGTGCACCCGGTTCACCCCAGAGAGAAGTACCAGCACGGGGGCGTCATCCACCAGAAGCACCAGGGTCTTGAGAATCTCTTCGGGGGGAACCCCCACCGCCCGGGAGGCATCCTCCACGGTGAAGATGGTCTCCTCGGAAAAGACGATCTCCCCGGAGTATCCCAGCTCCTGAAGGGCCTTTTCCACTTTCTGTACCGGTTCAGTCAAAGAAGCAACCACGCTACTCATCCTTTCCTGCCAAGTTTTCTCTGCTACGGTCCCCGATCCTCTTCATCCTCCGAGAGAGGCGCCTCCGAAGGGGTTTCGCTGCTCTCTCGGGCCAAATCTTCTCCGTAGAGCATCCGGTAGACCGCATAGTTCCCCATCACCCGACGCACGTAGTCGTTCGTTTCAAGATAGGGTATATCTTCAATCCACTCCTCCAGATCCTTTTCAGAATCCTCCCACTTGCGCACTGCTCCGGCTCCGGCGTTGTATGCCGCCGCCGCCTTGGGAGCGTTCTGAGAAAAGAGCTTCATCCGGGAGGCAAGATAGAAGGTCCCCAGGTGAATATTGGTCCCCGCGTCGTAAAACGAGGGGTTCTCCAGCTTGAGCTGCCAGGCCACTTCTTTTCCCGTGGCGGGCATAAGCTGCATGAGCCCCATGGCCCCCACGTAGCTGGTGGCCCCCGCATCGTAGCCGCTCTCCTGACGCATCACCGCCCAGACAAAGTTGGGGGAGACTCCGTAGCGTTCGCTCTCCCGAAGAACCTCCTCTTCGTAGGCGCGAGGATAGAGCATCTCCAGCACCTCCCGTGGGAGATAGTTCAGGTTCTGCGCCACCCCCGCGAAGCTGTTCGCCAGAAGATAGGCTCCCCTCACATCCCCGTCCCAGAGAGCGATGCGGGCAGCCCGAAGACGATCCGAAGCCTTAGAACTCTTGGCGAGGGAGAGCCGGGCATACTGAAAGAAACCCCATTCCTCCAGCAGGGAGGGGGAACTTTGGAGTGTCTGAGGGAGTTCGTCCTTCACAGGCTTGCTCCCTTCCGGAAAGATAAGAAACGAGTAGTAACTCAGGGGGTAGAGAGAGCCGAGCTGTTCCCGAAAACGCTTCGCCTTATCCGGACGCTTGAGAATGTCCTGTGTCCTGGCTATCCAGTAGAGAAAGCGCGGAGGCCAAGCTGTTCCCGTGGCATGGGGTAACCCTCGGCTCAGTTCGTTGGCGGCCCGCTCCATATTCCCCGATTTCCAGGCATCCCAGGCACCGTTCCAATAGCTCTGAACCCCGTACTTCCCCGAGGGAAAGGATGCCCGGAGTTTATCCCGCCAGAAGGGCACCTTATGGGAGGGGCCAAGTTCGTGGGCGATCACCATGAGGTAGTAGAGGGCGGTCTCCTGAATGCCGCCGCTCTTTTTCTCCGCCAGCTCCTCCAGAACCTCCACCACCGGAGCCTTGATACCACGATAGGCACATATCCCTATACGCCGGGTGGAGCTTTCGGCGTAGGAGGCCCCTCGAAGGGCGAGAACCTTCCACTGATCCAGAGATTCCTTGTAACGCTTGAGCTGATAGAGGGAGAAGGCCCTCCAGTACTCTGCCTTTCCCTTGGCCCCCTTGGCAAGAGCCTTATCGAAGATCTCCAGGGCTTTGGTATACGATCCTTGAGCATAGGAGGCATATCCCAGGGCGGTAAGCACCTTGGCAGAGGGATTCTCCACCTCCCGAAGCATTTTCAGGGCTTTGTCGTTCAGAGGGAAGTCCTCCAGCATGCGCAGGGCATCCTCTGTGGTGGCTCCCGGAAGAGCGAGAAGCGCCGTAAGGGCGGGCTGACGATAGCTCTTTCCCTCCCCCAGATCCGCCATGATCCGGTACCACCCGGCGGCCTCGGAGATGTTCCCCGCGTTCTTTTCGAGCCTCCCAAGAGCATAGGCCACGTAGTACCGGAGGAACTCCGGCGGCGGCACCTTCCAGAACTCTCGGGCCACCGCAATCCCCCGTGCACCCTGACCGGTACGCTCGTATCCGAGAATCTGGAACATGGTGGCATAGGGGAGAATTTCCTGAGGAAAGCGCTCTTTCCCCCCCTCGATAAGCTTCAGAGCCTCGGCATAGCGTTTCTGGAGCCAGAAAGCATTGATGGCAAGAGACAAATCCTGCGGGGGGAGCTGCGAAAAATCCGCAGAGGCCGCCTCAAGAACGGCATCGACCTCCACCCACTGACGGGCGAGAAAGAGATCCTTCATGGTAGAAGCCTCTGCGGAAGTCCCTACACCTCCCATAACGAGAGCGCAAAGAAGAAAGCCTCCCAAAATATGCCGAAAGGCGAAGGCCCCTCCTGTATGAGCCCCTCTCAGGGGGCTTCCTCGTTTCGAAATAACAGCGGTATTTCTCATATCTGTATCCTCCTCTTGCACCTGCTCGGGATTTTTCGGGAATCTCGGCTCCCGGAAAACGCACATCTTCAGGGCATTGTAACACACCCCTCCGAAGAAGAAGGAGCCCCCTAAACAAAGAGCCTAAACAAAGAAACCCGGGAAACTCCCAAAGGGAGACATCCCGGGCTCTTCGCTTGAAGAACGGCAGAGGTAAGGCAGAAATCGCTTTCGCTGCTGCTATGTGCGATCTCTACCCGGCCCGCTGATCTTGTGATCTACAGAGCTACTCTTCATACCCCAGGTTCTTGGCCTCGTCCTTGTAGCCCAGCTCCCAGAGGACGTTCCGGTAGGTCTCCAGATACTTCTGGCCTTCGGGGGTCTTCATGCACTCCTCGTAGACGAGCTGCTGCCCCACTGCCCGGGCCTTTTTCTGATCCTCGTCACTCCAGGTGATCACTTCGAGATTGGGAAGGGCCTTCCACTTCTCCCGAGCCTTGATCTCGTGCACATAGACCATGGCGGAGAGATAGCGGGCCTGATCCCGGGCAACGAGGATGATATCTTTGAAGTTCTGGGGGAGGGCCTCCCACTTCGCCTTGTTCACCACGAGGGGGAAGTACTCACAGGTACCATTCTGGAAAGCGGGGTCAAGGACGTAGTTGGAAACCTCGTGGAATCCCATGCGCATATTCTCATCCCAGAAGGTCCACTCCGCAGCATCGATATTCTTAGTCTGCAGGGCGGTGTAGATCTCGGGGGAAGAGAGGGATACCGTGGTAGCTCCGAGAGCACCGTAGTAGCGGGCGCCGAACCCGGAGGTGCGGATCCTCAAGCCCTTGATATCCTCCAGAGTGTTGATGGGAACCACCGAGAAGAGCTGCTCGTAGAGAGGGCTCACCATAAGGTGTCCCAGGTACTGCATGTCGTACTTGCCGTAGAGGTTCTCGAAGTAAGGGAAGAGCTGCTCATCCAGATAGGCCCCCTCAGCGTAGGTGCTCAGAGGGCATCCGGGACGGGTCTGGAGGATAAAGCCCGGATCTTTGCCGGGCCAGTAGGCTCCGTAGACCATGGAAGCTTCCACCACTCCCATGCGAAGGGAGTCGAAGGTTTCGAAGACCGGGAAGAGTACCCCCGCCGGGAAGGGTTGAATAACGAACTCCCCTTCAGAGAGGGTCTTCACTGTCTCGCAGAAGACTTCGGCGATGCGCTGCTGTTCTGTGCCGGGGGCCGCGTGGGTCACAAGGCGCCACTTCACGCTGGCCGCACAGACGGCGGTAGCGCTTGTTACGATGAGAAGCACTGCCAGAAGAACCAATCCATATTTCTTCATGCTCGTAGAACCTCCTTCTCGATTTTAGCATCTTCCTAACATACCAACTCTTCCACAAGGTACATGGCCGCTTTTTCTATGACTCTTCGTTTCCCCTCCCTTCTCTCGAAGTCATGGATCTGGAAAACGGACTCTATTGAAAAGACACTCTCTCGAAAAAGCAGGAGCCCCTCTCCCCTCTCTTCGCCTCCCTACAGGCCAAGGACCAGCCGGGGCAACCAGAGGATCAGGGAGGGGAAGAAGAAGATAATCAAAATACAGATAAACTGTAACCCGATGAAGGGGACGCTGGCCTTGTAAATATCGAGAATGGTAACGTCCGGCGGCGCCACCCCCTTGAGGTAGAAGAGGCTGAAACCGAAGGGGGGGGAGAGATAGCCGCACTGAAGCAGCACGTTGAAGGCCAACCCCACCCAGAGGGGATCGTACCCAAGCCGGGCGAGAATGGGGGCCACGATGGGGACCGCAAAGAAGATGATCGCCCCAGGCTCAAGAAACATACCGAGGATGAAGAAGAAGATCGCCGAGGCGAGAAGCACCATGCTGGGGCCTCCGGGCATGTTCATGGCGAGGTTCGCGATAAGCATGTTCCCCCCCACTCCGGAGAAGACGGATCCGAAGGCGGTGGCACCGATCATGGTCCACCCTACCATGGCGGTGATGGAGAGAGTTTCGTACGCCGAAGAGTAGACGATCTCCCAGGTAAGACGACGATTAAGAACCCCTATAACCAGGGCTCCCCCCGCACCAAAGGCGGCAGCCTCGGTAGGCGAGGCTATACCGAGAAGGATGGTGCCGAGCACCAGAAGAATGAGCAGCACCGGAAAGATGACGCTCCGGAGGGCGAGAAGCTTTTCCTTGGGGGAAGCTCTCTCTTCGAGAGGCAGGGCAGGACAGAAGCTTGGATCCCGGAGCCCCCGGATAATCACGTATCCCACGTAGAGAAGCCCCAGAATCAACCCCGCCATGATACCCCCCGCAAAGAGCCCCCCGATGGAGACCCCCGTGACGGCGCCGTAGAGCACCATGTTGGTACTGGGAGGGATAAGCTGCCCCAAGGTTCCCGAGGCCATGACGGTTCCCAGGGACATTTTTTTATCGTATCCATGTTTAAGCATCTGGGGAAGCCCGATGAGCCCCAGACCGATAACCCCCGCCGCCACAACTCCCGAAACGGCTCCGAGAACCGCCCCCACGATAACCGTAGCGATGGCGAGGCCTCCCCGCAGCCCTCCGGACCACTTGTAGAAAGCGCTGTAGAGATCTTCCACCACGTTGGTCTTCTGGAGCACGTAGGCCATGTAGATAAAGAGAGGTACCGCGATGATAACGAAGTTGTTCATGGCTCCCCAGGCAGCGGAGACCAGGAGGTTGAGCGCTCCGGGACCCCAGAGGAAGTAGGAGAAGATAATCCCCACAGCTCCCAGGGAGAAGGCGATGGGTACCCCCAGAGCGAGGAGAACGAAGAGGGAAGCAAACATCAGAAGAGGATAGAGTTCGGATGCCACGAGCTACACCTCCTGTTCAGAAGACTTTTCCCCGGGAGGAGCGAATCGGGGAAAGATGAAGCCCAGCATGTTTCGGAGAGACTGCCAGGACATGAGAGCACAGGAAAGAGGGATGATCCAACGGAACCACCAGACCTGGGGGTTGAAAGGAGTCTGATGCATGGAACGCTCCTTTACAGCGGTGGCTCGAAGGGCGGCGGGAACGCTCACCCAGAGAATGACAAGCACTACGAAGAGCACCACCAGCTCGGAAAAAACTCCCTGGATTCGTTGGAACCAGGGGGGAGCGTAGTGTTTCAGCACATCCACCGAGACATGCTTGTTCTCCATATGACAGTAGGCGGCCCCGAGCATAAAGAAGGAGCCAAAAAGAAAGAGGGATACTTCGAAGGTCCAGATGGGGGTTTTTCCCGTGATATACGCCTTGAGGGTACTGTAGATGATGATACCGATAAGGGGGAGGATGAGAAGAGAGATCAGTCTTCCGAGTTTTCGCACAGCAATGCACTCCTCACTTTCACTCGCAAACAAATGGGGCACGGAAAGGCAAAAGCTCTGCACATGCACAGATTCACCGGCAATACCTTTTACGGGTATTCTCGTGGTGCTTTTCACTCCTCTCTCTGTAAACACTCGTCCGCACCAGCACGGACACCTACTATAGCATTTTTTGAAAAGCCTTCCTACCCCTGGGTTCCCCCATCTCTGTAGCAGCGTATCAATCCCCCCTCTCCCAAAAAAAGCTTGCACTTCCTTCTGCAAAAAGGTACCCTACTTTACGGAACTTGTTTTTACAATTCGCCTCTTAATTCTGAACTTTTTGGAGGAATTTCCATGCCTTCTGCGGCCCTTTACGGAGGATTTGCTCATGCGTCAGCGCTCTGGGAGGTCTACGTGGCCCCTAAGCCGGGGCTTGTGGACCGTCTGGGATCCGGAGCACACACGGATATGCACTACGGCACCTTTGTATCGAGCGCCCTGGCCCTGGCCCCCTTCTGGAGCCAGCAGTGCGAAGAGGGGCTCTCCGGGCTTTCCCCTGGAAAAGCCTTTCCCCGCCTTCGAAGCCGAGGGGTGGCCATGGAAGAGGTCATGTTTGCAGCCACCAAGGGGATTAACACCCATAAGGGACTTATCTTTGTGCTCTCCCTCCTCCTCTACGGCACGGGAAAGGCTCTGGAGGAGGGAGAACCCCTTTCGGCGGAGCGTATCTGCGCCCGAGGAGGCTCCTGCGTGGCGGGGATGGTAGAGGCGGAGCTGGAGCCTCTGAAAAAAAATCTTCCCCCTCGCCCCCTCACCCACGGGGAGCGGCTCTATCTGGAACACGGCATTACAGGCATTCGGGGGGAGGCGGAGCGGGGTTTTCCCTCTCTCTGGAGCGCGGGGCTCCCCGCCCTGGAGAAGGCTCTGGGGGAAGGGCACTCTCTGCACCATGCGGGGCTCTATGCGCTGCTCCACCTCATGCTTGCCACGGAAGACAGTACCGTGATCCATCGGGGGGGGTATGCTTTCTGGAAGACCGAATACCGGGAGATGATCCGGGAGGTTCTTCTTAGAGGCGCTCCCTTCTGCTCTTCGGGAGAAAGCGCCCTGGTAGAGCTGGATCGGGAGTTTTCCCGTCGCCGTATCAGCCCCGGAGGGTCTGCAGATCTGCTCTCCGCCACCTTCTTTCTCCATTTCTGCCTCCTCCGGGAGCAACAGATGCGGCTACACGGCGCTGCCGCAACATCTCCCCCGGAAGAGAGCAAATTTGCCAGGGAGATGATCTTTTCCTCATGAAGAGACTCCCCTTTTTCCTCTCCATGGAGGGCTGCCCCGGCAGGTGCAGCTACTGCCAACAGGAGAGCATCACCGGGAAAACCGCCCCCTCCCCCGAAGAGGTAGGGATGCTACTGGAACGGGAAGCAGAGCCCCTAGAGGTCTGCTATTTCGGAGGGAGCTTTACCTGTCTTCCCGAGGGAAGACGCCGGGGCTATCTGCAGGCCTTTCGCAAAGCTCCGGCGGGGAGCCTTCTGCGCTTTTCTACCCACCCCCGGGGGATCTCCCCCGCCGTGATGGAGGAGCTTCGGGAGTATCCCCTCTCGCAGGTGGAGTTGGGGATATCCTCCCTGGAGGATGGGGCGCTTGAAAAAAACCGCCGGGGGTACAGCTCCCGGGAGGTTTTAAAGACTCTGGAGTACCTGCTTGGAGAGGGATTCCCCCTGGGGTGCCAGATGATGATCGGTCTACCGGAACAGACCCTTTCGGGGAGCCTGGAGGATCTGCAAAAGCTTCGGGCTCTTCCGGGAAGTTCAGGAATGCATCTCCGGCTCTACCCCTGCCTGGTGCTTCGCCATACCCTTCTCGCTTCGTGGATGGCCGAGGGAACGTATACCCCGCTTTCGCTGGAGGAAGCGGCAGCCTGGGGGGGAGCCTGGCTCCTGCTGGCGGAGAGCCTCTCCTTCCGGGTGCAGCGGGTGGGGCTCTGCGATACCCCTTCCCTCCACCGGGACGTTCTGGGAGGCCCTCTTCACCCCGCCCTGGGGGAGCTGATCCGAGGGGAGGCCCTGGGACAGAGGCTGCTGCACGAAGCTCCCCGAGGCCCCTGGAAGATTTCCCCGAAAGAGCAGTCCTTTCTTCTGGGGCATGGTAAGAGGGGAGCCCAAAGCATGGCCGCACGAGGAGGGCTCTCTCTGGAGGCTCTGCTGGAGCGGCTTGAGATCACCTTCTCTCAGAGAACGGTTCCGATGCTATAATACCCTCCGATCTCCTTTTTGAACAAAGAGTACCGAGCATAGAGAAAAGGACGTGGCGAGTGTGAGCAGAACAAAAAACTTCGTCTCCATGGGAGAGGGGCCTGTGGGGTCGGTTCTTCTGCGGCTGGCTCTGCCGGCGGTAGCCACCATGCTTCTGCATAACCTCTTTCATCTTGTGGATACGGTCTTCGTCTCTCGTCTGGGAGGAACCGCTCTTGCAGCCATGTCCCTCACCTTTCCGGTGATCTTCGTGATGTTCGCCCTCTTGAACGGCATGGCGGTGGGGTGTACCGCTCTTATGAGCCGCTTTCTGGGGGAAAACTCCTTTGACCATGCCCAGGATACCGCCCGATCGGGCTGCATCCTGTTGCTGTTGCTCTCTCTTCTTCCGCTCCCTCTCCTCTACGCTCCCTGGGGCGAGAGATTCTTCGCCTTTCTGGGGGGTGATCCTTCGGTAGCAGCTCTCTGCAGGGAGTACATGCTCTGGCTTCTTCCGAGCATCCCCTTCATGGCCTTCACCCTTTTGGGGGAGAGCGCCTTCCGCTGTCAGGGAAACACCATGATCCCCCTCTACAGCATGATTCTGGGAAACGGCATCAATATGCTTTTAGATCCCCTCTTCATCTTCACCCTTGAGATGGGGATCCGGGGGGCGGCTCTCGCTACCTTTACGGGAAGGCTCTTTGCGGCCCTTTTCATACTCCACCGGCTCCACAGGGAGAGCCCTTTGGGAATTCTCCCCCGACTTCCTCTCCCTTCAAAGCTTCTCTCCCGATGGGGAGCCATTATCCGCATCGGCTTTCCCGCCTCTCTTACCCAGGGGAGCATCGCTCTGGGGATCATCCTTATGAACCGCATTCTCTCGGGGTACGGCCCAAACGCCCTAGCGGCGTGGCTTTTAGGAAACCGGGTGGAGGGGCTCGCCTTTCTGCCGATTATGGGAATTCGCAATGCCCTTACCCCCTTTATTGGCTATAACTTTGGCCTGCGGCAGGAGGAGCGGATTCGGGAAGGCCTGCGATGGGCCGTGAAAGGGGCACTCCTTCTGATGATCTCGGTGGGGGTTCTTCTCTACCTCTTCCCGGAGGCAATTCTCGCCATCTTCGCCCCCTCTCCCGAGGTGGAGCGTATGGCAGTGGCCTCCATTAGGGCCTCGGTCTTCGGCTACCCCTTTGCGGCGGCAGAGATCACCCTCATGGCGCTCTTCGAGGGAACCGGTAAAACCCTCTTCAGCATGACTTCCCAGATCTTTCGGGCGCTTCTGCTTCGCCCCCCTCTCGGATGGTTTCTCGCCACATCCTTCGGCCTCGGGGCCTTCTGGTGGTGTCAACCCCTTTCGAGCGCCGCTTCGGGATCTCTCACCTTTTTTCTAACCCTCCTCTTGCTCCGCTCGCTCTTCCAGAGAACACATACCATTTGACCTGTGACATGGGAAAAGCTACACTCATACGGAGCCACTGGAGTAAATTTTTGACCCCTGTAAGTTTAGTTTTCTGTGGCCCAAGAAGTTCAAAACACACATGGAGGAATTGTCTTTATGGACAGCAACGAACTACAGATCCTGATGCAGGAGAAGATGATGCACCTTCCCAACAAGGCCCATCGAGTGGTCTCCTATCTTCTCCGAAATATGCGGGAAGCGGCGTTCCGCTCCATTGGCGACGTTGCGGAGGAGCTGGATGTCTCCAAGGCCCAGCTCGTCCGGGTGGCCCGGATGCTCGGCTTTTCGGGGTACACGGAACTTAAAGAGGCCCTCAAAGAGGCCATTCTCGACCAGGTAAATCCCTCGGCCATGCTCGCCCGCTCCCAGGATATGGAGGAAAATATCGCCCATACCATCCTCCGGACGGAACACGCCAATCTGGAGGACACCTGGACCCAGCTTTCGGAAGAAAACATTCATACGTTCTGCTCTCTGGTGGAGAAGGCACGAACGGTCTACTGCATGGGGTGGGGGATCTCCTCCCTTGCCATGGAATCCCTCTTCATGCGGCTCCGGGTAATGGGGATCAACGCCTATCTCCTCAAGCGGGGGAGCCTCACCATGCAGGAACAGTCTCGAGGCATCACCCCGGATGACCTGATCATCACCTCCGCTCTCCCGAGCTATGTCGCAGAGGTTACCGAGGTGTGTGAAAAGTGTAAGGAGCGGGGTATTCCCATCGTAACGATTACGGACAGCCCCGCCGCTCCGGTCTGCCGCTTTGCGGAGCTGAGCTTCTACGTAAGCGCCAAGAGCCCCACCTTTGGAAGCAGCATTATCGCCCCCCTCTTCCTCGTTCATGTGCTTACATCGGTGCTGGCCATCTCTATGGGAGAACGGGTTCGCAAGGCTCTGGAGGAACAGACAGCCTTTCTTCACGACACCCGGATCTTCCATCCTATTTTCGGCCTAAAATATTAAAATTTAAAGGCAAAAACGGTAAAGGAGAGCCTCTCCTGATGACACAACACGAAACTACGGGTTTGCGAAAAATATGGAAGCGCACCCCCTCCTCGGAGTGGGTGCTTGAGGAGGATCCTCTTATTCGGGAGGAAGAGTTTCGGCTCTTCCACGAAGGGGATCTGATTACCCAAGGGCCTCTCTCGCCGGAATATCTGGAAGAGTGGGGGCGGGGGCATCTGGTGAGCGAGGGATTTTGCTCGCCGGAACAGCCCCTTCGGATATGGCGGGAGGGAAATAACCTTTTCGCTGCAAAGATCCCCTCTCCGGAGGAGCTTGGGAAGAAACCCTCTTCGCCAAAAACCCCATGCTGGAGCGTTACAGAGGAGATGCTTTTCAAGGGCATTCAGAAGGTTCAGGAGGCCCCGCTCTACCGTAAAACCGGGGCGGCCCATGTGGGGGCGCTCTTCTCAAAAAGCGGAGAGCTTCTGGTGCTTCGGGAGGATTTGGGGCGGTACAATGCGGCGGATAAGGTTCTGGGGTGGGGGGCTGCCCAGGGGGTAGATTTTACCGAAACCTTTTTTCTCTTCTCCGGGCGTATGCCCCGGGGGGTGGTGCGCAAGATCGCCCAGGTGGGGATTCCTTTGGGGGGAAGCGTCTCCGCCCCCACCTGGAACGGGGCGGCCCTGGCGGAGGAGCACCATATCACCCTGATCGGCTTTTTACGCCCCCCCCGGATGAATCTCTACGTAAAGGGAAAAATCTCTCTGGAGGGAGTTCTTCTTCCCTGAGGGGGCTAACACAAACCAGAAAATCCCCCACGCGCTCTTTGCGGTGGGGGATTCTTTTTTAGGGAACTTTTGAAAGATCTGCGATTATCTCTGACTCCACTGTTCTACAGCTCGAGAGCCTCCCCCGGAGCGAGGATGAGCACCTCCGCCATGCTTCCCACTTCGCGAAGAAACTCCTGAGGATCCGCCTGAATCACCGGAAAGGTGTCGTAGTGCATGGGGACAACCTTTCGGGGACGGATGAACTCCACCCCCCGGGCGGCGTCATGGATATCCATAACGAAATTCCCGCCGATGGGGAGAAAGGCGAGATCAATCAACTCCTCCCGGAGAAGCTGCATATCCAGGGTAAGCCCGGTATCTCCCGCGTGGTAGATCTTCTTTCCCTCCACTTCGATGAGAAACCCTGCCGCCACGCCTCCGTAAAGCACCTGATCCCCCACCATCACCCCGGAGCCATGCAGGGCGGGGGTCATCTTCACCTTGCCGAAGGGAAAGCGGAAGGTCCCTCCGATATGCATGGCGTGGGTGGCAATCCCCGGATTTCCCAGAAGGGCGCAGAGTTCGAAATTGCTCACCAGAGTAGCCCCGGTTCTTTTCGCAAGCTCCAGAGCATCCCCAAGATGATCTCCATGACCGTGGGTTACGAAGATGTGGGAGAGCTTTGTATAGTCTCCGGGGGAGGCTCCCGCCTGAGGATTTCCCGAAAGAAAGGGATCGATCAGAGCCTGGAGCCCCTCCCCCTCAATGTAGACCGCCGCATGACCGAGATACTGTACCCGCACCATGAGAGATTCGCCTCCTTACGTTACAGTTCACCCTGGAATGCTTTCTGCCAAAAGAGCTACCACAATAGTGCTCTACTCCTTCTCTTCTCCGCCGTTTTGCGAGGGGACTACCGCAATATACAACTCCTCAAGCTGCCGGGGCTCCACATCTCCCGGGGCTCCGGACATGAGGCACTGGGCCTTCTGGGTTTTAGGAAAGGCCATAACCTCCCGGATGGATTTGGCACCGCAGAGGAGCATCACCAGCCTGTCGAAGCCGAGGGCGATCCCTCCGTGAGGAGGGGTACCGCTCCCCAGAGCCTTGAGGAGAAAGCCGAAACGCTCCTGGGCATCCTCGGGAGAGAAGGCGAGAGCTTCAAAGACCCGGCTCTGCATCCGGGGATCGTGAATCCGGATAGAGCCTCCCCCCACTTCGTTTCCGTTAAGCACCAGATCGTAGGCCCGAGAGCGCACCTCTCCGGGGTTTTCCGCAAGAAGGTGCAGATCCTCCTCCTTGGGGGCCGTAAAGGGATGGTGCACCGCCACCCAGCGGTTCTCTTCATCGTCCCAATCGAGAAGGGGGAAGTCCACCACCCAGAGGAAACGCCACCCCTCCTCCACCAGGCCATGCTCCCGGCCAAGCTCCAGTCGAAGCTGCCCCAGCACGGCACAGGCTTTTTTCCAGTCCTCGTCCGCCACCACGAAGAGGGCGTCCCCGTCAGCAATGCCCCCCAGAGAGCAGAGTTTTTCCTGTTCCGCATGGCTCAGGAACTTGCAGAGAGGCCCCTTGAGAGCCCCTTCTTTTATCTGAAAGACTCCGAGCCCCTTGGCCCCAAGCTCTTTGGCGCGCTCTTCCACTAGGCTGAGCTGCTTGCGAGAGAGAGATCCCCCCTTGGGAAGAGGCAATCCCCGCACGGCCCCGCCCCGGGCGAGGAGAGAGGCAAAGGCCTCCATGGAAGAACTTTCAAAGACCTCCCGCAGATCCACGATTTCGAGAGGAATCCGAAGATCCGGCTTGTCGCTGCCGTAGCGGCTCATGGCCTCCTGCCAGGAGATCCGAAGAAAGGGGGTGGTAATGGATTCTCCGAGAACTTCCTGAAAGAGGCCGGGGATGTACCCTTCGAGAAGATCATAGATCTCCCTCTCCTCGGTGAAGCTCAGCTCCACATCCACCTGGGTGAATTCGGGCTGCCGATCCGCCCGAAGATCCTCATCCCGGAAGCATTTGGTGATCTGAAAGTAGCGATCACAGCCGGAAATCATCAGAATCTGCTTGAAGATCTGGGGAGACTGGGGGAGGGCGAAGAAGTGCCCCGGATTCACCCGGCTCGGCACAAGGTAATCCCGGGCCCCTTCGGGGGTGGAGCGGGTGAGGAAGGGAGTTTCCACCTCCAGAAAGCCCCGATCCGCAAAGAAGCTGCGGGTATAGCGGGCCACCTGGTGCCGGATGCGCAGGTTTCGCTGCATCTTATCCCGCCGGAGATCCAGATAGCGATGCCGAAGCCGCAGATTTTCATCCACCCGATCCGCCTCGTGCAGCTCAAAGGGGAGAGGAGTACTGGGAGAGAGCACCAGAAAGTCCTTTGCCGAAAGCTCCCAGCGTCCCGTGGGCATACCGGGATTCTCCGTTCCTTCAGGGCGCACCCGGAGGGTACCCTTTACGGCGAGAACGAACTCGCTTCGGAGCCCCCGGGCCTCCTCCTGAAGCTCCTCGTTGAAATGCTCCGGATTGATCACCACCTGCAGAATCCCCGTGTGATCCCAAAGCTCTAAAAAGAGGATTCCCCCCAAATCCCGACGGCGGCGAAGCCACCCGTTAAGAACGATCTCCTGGTTTTCCTCCCGGGAGCTTACAGCACCGCAGTAAACCGTACGCTTCCAGGTTGCATCGAAATGGCGCCTCTCCATACCACGTTTCCCTCTTTTCGATATTCGTTCATATACACCCCATTCTCTCTTCGAAAGCGCACAACTCTCGAAGAGAGAATGGAGAAATTGATACTTCCTTCAGGGCTTTGCTCTAAAAAAGCTACTCCTGGAGCATCTTCGCAAGATAGGAAGGGATCTCCTGAAGCGGCACGTTTTCCTGCTCTCCCGTGCGGAGGTTTTTCACTCCCCCTACACCCTGGGCAACTTCGTCTCCCCCGAGGATACAGACTGCCTGAATACCCTCCTGGGATGCCGTCTTGAGCTGGGATTTCATGGTCTTTCCCGCATAGTCCATGGAGGCGGCGATACCCGCCTTCCTGAGGGATGCGAGAAGCCCCATGGCCTCCACCCGAAGGGAGGGCTCCAGGGGGATCACCGCAATATCCACCCGGGGAGGCTCTCCGAGAGAGCGCCCCTGCTGCTCCATGGTGAGCACGATGCGCTCCACCCCCGCCGCAAAGCCCACACCGGGAACAAAGGGGCCTCCGATGGCCTCCGCAAGGTGATCGTAACGCCCGCCACCGCAGACCGCATTCTGGGCACCCAGATCCCCCGAGAGCACCTCGTAGGCGGTTTTGGTGTAGTAGTCCAGCCCCCGAACGAGCCTTTTATCCAGGGTGTACCGGGCTCCGATGGCCTCCAGCCCCTGCCGAACCGTATCGAAGTGCTCCCGGCACTCCTGGCAGAGGCTGTCGAAGATGGAGGGCGCTCCCTCGGTCTTTTCCTTGCACTCGGGCCTTTTGCAGTCGAGAATGCGCAGGGGGTTTCGATCGTAACGCCCCTGGCAGGTCTCGCAGAGATCCGGGAGAAGGGGCTCCAGAAAGTTCTGCAGCGCTTCCCGGTACTTGGGACGGCAGGCAGGGCAACCCACGGAGTTGATTACCACCTCCAGGTTGGTCATGCCAAGCCGCCGGTACAGCTCCAGAGAGAGATGAATGATCTCCACATCCACCAGAGGATCCTGCACGCCGATGGCCTCGAAATCAAGCTGCCAGAACTGGCGATAGCGCCCCTTCTGGGGGCGCTCATAACGGAACATGGGCCCCGCACACCAGAGTTTTGCGGGTTGCCGGGCATCCTTGTTCATGCCATGCTCCAGATAGGCCCGCACCATGGAGGCGGTAGCTTCCGGTCGCAAGGTAAGGCTTCGGTTCCCCCGATCCTCGAAGGTGTACATTTCTTTCTCCACCACGTCTGTGGTATCTCCTATACCCCGGCAAAAAAGCTCCGTATGCTCGAAGATGGGGAGATGCACCTCCTCGTAGCCGAAATCCTCCGCCACCTTCCGGGCCATTTTGAGAACATAGGCCCACTTCCAGGACTCATCCGGGAGGATATCCCTCACCCCCCGGGGAGCTTTGATACTTTCTGCCATAGCCACAACCTCCCTTGTAATTTTCGAAGGGGAGAGAGATCGCGCCATCTCTCCCCCGATATTTCCGACATTTTTGCAGCCCACAGCAGCGCTGTGTTTCTACGAAAATCTCTTTCTCTCCGCTCTTCTCGCCGGGAGAGTCCGGGGAGAAGAGCGGAGAGAAAGAGAGAGTATGCAAATTCAAGTATCATAACATAGGAGAGCAATTTCCGGGAAAAGGAATTTTTTCAGGAGAGCCCCTCTACGCATCAGCTGAAGGAGGCAAAAGAGACTGCCGCTCCTCTTCGTGATCTGCAAACTGCAGGGCTATGGAACGGAACTTTTCCGCAAGCTCCAGAAAGGCATCCACCATGGCGGGATCGAAGTGAGAACCTCGTCCGGCCCTGATGATCGCCACCGCCTTCTCATGCCCGAAGGGCCTCTTGTAAACCCGCTTACTGATCAGGGCATCATAGACATCCACAATGGCCATCAGACGGCCGGAGATGGGAATATCCTCCCCGGCAAGCCCCCTGGGATAGCCGCTGCCGTCCCACTTTTCGTGATGGGAGTAGGCGATCTCCCCCGCCAGGCTGAGAAAGGAATGAGCCCCAAGTTCTTTCTCAGCCACCTCCATGGCTTTCAAACCGTAGAGACAGTGCTGTTTCATCTCTTCAAACTCCTCAAGGCTCAGGGATCCCGGCTTGAGGAGAAGGTAATCCGGCACCCCCACCTTCCCGATGTCGTGAAGAGGAGTGGATTTGTACAGAAGTTCAATGGTCTCATGATTGAGAAAGTGCGCATAGGAGGGGTGCTCCCGGAGATGTTCCGCCAGGATTTTCATGTACTCCTTGGTTCGGCGGATATGCCCCACTGTGCCAGGATCCCGGTACTCCGCCAGGGTTGCCATGATTTTGATGGTCACATCCTGGGTCGACTGCAGCTGATGCGTCCGTTCCCGCACCATCTCTTCGAGATAATCCTGATGGCATTTCAACAGCAGATGATTACGAACCCGGGCCTTCACCAGCATGGTGCTGAAGGGCTTGGTGATGTAGTCCACCGCCCCGAGGGCAAGCCCCTTGGCCTCATCCTCTTCTTCGTCCTTGACTGTGAGAAAGACTACGGGAATATGCCGGGTGGCGGGATTTCCCTTCAGCCGGGCACAGACTTCGTATCCATCCATATGGGGCATCATGATATCAAGAAGGATAAGATCCGGCAGATGTTTTTCCGTGTATTCAAGTGCGGAAAAACCATCGGTGGCGACACTCACCTCGTAATCATCCTCCAGCGATCTGACGAGAATATCAAGGTTCGCTTCCGTATCATCTACAAGTAGCACGGAACATTGAAAAAGACTTTTCATAAAAAACTACCCTCCCTGCCTATCCAGCTTACGCACCAGTCCTTCCAGAACCCTTCCGGCATCGGCAAACTTGTATCCTCCCAGAAAATCGCCGAGAGAGACAAGCTCCGAGGCATACTCCTCCGGCCAGGAATAGGCGTTGACCTCTGCAAGAACTTCTTTGGTCTGTTTCGGTTTGTGCTCCTCCAGAGGAAGCCGCATCTGAAGAAGTTTCTCCCGAAGAAATGCCACATCTCCCGGGGGTAAAACCTCCGGCACAAGGTCTCTCTCCTCCGCCTGAAGATCCTGAAGCCCCTCCAGAACCACCTGCAGCTCTTGAGCGAGATCCTTTAGAAGAGGCCCCAAGGAAGGCCCCTCTCCGTTTTCCAATGCCTCTTCCAGGGCCTCAGCCACCGACCGAACCGAGTTGGCACCGATATTCCCCGCCACCCCCTGCAGGGTGTGAGCAAGCCTTCGGGCGCCATCCAACTCCCCCTGGCTGAGGAGACGGGAAAGTTCTTCATGGGCAGCACCAAAATCTCTCCGAAATTTAACTAAAAGATGCTGATACAGCTCCTGGTTCCCTCCCAGCCTCGCAAGCCCTGTTTTGCCGGCGATCCCCGGAAGCTCCCTGAGGGAGGGGAGATTCTCAGGGGCTACCGCAGAGGGGCTCGAAAGGTTCCCCTCTGGAAGAGCCTCTTCTCTCGGCTTGATCCATTTCAGTAGCGTTGTAAAAAGACGTTCCGGATCAATGGGCTTACCGATATGATCATTCATACCTGCGGCAAGACTCTTCTCCCGGTCTCCCGTCATAGTATGGGCGGTCATGGCAACAATCGGGATTTTTCCAGACTCTCCGGGAAGCTTTCGGATCTCCTTTGTGGCGGCAAAACCATCCATCACGGGCATTTGAATATCCATCAAGATCAGATCATATCTTTCGATCCTTGCCATAGCCACCGCCTCTTCTCCGTGGATCGCTAAAGAGACCACAAACCCCGCATGTCGAAGAATCTCCTCCCCGATCTGCCGGTTA
Organism: uncultured Synergistaceae bacterium; assembly: GCA_964539095.1. Classification (GTDB taxonomy): domain Bacteria; phylum Synergistota; class Synergistia; order Synergistales; family Aminiphilaceae; genus DAIPKP01. The sequence continues at coordinate 26,089 of CAZIFL010000017.1, forward strand.
ATCTCGTTATCCTCCACCAGAAGAATGCGAGCCCCTCGAATACCAGTCAGCATAGCATTCTCCATGGATTTCACAAAGCCGGATGTCTCCGGGGGAGATCCCTCCTTGCCGAAGGCAGCCATGATGGTATCGAATAGCATAGATTGGTTTACCGGCTTGATCAAAAAACCGTCCAGATCCGCTTCCGCAGCACGCTGGATGATCTCTTCCCGCCCATAGGCCGTAACCATGATAATTTTCACACTGCTCACGGGAGGATCGGCGCTCCGAATCTCCCTGATGGTGGCAAAACCATCCATCTCGGGCATCTTCCAATCCACCACCACCAGGTCGAAGGGAGATTCATCCGAGGCATTTTCCAGCTCCTCAATCCCCTCGGCTCCGGAAGCCGCAGGAGTAACGTGAAAGGACATGTCCTTGAGCATGGTTTGCAGGATTTCACGAGAGGTGGCGTTATCATCAATAACGAGAACCCGCAGGTTCAAAAGATCCGGATGGGGGTCCAGGACCTTCGATGCAACCACAGATGCCAGAGGAAAGAGGGCGGTAAAGCTGAAGGTGCTCCCCTCCCCAACAACGCTACTGACGCGAATCTCTCCCCCCATCATCCCCACGAGACGTCTACTGATAGCGAGCCCCAGTCCGGTGCCACCGTATTTGCGAGTGGTGGAGACATCTCCCTGGCTGAAGGCCTGAAAAAGGCTGCCCTGCTCTTCCTGACTGATACCGATTCCCGTATCCTGAACGGAGAAACGAAGGCAGATTACCCCCTCCCTGCGACTCTCCTCCTCCACACTCACCAGAATCTCCCCGGTGTCGGTAAATTTAACAGCATTTGTAGTAAGGTTTGCAAGAACCTGGCCGAGCCGCAGAGGATCCCCCACAAGCTGCCGAGGAATTTCCGGAGGGATACGAACCAACAGCTCCAACCCCTTGCTCTGGATCCGTTCCGCAAAGAGATGCGAGAGGGTTTCGAAAACCTCCTCAAGGTCAAAAGAGATAGATTCCATTTCGAGCCGCCCCGCCTCAATCTTCGAAAAATCGAGGATATCGTTAATAATTTTCATAAGAGCTGCCGATGCGCTGTTCAGCTTCAGGAGATACTCACGTTGTCTCGGGTTCAGCTCTGTCTGCATCATCAAATGCGCTATGCCGAGAATGGCATTCATGGGGGTGCGGATTTCATGGCTCATATTGGCGAGAAAATCGCTCTTGGCCCGGGTAGCTACCTCTGCCACATCCTTGGCCTCCTGCAGAGCCACCTCCGCTCGTCGGCGTTCACGAATCTCTGCCGCCAGGCGTCGGTTCCAGTAGAGGAAGATGCTCAGCAGTAATACGGCAATGAAAAGGATCTTCCAGATCAGAGCATAATCAATACGCCAGTACGTGACGGACATCCATTTCCGGGAGATCTCCTGCCGCTCTTCCGGAGAGAGCGTATCAAGAGCCTTCTGAAGCAGCTCCGCCAGTATGGGGAGATCTTGTGCCACCCCCATGGAGATCTCCTCCACAAAGCCGGTCTGCCCCGCCACCTTAACATTCGTGAACCCTTCATGGCGGATATAATGGGTGGTAATCAGGATACTCCCGATATAGGCATCCACCCTCTTCTGCTGAAGCTCACGAAGTGCTTCGGAAACATTCTCTACCTCTGCAAGCTTGAGAAGAGGATAGTTCTTTCTGATGTAATCGGTCACCGCACGCCCAGGAATCACCGCTACTTTTTTACCTGAAAGTTCCTCAAGATCGCTGACATAGAGAGACTCGCGGCGATTGAAAATAACCATGGGAAGAGAGATGTAAGGTTGGGTGCGGAAAAAAGAATCCTGCTCCTGGGGCACATCTCCCACCACCGGACAGAACTGGATAGCCCCCTGATAAAGCTGTCCCATCTTTTCCTTCCAGGAGCCAAAGGCTTCTATTTGAAAAGCCACCCCGAGAAGATCCTCCATATATTCAAGGTAGTCTGCGGCAATCCCCCGAAAAGCACCGTTTTCGTCGAGGAATTCCAGGGGCCCCCCATGGGGGGTAATCCCCACGGAGATCACCGGATGCTCTTCAAGCCAAGCCTGCTCTTTGGGCGAGAGGAGTAAATCGCTGGGAGCACCACCCCATTTTCGGTATATAGCATCTACCTCTGGGAAAGGAAGAGAATCAAGGATTTTATCGAAAATCTCTGCCAACTCGGGCCAGTCTTTTCGCACTCCCATGCTGTTCACCGATGCGGTTTCGCGAAGCTTTCCCTGAATCTGAAGGTTGGAGAGCAGCTCTTTTTGTATCAGATAGGCCGCCACGGCTCTGCTACCTACATAAGCATCTGCCTCACCCTTATTCACCGCATCCAGGGCATCGCTGGTGGAAGCATATTCCACAACCTCAATATCCGGATAATGCTTTTCAAGATGGGCCGCCACAAAAAAACCCCGTTCTACAGCCACCTTTTTTCCCATCAGGTCACTCAAGGTATGAAAATAGGGCCCTTTCTTCAGGGCCACCATGACGTGGGGAATGGTGACATAGGGCATAGTAAAGTTAAAAAATGGCTTACGGTTCTCAAGTGGGGTAATATCCATGAGGACATCAAGCTCTCTCCTCTGCCCCTGGGCATAGATTTGCTCCCAGGATCCCGGAAAAACCTGTAGCCGTCCCTCCAGCCTTTTATTCAGAGCCTCCACGAAATCCACACCGATTCCCCGAGGGGTTCCGGTGGTGTCCACAAAATTCATGGGAGGCCAGGAATCCATAATGCCCACCCGAATAACCGGATGCTCTTCAAGCCATTTATAGTCCTCACCTGTCAGGGGCGTGCTGGCAAGAAGAGGATCCTCCCCCACAGGAGTTACCCAGCGGCTTTGGATCTGCCGGATTTCCAGTGGCGTAATATCATCCAGAGCCTTCTGTGCAATAGCATGAAAAAGGGGCCAATCCTTACGGATTCCCACAACGAGGATAGATCCCTCTTTGCGTAGCCCCCCGTGAACCTGCAGGTTGGTCATGACATTTTTTTCTATCAGAAAGAGGGCCACCCCCCGGTTACCCGCATAGGCATCCGCTTCCCCCCGGGCTACAGCCTCAAGAGCCTCAGTGGTATCCCGGTATTCCCGGATTCGGACATCGGGGTAGAACTCACGAAAATAGCTCACATTGCCGAACCCCTGCTCCAGAGCCAACACCTTTCCCGTGAGATCCCCCTCGTTACGCAACGTAGGAACTCCCTTGGGGGCGATGATGACATGAGGGACGTTGAGATAGGGGGTGGTGAAGTTAAAATATTTCTCCCGTTCCAGCTTGGGGGTAATATCCAACAGGCCATCAAGCTCTCTCCGGGAGGCTCTTTCATAGATATCCTCCCAACTGCCCGGGACAATGCGAAGCCTTCCCCCCAAGCGCTTGTTGAGCGCCTCAACCAGATCACTGCCGATACCGCTCGGGTTCCCCTTGTGATCGATGAAGTTAAAGGGGGGCCACGCATCCATGGCACCGAGAAGAATCACCGGATGTTCTTCAAGCCAAAGCGCCTCCTCCTCGCTGAACGCGAGCATCGAAACGGAGGAGCCGGAGGTTTGCGGTGCCGGAGGGGAGGACGCAGAAACGACCTCGCCGAGAAAGACGAAAAAGACAAGAGCACAGCAAAAGCATCCCATGAGGGTGCTTTTTTTTCTTCTGCGAATACATCCCATGAGTCGACTCTCCTCCCAAAGGTTCCAAGGCAGCGAATAGATACCACAAAGCCCGGGCAACCGGAAGCCTTCTGCTTAGGCTCCCCGCTCCCGGGCCTTTCCGACACAACCTTTTGGGGCTATGCAAAGGGTTGCTATCGATGCTCTATCTGGAACCGGATAGCTGTGCGCTCTTCTCCTTCGATCTCCACCTTCGAAAAAGCGGGGACACAGACCATGTCGATACCGTTAGGAGCTACGTAGCCCCGGGCCACCGCAATAGATTTTACCGCCTGATTGACCGCCCCCGCACCTACTGCCTGCAGTTCTACGAGACCCTCCTCCCTTAAAACCGCTGCAATGGCTCCTGCGACAGATTTCGGCTGTGACTGTGCTGAAACTTTGAGTATTTCCACCCTATCCGCCCTCCTTCAAAAAAAACGCTCCCGCGAAAAATATGTGTGCGCTACTGCATGGCGGATCACAAGAAACCGCCCCGAAAATTATAACTATTAATAAAAGACTTTGCAAGCAGAATATTCCGTTTTTTTCAGGGAAACCGCATTTTTGAGTCAAAACGACCATCCCGAGTAACTTTTTTTCGGGATTTTTCGAAAAGTATCTCGGAGAGCATAAAAAGAGAGGCACTTCCCTTAAGGGAAGTGCCTCTCTGATTCGTACCTTATGATCCTGAAAGTGCTTTTGGCTTCTCAGGACGTAAAGGGTTTTTTCAAAAAGCCCTGTTACTATGCCTTCTGAACGTTTGCCGCTTGCTCTCCCTTGGCGCTTTGGGTAACCTCGAAGCTTACCCGCTGCCCCTCGCTGAGGGTTTTGAAACCGTCGCCCTCAATAGCGCTGAAGTGGACAAAGATATCCTTGCCATCATCGCTCGTAATGAACCCATACCCCTTTGCGTCGTTAAACCATTTGACTGTGCCCTGAGCTGCCAAAATTCTACCTCCAGAAAAAATAATTGTGTTGATCTTTGAAACCAACCACAGTCAATGTACTCTATCCTGCGCCTTATGTCAAGTACCTCAAAATACTTTTGTGCTCGAAAGCGTTTTCTTTCTTTTATTTCGCAGCACTCCTTATCATTTCGTGGCACTTCACATCATGTTTTTTGAAGTTCCAGCCCGAGTATGACTCGAATGGGCCACTTTATCTCTCTTTTCGTGTATCATAGGCGAAAGAAAGCATTTGATTATTTGTCCGGCAGGTTCGCCTTTCCTTCCGGGAGACATATTTCCAGAAGCATTGAGCAGTTTAGCGAGGAGGGCACAGGAAGTTATGGAACAGCATTATTCCCAGAGCATATCCAAGCAGCTTCATCTCCGCCCCAACCAGGTACGGGCAGCCATGGAACTTTTCAGCGAGGGGTGCACCATCCCCTTCGTCGCCCGGTACCGCAAGGAGGCCACCCAATCCCTGGACGAGGTGGATCTGACGAATATCCGCGATCTCTGGCGCTCTCTGGAAGATCTCGACAAACGCCGGAAGGCCATTACAGACTCCCTTGCAAAGAGAGAGATTCTCACAGAGGAACTCGCAAAAAAACTTGCGGAGGCTCCGAGCCTTACCGCTCTGGAAGATCTCTACCTTCCCTACCGCCCCAAAAGAAAAACCCGGGCCTCGGCAGCTCGGGAGCAGGGGCTGGAACCTCTTGCCCTGGCCCTTTTCGCCCAGAAAGGGATTGATCCCGATGCAAAGGCCCGGGAATTCCTGAACCCCGAAAAGGGAGTCAATACCATCGACGACGCTCTGGACGGAGCTGGGGACATTATGGCGGAGTATATCAGCGAAAATCCCCGGGCCCGCCAGGAGCTGCGAAAGCTCTACGTCTCCCAGGGAGTGCTCCGATCGCTTCGCTCTTCGAAAAAAACCGATAAAGAGGCCGCCCACTATGCGGACTACTTCGACTACAAAGAATCCCTGCGATCCCTCCCCTCCCACCGTATTCTCGCCCTCTTTCGGGGAGAGACCGAGGGGATGCTCTCCCTCTCAATCCAAATTCCCGACGACAGAGCGATTGCCCTTCTCAAGGAACTCTTTCTCTCAGGAACCGGCGCCGATGCGGAGGAGGTACGGGATGCCCTCGAAGACGCCTGGAAACGGCTTCTCAAATCCTCTCTTGAGACTGAAGCCCGAAAGGCGCTGAAAAGCAGGGCAGATGCCGAGGCTATCCGTGTTTTTGCGGTCAATCTTCGCAATATTCTCATGGCCTCCCCTCTAGGAGAAAAGGCGGTACTCGCATTGGATCCTGGATTCCGCACGGGGTGTAAGGTAGCGTGTCTGAACTCCCGGGGAGAACTTCTGGAACACCGGGTAATCTATCCCCACCCTCCTCAGAAAAAAGAAGAAGAGAGCCGTACTATCCTTATGGAGCTGATCGAGAAACACGCTCCTCAGGCAATAGCGGTGGGAAATGGCACGGCGGGAAGGGAGACCCTCTCTTTTCTGCGAACGCTCAAGCTCTCCCCCCCTCTCCCTCTGGTAAGCGTGAACGAGAGCGGAGCCTCCATCTACTCCACCTCGGAGATAGCCCGAAAGGAGTTTCCCCATCACGATGCCACCGTGCGGAGTGCGGTCTCCATCGGGCGCAGGCTCATGGATCCTCTGGCGGAGCTTGTAAAGATTGACCCGAAATCCATCGGCGTAGGCCAGTACCAGCACGATGTGGATCAAAAGATGCTGCGCCAGGCCCTGCAGGATACGGTGGAACAGTGCGTGAACGCCGTGGGGGTGATGCTCAACACCGCCAGCCCGGACCTGCTCACCTACGTTTCCGGACTGGGGCCCCAGTTGGCGGCGGGGATCGTATCGTATCGCGAGGAGCACGGCCCCTTTCGAAACCGCCAGGAGCTTCTTAAGGTTCCCCGGCTGGGAGAAAAGGCCTTTCAGCAGTGTGCAGGATTTTTACGCATCCGCTCCGGCACAAATTCCCTCGATGCAAGCGCGGTGCACCCGGAGAACTACCCTGTGGTAGAAGAGATGGCGAAGGATATGAGCTGCTCCGTGGAGGAACTCATGAAAAACCAGGAGATCCAGAGCCAGATAGATCTCTCCCGCTACGTCACCTCCAAGGCGGGAATGCCCACCCTCGAGGATATCCAAAAAGAACTCGCACGCCCAGGAAGAGACCCACGGGAGATTCTGGAACCGCTTCTCTTCGACGAAAAGGTGCAGAGCATGGAGGATCTTCTGCCGGGGATGGTGCTTCCGGGTATCATTACCAACGTCACCGCCTTCGGCGCCTTCGTGGATATCGGGGTGCATCAGGACGGGCTGGTACATATCAGCAAGATGGGGGATCGCTTTATCGCAAGCCCCACCGAGGTTGTCAGGGTGGGAGAGCAAATCTCTGTGGTAGTTCTTGGGGTGGAGCTGGAGCGAAAACGCATATCCCTCTCTATGCACCCCGAGGACTTTCCAAAAGATCTCTCTCAAGCTACGAATACCGCCGAAGAAGATGGCGTATAATATGCGGAAGATTCCATCGCCTGATCGTACAGAGTGACGCATTCTAAGCAGCCTGTCCTTTAAAGGAGGTGTTGCGCCATGACCAGCATGGAAGAGATCTCCTCCGCCCAGGATCCGGGGCGGAGCATTGCGAATATGCGCCTCTTTCAGGAGGTTCTCGGGCAGATCGCCCGGAAACGCATCATCCCCCGGAGCATCTCTACATCGGAAAATCCCCGAATCTCCTACCCCGGCGCAGAGGGAGAGAGGGCGGAAAAGGATTTCCTCCTGGATTTCGACTGGCATCTTCCTCCGTCACATCCTCTGGAGCCCGCCCCCTCCCCTCCGGAGAAGCGCGATAACCCCGACCGCCTGGCCCCTCTCGCACACTTGCAAACCTCTCGAGAGAGTCAGGAAAACCTCCAGCGGGTGCGAAACTTTTCTAAAGATACGGTCTTCGAGAAGCTTCTGGAAAGGCCTCATCGTGAACTGATCCTCTCTTCGGAGACCGAAGGAGCTTCGACTCATCTCGTCCTTAAAGACAGCATCACCGGAGATATCGTATGGGAGATACCCCTTCAGGAAGCCCGGAATATCCTGCTTCGGGGAACCCCTCTCAAGGGGCTGCGTTACAGTTACCAGGGGTGACAGGGCGAGAAAACGCCTTTGACGTAAATATTCTTGAAAAACACCCCTTTCCACAGGGCTTTCCCGTGGTACAATGGGACGTAGGATGGTTATTTCCATTCAAAATTTATATAACTAAAGGAGGAATCGGCATATGTTTCGCAAGTTCACGGTGTTCGGGTTGGCGGTGCTTCTCTCTCTGGGGATCTTTTCCGCTGCTTTCGGAGCCCCCCGTTCTCTCGAAGAGATCAAGGAGAGCGGCGTTCTCCGAGTGGGCGTGGAGGACGAAACCTGGGGGGTTTTCCACATCTGGGAGGGAGACCAGCTTTCGGGGTTCGAAATTGATCTCTGCAACGCCATCGCTGCTGCCCTGGGAGTTTCCGCGGAGTATGCGGCGGTTCCCTGGGGAGAAGGCGAAGAGGGTACTATCACGGGGGCGCTGGAAAAGGGCGTATGGAAAGAGTGGGACATGCTTGCCGGAGGCGTTACCATCACTAAGGAGCGTCAGGAATTTGTCGCCTTTGCGGAGTGGATGTTCAACGCCGGGCAGGTGCTGATCGTACGCAAAGACAGCGGCATCAAAGATCTGGAAGATGCAGCAGGAAAGAAGTTCGGAGCCCAGCAGAACACCTCCAGCATGGAGACCATCGACACCCGTCTGAAGGGGGCCGAAAGCGTTCCCTTTGAGATGGTGCAGCAGGCCTTCGAGGCCCTCATGGATGGTTCCGTACAGGGAGTTGTTATCGACGCCCCTCTCGCCTTTCAAGAGGCCAAGGCCCATCCGGATCTTCTGGAGGTGCTGGAGAGACCCCTTACCCGCGAACGCCTGAGTCTGGTGCTTCCCAAGGACGTCGATCCCAAGCTTCTTGAAATCATCAACGCAGTTATCGAAAAAGAGCGTAAAGACCTGTACAAAAAGTGGTTCTAAGAAAGTAGCGTAGGGCTTTTATTTTTTGGCGACATTCGCTTTATCGGGCGCTTCCCCTTCCGGGGAGGCGCTTTTTTTGTAAAAACGCAACAGCCAGTGCCATGCGCATACGGGAGGATCCCAGAGAAAAAGTGTGTGAAAAACTCAAAAACCCTTGGCAACACACCACTTTTTGATGGAAAATTTCTTTCATTTTTTTTATATGACGGAACTTTACTTCCCCGACAGTCCCTGTTACAATGCTAAAGGGTTCTTATGAACCCTGGGAATACCATTATCAGGGGAGGTATGTGATCATGTTTCGGAAGTATGCAGTTGTCGGTATGGGGTTGTTTTTCTCGTTGGCTCTTTTCTCCGGGATTGCCTTCGGGGCTCCCCGCTCCCTGGAGGAAATTCAGGTAAGCGGCACCATCCGTATTGCCGTGGCAGATCAGAGCTGGGGGCTCTTTCGCATCTGGGATGGAGATCAGCTTAAGGGGTTTGAGGTGGATCTCTGCAACGCCATTGCGGAATCTCTGGGAGTCACCGTGGAGTATAAGGCGGTTCCCTGGGGACAGGGAGAAGAGGGAAGCATCACCGGTGCTCTTGGAAAGGGCATATGGAAAGACTGGGACATCATCGCTTCAGGGGCTACCATTACCAAAGAGCGACAAGAGGTAGTGAACTTCGCAGACTGGACCTTCAACGCCGGGCAGATCCTCGTGGTACGCAAGGATAGCGGCATAAAAACCGCGGAAGATGCGGGAGGCAAGAAAATCGGTGCCCAGGAAAACACCTCCAGCCTGGAAGTTATTGGCCTGCGGCTTACAGGAGCCGAAGCAGTGCCCTTTGAGATCGTGGAAGAAGGCTTTCAAGCTCTCCTTGAGGGATCTATCCAGGGGTTTGTCATTGATGCACCCCTGGCGGTTCAGCAAGCCAAACTCCATCCCGAGATCCTCAATGTAGTGGAACGCCCGCTCACCCGTGAGCGGCTCGGCCTTGTGCTGCCTAAAGATTGCGATCCCGAGCTTCTTGAAAAGGTGAGCGCCGTTGTCATCGAAAAACGCAAAGACCTTTACAACAAGTGGTTCGAATAAACAGATCCCGCATAGTATCACGGCAACTTTTCCGGTGCTTCCCCTTCGGGGGAAGCTCCTTTTCTTGTATTTTTTCCCTTAAAAACCATGGTATACTCAAAAGGATAGTATACGCTATCAAAAATGAATATTGCTTTATAAAAGGGGGAGATCTGTATGTCGCTGCGAATAAAACTGTACGGAATTATTCTCGGCATGGCGGTACTGGGGATGGTTATCATGGGAAGCCTTAACTACACAGGAGCAAAGAAACAGCTCATTGCGCTTGCCCGGGAAAACCTGGAGAGCACCGCCAGGGAGATATCCGAGAACGTAACCCAAATTTCCGAGCGCAACGCAGGGCTGATCAAGACCATCCGCCCCATCATGGTGGGGCTCTATGATCAGATGGCAGACGACATGATCATCAAGGATACGCTCCAGCAGGTGGCCGCCGCAAACCCCCAGATCCAGCAGCTTTTCATCGGCACAGAAGATGGAGAGATGCTTCTGGTCCCCGCTGCAAACCTCGAAAAGGACTACAACCCCACCACCCGTGCATGGTACACCCTCGCCGCAGACGATAGAGTCACCGTCTTAGGCCCCTACGAAGATGCCGCTGCAGGGAAAACCGTTATGACCTACAGCATCCATCTCACCGGGGATTACGGCGACGATATCGGCGTTCTGGGGCTGGATGTCTCTATGGAGTCTTTCCAGGATCTTGTGGCAGATCTTCGGGTGGGGAGAACAGGAAACGCTATCCTCATCGATAAAAAGGGGAGCATCGTGGCAGATGCCAACGAGGGACACCTCGGAAAGAGCGTGGGGGTCTTCGGAGAGGCCATGGAAGATCTGGGGCACAAGGTGGTCTCCGGAACTTCGGGGATCGAAACGGTTTCCGTGGAAGACAAGAAAAAAACCGTGTACTACAGCCCGGTGACGGGGACAGATCTTTTCGTCTTTGTCTGCCAGGATGAGCAGGAGATTCTCGCGCCGGCGAATATCCTCTACCGCAACGCCATGATCACCATTCTTATCTCCACAGTAGTGCTGGGATGTATCATCTGGCTGGTAGGACACTCCATCATCGTGCCGGTAAAAAACACCGCCGAGGCGAACAAACGTCTCGCCGCCAAGGATCTTACGGTCACCTTTCCCTCCATTAGGGATCCCCTACTCCGTCAGTTGAGCGATAGCTCTACGCTTCTGCTGGAATCCTTCCAGCATCTCATGGAAAACCTTCTCCACACCACCCAAACCCTTCACGGCAACGCCCAGGGAGTTTCCCGGGCCTCCGAAAGAACAAGCCACTCCGTGAAGACTATAGAGGCCGCCATGGAGGCGGTGCGAAGCATGGCTGAGGCTACCTCCGCCGCTATTGAGGAGACCAACGCGGGGATCGAAGAGGTGGCTTCAGGAGCCCATACCGCCTCTGATGCGGCGAGAAATGCCAACGACGCCGCCAAGGCTCTGCGGGAGAACGCCGAAGAGGCTGGGCGCGATACAGAGCAGACGGTTCTCCGGGTACAGGAGATGGCGCAGTCTTTCGATGAGGTTACCACGTCGGTGGATGAGCTGAATACCCTGGCCTCCAGAATTGGCGAAATTGTAGGAGCCATCACCAAAATTGCGGATCAGACAAATCTTCTGGCCTTGAACGCCGCCATTGAGGCGGCTCGGGCAGGAGAGGCAGGGCGAGGCTTTGCGGTGGTAGCAGAAGAAGTGCGCAAGCTTGCCGAGGAGAGCAATGATGCGGCAGGACAGATCGGGAGTCTGGCAGAGGAGATTCTTTCGGGTACGAGCGTAGCGGTGCAGAAGGCTCGTGAGGGAAAGGAAATTGCCCAGGAGGGCGTTTCTTCGGTGGAGCAGGTGCGCTTCCGGCTTGATGAGGTTGTGGAGGCGATCAACACGATCACCAGTCTGAGCCAGAATATTGCTGAGGCGGTACAAAGTCAGTCTGCCAGCACCGAGGAGATGGCCAAAGCTATTGATCACGTAGCGGGGCTTACCCATGAACTTCGTGAAAAGGTTGTGGAGGTCGATTCCTCTCTCAAAGAAGCGGAGGAGGCTGCCACAAACATGGAATCTGCTTCGGGGGAGCTGGACAAGGTTTCGGAAGAGCTGGAAGCCATGGTAGGAGAGTACAAACTCGCTGGAAAAACAGCTCTTCAGGAGTTATCTGCCTGATCTCTGCCTGAAGCGTCTCCCCTTTGTTTGTGATATCGCAATATAATATCACGAGGAGGGCCCTTGAAGGGCCCTCCTCGCATTTCATATCCGGTATTTTTGAATGGGATCCTGTAATTCTACTCCGAAACCTTCTCGTCGGCCTTCGGCTCTTCCCCATTTTCGGTCTTTTCGGCATCTACAACTTCGGGGGTCTCCTTCAGGATCTCTACAGGATATTCCTCGTGCAGATCTTCGAGCTTCTGGAAGAAGGCCTCCTGCTGTTTTTTCTGGGTAATCATGCTCTTGATCTCTCCCGACACATCCTCCAGGGGGACCACTGAGGAGGGCTCTTTCTCCTCCATCATGATGATATGCCATCCGAACTGGGTCTTCACGGGTTCGCTGATCTCTCCTGCTTCGAGAGCAAAGGCAGCGGTTTCGAACTCGGGAACCATCTGGCCTTTGCTGAAAAAGCCGAGATTGCCCCCCTCCTCTTTGGAGGGGCAGGAAGAAAACTCCTTCGCAGCCTCTTCGAAGGGCTTTCCTGCGCGGATTTCTTCAAGAATTTTGGCAGCCTCTTCTTCGGTCTTTACAAGAATATGACGGGCCCGAACCTTTTCGGGGAGAGCAAACTTATCGATATTCTCGTCGTAAAAAACCTGAACTTCCTCATCCGTAGCGCTTACGTTTTCGATGATGGCCTGCACCGCGTAGTCACGCATCAGATTGCTCCGCAGGCGGGCAAGATCTTCGGCAAAGCCCTCACGGGTATCCACCTTCTGGGACTCTCCCCAGAGGAGAAGGAGTTCCCGGCTTACGAGTTCCTCTACTACCTTTTCCTGCCCTGCGGGGGTTTTAAAAAAGGCTGCCTGCTCCGGGGGCAACTGGTTCACGAGCTGATCAACCTGCTGCTGGGTGATCTCCGCATCTCCCACCCGAGCCACTACCTTGGAATCCGCCGCAAGAGCCGCGGAGCTGCACAGTAAGAAAGCCGTCACAACGCCAAAAAACAGTTTGTTTCTTTTCATAATAGACCGTAACCTCCTCAAAAATTTTTGCTTGCCTAGTGTATCACGTTTGTTTCCAGAAGCCATGGTAATTTTACGGGCTTTTCGAGAGGTCCCCCGGATCAAAAAGATTCCATTTTCGGGCAACCCCATAGGAGAGACCGCAGAGGATGATGGCGGGGAGAAGGGCGGAAAAACCACAAAGCTCCACGAGAAAAACCACCGCCGCCACAGGGACGTTTGCGGCCCCGCCGAGAACCGCTGCGGCTCCGAAGAGGGCGAAGAGTTCCGGAGCCTGGAAAAGGTGATGTGCAATGAAGCTACCTCCCATGGCTCCCACAAAGAAGGTGGGGCCCACCATGCCCGCACTTCCTCCGGCCCCCACGGTAATCCCCGTGGCGAGGGATTTCCAGAGCCCCTGAAGAAGCACGGAGCCCCCATCTCCCCGAAAGTAGAGCAGGAGATCCTCCTGGCTGGTACCACAGGCATGTCCCCCCGAAAGAAGATGGATGGAGAGCACGAGAAAAGCTCCCCCCAGGGCTCGAGAAAGGGGTGTTTTCCAGAGGCGGTGTACCCCCTGACGGGCATGTTTCAGCAGAAGCACGTGCAGTATGGCAAGCACGCCAAAGAAGAGGCCGCCCCCGGCGCAGCAGAGCAGAAAGACAGGGGTTATCTCAGGTACCAAGGGGGGGATACGGACCATGTGGGGATGCGGTATCCACCCGAGCCATTGGGAGCATTGCCATGCCCAGAAGCTACACCAGTACCCCCGAAGAAAACGCTTTCCGGGGAACGCATGAAAAAGAGGCTTTTCGAGGCTTTCCATTACAAAAAGGGTAGCCCCGAGAGGGGTTCCAAGCACCGCCGCCACACCTCCTGCGGCACCGCACAGGATATTTTCCCGAAGCAGTGTGCTCTTCGGAGAGGCGGAAGAGAAGAGAGATGCCCCCACATAGGCGGAGGGTCCCACGATGCCGCCGCTTCCTCCAGAAGCCAGTGTTACCAAGGTACGCGCCCCCTTAAGGAGCCAGGCAAGAGGGGGAAAGGGCTTCTCCCGCACATAGTGACGCCGCAAGCTTTCCATGCCGTGCCCCGCCACTCCGGGAAAAAAGCGTTCTTCCAGAAAGCCGCATACGAAAAGTGCTGTGGGGAGAAGAAAAAGCCTGCTCCAGGGGATCGAACCCACTGCGGCCTCCCCCATACCGATAAGTGCTATGAAGAGGGAGACCCCTCCCCCCACAAGGATTCCGAGAAGAGCGAGAAAGAGAATCTCTACAGCCCCTCGAAAGAAGGGGTTTCTTCTCCAGGAAAAAGGGCCTTCCCCCTCTTTTAAGGCTTGCAGCCTTTGCACCACCTGCCATCCCTCCATGCCCCGAAACCGATATGCAGCAGTATTTTTCTGCTCTCTTCCGCTCTGATCTCCGGCGGGGAGAGGCACCCCTCATCTACGTTCCCAAGTTTGCACTTCCGATGCCATCTTAGAGCGGTTTCAGAAATAATGTGTCATGTTCTGTTTCACGGAGCCTCCGCTTGTGTGTCCCCTCTGCTCCCGAGTGGTCGAACCGCTCCCTTGCTTTGCTGCTCCGAACCGTCGCCCCAGACTTCCGCCGACCAGCTGCGCGACTGGGGCTTGCTGGCACGTCCGCCTGCCACCAGGAGGTTCTCCGCGACGCAAAGCTGCACTCGCCGACCACTATGTCGCTGCCGGGGACACACAAGCTCCGGCTCTCCCGTTAATATAGTGTCACATGGCAACGAGAACCGCTCTTGAACACCGCAACATGAGATTGTGAGTACCTGTTTTTTACAGACTCAGTTTGTAGATACGGCATTATTCCCCTTGAGCACTCTTTTGCAGCAGATCCCGCATCTCCCGATATGCCCGGAGAAGCTCCTCCCGGAAACGTTCCAGAGAGCCCTCCAGATGCACCCTGCTAGAGAGGCAGAAGTGCATCTTTTCGGAAAAGATGAGATAGCGTACCCCGAATCCCTCCTCCACCACGGGGCCGAATCCTGCAAGCTGCAACCCCTTGGGAGCACTGGTGCTGGTGGAGAGGACGTTCCGCAACAGAAGCTGCCACCCCGGCGAAAGAAAGAGGGGGGGGAGGCCCTTAATCTCCAGAGAATCTCCCTTTTGACGATAGATCTGCAAAAGCCCATAGAGATGCCGATCCACCCCCTCTCCCCTCCGGCAGAGCTTCGCCCGGGCTGCATGCTCTTCCACCGCTTCTCGCAGGGCGGCAGCCCGATCTTCGTTAGAACAAGCCTTTTCTTCCATAAGGGCGACAAAACGGCAGGATTGGGGAGAGACCGTGCGGATAGCCTCGGTACGGCCATGAAGAAAATTCCGGGTCATCACCGGCTCATAGCTGTTGCAGAAATGCCCAAAGGTTCGGTAACGGGCGAGCTGCAGCCCCATCTGCACAAAGCCGTCGGGGCTTACCTTGAGAGACTTGATAACGTCCTTGCCAAAATCCTTGAAAACCAGCGTTTTCAGAGGCGTTTTAGAGCAAAGCTCGTCGTAGGCATCTGCGGCATCCCGGAGAAGTTTTCGGATCTCCCAGGAGAGTACAGGGCTCATCTCCTGGAAGGAGGGGGAGGCATCCTCCCCTGAAACCGATGAAAGCTCTTCTTTCTGAAACGTAAGATGTGCCGCCAAGGTGGACATGATGGAGCCGTCTGTAACGGAGTGCTCCATATTGATGGCCGCTTCCCCCCCAGGGGTAACGATAAAGTGAAGCGTCTTATCGAACCACCGGGAACGCCCGTCCCCATGAAGAAACGCCGCCGCCAGGCCATCAAGAGCGGCAGGCTGCTCATGATCCAGAGCCATCACAAAGAGAGCCTCTTCCAGGGCGGCGAGAAGAACACCGTTTTCCTCCGGGGCATACTCCAGAAGCATCTCCCGCCCTCGGGCCCAGGCATCCCGGTTCCAGGTAGTGAAAAGCCCCAGACTCTCTTCATCCGGAAGCAAGGGGCGAGGATCGTCGATAATTTCCTGCAGAACCTCCCGGAGAGCTTCAGCAGAGCAGAGGTTTCTTTCGGAATCCATGAGCGGAACTTTATAGAAACGCCCCTTCCGAAGCACCATCATATGCCGGGGATCCCTCACGGGCTCTACTTCGGTGGAGGTCATGTTGCGGAGAAGGTCTCTCCCCCTGTGGGGGATCCGGGAGGCTCCGAAGACCAGTCGATACTGGGACATACAGAGAGGAGCAGCTCCTTCCATACTCGGAGGAAAACGCTCTTCCCGAATGGAGAGATAGAAGGCAGCCCCCCGAAGGGCCAAAACGGCAGCCCGCTCCGCCTGCTCCAGGACCGCCCCTTTTCCGGGGGATTCAAGGAAGTAGAAAACATTGCTGTGGACGGGGAGAGGCAGATCATTGCAGAGATAACCATCCTTCCAGAAGGGCTCAAGCCAGTTAGGAAGATCCCCCTGAGATGCGTGATCTTCCAAAGCCCGCTGCAGAATGAGTCCGTCCCCGGATGGGGCGAGAAACTGCTCTGCTGCCCCGACAGTTTTCTTGCGCTGCTCCTCCGTAAGAAGAGGCTCGGTCCACTCCAGAAAGCGCCCTACCGTCTCCTTCAGGGTTGGTACGGGAAGCCTGGGAAGTGTACCCTGAAGGCTGAAGGTGGCACGTTCTTCCGCATGCTGCTCCTTTGGAGAACCCATGCATAATCCCTCCCTTAAGGTCGTTTTCTCCTCTCTTTCTCCACACGATCTCTCCTTAATCAAAGATTCCGCTTGAGACGAAAGGAAAACCTGTTCTCATCATAGCACTTTCCAGGTGCAAAAATCACAAAAAGAGGCTCGCGAAGAACCTCTTTTCGAATGTGAGTGCATGCGTTTTGAGAAGGGTCTCTCATGAATGGCTAGAAAAGCAACTCGCGATACACCGTTAGCGTTTCGGGGGCTCCCACTTTCTGGCTATCCCCTGGGTGATCCTATCAATGACGATGGCCATGGCCACCACGCTCGCCCCAGCCTCGAACCCCCGCCCCACATCGATGCGGTTGATGGAGAGAAGCACCTCCTGCCCCAGTCCACGGGCACCGATCATAGAGGCCACCACCACCATGGCCAGGGCCATCATGGTGGTCTGGTTGACCCCCGCAAGGATGGAGGGCATGGCCAGGGGGATTCGAACCTCCTTGAGGAGCTGCCAGTGGGTGGCACCGTAGGCCAAGGCGGCCTCTTCTACCGAGGCCGGAACCTGCTGGAGCCCCAGGGCGGTGAGTCGTATTACCGGAGGAAGGGCGTAGATGAGGGTGGCCAGCACTGCGGGAACCTTCCCCAACCCGAAGAGCATCATGGCGGGGATAAGGTAGACAAAGGAAGGCATGGTCTGCATGGCATCCAACAGGGGCTTCAATACTGTGGCGGCTCCGGAAACCTCCGCCATAAATACCCCCAGAGGGATTCCAAGAAGAAGGGCGAGGATAACGGCGGTACAGACCACCGAAAGGGTCTCCATGGCGAGTCCCCAAAGGCCAAAGACCCCGATGATAAAGGGGAGAAAAGAGAGCAGCAGCGTGGGAAACACTTTTTTCGTGGTGCTCCAGACGGTAAGAGCCACCACGGCAATAATAACCCACCAGGGGACCTGGTTAAGAAATCCGTTGATGGAGAGAAGCACCTTGAGAATACCCGCAGAGACGCTGTCAAAAAAAGGCGCATGCGAAACTACCAGCCAATCCACAAAACGATTTATCTTCGGAGCGATGTGAAACTCCAGGCTTTGAGGAAACATAGCTGTTCTCCTTCCTAGCCGGCGGCCTTGTCCGCCATGCGGCGTTCCGCCCGGCGAAGCTGCTCCCGCTCATCCTGAACGAACCGGGCGACGTACTCGTCCACCGGGTCTGAAATAATATCCTCGGGAGTCCCCACCTGCACCACCCGCCCATCCCGCATGACCGCCATGCGGTCTCCTAGACGAAGGGCTTCGCTGAGATCATGGGTAACGAAGAAGATCGTTTTTCTGATCTCACCCTGAAGGCGCATGAGTTCGTCCTGAAGCTCCCGGCGAATGAGAGGATCAAGACCGCTGAAGGGTTCGTCCATAAGAAGAACGGGAGATCCCATCACAAGGGCCCGGGCAATGCCGACCCGCTGCCTCATGCCTCCGCTGAGAGAGACCGGATGATGATCCTCCCACCCCGCAAGCCCCACCTTCTGAATCGCCTCAAGAGCCTTTTCACGGGCTTTTTCGGCAGGCTCTCCTCGAAGCCGAAGACCGAAAGAGACATTCTGCAGCACCGTACGGTGGGGGAGCAGGCCGTAATGCTGAAAAACCATGGCCACCTGATTCCTCCGGAAGGCGACAAGCTCTGAAGAGGTCATGGAGGTTACCTCTTCCCCGTTTATCTTTATGAATCCTCCCGTGGGCTCCACCAGGCGGAGAAGACAGCGGATCAGGGTGGATTTACCGCTTCCGGAAAGCCCCATGATGATGAACGTCTCTCCCGGAGCCACCCAGAGAGAGACCCCCTTTACGGCAAAGACGGCATCGCTGTTTCCTTCGAGGGCACGAAGTTTTTCCGGATTGCGGAGCACTTCGGAACCGTAACGGTTTTTCTTGGTTCTCGAATAGATTTTCCAGAGATCTTCGATTTCTATGGCTTTTCCCACAGATTCCACAGCGGTCATGTGTACCTCCTCATCTTGAGACGCTCCGACCAAAAAGAAGGGCGGAGAATCTTCGCAATATTATGATATAAGGCTCCTCAAAAAAGCTTCCCTCTCTGCTCAGAAAACACTCCGCATGGAAGCTCTCTCTTCCGGGGTCTGCAACAGGACTCTTCAGTTACGGGGAGAAACAATAGCATGGGTTGGCGGATCCATTATAACAAATAGCCGGAAAAGTGACAAAAATATAGAGGACAGCTCCTGTGCACAAGATAGCGGGGGCTTTCTTCAGAAGGTATATGCGTTACAAAATGAGGGGCGATGAAAATTACTCCTTGCATTATAAGGCCCGTATGCGTATAATGCCCCCTTGGCATCGTGGAGACAGAAAGGGCTCATCTCTTTTGGAGAGAGTGGGTTCTTGTCAGATACATTTGTGTTCCTGAGATGGTTGCAATGGGATTGGGATTTTCTTTCCGAAAGGAGCGGTGCTTCTCCTTTCGATGGGTTCCTCGTCGCAGCCATACAGGATGACTTCGGAGTTGCCGGAGTCTGTATGACTGGTCGTAGTTCCTTCGGAAAAAGAAGAGACCCCTTCCCCCATGGCGCCACAAAATCCACGAACACGCAGAGCTTCCCTATGCTGTTCCAAAAAACGAGGTATATACATGAAACGATTTGATGAATTCGGCTTTTCCCAGGAGATCCTTCGAGCCATTGAAGATCTCGGTTTTGAAAACCCCATGCCTATTCAGGAAAAGGCTATCCCTCTCGCTCTGGATACCGATCAGGATATTATCGGTCTCGCCCAGACGGGAACAGGCAAAACTGCCGCCTTCGGCCTTCCCCTCATCCAGAAGATCGACCTTTCTCTTTCCAAGCCCCAGGGGCTGATCCTTGCCCCTACCCGGGAACTCTGCCTTCAGATCTGCCGCGATCTTCAGTCTTTTGCATCCCATCTTCCGGGCCTGCGGATTCTTGCGGTGTACGGCGGAGCCGATGCGGAGCCGCAGATCACTGCCCTTCGCCGGGGAGTGCACATTATCGTCGCCACTCCGGGCAGGATGAACGACCTTCTGAATAAACGCCGGAAGATCGACCTCTCCGCCATTACCCGGGTCATTCTCGACGAGGCGGACGAGATGCTGGATATGGGCTTTAAAGATGATCTGGATGCCATTCTTTCCCAGACTCCGGAGACCAAAAAAACATCGCTCTTCTCCGCCACCATGCCCCGGGAGATGCAGCAGATCGCTCAAAATTACATGACCGACCCTGTGGAGGTCAGCGTGGGGATCAAAAACAGCGGATCCGAAACGGTGGAGCATCTCTGCCATATGGTACGCTCTAAAGATCGCTACTCCGCCCTGAAGCGGATTGTGGATTTTCGCCCCGAGATTTACGGCATCGTCTTCTGCCGCACCCGTCAGGAGACCAAGGATATCGCCCAGAAGCTGATTAACGACGGCTACGATGCGGACGCCCTGCACGGCGATCTCTCCCAGAGCCAGCGGGAGTACGTTATGCAGAAGTTCCGCCAGAAAAATCTCCAGCTTCTGGTAGCCACGGATGTGGCCGCCCGGGGGCTTGATGTTCAGGGAATCAGCCACGTGCTGCATTACAACCTTCCGGATGATCCCGAAGTCTATACGCACCGGAGCGGACGCACCGGAAGAGCAGGGCACGAGGGAATCTCCATCGCTATCATCAATCTCAAGGAGAAGCATAAGATTCACTCTATCGAGAGAAGCCTCAAGCGGAGCTTTGCCTTCCTTCCTGTTCCCGGGGGTAAGGAGATCTGTGAGAAGCAGCTTCTTAACCTTATCGACAGGGTACAGAGTACCCCGGTGGATCACGAGGATATGCAGCAGTTCCTCCCCATGATCTCGAAAAAGCTTGAGCATCTCAGCCGGGAGGAGCTTATCAAGATCTTCCTCTCCATGGAGTTTGAGCACCTTCTCGCCTACTACAAGGATGCCGAGGATCTCAGCGCTCCGGATCGCCGGCGCGATGCAGAGGAGTTCTCGGACTCCCGCTCTTCGAAGGATCGTTCCTCCTTCGATCGAAAGGGGAACTTCTCGCGGCTCTTTATCAACATCGGCGCCATGGACGGCCTTGCTCCGAAGGATCTTATCTCCTTTGTAACGAGGCAGATGGGCAAGCGAGGTCTCCCCTTCGGCAAGATTGATATCACCAAGAGCTTTTCCTTTTTCGAAATCCCCCGTGAAGAGGAAGCCCAGGTTCTTCGGGCTCTTGAGAAGAGCGTCTACAAGAACCGGAAGGTTCAGGTGGAGCTTTCGAACAAGACCGGAGAGAGAACTTCTTCGAAACGCTCCCAAAGCCCTTACGGGGAGAAGCGCTCTTTTCGAAACAAGAACACCAAGGTTTCCATGGCATCCTAAACAACGTACAGCATCCTAGAGAACATGCTAAGAGGGAGGAAAGGGCTTACGAGCCCCTTCCTCCCTCTTTTTCATCCCCTCAAGAAAAAACGAGGACTATTCCTTTCTTCTCACATACCACTTCATATTGGAACTCCGGGTTTCTACAAGATCTCTCTTTTCTGCATCCATGATAAGTTTTTTCAGCTTGGGATATTTATATTCCTTGATGTTGATGCCCCGCTCGATAAGGGCATCGCTCACCTGAGCAAAGTGAATCCATTTCTGGTGAGGGCATAGCGCATGGATCACATCCATGAGATGCCGGATAACTGCGGGAATATCGGAAATCCCCTCGCTGGAGGTGATTTTGTAGGGGGAAAGGGTCATCCCCTTGGGAGTGCTCTGGGCCCGGATCACATTGCAGCGGAGGGCATCGTTGAGAAAATCTCGCCAGGTGGAGTACCCCTCCACATCGCCGGAAAAATTTTCGTTCAGAAGCTGCATCCGCACCTTTACGGATCCCGGAGTGGGAATTTTCTTTCTGCGGATCATCACGTCCACCGCCTCCGCAAGAAGTGTGAAGGCATCCTCCCGCTTCAGGGGCTCCAGATCATCCTCACCGTTCGGCTCTTCCTCCTCTTCATCGGGGATCAGCGCCCGGTAATCAGTATACTCATCCGCGAATTCCAGTAGATGTTCCGATGCGGTATTCGAGTCGCAGACGACGATAATCTTCTTGCCGTGCTTCTTCAGAGTTTGAAGAAGGGGGCGAAAATCGATATCCCCGGTAAGAAGAATATAGGTCTTTATGTGAGGATACTGAAAGATCATCTCCGTGGCCTTGGTGATGAGCACGAAGTCCGAGCTGTTCTTCTTGCGTTTGTTCTTCTCCTCCGGCTGAGGAAGGTGAATAAGTTCAAACCCCTTTTCCGAAATGTTCACCGCCAGGGTGTTGTTGATGGAGCTACTCCAATTGCCGATGGCCACCGCCGAAGAGATATTCCCGATATGCCGGGCATACTCCAGAAGCCCCTCCACAAAGAACGAGTCCGCCGAAGGGGTCACGTTCTCTACATCCCATAATATTGCAAGATTAACATCCACTCGTACACCTCCTTAAATATTTTCTGTTGCTTTGCCACCCCATTATTGTACACCCTTTATCTTCCAGAACAAAAAGCTGGAAATCGGGAGGGGGCTCTCCTTTTCTTTATGAAAAAAGACCGGAGAACATCTTTCACAGGTGAGGATTCTCAAAATAGCGAAGATCCTCCGGAGTATTCATCCCCCGGAAGGAGCGGCGGTATCCCGGCAGAGAGGCAAAAAGGGACTCTTCCGCCACAGTGACCTCCACGGAGGCATAAAAACTTTTCAGCCTGTTCTCTCCTTCCTTCAGAGCCATCTGCACCGAAGCGAGGCAGGAGCGAGCATAAAAGGCGTGGAGAGGCTCCAGATATCCCTCTATCCGGGCGACCAAGGCCTGGCTTTTCTCTTCCCGAGCCTCCCAAAGAGTACGCACCACTATCTCACGAACCCAGGGCATGTCACACCCGATAAAAAAACCCCACTCCGTAGAGAGCGCCTCAAGACTTCGGGCTACCCCCTCTAACGGCCCTCTTCCGGGAGAGCGATCCTCCACAATCTTCAGAGGGCACTCCAGAGAGATTCCCGAGAGAAGTCTTTTCAGAGGCTCTCGATCTTCGGGGCCCACCGAAAGAAGGATCTCCTGAAAGTACGGGGAGAGTCGAAAAAGAGCGCTTTCAAGAAGAGGAACCCCCTGATAGGTGAGAAAAAGCTTGTTCCCCCCCATGCGCCTCCCCCGACCTCCCCCAAGAATAACGGCAGAAGCGGGAAGTTTCCCGCCTCTGCCGCATTTCGGTACGGTAGTCATCAATGGAACTCGCAACTGTGCCTACTGGAAGTCCTCAAGTTTTTTCTGGAATACCAGGTAGTAGAAGACCGCCACGAAGAAGATGCCTCCTACCATGTTCCCCAGGGTGACGGGGATAAGGTTCTGGAAAAATCCGCCGATTCCTACGCTGGAGAGCTGCTCCGCCGAAAGCCCCGAGGCGGCAACCACCGTATCGCTCCCCTTGATAAAGATTCCCATGGTCATGAAGTACATATTGGCGATGCTGTGTTCGAACCCGGAAGCCACAAAGGCCATGATGGGAAAGAAGATGGCCCAAATTTTGCCCGCCACGTCTACTGCGGCCATGCTCATCCACACCGCCAGCACCACAATCCAGTTACAGAGAATTCCCCGGAAGAAACCCTCCATAAAGGGAATGCTCATCTTCCCTGCGGCGATCTTCAGGGCATTCGCTCCCACCGCACCGGTGGCGAGGCCAGAGTAGTAGATAAGAATCGCCACGAGGACAGAACCGAGGAAGTTGGCGATGTAGACCCAGACCCAGTTCCGGGCTACCCCGTAGAAGGGCTGGCATCCCACAAAGCTACCGAGAACCATCATGCAGTTCCCCGTAAAGAGTTCGCCTCCCGCGATCACCACCAGCATAAGTCCCGTGGAGAAGACCGCCCCGGTAATAAACTTGGCCATGCCGACTCCCACATAGGTGGCGAGATCCTGAGAAACCACGGTGGCAAGAAATCCCGCAAAGGCAATATAGGCCCCCGCAAGGGTTCCCATAATGAGAAGCTGGGGTACGGACCAGCTGCTTTTTGCCTGCGAAGCTGCACAGGCACCTTTGGCGATTTCCACGGGGCTCTTAAACGCTGTGTTCATTTAAATAACTCCTTCCCTTACTCTCCGATATTTTTTGTATCTTTACTCCGCAAAAACGTTGTGTGGCTGAAACTGCTATACCGCTTTGAGAACTCTTACCGCACTGATCTTGTAACCGGGGGTCTCCGAAACGGGGTCGATCTCTGCCGCCGTAAGAAAGTTTGCTCCGGACTCCGCAAAGTGGAAGGGGAGGAAGACCATCCGGGGAGGAACCCGATCGGAGATCTTAGCCTTTCCCTCTACCACACCCCGACGGGAGGAGACCGAAAGCATCTCCCCCGGCTCTACCTGAAGCTCCGCCGCGTCCGCGGGATGGATTTCGATATACAGTTCGGTGACGAACTCTCCGGGAGCGCTCCGGCGGCTCATGCTCCCCGAGTGGTAGTGATAGAGCAGGCGCCCTGTGGAGGCGAGGAAGGGGTACTCCTCGTCGGGCCACTCGTGGGGAGGCTGCCACTCGCAGGGGGAGAAGATGGCCTTGCCGTTGGGTCGGGGGAATTTCCCCACATGAAGATTTGCCGTCCCGGGATGCTCTGCGTTCGGACAGGGCCAGGAGAGTCCTGCCTGGTCAAGCCGATCATAGCTCATGCCGGCGTAGCTCGGGGTGCATGCGGCGATATCGTCGAAGACCTCCGAGGCGCTCCGGAACTTCCAGGCTGCCCCCATGCGGTTCGCCAGAGCCGTGAGAATCTCCCAGTCAGGCCGGGCCTCGCCAGGGGAGTTGACCGCCTTGCGTACCCGCTGTACCGTCCGGGTGGTGTTGGTGAAGGTACCTTCCTTCTCGCCCCAGCAGGCGGCGGGGAAGACCACATCCGCAAGCTGTGCCGTTTCGGTGAGGAAGATATCCTGAACCACCAGAAGCTCAAGATGTTCCAGACAGTGGCGCACATGGTTGGTATCGGGATCTGTCACCATAGGGTTCTCTCCCATGATGTAGAGCCCCCGCATCTCTCCGGTTCCTGCGGCTTCCATCATCTTCACCAGGGTCTTGCCGAGCTTGTCCGAGAAGGCCGCCCCTTTCCAGAGCGTAGCAAACTTCTCCCGCACCTCCGGGAGGGCTACCTTCTGGTATCCCGTGAAGACGTTGGGAAGGGCCCCCATGTCGCAGGCTCCCTGCACGTTGTTCTGTCCCCGGAGGGGGTTCACCCCTACGCCGGGACGCCCCATCATGCCACAGAGAAGGGCAAGATTGGCGAGGGAGCGGACATTGTTGGTCCCCGAGGTGTGCTGGGTAATCCCCATGGTGTAGAAGGTGGCGGAGTTAGGGCCCTGAGCATAGATCCGGGCGGCCTTTTCCACATCCTCCGGAGCAAGACCGGTGATCTCGCTCACCTTTTCGGGGGTATAGGCCTTGACGGTCTCTTTCAGAGCTTCGAAGTTCTCTACCCGCTCCTCAATGAAGGCCTGGTTCTGAAGGTTGTCCCGAAGGATCACGTGCATGAGGCCATTCACCAGAGCCACATCGGAGCCGCTCTTCTGACGAAGATAGACATCCGCATATTTGGCAAGTTCGATCTTCCGGGGATCGCAGACGATAAGTTTCGCCCCGTTGCGCCGGCGTTCCTTGATCCAGGAGCCGATGACGGGGTGTGCTTCGGTGGTGTTGGATCCGATGACAAGCATCACATCCGCCTCCATGATGGAGGCAAAATTGTTGGTCATGGCGCCGCTTCCGAGGGTCTCACCGAGACCCGCTACAGTAGCACTGTGTCAGAGATGAGCGCAGTGGTCCACATTGTGGGTACCCACCACCTCCCGGGCGAGACGCTGCAAGAGATAGTTCTCCTCGTTGGTGCACCGGGCGGAGGAGAAGAAGCCCAGGGCGTCGGGGCCGGATTCTTGCTTGATGGCTCCCATCTTTTGGGCTACGTAATTGAGAGCTTCATCCCAGGAGGCCTTCCGGAAGGTGTCCCTCTCCCGGATAAGGGGGGTGGTGAGACGCTCATCGCTCTGGACATACTGCCAGGCAAAGCGCCCCTTCACACAGCAGCGCCCCTCGTTGAGGGAGGTGGAACTGGCGTAATCGGTGGTGACGTTGGCGATACGCCCGGTTTTTGTGTTCACCTGGATGTTGAGTTCGCACCCCACACCGCAGTAGGAGCATACAGTTTTGGTGCTCTCCATCTCCCAGGGGCGTCCTTTGCCTGCGGCGGTCTTCTCCGAGAGCGCTCCCACAGGACAGAGCTGCACGCACTGACCGCAGAAGGTACAGTCCGAATTTTCCAGTTCTTTGCCCACCGGAGGCTGCACCATGGTATGGATACCCCGGTTCTGAAAGTCGATGGCGTGGTACTGGGCGAGACTGTCACAGGCCCGGATACAGCGGCCACAGAGGATGCACTTGTTCATATCCCGAGTGTAGAAGGGATTGGCGTCCTCGAAGTTGTGCTCCCGGCAGGTATCCCCCTCCTCGGCGAAACGGGAGGCTTCGATACCCAGCTCGTAGGCCACGTCCTGAAGCTCACACTTGCCGTTACTCGGGCAGGAGAAGCAGTCCAGGGGGTGCCGGACGAGAAGCAGCTCCACCACAGCTCTCCGGGCCTCAAGCACCCGGGGGGAGTGGGTGTGGATAACCATGCCCGGGGTCGCCGGAGTGGTGCAGGAGGTGAGAAGCTTGGGGTTCCCCTCCATCTCCACAAGACAGACCCGGCAGGCCCCTGCGGGAGGAACCGCCGGATGATCGCAGAGTGTGGGAATACGGATATTCGCACTTCTTGCGGCTTCAAGGATGGTCATCCCCGCCTGGGCGGTTACTTTTATACCGTTAATCGTAAGCTCTATGCCTTGCATTTTTGTATGACCTCCTGGCTACTTTCTGGAGATGGCCTTCACAGGACATGCATCCATACAGGCACCGCATTTAACGCACTTTTCCTGATCGATCACATGGGCCTTCTTGACCTCTCCCGTAATGGCCTCCACCGGGCAGACCCGGGCGCACTTGGTGCAGCCGATGCACTTCTCCGCATCAATGATGAACCGGGTAAGCTCCTCGCAGGCTCCAGCGGGGCAGCGATGCTCGTCGATGTGAGCCTCATACTCGTTCCGGAAATAGCGCAGGGTGGTAAGTACGGGGTTCGGAGCTGTCTGGCCAAGACCGCAGAGAGAGGTGTCTTTGATCATCTTGCCCAGATACTCCAG
This sequence comes from uncultured Synergistaceae bacterium, assembly GCA_964539095.1. Taxonomy (GTDB): domain Bacteria; phylum Synergistota; class Synergistia; order Synergistales; family Aminiphilaceae; genus DAIPKP01. Next base: position 52,893 of record CAZIFL010000017.1, read on the forward strand.
GTTCTCGATATCCTCGGGCTTCCCCTTACCGGAGACGATACGGTTCAGGATGTCCAGCATCTTCTTGGTACCCTCCCGGCAGGGGACACACTTACCGCAGGACTCCCGCTGGGTGAACTCCAGGAAGAAGCGCGCCACATCCACCATGCAGTTGTCCTCATCCATCACCACAAGACCTCCGGAACCCATGATGGCTCCGGCTCCCGTGAGGGATTCGTAGCTGATGGGAATATCCAGATGCTCCTCCGTGAGGCAGCCTCCCGAGGGGCCGCCGATCTGCACGGCCTTGAACTTCTTCCCTCCGAGAACGCCGCCACCGATGTCGAAGACCACTTCACGCAGGGTGGTCCCCATGGGAACTTCCACGAGACCCGTGCGGTTTACCTTGCCGGTGAGGGCAAAGACCTTGGTTCCCTTGGATTTCTCTGTGCCGATGGAGGCGTACCAGGCTCCACCTTCCCGCAAGATGGCGGGGACGTTGGCCCAGGTCTCCACGTTGTTGATGTTGCTCGGTTTCCCCCAGAGCCCCTTGTTAGCAGGGAAGGGGGGACGGGGACGGGGCATGCCGCGTTGCCCCTCGATGGAGGCCATGAGAGCGGTCTCTTCACCACAGACGAAGGCCCCTGCACCCTCTTTGATGTGGAGGTGGAAGCTGAAGTCCGTTCCGAGAATGTTATCTCCAAGCAGTCCGTACTCCTCCGCCTGCTCAATGGTCCATTTGAGCCGACGAATGGCCAGAGGATACTCCGCCCGACAGTAGATGTACCCTTCATTTGCCCCCATGGCATAGGCACCGATAAGCATACCTTCCACCACCGCATGGGGATCCCCCTCCAGAATGGAGCGATCCATGAAGGCCCCGGGATCGCCTTCGTCGGCGTTGCAGATAACGTACTTTTTATCTCCCTTGGAGGCGGCGCAGAAGCTCCACTTCAGCCCCGTGGGGAAACCCCCGCCCCCACGACCGCGAAGTCCGGAAATCTTAACCTCTTCGACAACCTGTTCCGGGGCCATCTCGGTGAGAACCTTCACCAGAGCCTGGTAGCCGTCCCGGGCAATATATTCATCAATATTGTCGGGGTTGATATAGCCGCAGTTGTGCAACGCGATACGGTGCTGCTTGCTGTAGAAGGGGATATCCTTGTAGTGGGGGATCTCCTCCGCATTATGGGGCTCCTTGTAGAGAAGGCGCTCCACGATACGCCCCTTGTAGAGGTGCTCTTCGATAATTTCCAGCACATCTTGAGGGGTAACACGGCAATAGAAAGTTCCCTCGGGGTAGATCACCACCACAGGCCCCATCTCGCACATGCCATGGCACCCCGTGGGGATAAGAGCTACTTCCTTATCCAGCCCCCGGAGAGCGAGATTCTTCTCAAAGGCCTCGGTTACCGCCTTGGCACCACTGGAGACGCACCCGGTACCGTTACAGATCAATACGTGGGATCGATAAAGACTCATAGAATTTCTCCCCTAGTCCGTCCGGCCAATGACCAGGCTGTCAACGATCTGGCCGTTCACCACGTGCTCTGCGATAATACGGGAAACATCCCCGGGAGAGACATTGCCGTAGGTTATCCGGGATTCTCCCTGCCGGATAACATCAAGAAGGGGCTCTTCCTGACACATGCCGATACAGCCCGTGGTCTCCACGGTAACATCCTTTAACCCTCGGGTCTCAAGTTCTTTCATTACCGCATCAAGAATAGCCCGTGCCCCCGCAGCGATACCACAGGTTCCCATGCCGATGATAATGCGGGTCCTGCCTTCCGAACGAGCAGCGGTAAGATCTGACGCACGTTCCTTGATTTTTCTCAAATCCGCAAGATTCTGTATCTTGGGCAACGCGTACACCTCCACCAGATAAATTCCTTCAAAACGAATGGTTCTGCCACAAGGCACATCCTGATTTTTTCCGGCATATCCTGAGAGGAATTCCGAACTTTTCGGTAATCCGCATCATTCTTCGGAAAAAATCCGCATGAGGGATTACTCAAACTTACTAATAATACCCTCCACCATGTCCACCGTAAGGCGTCCGAAGGTCTCATCATTAACCATAATCACCGGAGCGAGGCCACAGGCCCCGATACAGGCCACGGGCTCCAGGGTGAAACGGAGATCCTCAGTGGTGCCGTTCTCCTCCACATGAAGAAGCTCCTTCACCCTCTCCAGAATCTTGAGGCTCCCCCGCACATGGCAGGCAGTGCCCCGACAGACCCGGATGATATGACGCCCCCGGGGCTTGAGATGAAACTGAGCATAGAAGGTTGCCACACCGTAGATCTCCGCTAGCGGAATAAGCATCTCCTCGGAGATGGTCTCCACGGCATCTGCAGGCAGATAACCGAACATCTCCTGGGTTGCCTGAAGAACCGGGATGAGGCCTCCCTTTTTCTCTTTCCAGGGGGCCACGATATCCCTGGTTTTGGAAATGACCTCTTCCTTTACAATAGCTGTAGTCATTCTCTCCCTCCTTCAAAACGAAAAACCCTTCTCCGTACGGTTTCCAGGTTTTCTCGCATTCCAAAACATCCAAAGCGCCTTGTTAAAAAAAGAACATACGAAGGGGCAAAAAACAAGCCCCGGCGCACAAAAAGGCTTCCCCTCCTCGGGGGGGAAGTTTTTTCGCAGAATAGGCTTTGAAACATTGAAAACATTTCTTCGAGTCTTTGCTAAGGATACCATCTTTACCTATACCATGACAAGTCCTATGAAGAACTTTTGGAACCATCTACAAGTGCAACATATATCAAAGGTGGGGAGGAACATCCACGTTCCTCCCCACCTTGCCTGTAGCAGCTTGGGAATACTTCCGGTACAGAAAACCGTTTTCGCTAGGCGTAACCCATGAAGACCGCCAGGGTGACCGCTGCAAAACCGCAGAGAATCCAGATTGTCATAAGGGGCCAGAGGAACTTGACCCACCGCTCGTAAGGGATCTTCGCCATAGCGAGAGAGGCGAAGAGAGTTCCCGAGGTGGGGATGATGGAGTTGGTAAAGCCGTCTCCAAACTGGTACGCCAGAACGACGATCTGCCGAGAGATTCCCACAAGATCCCCCACGGGGGCCATGATGGGGATGGTTACCGCAGCCTGCCCGCTTCCGGAGGGGATGAAGGTGTTGATAATCACCTGGACGAGGAACATTCCTCCCGCACTGATCGCCTCGGGAAGCCCCTGAACCCAATGGGCGAGGGAGTAGATAATGGTGTCGATAATCTGACCGTCCGTAAGAACCACAAGAATTCCCCGAGCCACACCGACGATGAGCGCTCCAAAGGCGATCATTCTCAGACCATCCACAAAGGCTCTCGCCATGGCGTTGGGGGTAAGCCCTCCAAGGACACCTGCGATGATACCCATGGCAAGGAAGATTCCCGCCAGCTCATCAATATACCAGTCGAGCTTGAAGACGCCGTAGATCAGCATGCCGAAACCCGCCAGCAGCACGAGCCCCACCAGATTGTGCTTTCCCTCATACTTGGGAAGGGCGGAGAGGTCATCCCAGTGCACCGCCTCGGCCTGATCGAGGTCGTACATGGGGCTGAGTTCGGGATTTGCCTTAATCTTCTTGGCGTAGCGCATAACATAGACCACGGCGATGAAGAGAATAACCACGTAGACCCCAAGACGGAAACCGATGCCGGAGAAGATGGGAAGCTCCGCAATTCCCTGGGCCACGCCAACGGTGAAGGGATTCATCCAGCCTCCGGTAAATCCTGCTGCCGCTCCGAGAGCCACCATGGCCATACCCGTAATGGAATCGTACCCCATGGCCCGGGCAATGGCTACCCCAATGGGGATGAATACGATGGTCTCCTCCGCCATACCGAAGGTAGCTCCTCCCAGGGAGAAGAGGAACATTGTAAAAGGTATGAGAAGCGTCTCCTTACCTTGGATTTTCCCCAGAATCTTTCCGATCCCGGCCTCTACAAACCCCGTGGCCTGGATGATGCTGAAGGCACCTCCCACGAGGAAAATGAAGAAAATAATCCCCGCGGCCTGCTTCATGCCATTCTGAACCGCCAGAAAAACATCAAAGGGATGGGTGGGGGTAGCTTCCACGTGATGGAAGGAGGCCGCATCAACCACGGTTCTCCCCGTGTGGGGATCCTTTACCCGCTCATAGACACCTGCGGGAATAACATAGGTCAACAGAGAACAGAGAATGATAACGCTAAACAAAAGAACATACGTATGCGGGAATCTGCTTTTCACCGCTATCGCCCCTTTCTTAAAAAAAGACATGCCACACCGTTCTTGTCCTTTCCATAAAGAAAAAGACAACTTCGGAAGAGAACATTCCTGCGCACCATCAGCTTCTTCAGTGTATCTTCCCAGGCCCCACCCTCTCTCTTCTGTTTTTTAGACAATTTGCACGTCATGAGGGTATCAAACTACTTGCTGTGGGTCAAGATTCTCCAGCCCTTTGTCCGAGAGAAGAGCGCATTTTGGTGCAAAAAACATCGCTCTGGTTGACCCTTTTTCCGGTAAATGGTAGAAAACATACGGGAAGGTCACAAAATCTACCCACGGGAGGTCTGATACGTATGAACATACTCCAGCTTCTTGACAGGGCGATTTCCGAAAAGGAGATCGTAGAACTGCTTCAGGATCTTATCCGCATCCCAAGCCACAGGGATACTCCGGGGAGAGAACGGGAGATCGCCCTCTCCATGCACGACTTTCTTCGTCGCCAGGGGATTGAGGTAGAACTAATGCCGGTTCTCGACGAGCGGCCCAATGTGGTGGCGGTTCTTCGTGGTTCCGGAGGGGGGAAGAACCTCATGCTGAACGGACATACCGACACGGTTCGCCCCTACCGCATGGAAGCCCCCTACGATCCTGTGATCCGGGAGGGGCGCCTCTACGGCCGGGGAGCCTGCGATATGAAAGCGGGGGTGGCTGCCATGATGATGGCTCTGCTGGCTCTTCAAAGAGCGGAAATCCCTCTCAAGGGAGATGTGATCTTTACGGGGGTCATCAACGAAGAGCTGCAAAGCGAGGGGACCGAGGCCATCGTCACTCGGGGGCCTAAGGCGGATTTCGCCATCGTGGGGGAACCCACAGAACTCTCCATAGCTCCGGGCCATCGGGGGCTGGAGTGGCTGGATATCGTGATTGAGGGAAAGACCGCTCACGGAGGGGTGCCGGAACGGGGGATCAACGCCATATCCAAGGCGGCCAAGCTTATCCGGGCCATTGAAGAGGATCTCGTCCCCCGGCTTGCAGAGCGGGAACATCCGGGGGTGGGAAGGTCGATTCTGAACTTCGGCACCCTCCATGGAGGGGATCAGCCAAGCAGCGTGGCGGGGCGATGCGTGCTCCAGCTTGACCGCCGCTATACCCCCAAAGAATCTCTGGAGCAGGTTCTCCGAGACTTCGAGGAGATTCTCGAAAAACTCCGGAGAGAAGACCCTGAGTTCAAGGCTACCCTTCACCGAAACCCGGATAACATGGCCACCATGGACCATCTACCGGTCTATGTAGAGCCGGAGCACCCCCTGGTACAGGCACTTTTGAAAGCCCACCGGGACGTTCGCGGAGAAGAGGCCCAGTGCCGTCCCAAAACGGGGTGGACCGATGCCTCTCTTCTGGCAAATTATGCGGGTATTCCCGCGGTCAATCTCGGCCCCGGCTCCGTGGCCCAGGCACATACGGAAGAGGAGTACGTGCCCATCTGCCACCTCAAGCCCGCCGCCCTTATCTACGCCATGGCAGCGGTGCATCTCTGCTCCTGAGAAGCTCCAAGACTCCGCCCGCAGAGTAGACCCACAAACTAGAGCGGTTTTACAAATAACGTGTCACGTGCTGTTTCACGGAGCCTCCGCT
>CAZIFL010000018.1:0-57930 GCA_964539095.1 uncultured Synergistaceae bacterium
TGAAACTTACTTCTTGGAACTTCAGGGGCAGAAGGGTTCGTATGAGGCCTTTGATGCTCTTCTGGATACGTACCGTAAGGCTCATGCCGACGCTGCGCCGAACTTCGAAGATGTTCTCCCCATGGTGCGGGAATTTTTCGGTCTGAGCATTCTCACGGATGCCGAACGGGAGGAGCTTGAAAAGAAAGCCGCCGAAGGAAGCGAAGAGGCTCGGAGCCTTCTGGCAAGTGCTCTGAAACCCTTCGAAGTGCGGGATCTCAAAGGGGCTTTTATGGCCAGCATGATGGGAGAAAAGGCGGGGGTCTCCCAGGAAGAGGCCTACCTTCTCTACGGAGGATACGAGCCTTTCAGCATCGCCCTCACCCATATCCTTAATCAGAAAGCCGGGCTTGCCTGGACTTCCTATGCCCATACGGGAGTGCCCGTGCCGGTTTCTGCCATGGGCGCCGGTGCGGAGAGCTTCAACGGATACTATGATAATACGGACATCTTCACCAAGATCGTGGCTCTCATGAATCTGTAGAAACCTCTTTTTTCCCTTTCCCCGGTATTCGGGGGCGGAGAGTTCTTCGCCCCCGAATCGTCATGTTTTCCTGGTCGGATTGTAAAGAAAAGGAGTTGGCAGGAGCTATGGCAGGTATGCTTGGAAGCGAGCGGCATCGTAATACCCTTTTTTCCCTGGTTATTCTTGGAATCTGTGCGGCTCTCCTCCTTATTCCCACGGGTTTTGAGGAGCGGGTCTCCTCCACGGTACAGCATGCCCGGGGATTGGTTCTCGAAACGGACAACTCCCTGGTGCGTCAGTTCGGCATCGTCCGAACCGGGCCTCAGGAGGTTCGGGTGCGTATCTTGAACGGCTCCTGGAAGGGGGAGGAGGCGGAGGCGGAAAACCTTCTCACCGGGAGGCTGGAACTCGATTTCTTCTATGCTCCGGGGCAGAAGGTGCTGCTCAATATAGAAGGAGATAACGGAGAACTTCGGGCGGTCCGGGCGGTGGGGATCTATCGAATCGGCGTGGAGATGTGGCTTTTCGGCATCTTTGCGGTGGGACTGATCCTGGTGGGAGGCCTTACGGGATTGCGGGCACTTCTCTCCTTTATCTTCACCGTGCTCCTTCTCTGGAAAGCCATGATACCCCTCTTTCTCAAGGGATACGATCCCATTTTCATATCCCTGGGGCTTCTCACGCTGCTCACCGGGGGGATCATCTTTCTCGTGGGAGGATGCCGTAAACGGGGAGTGGTGGCCTTCTGGGGAGCCTTTCTGGGGTTGCTTCTCACCTGCGGCATGGCCATACTTTTTTCCCGTCCCTTCGGGCTTCATGGGGCGGTACGTCCCTTTGCGGAGACTCTTCTCTACGCTGGCTTTGCGCATCTTGATCTTACCCGGCTCTTTCTGGCGGGGGTCTTTTTTGCCTCCTCCGGGGCGGTGATGGATCTTGCCATGGATATCGCCGCCGCCATGGACGAGGTAGCCTATCACCGCCGGGACATCTCCCGGTGGGAACTCTTTCGGTCCGGACTCTCCGTGGGGCGTGCGGTGATCGGTACCATGACCACCACCCTTGTACTTGCCTATTCCGGAGGCTATCTCACCATGCTCATGTTTTTCATGGGCCAGGGAATTCCCGGAACGAACATCGTAAATCTCAACTACGTGGCTGCGGAGATGCTCCATACCCTTGTGGGGAGCATCGGCCTCGTTACGGTGGCTCCTTTTACCGCCCTGGTAGGGGCCTTTCTTCTGGTAGAGCCCGCCAAAAAGCCTCTCTGGACAGCGGCGGAAGAGAAAGCTTCCGAGGGAGTTTTATAAAAAAGCCTTTTTTGCCGTATAATAGGCGGGGTCAGCGAAAGAGTGCCGTCTATTCTCGGGGAATCCCCGAGAGAGGAGGGGGTTTTGTGAACATCCACGAAGCATGCGAACATCCTTTTTTCGGATCTGAAAAAGCTTTTGTAAGCCCTACTCTGGGGGCGGTCTCTCTGGAGGATATGCTGCGCCGCATCGGATCTGTGGCGCGGGAGCAGGGGATAGCTCCGCACATCGTCATCGGGGCGGATTCGCAATGCCACGGTGAGGATGTCTGCTTTGTCTGCGCCGTAACGGCGCACTATGCCCCCTGGGGGGGCATTTTTTTTTACCGCCGGGAGATTACCCACCAGGAGATGAGCCTCCCGGAGCGGCTCTTTCGGGAGGCCCTGCTCTGCCTCGAAATGGCGGAAACCCTTAAAGAAAAGGGGAACGGTGTTTTTACAGGCTTCGGAGCCTCTCCCTGGGAGATTCATCTTGATCTCGGAGAGGGGGGGAAGAGCCGCCAGGTGCTTGCTTCCGTGGTGGGAATGATCCGGGGGAGCGGCTACATCTGTCGCACCAAGCCCCAGGCCTGGGGAGCCTCCAAGGTGGCGGACCGGTATAGTAAATAAGAGGCTTCCCCGGGGTGACGAGGCTTTTCCTTGAGGGGTTGGAGGCTTCTCCTGCGGAAAAATTTGGGTAAACTAGTGGGCTATTCCACACTATATTGTGCCTTGGAGAGGGAGCCTCCGCTTGTGCGTCCCCTCTGCTCCCCCGAGTGGTCGAACCGCTCCCTTGCTTTGCTGCTCCGGCCCGTCGCCCCAGACTTCCGCCGACCAGGTGTGCAGTTGGGGCCTGCCGGCACGTCCGCCTGCCGGCAGGAGGGCCTCCACGACGCAAAGCTGCACTCGCCGACCACGATGGTCGCTGCCGGGAACACACAAGCTCCGGCTCCTGGAGTTCACCCAAAGCCACAATATAAGCAGGAATGACGCGCTAGAGATGTTTTTCTGTAATCCACCCTATTATCTGCTCCACGCTTTTCAGTACCGCCTCCTCCGGGGGGATGTCCGATGCTCCTCCCGAGTAGGCGACTATTCCGTAGGAGGGCATCACCTTGGGAAGAGACAGATGCATGGGAACCGGAAGAGGGAACATCCCCATGTGCAGACCATAGGTTATCAGGGATTGAAGGCAGAGGTGTCCCCCCCCTTCGGAAGTTCCCGCAGTGGTAAAGGGAAGTATCCTTTTGCCCCGGAGTTTTGCCTCGGGCCAGTAGATTCCGGTGCTGTCGAGAAAGCTTTTCATCTCCCCGGACATATTGCCGAAATAGGTGGGACTTCCCAGAAAGATGAGATCGGATTCCAGAAGTATCTCCGGGGAGGCGAGAGGAAGTTTTTCGATAAGCGGAAGCATGGTGGCGATGTGCGGGAAAAGAAATGTAAGGTTTTGGGCATCCTCGTCCGGAACGCGATAAAAAGATGCGGTTATTCCCTTTTCTAAAAGGGTTTCATGGATTTTCCTGCCCAGAAGAAAGGTGTTTCCCGAAACACTATGTACGATAACCGTAGCTTTCACAAAAAAACCTCCCCGTGTTCTTTGAGAATATTCAGAGTATTTCTTAAGGCGTAATTTTCATGGGAGCATTGGGCGCAATTGCCCCATAGTGCCCTCAGGGGTTGAGTTGTGTTTCCAGCGGCGTTCTTACCCGCAGGTATGTCGGATTGAGCGGCATGGGGTTTGTCCCGGGGGGAGAGAAGTGTATCCACATCTCCAAAGTGTCCATGCGCAGAATGATGGACTGAATTGTTACGATACGGTTCGAGAGGAACACCGCCCCCGATGTATAAGCGTTGCCATCGGTTCCGGAATATCCCGCAATTCTCTTCATGTTCTCCACGTCAATTGTGGTCTCCCGGGCCAGCTCAGACAAGAGAAGTGTCCGATAGGTTTTCCAGCGATTATTGTCTGATGGGTCATCATCCGGATAGACATAATTGCCGGGAAGCCTGAAATCGTTTACCGTGGCCACAGCTTCAGGAACATCCCAGGAAACCCCCTCCCGAAGTTGTGAATCGGCGTATCGAAATCCTCGACCGGGGCTTCCGATATTTTGCTCCAGTACCCCTGCGCTGGTTTCATCTGCCATGAAGACAAGATGATTGAACGGGTAGTCCTTTGTCTTTAGAAAGTCTACCATTTCTTGTATGGTGGACATGTTTTCCAGGGCATAGCGGAAGTCCAGGCCGTAGGAACGCTTTGTGCTAAGATCAGCGGGGTAGGGTGCTCCCGTCTCGGCATCAAGAAAAGCACCGAAAACCTTGTTATTGTTGTACCCGGTGACGGGTGTTAGGAATCCCAGGAAGTGCACCATTACAATGGATTTTTCGCCGTTTTTCGTGGTGGTCACCGCATGTATCCTGGACAGAGAGTTTTGGGGCAGAGCATCCCAATCGAGATTGCGTCCCAGAACCGTTTTTCCTGTAGATGAGGACTCACCGAAGGCGGCTACCCCGGAGCATTGGGTGGGGCGAACCACATCCTGGAAAAGTTGCAAAAGCCCCAGCTCATTTTTTGAAAGCCTGCCATCCCCCAGAATGTCTTTGTCGAAACTAAAAATTTCTTGCATCCCCGCCAGCTCATCCAGACATTCCTGAGGGACCTTGGGAAAAATTGCCTGGGCTCGGCTGAGAGCCGTAGGGAAATCGGGACTCAGATTATGAGTTGCCAGCAAGTTGAACTCGTCTTGAAGCAGCGAATCTGCCATGGATTCGTAATCGGGGACCACCCGGAGAATTTCCTCCCCAAGAGCCCTCCCCATTTCTTTGTTTGTGCGCCCGGTATAGTCCATGAGGACATCGTAGTACGCATCCTGCACCTTCCGTATACTCACCGCTGTAGAATTCCCGTCTCCATTACCTCCGCCGCAACCCCCAAGCAAAAGTGCGGAACCCAGGATAGTGCAAGCCAGAAGCAAAGGAACAACGTTGGCTTTCTTCATGAAACTTCCTCCTTTTTCATTCTTTTTCATCTGCTGGTGCCGGGGATCTTCCGGCGGAAAGATTGTGGAAACAACATCAGGAGCACTCGTAAAAGCCGGAGACTCCCCCCGCGAAGGGGAGATTCTCCGGCTTGAGCGGTGTTATGTTCTGTATCCTCGATGTTGTTTTCGGATATTCAGAGGGTGCCCCTTTTCGGGCCTGGAGAGATGCCGGATAGTATGCTACTCGGTGCCTCCCTGAAGATCCACATTCAGAGAGCCCTCTACCATATCGAGCATGGGAGATGCGAAGTTCTGCTTCCAGAACTCTCCGGCTGCCTGCCAGCGGCTCAGGATCTCATCGGAGAGACTTCCCCAGAAGAGGGAGAAACGTCCCTCCTCAAGGCTCAGGGCCTCCGTAAGAAATCCTTCGGTGCTGCCGGTAACGTGCTGGTGTGCCAGAAGAATGCCGTGGCCGATATCTCCGGCGGCCTCTCCCGCCAGCATGGTCCAGAGGTCGTGCTTTTCCAGCATCTCCAGCAGATAGGAGTCCAAGGCGAAGAGATCAAGATAGAGCCACCCCATGCGCTTCTCCTCAGCCTTGGCGAGTTGCAGCATCCGGGGGCTTGCCTGGCTTGGCTCGTTGGCCTTCTGAGGATCAAGAAGGCCGATGTAGAGATCCGATCCCTTGGCCCCGAGAATCGCCGTGGCGGGCATGCTCATGCCGTAGAGCACATCCCATCCGGGAAGCTCCATCTTCTGGAGAGGAAGGCCTCCCATTTCGGTTCCGAGAGCGGCGGTGATCTCCACCACGTTATGCGCTGCTTCTCCCTGTCCCTTAAGGACGATATAGGCGCCGGGAAGGGGGAGAGGGGCGAAGAAGGTTGCGGCATCGCCTCCCATGACGAAGTGGAACGATCCCGTAAGAAGATCTGCTATGGTCTGTTCGCTGACCCCCATGCCGGAGAGCATCTCAAGGATGTCGTCGTAAAGGAAGCTGAAGTTTTCTTCTCCTCCCATAAGAGCTATGAGGGTCTCCTTGAGGGCGATAAAGTCCGTATTCGCCGCCAGAGCGAGAAGGGTGCGGCCTCCTCCGATAAGGGGCGTTTCGTTGGTGAGGGGTGTGATGGAATCGAGAATAGCCTTGTCGAACCACGCCTTGGCGGCGCTGGAGAAGCCCCGGAGATTCCACTGGGTCTCCCCGTTGCCGAAGGCGATCTCTCCCCGGATGCTATCCCGCAGGAAAACAGGCATGTTGTTCCCCAGAAGGCCGATCTGGGTAAATCCTCCGTCGTTAAAGAGAATGTAGTTGGGGAGATCTACGAAACGGCGTTCGGGCTGGAAACGGGTGGATTCATCCTCCAGAGCCTTGAAAGAGGCTCGGAGGTTATCCTCGGTGTAGCCGAAGATCACGAGATTGTCTGTGGCGGTGAGAAGGATGCGGGCCATGGGATCGTAGGGATCCAGTACCAGGGTGTAGACCTTGCCTACGCCGTTGACATCCTGGGGGCCCTGGACAACCACATATTCGTCTTCCCATAGAGCGAGATCTTCTTCCGTAAGCTCTCCCTGGATGATGCGGTTGAGCCACTCTGAAGCCTCCGGAGCGTAGCTGATGACACCTTGCGCCTGCAGAACCCCTCCATTGAGCCCTCCTGCGAAGGCAAGGCTGCGAACCTGATAGGGCTGGAACCACTCCATCAGGGGGTTTTCCTTTTCAACTTCCGGAGGGGCAAACCGCTTGACTGTGTCGATAAGAGATCCGAGATGCGGAAAGGATACGATGAGGTGCGGCGATCCGGGCTCCCAGGCATTCAATGCCTGAGAGGCCTCAAATTCCCCGGCGGAAACCGGGAGAGCGAGAAAAAGAGCCACTGTCAGAAAAAATACCGCTAAAAGGCCACGTTTTGATACTCTCTGCATGGAAACATTCCTCCTTTACGATGTACAATAACGATGCAGACCCAAAAACCCTTTTCCGAGATGAAAAACAAGCTCATAATACCACAGCCTCGGGGAGAAAAGGAGGCATGGAGACTCTTTTCAGGACGAAAAATATGAAAAATACCATCTTCTTTTGCCTTCCCCCGGCTGGTGTGGGATAATTTTCATGTCTACCCAAGCAAAAATATACCTTCATTGGAGTGTGATGCTATGCAAAGGCCTGTAGATTTTGATGCTGTACTCCCCCGACGCGGTACGAGGTCTCTCAAGTGGGATACCGGAAGGGAAGATCTCTTTCCCATGTGGGTGGCAGATATGGATTTTCCCGCTCCTTTCGAGGTGCGTAAGGCCCTGGAAGAGCGGGCCGCTCACGGTATTTTCGGGTACGCCGCTCCGGGGGAGGATTTTTTCGCCGCTCCTGCGGCATGGCAGAAGCGGCGTCACGGCTGGGGTTGTTCCCCCGAGTGGCTTCTCTTTGCTCCGGGGGTGGTGACCGCCCTTGCCTTTATCCTTCGTGCCCTTACGGAAGAGGGGGCGGGGATTATTATCCAGCCTCCGGTCTACTATCCCTTCTACGGGGTCATCCGGGACAACCATCGGAAGATCGTGGAGAACCCCCTTCGGCTTGAGGGAGATCGCTACGTCATGGATTACGAGGATCTCGAACGGCAGGCCTCCCGGAAAGACGTCACCGCCCTGATGCTCTGTAGCCCCCATAACCCCGTGGGGCGTGTCTGGAGCGAGGAAGAGCTTCGTCGCGCCGGGGAGATCTGCGCCCGTCATGGTGTGCTGGTGATTACTGATGAAATTCATGAGGATCTCGTGCTTCCGGGGTATAGGCATCGCCCCTTCGGCTCTCTGGGAGAGGCGTTTGCGGCAAACTCCGTCACCTGCGTGGCCCCCAGCAAGACCTTTAACCTTGCGGGGCTCCAGTGCTCTTTTCTCATTATCCCCGATCTGTCAAAGCGGGGGCTTGTCAAGCAAGCTCTGGATGCGGCGCATCTCAGCCGTCCCAATGTTTTCGCCCTGGCGGCGGCTCCCGTGGCCTTTCAGGAGGGTGACTCCTGGGTGGATGCTCTCATGGAGTATGTAACGGGGAATGTGGCCTTTCTTCGCGATTTTCTCTCCCAACGGCTTTCCAAGGCCCGGCTCATAGAACCCGAAGGCACCTATCTCGGCTGGGTGGATTTCCGGGAGTACGGATTCTCCAGGGAGGAGCTGGAGCGGCGTATGCTGGAGAAGGGAAAGATCTGGCTGGATGAAGGGTACATCTTCGGCGATTCCGGAAGCGGTTTCGAGCGTATCGTTCTGGCCTGCCCTCGATCTCTCCTTCAGGAGGGACTGGAACGCATGGAGAGGGCGGTGAAGGATTGAGAAACTTCGGAGGAATCTCCCCAGGGAAAAGAGCGCAAATGGCCCGCTTCCTTCTGGGAGTTCTTCTCCTCTGGGGTGTCCTTCCGGGTACTCTCTCGGCTACGGAGATTCTCAAGGATCTACAGCGCATTCCCCAGCATCCGGTGCACTATCTTTCCAAGGAGCACAACGCCCCCCTTGTCTCTGCGGAAGAGCAGCAGCACCGCTATCAGGAATTTCGCAAGCACTACTTTTCTCCCTGGGATGAAGGATGCGCCGTGGCGGAAGAGGATCTTCTCTGGCCCTTCGAGTGGTTGGAAAAGAGAGAGATCTACGGAGAGAACCTCCGCCCCCGTGATCCTCAGTGGCTGGAAAAACAGCGCCGTAATGCCCGGATATCTGCGGCAGGTGAAATCTCCCTTCCGGGGGTTACCGTACAGGAGACAGATCTGCGTCTTTTTCCCACGCTTGAGCCCGCCTTCTACGATCCTTCACGGGCGGGGGAGGGCTACCCCTTCGACTACCTCCAGAACTCCACTCTTAAACCTCTGGAGCCGGTCTTCCTCTCCCACGCTTCGGAGGACGGGGGATGGATCTATGTAAAGGGCTCCTTCGCCTCGGGGTGGGCGGATGTTCGGCATGTGGCCCGAGTCTCTGAAGAGATGCGGAATCTCTGGATTGCCATGCCCCAGGTGGTGGTGCTTCGCGAGAAGGCCTCCCTGCGAGACGAAAGGGGAAACTTTCTCGGCACCGCCAAGGTGGGGACACTGCTTCCCCTCCGGCGTCCTCCTCTCCCCGGAGGGGCTTTTCAGGCTCTCGGGGTTTGTCGTGGCATCTCGGGTGAGGCCCTTCCGCTGGAGATTCTACTCCCCCGTGATGAGGGGGAGCGCGTTCCCGTCCCATTTACGGAGTGGAACGCCATGAAAGTTCTCGAAGAGCTTCAGGGAGAACTCTATGGCTGGGGGGGGCTTGTGCAGAATCGTGACTGCTCCGCGGCGGTGCGGGATTTCTACATCCCCTTCGGGCTCTGGCTCCCGCGAAACTCCCGCTACCAGGCCCAGACGGGGAGGGTCCTGGAGATCGGAAATCTGGGGCCCCGAGAGAAAGAGGCCCTTCTCCTGAAGGAGGGGAAACCGTTTCGTACCCTGGTGGGAATGCCGGGGCATATCATGCTCTACGTGGGAGCTTACGGAGAGACGCCGGTGGTCTTTCACAACACCTGGGGGATCAAAACCCTGGAAGATGGCCGGGAGGGGCGGTACATCATCGGCCGAGCCCTCTTTACCAGCCTGGAGGTGGGGAAAGAGCTGCCCCAGCGCTATCCTGGAAAGACACTGCTGGTGGATCGCATCACCGCCTTCGCCTTTCCCTGGGAGACCGAGAAGTGAGGAGGAAAACAGCATGAACGGTACGCGAAGCTACGTGGAATTTCTGCTCAATGGCAGGGAGTTTGCGGTGCCCCTGGAAGACGTGCGAGAGATCATCGCCCTTCCGGATATCACCCCTCTTCCCATGGCTTCCGCCAATGTTCGGGGAATGATCAACCTTCGGGGGGAGGTTCTCCCCGTGGTGGATCTGGATAGCCGGCTCGGAAGCTATACCGAAAAAAAAGGAGAGCGTAACGAGGTCCTCATCCTCAACATGGAGGGCTACTCCCTGGGGGTGGTGGTGGAACAGGCCCAGCAGGTGGTGGAGTTCGACGAAGAGGATATTGATGTGGAAGAAGGAACGGGAGGGATCGTTCGGGGGGTGGTGCACCACAACGAAAAGCTTGTGGTGGTGCTCGACTCGGAGCGCATTCTCAACATTGATCGGGAGACCTTAGAGACGATCCGAAAAAACCGAAAGAAAGAGATCTCGGAGCACCAGGAGCAGCACGATACCTCCCGGCAGATCGTCACCTTTGATCTTGAGGGGGAGGTTTACGCCTTTCCCCTGGAGGATGTGCAGGAGATCCTGCGCTATCAGGACCCCGTCCCCGTGCCGGATTCCCCCTCCACCGTCAAGGGAGTGCTCCACGTACGGGGGAGCATTCTTCCGGTGCTCTCTCTCCGGCGACGGCTTCAGCTTGAGGATACATCCTTCCGCCCCGAGGCGGGGAAAATCCTTGTGGGGGATTACGGAACCTTTCGCATAGGCTTTATCGCCGACGGCATCCGAGAGGTGCTCACGGTGATGGAAGATGAGATCAGCCCTCCTCCAGGGGTAACCCGTACGGAGGGGGCCAACCCCAGCGTTATCGGCATCGTGCATACCCGGGGACAGGTGATTGCCCTTCTCGGCAAGGATGGGCTGGTGGATCGTGAGGCCATGGCTTCCATGACAGGAGATATGCAGAAGGATGCCCTCCTCCGCCAGAAGGGTGAGGAGCGGGAGACCTTCGTGGTCTTTCTCGTGGCAGGGCAGGCCATGGGGCTTCCCATCACCACCATTCGGGAGATCAACCGAATCGATGAGATTGCCCGGCTTCCGGGAGTGCCTCCCTACGTGGAAGGGGTTATGAACCTTCGGGGAGAGATCGTCCCTGCCTTGAGCATGAAAAAACGGCTCGGCATGACCTCTTCCGTAGAGATTCAGGAGAAGGATCAGCGGGTGCTGGTGATTGAGACCGGGGATACCCTGGCGGGTTTTATCGTGGATGAAGTCTCCGGGGTTGCGGAGGTTCCCGCCTCTAGAATCGGGGCTCCCCCCCTGCTTCGGGATGCCCGGCTGGAGTTTGGCGAAGCCGCCGAAGTGGTGCGGCGGGTAGCCCGCGTTCGGGAGGATGATCGGGAACGGATTATCCTCATTGTGGACGAGGAGAAAATCCTCTCTCCCAAGGAGGCCCGGGCTCTTCGGGAGGCTGCGGGGGCCTGATCTTTCGATAGAAAGCAGATGAGGGGTGTGACAGAAGCGTGCTTCTGTGTATTTTCATATCATGAAGGAGGAATCAGAGCAATGCAAAAGTGGAAACGGAGTATGGCGGTTCTTGGAATGGCGCTTCTTATGGCAGTGCTTGCGGGGGTTGCTTGGGGCGGAGAAAAGCATATCACCTTTGTGAGCATCAACGACATGCACGGCCACATCTTCCCCTACCAAGTCTCGGTGACGATCGACGGAGAGAAGCAGAAGGTGGAGGTGGGGGGGCTCTCCCGCTTTGCCACGGTGGTGGCAGAAGAAGAGCTTGCCAATCCGGGTAATCTCTTCGTCACCAATGCAGGAGATATCAACGAAGGCCCTCTCTTCTACTTCTTCCACGGTGGAGCCGAGACCGCCGGGCTTAATCAGGCGGGGGTGGAGATTGCCACCCTGGGGAACCATGAGTTCGATCTGGGGGAAGAGATCGCCCTTGAGGCCATGAGCAAGGCCAACTATCCCTTCGTGGTCTCCAACCTCACCCCCAGAGAGGGAGATCTTCCGGAGAGCATGCTCGCCACCTACACCATGACCGCCGAAAATGGCGTGAAGGTCGGTTTCTTCGGCCTTCTTCCCGGGGAGCTTCACGCGGTTACCGGTGGGGCGGGACGCTTCGACGTGAACGCAAACTATCCCGAAGTTGCCGGGAAAATGGTGAAGAATCTGCGCGATCAGGGGTGCCATGTGGTGGTGGCCCTTACCCATATTGGCTATGGAGAGGATCTCCGGATGGCAGAAAATGTTGCGGGGATTGACCTCATCCTCGGCGGGCACAGCCATACGGCGGTGCGGGATAAGGTCCTTGTGGAGGGCCCCGAGGGGTGGAAAACCCTGGTAACCCAGGCGGGAGCCATGACCCGCTATGTGGGGGTGACCCGTCTGGTATTGGAACAGGACAAGGTGAACCCCCATAAGAGCAGCTGGGAGCTTCGGGAGCTTGTGGCCTCCATTCCTGAGGATCCCCGGGTGGTGGAAGCCCTGCTCCCCTTCCAGGAGAAGATCGAAGAGGAACTCGGCAAACCCTTCAGCACCCTTACGGTGGATGCGGATGCCCGCAAGGAAGTGGTGCGGGCTCAGGAATCCGCCCTGGGGAACGCTCTGGCGGATGCCCTGCGGTGGAAGGCCAAGAGCCGTATCGCCGTGCTGAACGGCGGGGGAATCCGGGGAGACAAGGTCTATCCCGCAGGGGATCTCTCCTACCGTACCCTCTACGAAATGTTCCCCTACGGCAATACCCTGGTGATGGTGGATCTCAAGGGATCGGATATCCGAGAGATTCTCGAAATCTCCGGCTCCGCCCTCATAGGTCCTGACGATGACTACGACAGCGCCCTGC
The DNA here is from genome assembly GCA_964539095.1 of uncultured Synergistaceae bacterium. Lineage (GTDB taxonomy): Bacteria > Synergistota > Synergistia > Synergistales > Aminiphilaceae > DAIPKP01. Next base: position 12,297 of record CAZIFL010000018.1, read on the forward strand.
GCACCCCCACGGGGGGATTCCTCCAGATCTCCGGGCTGAAGGTGGTCTACGATGTGGCGGCGGAACCCGCACTCATCGACAACGATAATATGCTCCAGCGCCCCGGCAAGCGTCTTGTCTCCGCAGAGGTTCTTCAGGAGGACGGTACCTGGCTCCCCCTCAAAGACGATGACGTGTACTCTGTAGCCACCATGAACTGGACCTCCGGAGGCGGGGATAAGTTCTACGTCTTCGGAGAGCGCAAAAAAGAAGGGGCGGAGTACGATAGTAGGGTGATGGATGTGGAGGTTATTGCGGAGTACGTTCGCGAACAGGGGGGCTTGACGCCTCACCTTGATAATCGTATCATCCTTCAGGGAAAATAGCGGGAAAAACGGCGCTTTCTCTGAAACCTATGCAAAATAAAGCTTCAAAGGTGGAAGCTCAGTGCTTCCACCTTTTTTTGGGGCTCTTTCAGTGGTAAAGTGGTGATCCTGTTCTCATGTGGAGGTGATGCTTATGACAACCAAAGTTCTTGTGGTGGACGATGCAGCATTCATGCGGATGATGCTTTCTAAAATTCTTACGGATAACGGATACCAGGTGGTGGGCGAGGCGGCCAATGGGGCCGAAGCGGTGGAGCAGTACGAGAAGCTCAATCCCGATATCGTTACCATGGACATCACCATGCCCGGTGTTACGGGGCTACAGGCGGTGGAGAGGATTATTAAGAAATATCCCGGAGCAAAGATCATCATGGTGAGCGCCATGGGGCAGCAGTCCATGGTGGTGGATGCCATCCGTGCGGGGGCCAAGGACTTTATCGTCAAACCCTTCAATGAAGAGCGAATTGTGGAGGCCTTTCGGAAGATCACCGCTTCCTGAGAAAGAGCCCATACTGTTGCATGCCGAGGAATTGCAGGAACCCCGAGGGAGGTTGTCCCCCGGGGTTTTTATGTTCCCAAAGTCTTTCCTCCCCGGTTCATCCGAAAGCGGTGCCAGGAGAGAGTGCGGGGGGGAATGCCCAGCTCTTTTGCCAGAGAGTGTAGATCCTTTTTCCCCTGATGCTGCCGGAGATGGAGGCGAAGCTGGGCCACGGAAAGATCCGGGCGGCTTCGAAGGGGTCTGGAGAAGAGAGAGGCGAGCAGAAGGGTTCCCCGGGGTGTCCGCAGCCAGGTAGCCTGGGCGATGCGCTGCACCGTGGAGGGGGCAAAAGAAAGTTCCCTTGCCACCTCTGTACATGTGAGCGGTCCCGGTGCGCCCTGGCATGTACAGAGAAAGCTTTTTTGTCTTTCCACGGCCCTTCGGGCCACCAACACCCTTCCCCGGTACCGCAGGGCGAGGCATCGGGCAAGATGTACCAGATCCTTCCACTGCCGCCGGAGCTTCCCCTCCTCCCGCCAGGGGAGGAGATCCTTCTCCACCCCCAGTTGAGGGAGGTTCTCCCGGAGAAGCCGGATCTTTGGCATCTCCCCCTGAAAGGTTATCTCTATCTCGGGGTGCACATAGGCGATCTCTCCGAAGGAACTTCCCGGAGCGGGATCAAGCTCCTGAAGGGCCTTCAGGGCCTTTTCCAGCCGAGAGGTGCTCCATTCTGCCATGCGGCGGATCTCCTGAAGTTTTCCCTTTTCCAGAAGATCCGCATATTTTTCCAGAAGCTCTAAAGCGTCCCGAGAAGGGTTTTTCCGGCGTTCCAATTGGAGGAGAAGGCACTCTTTCAGATTCCGGGCGAGGAGCCCCGGAGGATCTATCTCTCCCTGAAGTTTCTGGAGGAATTCTCCCCAGGAACTGAGAGAGAGCCCCAGATCGTGAGCAATCTCCTCATCTTCCCCCGTGAGATATCCCCGGGAATCCACCCAGAGAAGGAGCTTTTCCCCGAAAAGAGACTCCTCCCCCTTGAGGACGGAAGAAGAAAGCGCTATTTGAGGGAGAAGATGTTCTTCCAAAGTCTCCGGAGAGAGGGTGTTCTCCTCCTCCCAGGGTTCCATTTGATGGAACGAGGCGGTCCAGGCGGGAGGGCGGAGGGTGCCGAAGAGATTGCCTTCCAGCCGCTCCCGAAGCAGATCTTCCAGAGCGGTGAGAGGAGCCGTAAGAAGCTGCAGCTCCGAAAGCAGAAAGGGGAGAGGGATCTGCCGAAGAGAGAGTTCTTTGGAGAGTTGGAGTTCCGCTCTATTCCATTCCATGGCGCTGCAACCTCCGGATGAGGGCGTACCGGGAGAGCCCCAGAATCTCCGCAGTTCGGGTGCGGTTTCCCCCGGACTGTTCCAGAGCCTCCCGGAGAAGCTTCTTTTCGAACTGTGCCACCTGCTCCGCAAAGGAGCGTCCTCCGGGAATGTCCAGAGAGTTGCACTTTCGGGGAAGGCTCTCCAGCATCTCCTCGGGAAGATCCCCCAACCGAAGCTCCTGCCCCGGAAGATTGCGCAGAATAAAGAGGCGTTCCACCAGATTTTTCAGCTCCCGCACGTTTCCCCGCCAGGAATAGCTCAGAAAGAGTTCTTCTACATCCGGAGAGAGCACCAGGGGATTTTTCCCCATCCGGGGGGAAAATTGCAGCGAAAAGTGCTGAAAAAGCTCCAGCACATCCTCTCCCCGTTCCCGAAGAGGGGGGATCTTCATGGGAAGCATGGCGATACGGTAGTAGAGATCCTTCCGAAAGATTCCCCCCCGAATTTTTCCTTCCAGATCCTCCCAGGTGGCGCAGATCACCCGAAGAGAGATCTGTTTTTCCCGGGTGGATCCCAGAGGACGAATGGAGCGGGAGTCGAGAAAGCGTAAGAGCTTGCTCTGAAGAGGCAGGGGCATATCTGCGATTTCGTCGAGAAAGAGAGTTCCCTTCTCCGCGGCTTCCACAAGCCCCTGGCGATCCTGAGACGCTCCCGTATAGGCCCCCTTTTTGTGGCCGAAAAGCTCCGCCTCCAGAAGGCTTTCGGGTACCGCCGCACAGTTGAGGGCTACGAACTCCCCGGAGGAGTCGGATCTCTCGTGGATCAGCCGGGCCGCCACCTCCTTGCCGGTGCCGCTCTCTCCCGTGAGCAGGATGGTGGTGTTTTCGAAGGGGGCTACCTTTTCGATAAAGTCGTGCACCCCCTGAGCGGCTTCGGAGGAGCCCAGAAAGGCGAGCCGGGTCTGTTCCTTCTGGCGGGAGACCGTGCGGTTCAGGCGAATGATTTCCCCCGCCCGGAGAGCCATGTTCCGCGCCGCCTCCAGAGGAAAGGGTTTGTCCAGGTAGTTGTAGGCCCCCTCCTTGATGGCCCGCACCACCAGAGAGGATTCTCCGAAGGCGGTCATGACGATGATCTTGCTCTCCGGGGCGTGCTGCAGGATATGAGGAATGCTCTTCAGTCCGTCTCCGTCGGGGAGCCGGATGTCCAGAAAAATCACCTGGGGGGTCTGTTTTTCCAGAAGCTCCCGGAGATCCCCCAGAGAGGAGGCTACCCGCACCTCGTGTCCCTCTCGTTCGAAGGCCATGCGGAGCCCCTGGGCGAGACTTGTCTCATCCTCTACGATCCAGATGTTCATGATAGTGCCTCCTTTTCATGGGGGCTCTCCTCCCGGTAGAGGGGGAGCACCACCCGAAAATATGTCCCTTTCGGGGAGGATTCCCAGGATATGGCTCCTCCATGAAGATCCACAATGCGTGCCGCGATGGAGAGCCCCAGCCCGGTTCCCTCGGGATGCCCCGAGACGAAGGGATCGAAGAGCCGAGGGGCGATATGATCCGGAATCCCCGGCCCCTGATCCTTCACAGAGAGAATGCAAGTGTCACCCTCAACGGAGCCCCCAAGAGCAATAATGCCTTCCGGGGGGCTCGCCTGAAGGGCGTTAAGCACCAGATTAAGCAAAAGTTGCTGAAGCTGAGGCATGCTCCCCAGCACCCGGAGGGCGCGGGGGGAGATTTTCCGGAGAAGCCGGAGATTTTTTTTCTCCAGCTGCACCGAGAGGATATTGCTACACCAGATACAAAGTTCCTCCAGCAGCACCGGGCCGTGGACGCTCTCTCCGGGACGGGCGAAGGTAAGAAGTTGGGCCACCAGGGTGTTCAGCCGATCCAGTTCGGTGTCGAGAATCTGCAGGGATGTATTTTCCTCGCAGGAGGAGGATTCTCTCAGAAGATCCAGATGAACCCGCATACCCGCCAGAGGGTTACGAATCTCGTGAGAGACCCCCGCCACCATCTGCCCCAGCGCCGCCAGCCGTTCCATCCGAAAGACCTGATGCTGCACCTGTTGCCAGTGCTGGAGTTCCTCTACCATAGTGTTAAAGGCCTTCTGAAGAAGCAGAATCTCCCGGGGGGCTCCCGGGGCCAGAGGGAGGAGCTGCCACTTGCGTTTTGCAATGCGTTCGCAGGCCTTGGCAAGCTGATGCAGCGGCCGGGCAAGGGTGTAGGCGGTGAAGATGGCCACCTCCATGGCGAGAACCAGACCGATAACGCTCATCACCAGCACATGGCGCTGTTGGAAGAGAATCTCCCCCTTCATGCGTGAGGGATGAAAGCGCAGCACCAGCACCGCCCCCTCCCGAGTGGTGAGCGGTACCGAAAGGGAACTTGGGGGAAGCTCCAGAGGCTCCCCGGAGGCGTGGAGATCCCAGAAGGGAAAGGAGCGCCGGAGGAGTGTCCGGAGGGAGGCCGCGTCAATCTGGGGGGCTATCTCCTGAAGGGCCTTCATCCGCTGGACCTCGTCCTCCAGTATCCAACGGTACTCTCCGTAGAAGACCGTGGAGGTAAGAAGAAGAATAAGAAGCAGCGCAAGGGAGGCCACCGCCATCTTGATGCGGAAGGAGATACTTCTAGGCCGCATGAGGGATCTCCCTTCGCAGGAGCAGCTTCCAGGAGAACCATTCCAGAATCAGGGCGGGGAAGAGGGCGTACTCCGGCGAAAGGGGAGTGAAAAAGACCAGCACCGTATGGAGCCCCAGCGCCCCGAGAAGGGGAAAGTAGAGTGCCCCTCTGCCGCAGGGGAAGTAGAGGGGGAGGAGAAAACAGAGGGTTACCACCGCCCAGCTATATCGTCCCAGAGCGAGAATTCCCGGAAGAGGGAGCAGGCTCAAGGCCAGGGCCACCGTGGCGATAAGGGCCACCATGAGGCGGTTCCGGAAGAGAAAACGATCTTCCCGAAAGGGCTCGTCCTGGGGGATGTTCCACTCTCCAAGGCCGAGATCGTAGCAGAGGGCGCATGCTGCCAGAAGAAGCTGGGAGTTGGCGGTGCTGATGGCCGCCGCCAGAGCCGCCACCAGCATGAGCATGGCGGGGAGGGGAGGGAGCACCGAGGTGCAGAGAAGGACGTACCCCGTCTCGGTATCCACCCCGGGGGGAGCCGAAAAGAGCAGGGTGCTCCCCAGGCCGAAGAGGGTGAGGCAGAGATAGATCCACCCCACCACAAAGGGGGCGAGGGCCAGCATCTTCCAGGCGGTGCGGGAGGATTTGGCGGAGATGATCCGTATGGCGTACTGGGGGTTTGAGGCCACCCCGAAGGCCCAGGTGAAGAGCATGGCAAAAAGATAGAGGGGAGGCTCTCCGGAAAAGGGGGAGAGTAGCTCCGGGGAAGAGCGCAGAAGCTCCCGGTGGATCTCCAGAGGAGAGCCCGCAGAGCCTAGCACCCAGAAAGCACCTATCGAAACGCCTCCGAGAATGATGGCGAGATTCAAGCCGTCGCTCCGCACCACCGAGGGGAGCCCCCCGAAGGTGGTATAGAGCACGAAAAGATAGACCACCACCGAAGCCAGAGTGATCCGGATGGAGAGAAGATGCGCCACGATGGTGCCGAAAGCCCGAAACTGGATGACGATGTAGAGCGTGTAGGCCATCACCAGGGCCAGAGCCGCCACCTTCCGAAGCCGTTCATCCCCGTAGGTTTTAGAGAGCCACTCCGGAAGTGAGAGTACCCGGAGCGTCCGGAGTTTGCGTACCGCAAAGGGGAGAAAGAGAAGCCCCAGAAGCCATCCGTAGACGGAGCCCGTAAAGGCGGCGTACCCCCCCGAGGAGAGCCAGAAGGTGAACCCCGTAATGGAGGCGGCACTCATCCAGGTAGCGCAGAACGTCGCCAGAGAGGGCCAGAGGCCGATCTTGCGACGATCCAGATAGAAGGAGTAGCGATCCTCGGTCCATGGAAAGGCCCGAGCCGCCAAAAAGATAAGAAAAAGGGCGTAAAGAAGGAACGCCGAAAGCTGATAGAGCAGAAGGGTAAGCCTCATGGACGGGGCTTTCTCAGGAAACAGCAAAAGACGATGATCCCCGGAAGAGCCAGAAGGATCAGAAAGAGAAACCAGATGAGAAGGGGAGAGAGAAGCCCCATTCTCTTAAGCCTCCCAGCTCCGGAAAAGCTCTTCCAGAGCCCTTTGGGCCTGCTCTCCCCGGGCAGAGGCGTCAATCCTCCGGCGACGCTCGCAGTTCTCTCCGGAGAGATCTGCTGCAAAGCGAAAGATCCAGAGATCTTCCTCGGGAGGGAACTGCCACCGCTCTCCCCATTCCACCAGTAGCACCCATCCTCGAAGAGGATACTCCTCCAGCCCCAGCTCTTCCGCCCCCGCTTCGTCCAGGCGGTAGAGATCTGCATGCGCCAGAGGAGGGGATGTGGGGTATTCGTTAATGAGGATAAACGAAGGGCTTCGAACCTCCTCAGTGCCGAGAGTTCTCCCCAGGGCCCGGACAAACTCGGTTTTTCCCGTTCCGAGATTGCCCAGAAGAAGCACCGTAAGCCCCGGATAGATGGTCTCCGAGGCCAGGGCCCCCAGACGCTGGGTCTGCTCCATGTGGGTGATGTCAAAATAATACAGTTCGCTGCCATGGCCCATAGGGGGATCGTCATCCTTTCGTGTCTATGCTGTTCATGCGGGGAGTATCTATTCTGAAATCATGCTCCGGAGCACCTCGGGGATTGCCGAGGCGATCTCCGAGGCCAGCACCCCTTCCCCCCCGGCGGTCTTCTCCATAATCCGCCCCGCCATGCCGTGTATCCAGGCCCCCGAGGCGGCAGCCTGGGAGGGGGAGAGGCCGCCTCCCAAAAGGGTGCCGATAATGCCGCTTAGCACATCCCCCGAGCCGGGGACCGCCAGGGCGGGAGACCCCGAGGCGGTGAGCAGGGGAAAGTCCCCCTGGGTAATCACCGTGGTGGCTCCCTTGAGAAGCACCGTTCCCCATCGCCTGGCCAGCATAGCCGCCGCCTCCAGCCGATTCTGCCGTACTTCTTCGGGAGAGATCCCCAGAAGCCTCGCCGCCTCCCCCTCGTGGGGGGTAAGCATCGCGTTCTCCCGCCGGGGAAGATCCTCCCCACCGCAGGCCAAGGCGTAAAGAGCATCCGCATCGAGAAGAAGGGGTTTTTCCCACTCCTTCCAGAGAGTACGTACCGCCTCCATACTCGCCTCGGTACGTCCCATCCCCGGCCCCGCCACCAGGCAGGAGGCTCGATCTTTCCAGCGATCCAGAGGAGAGGCGATATTCTCCGGCGAAAGCACCTCCCCTTTAAGCGGTTCCAGCACCGCCTCGGGGAGGATGGCGGCGCAGGATTCCCCCAGCATCTCCGGAACCATGAGCACCACCACCCCCGCACCGCTCTTGAGAGCCCCCAGGGCGGCCAGAGCCGGGGCGCCCCGGTAAAAGGGACACCCTCCGAGAATCAGCACCGTGCTTCGATCTCCCTTGTGCATGGAGGGGGAACGCCGGGGAAGGATCTTCCGCACATCTTCCCCGAGCCAACAGGCGGTGGCGGGGTCTCCCAGAACCTTCTTGGGGGGTACCCCGATGGGTACCGTGGTAATCTCTCCGGCGTACTCCGCTCCGGGGAGCACAAAAAGCCCCGTCTTGGGAGCCAGAAAGGTAAAAGTTCGGGTAGCTTTCACAGGAGGCCCCAGAAGAGCCCCCGAATCGGGGTGAATGCCGCTGGGGATATCCAGCGCCACCAGAGGCGGAGGCGGATAAGAAGAGGCGGCGGCGGAGAGCGAAGCCAGCATCTCCAGAATCCGGAGCACCTCCCCCCGGGGGGCGCCGGTGGTTCCCGTGCCGAGAAGAGCGTCCACCAGAAGATCCGAACCTTCCATAAAGCCTCGGAGTTTCCCCATCTCCAGAGCGGAGGACTCTCGTAGGGGAATCTCCAGAGCTTGAAGGATGGAAAGGTTCCTTTTCGCCTCCCCCCGGTACTTTCCGGGAGGGGCGGTAAGTAACACCTCGGGAGAGCGCCCCTCCAGAAGAAGATGTCGGGCCACCACAAAACCATCTCCTCCATTATTGCCGGGGCCGCAGAGAAGGCCTATCTTCCGGGCCTGAGGAAAGGCGTGGCAGATCCCCCGGGCCGCTCCGGCTCCGGCGTTTTCCATAAGCACCTCTCCGGAGAGCCCGTATTTCTCCAGGGCTCGGGCATCCCCCTGTCGCACTTCCTGGGCGTGATAGAGCAGAAGCATAAAGTATTCTCCCTTCAGTCAGTCAGTATCTTCCCTAGAGGAGAAGGCGTTAGGAGCAGCGTCTCCACAGCAGTTCCCCATCCTCCTCGGTCATCTCCAGAGTTCCTTCCTCAAGAAGATAGGTGATGCAGGCGGAGATAGTGGCGCTTCCGAGAACGTACTGGGAAGGGGTCATGGTAAGGCCGTACTGTCGGAAAAGCGATGTGGTAAGGCGGTCTCGGTTTTGTGGTTCTCTGCAGAGGGAGAGCACATCTTCCGTTAGGGCGAGAAGGGCCTTTCGATTGACCTCTATGAGGGGAGCGATCTCTCTGGTAGGTTCCGCATGGCAGAGAACGAAATAGGCTGCCTCCTCCTCGCGCAGTTCCTCCAACGTTTCCAGCCACTCCCGAATGTTCACCCCGAAGAGAAGCCGATACTTTTCGATAATCTCCCGGGAAAAGAGACTGTCTCCGAGGTAGAGCACGTCATCGGGGGTTCGGAACCCCACCATATCCAGGGCGTGTCCCTTCAGGGGGCGAGAGATGAGCCCCGTATCTCCCACGGCTCCCCGGGAGGGTACCCGAAGGCTTACCTGGGAGGGTTCCGCAAGAAGGAACTTATTGCGCAGCTCCTTGAAGGGGGCGGCTCCCCAGAGAAAGGTGGGCTCCAGAGCAGGATTTTCGATAAAAGGGATCTCTCCAGAGGGGGCTCCGATGGAACAGGTGGTTTTTTTCTGAAGATAGGCATTTCCACCGATATGATCCGCATGGGAGTGGGTGTTCAAGAGAAGGGCAAGGGTTCGTCCCTCCTCCTCCAGAAGCCGATAGATCTTTCTTCCCGAAGTTTCGTCGTTGCCGCTATCCAGAAGGATGGTGGCGGAAGGGGGGCCGTAGAGCCCCAGGTTTACCGCTCCGGGGATGTAATAGCTCTCGCCCCGGAGGTGCAGAAGTTCCAGTTTGGAGGCCATGAGAAGCTCCTTTCTTTTTGAGAAGTCTCTTCTTTCAGCACAAAGGAGGAGAGAAAAGACAAAGATTTCTCAGGTTATTATACATGGGATTTCTGAAAAGATCGGAAGAGGAAGGCATCTTTTCGTTTCCCTGCCCCATTGGATGACTCAAGAGGGGTCCAATTGGGTCTCGCCTAAGGAGGGGGTAGACGAGTATACTGTATGGTGTTTTTTTGGGAAAAGAGCCATGTTTCAGAAGAGTCCGAAGAACAGGAACTCGTCGACACCTTTTCGAAAGGAGCGCCCCTATGCAGATTTCCCTGCGCCGGGATCATCCGGTGCCTCTCTATCTTCAAATTAAATCGGCCATTCGGGAGAAGATTCTTTCTGGAGAGCTTCCCCCCTACTATCGCCTTCCGCCGGATCGGCATCTTGCGGAGAATCTGGGAGTCAACCGGAGCACCGTGGTGAATGCCTATCGAGAACTTAAGGCGGAGGGGCTCGTGGAGAGTCATGTGGGGCGGGGTACTACGGTTTGCGAGATGGAGTACCCTGAGGAAGAGGCCTGGAGGCAGTCTGTCATGCCCCTCAACTGGGAGCGCTATCTTCGGCCTGGGGAGCATGACCGGGGTCGGGAGATGCTCCGCTTTATCCGTAACGTTCGCAAAGAGAGAGATGTCATCGACTTCTCCACCTGCTACGTGCCGGAATTTTTTGAAAACCCCCGGCTTCACCATCACATGAGCGCTCTTTTTTTCTCGAAGATGCAACGGGAATACTACGCCCACCCCTGCGTGGAGGGGCTCCGTCCCCTTCGGGAGGTGGTAGCAGAACGTCAGAAATCTCGTGGTATTCATGCGAGCTATGATGAAATTATCATAACCTCGGGATCTCAGCAGGCCATCGACATCATGGCCAAGGCTTTTGTTGGCCCCGGGGATATGGTGCTTGTGGAGGATCCCACCTACATTATCGCCCGGCAGAGCTTTGCCGCCCAGGGGGCGCGAATTCTCGGCATCCCCATGGGAGAGGACGGTATGCGCCTGGATATTCTGGAGGGGGTGCTCAAGCGCTATGCTCCCAAGCTGATTTATACGGTGCCCACCTTTCACAACCCCACGGGAAGCTGCATGAGCCGAGGAGCCCGGAGACGTCTTCTGGACCTTGCCTACCGCTACCAGGTGCCGGTTCTTGAGGACGATCCCTTTTACGATCTGCGCTTCGAAGGGGAGTCTGTGCTTCCTCTCAAGGCCATGGATCACATGGAACACGTGATCTATGTGAGTTCCCTGGCAAAACCCGTCGCTCCGGGGCTGCGTATTGGCTGGATCTGTGCCCCCCATGCCATTATGGACCGGCTCATTCACGCCAAGAAGATCGCAGATCTCGCCTGCAGCGGCGTGGTGCAGAGCATGATGAATACGCTTCTTCGGGAGGGGGTCTACGAGGAGCTGCTGGAGCAGATGCGGAGCAAGCTTCGAAAGCGTCGGGATCTTCTCGCTTCATCCCTCGGGGAGATCTCTCCCGAACTGGTGGTTTTTTCCCCTCCCACGGGAGGGTTCGATCTCTGGTGCTCCTTCTTGGGGGAGATCCATGCCACCAAGCTTCTGTACCGCGTGGCGGAGAAGGGGGTTCTCTTTACGCCGGGGGAGTATTTTACACTGGAGAACCGCATGCTCTCCTCCGCACGTTTCAGCTTTTCCGGCCCGAGAGAAGAGGATATTCCCCGGGGAATAGAAATTCTTGCGCAGGCACTCCGCCGTTATCCCCGGGAGTTTGCCCTGCATTCCCGGCGGGAGAGGGAAGAGACCCGGCCTATTGTATAGCTGTATTGTATAGCTGCGTCAGTCGTTGGCCTTGTTTGCGCCTGAATGGGGCACATGGTGAAGTGCAAGGAATAAAGGAGCTGATGGCCCATTATGAAAGATGCGAAAGCTCTGGGGGAACGGGGGAAGGTGTGGCTCCTCTCCCTAGGGCACTGTATTAACGATCTGCATGCGGTTTTTCTTCCCACCCTTATGCCCCGTTTTGTGGAGATGCTGGGGCTCTCTCTTACCCAGGTGGGATTCTTCGGTTTTGTGAATGGCATCGTCCATGTGGTGGCGCAGCCCATCTTCGGGCACCTGGCAGACAGCACCAACCGTCCCTGGTATGCCGGGTTTGGCCCCATGATAACCGCTCTGGGGACGGGGCTTCTCCCCTACTCTCCGAACTATGGATGTATGCTTCTTTTGGTGGGGCTTTACAGCATAGGGAGTGCCGCCTTTCACCCCCAGGGGTGCGGCAGCGTGGGGGCGGTGGTCCCCCCGGAGCGGTTGGCCTTCAGTATCTCCATTTTTAACATGGGGGGGATGGTGGGGTCCACCCTGAGCCCCTATTATGCCCTTCTCGTGGTGGCTCTCTTCGGCATGAAAGGACTTCCGGTGATCCTCATCCCCGGGGTGCTTATCGGAGTGGCTCTTCTCTCCTTTCTTCCTTCTCTGGGAGATTCCTCTGACGAGGCAAAGAGAGCCCTTCGGGGTCGGGGGGCGGCGAACATCTTTCGGGTTTTCCGCAAGGTCCTCCCCATATGGAGTATCTCCTTTCTCTGCAATGCCACCACCCGGAGCGTTAGCTTTTTTCTCCCCCTCCTTATTACCTCCCGGGGAGGCACCCTTCTTGAGGGAGGGACCGCTCTTTTCATAACCAGTCTCATGGGAACCATGGCGGCCATGCTGGGGGCAAGGGTGGCGGATAGAGTGGGAAAGCGCCTTTTCATCGGGATCATGCTCTTTACGGGTCCCTTTTTCCTCTACGCAGCCCTTCATTCCGGGGGTATGCTCTCCCTGGGTCTCTTCACCCTGGGGATCGCCCTGCTTACCTCTACGGTTCCCGTCACCGCCGCTACCGCCATTGAGCGCTCTCCGGAATCCCGTTCCGTGGCGAGTTCCCTCATCATGGGAGTCTCCTGGGGGCTTGCGGGGCTCATCACCTTTCCCTTGGGAACTTTGGCGGATCTCTTCGGCATCAACGTCGCCATGCAGGGGGGTATCTTTCTCTCCTGGATCGCCCTCCCTGTTCTTCTCCGGCATCGCCTAAGGAAACTCGTGAGAAAATAGCATCTTCTCAAAGGGGCCTTTTGGGAATTTTCCCGAGGCCCCTTCTTTGTGTGCCGTCTCTTTAGTCTTTGGAATTCTTGTGCTCGTACATTTTTTTGTCTCCCCGGGAGAGAAGCTCCCCTAATGAGATGGGAGAGTCGGGGCTCCAGGAGGCGGTTCCCACGCTTATGGCGAGGGAGTACGGGCGCTTTCCCCCCTGGTTGGCTTCCTCCAGAGCGCTGTGGATCTTCTGGTACATATCCTGGGGGGGCTGGCCTTCTTCGTGTTCCACCAGGGCGGCGAACTCGTCTCCCCCCACCCGGGCAAGAATATCCCAGGAGCCGAGAACGTTCTGCAGTATGGCAGCGATCTCCTGAAGCGCCTTATCTCCCTCTTCGTGTCCCAGGGTGTCGTTAATCTCTTTCATGCCGTCCAGATCGCCAAAGAGGCAGGTCGTGTGGCGTTTCCTCTTCTGGGCCTCTTCGAGAAAGGCGGTGCCCTTCGCAAAGAATCCCCGCCGGTTGTAGAGCCCCGTAAGGCTGTCGGTGCAGGCCTCTTTTCGAAGAAGTTCCCGGAGCTGTACCGTTTCGGTGATGTCACGAATGGTGACGAGCCGCACCAGCTCACCGTTCCAGTTGCAGGTACTCACCCGGAGATCCCCGATCACTGGATCTTTTCCGGAGCGGGGAATGCGCATCTCCGGATGCTCCTGAAGGCTCTCGGGGAGGGGGGAGGGGTTCTCCTGAAGCTCCTTCATGGAGACCCCGAAGAGAAGTTCCGCCGCAGGGTTGGCGTAGTAGATCTTGTTCTTCTGATTGACCACCATCACCGCATCCTCCATGGTCTCCATGAGGGCCTGGAAGTTCGCCTGGGCTTGTTTTGCTCCTTCCAGGGCGTTGCGGTACTCTCCTCCCAGCTGCTTCAGCTGATTATTCTGCGCCACTGCGGTTTCAAAGGTGGAGAGCAGAAGGTCGATGATCTGGATCCGGTCCGCCGTAAGCCGATGGTACTGACCGGAGAAAAAAACCTCCACCGTCATCTGGGCCTGCCCCGCCTTGCGGAGATCCAGATTGGTGAGAATAAGCTTGATGCGCTGCAGAAGATGTTCCGGGTCGTAGGGTTTGGGGTGAAAGTTATCTGCCCCCGACTTGAGTCCCTTGATGACATCCTCGGGGTCAGAGAGAGCGGTGAGGATGATCACCGGGGTGGCGGCGAGATCCGGTTCATCTTTGATGCGGCGGCACATGTCGTAGCCATCCATCTCGGGCATCATCACATCTGTGATGATCACTGTGGGCTTCTTCTCTCTGGCCATCTCCAGCCCCTCAGCTCCGTGCCGGGCGATGAGTACTGTATAGCCTGTTTTGGAGAGAAGATGTTCCAGCCGCTTGGCCTGGGTAAGGCTATCCTCCACGATCAGTATGGTGGCGCTGTTATTCATGATCATCTTCCTTTTGAGATTTTAGATTAAAAAAGTCTGCCAATGTCTGGGCCATGGAGGCGGGGGAGCCCACGTATGCCGCGGCGTTGAGCCGTACGGCCTCGCCGGGCATCCCCCAGACGACGGAGGTCTCCCGATTCTGGGCAAAGGTGAGGGCTCCGAGATCCCGCAGAAGGCGCAACTCCAGGGCCCCATCCTTTCCCATCCCCGAAAAGAGTATGGCTCCTGCCTTATTGCCGTAAACCTGGGCGGCGCTTCGGAAAAGCCAGGAGGTGGCGGGGCGCACCCCATGTTCCGGGGGATCCTGCGAAAAGATCAGGGCTCCCTTGGAATCAAGCCCCATATGTACGCCGCTCGGGGCGAGGTAGACGGTGCCCTTTTTCGGAATTTCTCCCTGCTTCCCCAGAAGAACCTTGAGGAGGGTCACGGTGTCGAGCCAATCTGCCAGCCCCTGATCGAACCCCTTGGTGATATGCTGCACCACCAGAAGCGGTACCGGGAGATTCCCCGGAAGGTTAAAGAGGAACTCCCCAAGGGCCTGGGGGCCTCCTGTGGAAGCTCCTGCCAGCAGAATACGGATCTTCGGGAAGCCGGAAGAAACGATCTTTTTCGAAGTTTCCTCCGTATTCAGAGGGCCCTTTCTCGGGCGAAGGCGCCGCACCTTCCCCTGGACGGCGGATTGCAGGGTCTGGAAAACCTGGGGCCAGTATTCTCCAGATTCCAGAAGTTCTCTGTGGGGTTTCGGGAGAATGGCCACAGCTCCGGCGTCCATGGCCTGAAAGGTCTTCTCCACCTCCTTGGGGTTCCACTGGGAGCTGATGATCACCACCGGGGTGGGGTGGGAGGATTCCATGATCTTTCTGGTGGTGGTAAAGCCGTCCATGCCGGGCATGAAAATGTCCATGGTGATCACATCCACCTGCTCTTTTTTCAGAAAATCCAGGGCCTCTTCGCCGTTTGAGGCGCAGGCGGCTACGGAAAATTCGGGGTTTTGGCTCAGGATATCCCGAAAGAGTTTCTGCATAAGCGGCGAGTCGTCCACCACGAGAACACGGATCATCTCCCCCCCCCTCTCTTTCACAGAAGTCTGCCCATGGTCTCCAGAAGAGTGCTCTGGTCGAAGCCGCTTTTTATGATATAGGCGTTAGCCCCCGCCTCGGCCCCCCGTTCCCGGTCCTCTCTTGATTCGAGAGATGTCACGAGAATCACCGGAAGTTCTTCATGGGAGGAGCGGATGGCGGCGGTAAGCTCAAAGCCGTTCTTCCGGGGCATCTCCACGTCGGAGATCACCAAATCAAATCCACCTTGCTGGAACTTTTCCCACGCCTCCTGACCATCCACGGCGGTCTCCACCTGGAACCCCGAAGCGGAGAGAATGTTTCGCAGAAGGGTTCGAGAGGTGAGGGAATCCTCCGCTACCAGAATTCTGGGAAGGGGTTTCTCCTCGGAGAATGCTGCAGAGAGTCTGGATCCTCCCTTTTTCGAAAGAGAGAGCAAAAGATCCGTGGGATTGAGCACGGGGACCACCTTTCCCGATCCCAGCACCGTGGCTCCCGAGACGTTCCGCACGCGCTGGAGCTGTTTTCCCAGAGGTTTCAGGAGCACTTCCTGCTCTTCCAGCACCCGATCCACCCCGAAGGCCCCCCGGAGCGCTCCCGAGGAGAGAATCAGGACGTTGCACATCTCCCGCTGCCTATTTTCCCGGGAAGCTTCCGGAAGCTCCAGCACTCCCCCTAGGGAGACCAGGGCTAGCGGCTCACCTCCAAACGAAATGGTTTCGCACTGCTCCAGAACTTTGATCTCTCTCCGGGCAATCCGCCCCACCCACTCCACATTCGAGGAAGGGAGCACAAAGAGCTGCCCTTCCTCCTCCACCAGAACCCCCCGAAAGGTAGCCAGGGTAAGGGGGAGCGATATCCGGAAGGTGGTGCCTCTGCCGGGGGTGGAGTCCAGGGAGATGGTCCCCCCAAGGGCTTCTACCTTCTGCTGCACGATAGCCATCCCCAGCCCCCGGCCGGAGATGTCCGTAATAAGAGCGCTTGTGGAGACCCCTGAGCGAAAAAGAAGCATCCGGGCCTCTTTATCATCCAGGGCCTGGGCATCCCGGGGGGTGAGGACTCCCGCCTTTACCGCACTCTCCCGGAGTTTGGCTGCATCAATGCCTTTGCCGTCATCCTCCACTACAAGCTCCACCCGGTTGCCATCCACCTGAGAGGCCTGGATAGCCACGCTCCCCTGGGGCCTTTTACCCTTCTCCCGTCGTTTTACCGGGCTCTCCAGCCCGTGATCCACGCAGTTGCGAAGCAGATGAATGAGGGGGTCCTTGAGTCCTTCGAGAATGCGTTTATCCACCTCAACATCCCCTCCCAGGATGAAAAGCTCTGCCTCCTTTCCCAGATCCCGGGAGAGATCCCGGAAAATCTTGGGAAATCCCTGAAGAAGGGAGGAGAAGGGGACCATCAGTACCGACCTGGTACGATCCAGGAGATTGCGCACCAGGGTTCGGGTGGTGCGTTGATCCTCCTGCATGGCCTTGCGCAGATGCCGGAGGGCGTCCTGAAGCTCCCCCATCCGGGATCTGCCGGAGTGGAGAAAAGATCGTGTCTCCCGGGAGAGGGAAGTCGCTTTCTGCTCCGACCGCTCTTGAAACTGCACAAATCGTTCCCACTCGCGTTTCCAGATCCCTAGGGAGGCGATGATCTCCTGCACCTCCTGATGCCGCATGCGCAGAGCAAGGTTCAGAGATATAAGCTCCTCCGCCTCCAGTAGCAGGGCATCCATCTTGGAGGCCCGAATCCGGATCATCTCCGAAGAGCCTTGAGGTGGAGATGGGGGAGGAGAGTCCTGAGAGGAGCGGGGAGGAGCGCTTTGGGGAGGCTCTTCTCGGGAGAGAGCTTTGTCTGTTTTTTCTATTTTTTTCTCATGTTTTTTTTCTTCATCCGCGCCATTTCGGAGGATCTCTTCCGGGATAAGAGTCTCCTGCTCTTCCTCCGGAGGCTCTTCCCTCAGAGCTATCCGGGGAGGAGGAGATATTTCCGGGGGCTCCGCCGCTTTCAGGAGCTTTTCTATCTCATCTGCCAAAGCTTCTGCTCTGGGACGATCGTGTCCTTCTGGTTTTGCGGCAATGAGTTCCCCCAGAAGATCTGCCCCCTTCTGGAGAAGGTCGAAATCTTTTCTGTCAAGCTGGAGAAGTCCCTTTTTCATCTGGGAGAAGATGCTCTCCATGGATTGGCAGAGTACCGCTATGGCGGGTATCTCCACCGCCTGAGAGGCCCCCTTAAGGCTGTGTGCTCCCCGAAAGACCGATTCCAGGACCTCTGGAGGGGGGGAGGAGGGGTGCTGCTCCAGATCCAGAAGCCCCCCCACCATGACCTGGAGATACTCCTCCGCCTCCAGAACAAAGTCCTGCCGCAGCTCTTCGAGAAAGTCGTGATCTTCGGAGTAGGTGACCATCTTCGCCCCCGGAGCCCTAAAGGGTGTACCGATTGATCAATCCGGCGAGATCTTTTCCGAGATCCTTAAGATTTGCCGAGGCGGATTGCAGATCTTTCAACCCCGTTACATTCTGTTCTCCCGCTACCTTGATGTTCTCCATGGCTTGGGCTACTTGATCAATTCCCGTGAAAAGTTCGTTATTTGCTGCGGCGATCTCTGCGGCGGTCTGGGCGGATTCCATGAACTGCCGGGTAATTTTCTGGATAGATTCACGGGAAGGGGTCGCATCCCGGGCCCCCTGATCCACCGCCTTAGAGCCCTGTTCAATGGCCATGACTGCGGCTCCGGTGGCTTTCTGGATATCCTTGAGAATCCGCTGTACCTCCTTGGCGGACTCCTTGGACTGCTCCGCCAGACTCTTGATCTCCTGGGCCACCACGGAGAATCCCCGGCCGTACTCCCCCGCCTTGGCGGCCTCCACCGCAGCGTTTACCGCCAGAAGGTTGGACTGCTCTGCAAGATCCTCCACGGTTCCGGTGATCTCCCCCACCTCCTGGCTCTGTTCACTGAGCCGTACGATGGTCTCCGCAATGGAGGCCATGCGCTCCCCGATATGCTCCATCCCCGTCAGAAGCCTTTCCGTGGCGTTTTTGCCGTTCTCCACCACCTCCAGTCCCTGCCGGGCGATCTGGGCCACGTTGGTGCTCTTGCGGTTGGTGGTCTCTGCGGTGGTGCGGACCTCCTCCATGGCGGCGGTGGTCTCCATTACCGCCACCGAGGCTTCTTCCGCCCCTGCGGTGATCTGGGAGACCGAGGCGGAGATCTGATAGGCCGAGGATGCCAGGGTGCCTATGATATTTTTCATGGCCTGTATCTGGGAACGCAGGCTTTCGGAAAGATCCTGGGTACTCCGGGCGAGGGTGCCGATCTCATCCTTCCGGGCAAGAAACTTTTCGGGCACTTTCTGTTCAAGCTTGCCCTCGGCGATGCGCGAAAGAAACGACACCGTGGCCACCAAAGGAATCGTAATGCTTCGGGTCATCCCAAAGGCGATGATCCCCCCTGCAAGAATGGAAAACAGCATGGAGAAGATTAGAAGCGAGATGGTGGTGCCTAAGCTCTTAGCAGCCCCTTCCGCAGCGGTAGCGGCATTTTTCTCTCCCGTGGTGGCTACCTCTTGGGCCTTCTGGAGCACCTGCTCCCCTGCTGCGATCCGTCGGGTATCCAGGTTTTCGAGGAGGTTCCAGTTTTTGATAGTATCCTGCACTACCTGCAGGTAGGATCCTCCCGCCTTTTGGACGGCCTCAAGCTGCTGGAGCTGTTCCGGTGCGCTTTCCGCGTGGTGCAGCATCTCCTTGAGGAGGTTTTCCATCTCCTTGAAGGCCCCCAGAGTATTTTCGAGATAGACCGGTTTCCGAAAGGCCTGGCCCTTGAAGTTTCCCACCAGAATGCTATTGCCCAAGTCGATAATATGGTTCATCTTTTCCATGTTCTGGGCTATCCGGAGGGTCTCCTGAAAATTTTCAGATCTCCGGGTATGCCCCTCCAGAAGCTTTTTTTGAGAGTCCAGGTAGGCATGGGCGTTGGCAAAGAAGATCTCCTGGGCTTTTTCTCCCTCCTGACGGGCAGTCCCAATGGCATCCACAGCTTGTTTAGTCTCTTCCAGAATCTGCGTGTAGAGAGCCCAGGAGGCTCGGGCCTGTTTAGCTCCCTCCCGAAGGGCTTCGAGAGAGGCATGGCCAGCTCCGAGCTTCTCTGCAGCGTCGATGGCTTTGCTGAGTTCCTCAAGATAGCGTTCTCCCCGCTCCAGATAGGAGGTTTCGAAGGTATAGGCATAGCCCCGGATATCGTACATGGCGCTTTGGGCAAGCCGCTGCACCAATGTGGCGACTACCATCTCCGGCACTGCCTCCTGTGCCAGGGAGTGGGCGGTTTTGCGAGCCTCGGACATGGTGTGCCAGCTTACCAACCCCACCCCCGCAAAAATCAGAAGCAGCACCCCGAAGGCTGCGCCGAGCTTTATTCCCAGGGTTCTCTTGCGTATCATTCTGTATCCTCTCCTCTTTATTCGTCTAATTGTAACGGCTCCGGCAGAAGCTTCATAGCGATCTGCGGGGTTTTTTCAGGCCTCTTCCCGAATCACCAGGGCGGGATCTTCCAGAATGGCGGCTACCTTGAGAATTCCCAAATCCTCTTCCGCAAGCCCCAGAAGATACGCCCCGCCTATTCCTGTCATGGTGGGGAGGGGGGGAGAGATGTCCTTTCGGGGGATACGCCGTACCCCCACAAGGGCATCCACGAGAATCCCCATCTCCATCTGCGGAGATTCCAAAACAAGCACCAGCGCTTTTTCGGAGATCGTCTCCCGGGGAATGCCGAAGAAGACTTTAAGATCTACCACCGAGATGATGCGTCCCCGAAGATTGACGATTCCCACCACGAAGGGAGGGGTACAGGGGAGGGGGGTGAGATCCTGAAGAGGAAAAATCTCTCCCGTGGAGAGGGAGTCCGCTCCGTACCGTTCGTTGCCGAGGCGAAACTCCACCACCTCCAGCTCGTCCTCCGGAGGGGCTGCCTTCAGAGCGTCTCCGGCGAGTCGGACCGCTCTCTCTCGAAGACGCTCCTCTTCCCGTGTATCTGGTACCCCTTGCGGGAGATTCTGAGGCATATCATCACCATCTTTCCTCGAACATGAAGCCTCTAAGCTCTGGAATGTTATCACGAGCTATCCCCTTTTCTCCAGCATTTTCAGAAGATCCTCCCGGGAAAGCCCCTCTCCCTCGAAGAGGAGCGTTCCCGGAGGAAGGGAGGCCGCCACCTGGGCGGCGTTCCGAAAGTGCCGTGCCGCTCCTTTGGAATCTCTCTTTGTAAGCGCCAGGGTCCCCAGCGTATAGTGGGCCATCACAAAATGGGGCTCCAGAAAGAGGGCCTTTCGAAGAGCCTCTCCCGCCTGCTGCTCTTCTCCGGTCTCCGCATGGACAAGACCTTTGAGATAGGTGGCAAAAGCATCCGTACGATCCTTCCGGAGGAGATCTTCCAGGATCTTCAGAGCCTCGGGGTGCTTTCCTTGATTTGCCAGCTTCCGGGCCTTGGCGAGAAGATCCTCCCGCCCTTGCTCATGCCCTCTTTCCTCCCCCTGGGGGTGTTCTTCTCTCTTGTGCTTTTGCTCCTCCGGCTGTCGGGGGGTGGGGAGAGAGAAAGGAGCTGCATCTGGGAGGCTCTCCTCCCCTAGAAGAGGGAGCAGGGGGGGCATGGAGAGGGCTCTCCCCTCCTCGGGTCCAAGAAAGAGTTTCTTCGGCTCTGGCTCCGCCCTTGGCAGTGCAAAAGGAAAAACATCTTTTTTTTTCTCAGGCCCCTCCTTGCGGTAGAGGGTAACCCCCTGGGCGTAGTGGGGGGTAAAGAGGGATTCCGCGAGGGCAGAGGTTTCGCAGGGGGCCACCACCAGCCACCCGGAGGGGGGGAGAAGTGCGTAAAATCGCTCCAACAGCCTTTTACGGGAAGACTCCGTAAAGTAGATCAGCACGTTTCGGCAGAAGATGATCTCCGGAGGAGGGTTTTTTTCCCAGAGAGGCCAGAGAGGGGCAAAGAGATTGCAGAGGGAGAAGGAGACCGCCTTCCGAAAGGGGGGCTTCACCGCAAAGGAGCTTTTTTCGAGGGGCTCGAAGAAGAGATGCTTCGACATCTCCGGAACATTGCGGAAGGACCAGGAGGTATACACCCCCTGCCGGGCCTTCTGGAGGGCCTGGGGGTTGATGTCTGTACCAAAAATAGAGGGCCTCTCCGGAAGGGGTCTTCCCTGGGGGCCGTAGAGCGTCATGGCGAGAGTATAGGGCTCCTCCCCGGTGCTGCATCCGGCGCACCAGATCCGGGGGGATCGCTCTCGGGGAAAGAGGGGAAGGATCTCCTTCTCCAGAGCCTCCAGGGTGCGGGGCTCCCGAAAGAAATAGGTCTCTCCTATGGTGAGATGCTGGGCAAAGTCTCTCTCCAGGTCTTCCGAGATCCCCTCCCGGAGAATCCGCCGGAGCAGATCCTCCGGAGAGCTTTTCTCCCGGGGGGCCATGCGGAGAAGAGCGTTCCAGAGATCCCGAGAACGTTTTTCCGAAAAAGCGAGCCCCAGCAGCTCCTCCACCCTTTGCCCCAGGAGGTGGAGATCCTGCTGTAGCCCTTCCGGAGGGGTGTTTTCGCGCTTCATTGCCCCAGGGCCTCCTCTCCGGAGAGATCTTCCCGGGGAAGTTTCAGATCCTCCGGTATCATCCGGAAGAGATCCTCCAGATTCTGAACGCAGAGAATGCGGTTTTCCTCTCCCTCTTTGCCGATACGAGGAAAGGAGTAGTTTTCCGGAAGCAGGGAGCGGGCCTCCCGAGGAAAGGGGAGGGGTGCCACCTCCAGAAAGGCTACATCCTCAACCCCCTCCACGAGAAAGGCAAGGAATACCCCCTCCCGCTCCACGAGAATAAAGCGATGGGCTGAACGCAGAGGAAGGGGAGGAAACCCCAGGCGCACCCGAAGATCCACCACGGGGACCGCCGTTCCCCCCCAGTTGATCATCCCCCGAAGAAAAGAGGGAGCCTCGGGGAGCGGGATAAGCTCCGCCGCTCCGGTGATCCGCTGAACCTCCTCCACAGGGAGTGCCAGGGTCTGACTGTGTACTGTAAAGAGCAGAAAGGGCCGCTTCTCTGTATGGGTCATCATGCTCCCCCCTCAGGGTGGTTGATTGTATGTCTTGCCATGAGAGATATTGTAATGGATTTTGCGTTTTTCTCCCAAGAGGATCTGCTTTTTTCGTGTTTTTCGATGGGGACTCCGAGAGAGCCCTCATGGCTCACCTCTTTGTGACGTATCGTGATACACTTGGAACAAGGGCCTTGTAAAGGGCTCGGGAGGAGGAATGAGCGTGAAACAGCGTCTTGAAATGCGTATCCGGGAACGTTTTCTGGAAGATCCCTCTGCTCTGGTTCTCTGGGAGAGGGGGAGATGGTGGGGCGCGGAAGAGATACTCGCCGCATGGGAGATCTGTACCGCTCGTCTGCGCTCTGCGGGGTTTATGGAGGGATCTCGGATGGCCCTCTTTCTCCCCAACTCTCTTGCTTTTCACCTGCTTACCCTGGCGGTCTGGGAGCTTGGGGGGACCGTGATCCCTCTGAACCCTCGGGGGGGGACGGAGAGCACGCTTCGTATTCTTCGCAAAATCGATCCCTTCGGGGTGGTACTCTCTACGGAGGAGCAGCATCTTCAGGAGCCTTGCCAAGAGGCGGGTTTTCCCGTAACCCTCTGCTCCTCTGGGGAGCTTCCGGAACTCTTCCAGGGGCGCCCCTGCTTCGGCACCTCCTCGGAGATGGGGGTCTTCTTCGCCACCTCAGGCACCACGGGAGATCCCAAGGTGGTGCCTCTCACCCATCATAATCTCGTGAGCAATGCTCGGGAACTTCACGAAAATATCGAAGGTTTTGAAAAGGGGCGCATTCTCTGTAACGTGCTCCCCAACTTTCACTCCTTCGGCTTTACCGTCTGCGGCATCACCCCCCTTCTCTTCGGGCTTCCCCAGGCTCTGCTTCCCTCCTTTCTTCCGGTCTCTCGGGTTCTGGAAGCTCTGAAAGCCACGAATACGGAAACACTTATCGCGGTGCCCACCATGCTTCCCTTTCTTCTCGGGGCCGTGGAGAAGGGGGGAGTGTTGCCGGAATCCCTTACCTACCTCCTCACCGGAGGGGGTGCTCTCGATTCCTCCCTGGAGAGGCGTATTGAAGAGCGCCTGGGGGTAACCATCTTTCAGGGGTACGGCCTTACGGAATGCTCCCCCGTGGTGGCGGGAGGCCCCAGTAAGGAGGCCAAAAAGACCGGCAGCGTGGGGCCTCCTCTTCCGGGATACTCCCTGGAAGTGCGGGATAAACAGGGGCGGGTGCTCTCTCCGGGGGAGGAGGGGGTGCTCTGGCTGAAGGGGCAGAGCGTTTGTGAGGGGTATTTTCATGCTCCCGAACAGACAGCCGAACGTTTTTCCAAGGGATGGTTCAACACCGGGGATATCGTGCGGATCGATGAGGATGGCTATATCTCCGTATTGGATCGGGAGAGCGACCTCATCATTGTAGGAGGATTCAACGTCTACCCCCAGGAGGTGGAGTCCGTGCTCTCCGAACACCCCCAGGTCTTTATGGCGGCGGTGGTGGGGGTCTCTCATGGCCTTACCGGGGAGTATCCTCTCGCCTTCGTACGGTTTCGGGAGGGGGGGGATCCTCCGAAAGAAAAGGAGCTTATCGCCTTCTGTAAGGAGCGGCTCGAGCACTACAAGGTTCCCCGAAAGATTCTCTTCGTCTCGGAGCTTCCCCTCTCCAGTGTGGGAAAGGTGCTGCGCCGGAAGCTCCGGGATCGCTATGCCCAGGGGGTTTACCGCTGATAATGCCGGAGGGGTGCGGAACCGTGGGCTGGGGTTTTACACGGTGTAATTCATTACAATCTGAAGGAGTGAGATCCTTATGACCACCATGCTTCGTATTTCCGGAGAACGCCTGCAAAGGGCGCTGGAATGTTTCGGAGAGATCGGCCGTGGGGAGGATGGGAGCGTCTGCCGCCTTGCTCTCTCCGAGGAGGATCGCCGGGGACGGGATCAGGTGGTAACCTGGATGCAGGAGCTGAACATGGAGGTTCGGGTAGATGGCATGGGAAACATCTTCGGCCTCTGGGGGGGAGCGGACCCGGAGCTTCCTCCGGTGATGATGGGCTCTCATATCGATTCCGTGGCTACCGGAGGCCCTCTCGACGGAGCCTACGGGGTTCTTGGTGCTCTGGAGGTTATCCGCACCCTTCGGGATGCGGGAGTGGTGACAGAGCACCCCCTGGCAGTCGGCGTTTTCACCAACGAAGAGGGGGTACGCTACATCCCGGACATGATGGGAAGCCTGGTTCACGTGGGGGGGATGCCTCTGGAGGAGGCTCTCGCAGTGCGGGGGATGGATGGCTCTCTTCTGGGGGAGGAGCTTCAGCGGATCGGCTATGCGGGAACGTACCCCTGCGGGGAGCTACACCCCTTTGCCTTTCTGGAGCTTCACGTGGAGCAGGGGCCCTGCCTGGATCGGGAAGGGATTTCCCTGGGGGCTGTCTCCGGGGTGAACGGCATATCCTGGCAGGAGATAACGCTGAAGGGGGTTCCCAACCATGCAGGGACGACGCCGATGGATATGCGGGCAGATGCGGGAATAGGGGCGGCCCGTCTCATTGAGGAGGTGCGCCGGATTGCCGAGAGCATTCCGCATCAGAAGGGCACCTGCGGGATGCTGGAGTTTTTTCCCAATCTCATCAATGTTGTCCCCCAGAGGGCAATCTTTACGGTGGATCTCCGCAACGGGGATAACCGGCTTCTTCGAAGGGCGGAAGAGGCCTTCGGCAAGGCAGTGGAGAGAGTGGCGGAGGAGGAGGGGCTGCAGTTTTCCCGCCGCCAGCTCGTGCGGTTCGACCCGGTGGCCTTCGATGAGGCTCTGCTGGAGAGCATTGAGGATGTCGCCGCCTCCCTGGGCTGCTCCTGCCGTCGGATTCTCTCTGGAGCGGGGCACGATGCTCAGATGATGGCCCGGATCTGCCCCGCCGCCATGATCTTCGTCCCCAGCAAGGGAGGGATAAGCCACAATCCCGGTGAAGAGACCGATCCGGAGCATCTTGTGCTCGGCGTACAGGCACTCCTCGGGACGGTGCTCTCTCTGGCGGGGGCCTCTGGTGCCGAATGAGGCGGTGATGTAGAATGTCGAAGGAGCCGGGCAGAGCGACAGAGATATGCCCGATTACACGAAGTTCCGGATATGCGAAGTACAGATGTGAAAGGAGAGGATGTACGGATGATGCGGAAGAGAATAGGAATTTTTTGTGCGGTGGTGCTGCTACTCTCCCTAGCTTTTGCCTCCTGGGCCGGAGAGACCAGCGGAGCGCTGGTGTTGCAGACAGATTTCGGCCTCAAGGATGGAGCGGTATGTACCATGAAGGGGGTAGCCTTCGGGGTTAACCCGGATCTGCGGATCTTCGACCTTACCCATGAAATTCCCGCCTTCAATATTTGGGAGGGAGCCCAGCGGTTGGAGCAGACTGCCAGCTACTGGCCCGCAGGAACCGTCTTCGTCTCGGTGGTGGACCCCGGAGTAGGGACGGATCGCAAGTCCATCGTGGCAAAGACCAAGACGGGGCACTTCTTCGTTACCCCCGATAACGGCACTCTCACCTTCATTGCGGAATCCCTGGGAATCGAAGCGGTGCGTCAGATTGATGAAGTGGTGAACCGTCTGGGAGGCTCCGAAGAGTCCTACACCTTCCACGGTCGGGATGTCTACTCCTACACAGGCGCCCGTCTCGCTTCGGGGGCTATCGGCTTTGCCGAGGTGGGCCCCGAACTGGCTCCGGAGGTTTTCCAGATCCCCTATCAGAAGGCAGCCTTCGAAGACGGCGTGGTGAAGGGGAACATCCCCATTCTCGATTCCCAGTACGGTAACGTCTGGACAAGCATCGGCAAGGAGGTCTTTGCCTCCCTGAACCCCGAGATGGGGGAGAGCTTTCTCGTCACCATCCTGAACGGCGAAGAGGAGATCTTTAAGGAAAAAGTTCCCTACGTGCATACCTTCGGGGATGTCCCCGAGGGGGATCTGCTGCTCTACCAGAACAGCTTGGGGAACCTCTCCCTGGCCATCAACATGGATGACTTTGCGGGAACCTACGGGGTGGACTCGGGCCCCGAATGGGCAGTGCGCATCGAAAGACCTGCCCCCTAAGTCCCGGATATGCGCGGTGTTCTGTTTTTTTGATGTATAGTCAAGATGTAATAGTTTAAATAAGGAGGGACTGCATTATGACGTATCGAGAGATTGAGTCGCTGTTGGGAGATCAGGCAGAATCCTTACTCAACCATGTCTGCACCGCCGTGCCCAAGGAGAAGCTTCACCTTCCCGGGGGGGACTGGGTGGACCGCATCTTTGCTCCTTCGGATCGATCCAACCAGGTTCTTCAGAGCCTGGCATGGCTCTTTCAGCAGGGGCGGCTGGGAGGCACGGGGTACCTCTCCATCCTGCCGGTGGATCAGGGGGTGGAGCACTCCGGAGGGGCCTCTTTCGTCCCTAACCCGGAATACTTCGACCCCGAAAATATTGTGCGCCTCGCCATTGAGGGAGGGTGCAACGGAGTGGCCTCCACTCTGGGAGTGCTGGCTTCGGTCTCCCGGAAATATGCCCACAAGATCCCCTTTATCGTGAAGATTAACCACAACGAACTCCTCACGTATCCCAACAGCTACGATCAGATTTGTTTCGCCCAGGTGGAGCAGGCTTGCGACATGGGAGCCGTGGCGGTGGGGGCCACCATCTACTTCGGCTCTCCCGAAAGCTCAAGGCAGATTCAGGAGGTCTCCCAGGCCTTCGCTCTGGCCCATCAGCTTGGCATGGCCACCATCCTCTGGTGCTATCTCCGCAACGACGCCTTCAAAAAGGACGGAGTGGACTACCATGCCAGCGCAGATCTTACGGGGCAGGCGAACCATCTGGGGGTAACCCTGGGGGCAGACATCATCAAACAGAAGCTCCCCACATGCAACGGGGGCTACAAGGCCCTCAACATGGGAAGCTCCGGATACGGCAAGTTTGACGAGCGGATCTATACGAATCTCGCTTCGGACCACCCCATCGACCTCACCCGCTATCAGGTGGTGAACAACTACATGGGGCGCATGGGGCTCATCAACTCCGGAGGCCCCTCGGGAAAGAACGATCTCGCCCAGGCGGTGCAGACTGCGGTGATCAACAAACGAGCGGGAGGCATGGGGCTCATCAGCGGCCGCAAGGCCTTTCAGCGGGAATTTGCGGAAGGGGTCAAGCTCCTGAACGCCATTCAGGATGTCTACCTCTGCAAGGAGATCACAGTAGCGTAAAACCGAATATTCTGCGGTTTTTGCGGGGAGTAACGTAGTCTGAGGAGCACTTCGCGGGGTGCCCCTCAGACCCTTTTCGGAAAGTCTCTTAATCAAAAAGGGGTTGCAGCATGGTTGCGTAGATTCGGTAGATTTCCTCTCCGAAAGAGACGAGATAGATCTTTTCAGGAAGTTCGTGTTCTTTCAGAAACTCCTTCAGTGTTTCCAACGCTACTGTACAGGCCCTTTCCGGGGGATAGCCGTATACCCCGCAGCTTATGGCGGGAAAGGCCACGGTTTTACAATCACGGGATGCTGCGAGATGAAGAGCGTTCCGGTAGCATGAGGCGAGAATTTCCGGCTCTCCCTGGTTTCCTCCGTGCCATACCGGGCCTGGAGTGTGAATAACCCAGGAAGCGGGGAGGCGATACCCCCGCGTGATCTTTGCCTCCCCTGGAGGGCATCCTCCCAGAGTACGGCACTCCTGGAGAAGCTCCGGTCCCGCCGCCCGATGAATAGCCCCATCTACGCCACCTCCTCCCAGAAGGCTCGGGTTTGCAGCGTTCACAATAGCATCTACCTCGTAGCGGGTAATGTCTCCCCTCACGAGAATTATCCGGTTTTTGAACCCTACTACCATCGTCTTTCTTCCTCCTCCTCCAACACGTTTCCTGCCTTTTTCCACGGCTCCACATGCACCACTACATCCAGCGTGTCCGGAAAGTGCTCCATGAGGGTGAATTTTACCTTCGAAGCCAGGGCATGCCCCTCACAAACCGACATCTCCGGATCCACCTCGATATGCAGATCCACCATAAGGGAGCTGCTGCCGAGATAACGGGTGCGTACCTTGTGAAGCCCCAGAATTCCCGGAATGCTCCACACCACCTTCTGGAGTTTTTCAAGCTCCTCCGGGGGCATTCCCCGATCCATGAGCTGTTCTACCGGGTCTTTGCATATGCGGTAGGCTGCCCGGAGAATAAAGATTGATACCAGCGCCGCCCCCAGAGAATCGAGAAAGATCCAGGAGGGATCGATCATGGTTCCCCCCACCGCCAGAGCTACCGGAAGGGAACTCAAGGCGTCCGAGCGGTGGTGCCAGGCGTTGGCGGAGAGAGCCATGGAGCGGGTTTTCTTTCCCCAGAGGAGGGTCCACCGATAGAGGATCTCTTTGCTTGCCATGGAAATCAGGGCAGCCAGAAGGGCAATTTTTCCTGGAGCCGCTACGGAGGAGGGGGAAGAGAGGTGCAGAGAGGAGAGAGCGCTCCAGAGAAGGCGCACTCCTACCAATCCCAGAAGGAGGCCGATAAAGATGGTGATGAGCGTCTCCAGCCGCTGATGTCCGTAGGGGTGTTCCCTGTCCGGGGGCTTGTCCCAGAAGCGCATCCCCACCAGGAGCGCCCCATCCGTAACCGCATCCGAGAGGCTGTGAATGCCGTCCGCCAGCACCGCCTGGCTCTTTCCCCAGTATCCCGCCCCACACTTGAAGGCGGCAAGGGTGAGGTTTATCCCCAATCCCGTCAGGGTGACGAAGCGAATACGTTGATTCCGATCTTTGTTTTTCATGGCTTTTTAGTGCGCTTTCAGGGGGTTTGTCTTTTTCCCGAAGCTGCGCCACAGGAGAGGAAGGGTGCAGAGCCCCAGAAAGATCAGCGCTCCGAGATGCACCTCCCGGGGGAGCAGTTCACGGGCTATCCCCATAAGGGCCTGAGGGTGCAGGTTCAAGCTTCCATAGAGCAGATCCACCAGAAGGCCCACCCCCACGGAAACTGTGGCGATGCTCGCGAGATAGACCAGAAGGCCTTTTTTGCCGAGGATCTTGGTGAGCACCGGTAAGGCGGAGATGTTTGTGGCGGGGCCCGCAAGAAGAAAGACCAGCGCCGCCCCGGGGGAGACCCCCTTGAGGATGAATGCCGCTGCCAAGGGGGTGGAGGAGGTGGCGCAGATGTACATGGGAATGCCTAGAACGAGCATGAGCAACATGGAGTGCAGCCCCCCTCCCAACCACTGCTCCAGAAAATTCTCCGGTACAAGTGCCCCCAGAAGCCCCGAAAGAAAAATTCCCAGGGCGAAGGGAAAGGCCAGATGCCCCCACAGCTCTCCCGTGGCGTAGCGAAAACCCTCCTGCAAACGTCTGCCCAGAGAGAGAGCCGGGGAGGTGTGGTTCTTCTGCTCTGAAGAGTCATGGTGATGGTGATGATGCTGGTGCGCTTCGCAGCAGGCCCCGCTCTCCTCCCGGAGGGGGACATGGCAGGATGAACAGGAACATGCCGCAGGAACCTCCTCAAAGACTTGGGGTTTCTCTTTCCTATCCAGAAAAACCATCCCTACCCCTGCGGCAAAGGCGGTGCAGAACGCCGCCAGAGGGCGGACAACCGTGAGAATCGGATCAAGAAGAGCATAGCTGATGGCTATGGAGTCCACTCCGGATTCGGGGGTAGCGATGAGAAAGGCCGCGGTGGCTCCCCGGGAGGCTCCTTCCTTCCTAAGCGCTGCCCCCACCGGAAGAACCCCGCAGGAGCAGAGGGGAAGAGGTACCCCGAGGAGAGCTGCCTTGAAGATGGGTTTGATCCCGGAGCCCCCCAGATGTCGCCGTATGGTAGCGGCGTTGAGCCCCGTTTTGATGAATCCTCCCAGCAGAAGCCCCAGCACAATGTAGGGGGCAGCGCTCCAGAGAATAAACCAGGATTCCTGGAGCAGTCTGTGAACAAAGGAAATCATTGTGATGCCTCCTTTTCATCTTTTTCGTGCAAAAAGTGTTCCAGCCCCACGTTAAGAATCTGGAGTACATGGCAATCCCGGAGAGAGTAGAAGATAATCTGTCCCTCCCGCCGGGGGCGCACCATGTAGAGATCCCGGAGCGTTCGAAGCTGATGGGATATGGCAGATTCGCTTACACCGAGAAAGATCCCCAGATCCCGGACGCACATCTCCCCATCCCGAAGGGCCAGGAGAATGCCGATCCGGGTGGGATCCCCCAGAGCGCGGAACATATGGGCAAGGTCGTGGCGGATCTCCTCGGGAGGAGCCTTTGCAAAAGCCTCTTGCAGACGCTTCGGGTGAAGAGAGTCTTCTTCTTTCCAGAGAGACGAGTGTTCCATACAGCGATCTCCTCCTTTGGAGAATGTCTATGAATATGAGTATATGCTCACATATTCGTTATGTCAATCTTCGGAGGCCGCAATTTCGAAAAAACATTTTTGATAATGGTGGTGGTATTTTCCTCCGTTTTAGCATAAGATGTTCGGGTTTTTCGAAAAGGGATCTTGAAACCGTAGCGCGTTCTTTATGGGAGCGGTTCGGCCGCTTTGGAGCGGGGGGCGATACGGAGAAGTTCCTCGTGCAGCACCTCATGAGAGACCATCTGTGCAAATTCTCTCGTTCTCATGGCCAAAAAAGTAACGGCGGAAGGGAAAAGAATAGAGAAGGTGTCTGCACACTTTTGGGGATACCCCGAAGATCGCAGGGGTTCTTTTTTCGTCGCATACCGTTTTGTTTTGAGGAATCGATTTTTTGGTTTCCCCGAGAACAAAAAAAGAAACGTTTTTGCAGAGATTTTTCTTGGAGATTCGAGGCGTTGCATTTATAATATGTAAAAATCTCCTTCCGAGGGTTTTTAGTCGTTGTCGTTGACGAACGTGGAAGATTCCGCATATTCAAAGACACAATCTTGTGATGTAAAGGGTGAATAGGCTAGTGAAAACTGAAAAGAGACGTACCACAAAAACCATCGTTTTTGAGCGATTGAGAGGTGAAATACTGGAGGGGACTTTTAAGCCTGGCGAGCAGCTTCGGCAGGAGGCCATTGCCCGGCGTTATGGGGTGAGCCTTACCCCCGTTCGGGAGGCCCTCATGCAGCTGGAGATTGAGGGTCTTGTTACCTTCTACCCCAACAGTGGGGCTACCGTGGCCAGCCTCATGCCTGCAGAGGTGCGGGAGCTGTACGAAATTCGTTTTCTTCTGGAATCCGGGGCTCTCAAGTATGCCGCCCGTTCCCTTACGAAGGAGCACATTCTCCGGGCTCGCAACATTCTTGCGGAACTTCGGGATGAGAAAGATCCCGGAGAGTGGTGCCGCAAGGATGTAGAGTTCCATCTGGCCCTCTGCGAGGCCTCTAAAAAGCCCAAGCTTCTGGATTTTATCCGCATGGTGCACACGAACGTAAGCCGCTATCTCCGACTCTACTTCGATACCCAAGGGATTCCTCTGGGGGGGGATGGGAATATATGCGAAGACCATGCTGCCCTTCTTAAGGCTGTGGAGGATGGCGAGGTAGGCAAGGCGATTCAGGTTCTGGACTCCCACCTTTCTGAAGGGGGTCGCAGGCTCTACGAGTTTATGCTTACTCAGGAGTAGCAGAAGACAGAACAGACACCGCCGGAGCGAGATATTCTCCGGCGGTGTCCCTGTATATCCTCTCGTTACGGTGCCAGGGCTCAAATGGCATACTGGCTTCTCTGAGCTTACAGAAGATGAATGCGCAGGATATTGAGCCCTAGAAAAATAAGCACCACTCCTCCGGCGGTCTCCAGCCAGGGGCCTGCGGTGCACCCTATGTTGCGACCGATGACCACCCCTAGAAACGATGCCAGGGCGGTAATACCCCCCGCCGCCAGAGCGAGGGGGAGGATGGGCTGATCCAGAAAGGCCACCCCCGCCCCTACTGCGAAGGCGTCGATGGCGGTGGCAAAGCCTATGCAGAGAAGAAGAAGCCACGAGAGGGTTCCTCCCTCTTTTCGGGCTTCTTTTTCTTCTCTTGCCTCCCGGATCATGTGGATTCCCACCAGGGAGAGAAGGGCGAAGGCGATCCAGTGGTCCCAAGCCTCCAGATGCTGGGCGAAACGTATTCCCAGGAGCCACCCCAGAAGGGGCATGAGAAACTGGAAGAATCCGCAGATTGCCCCCAGACGCAGTCCCAGGAAAAGCCGATTCTCCCGGCTGCTTGCTCCGATGCCGCAGGAGGCGGCGAAGGCATCCATGGCGAGAGAGGATGCCACCAGTCCCGTGTGTACGATGGAAGAGATCATGAAATACTCCTTTATCCGTCTTTTGTCTGGTTTTTTTTGAACGATTGGCCTCTTGCGAGGGTTTTTCCCAAGGGGTATGCTCAGATTACTCGAATACTCGAATTTGTGGATACCCCCGAAGTGTAGGGGAGAAAGCCCCTGCTGTCGAGCGCTAAAAGATGCGTAAGCGGGAAAAGGTTCAGGAAGCCTTGAAGAAGGCGGTTTGCAGGGAGGCGAGAAGATGCTTTTTTGCACAAAGCCCCGATCTTTGGTGTGTTATCTCATCTGCGCAGTTTTTTTGCTATGTTGTGGTTGCGGCGGGGGAGTGCTTTTTCCTGCCCCCAGTCAGGGAGAGGAGGAGTATGGCATGACGCAACATCTTACCCCGGAAGAGGAGCATGTGATTCTGCGAAAGGGGACGGAAACTCCTTTCAGCGGAGAGTATTGGGACTTTTTCGAAGAGGGGATCTACCGATGCAAGCGCTGCGGAGCAGATCTCTATCGATCTGAGGACAAGTTTGCCGCCTCCTGCGGCTGGCCGAGCTTTGACGACGAAATCCCCGGAGCGGTCCGGCGGGTTCCCGACCCTGATGGAAGGCGTACGGAGATCGTCTGCGCCCGATGTGGGGCCCATCTGGGGCATGTTTTCGAAGGCGAGGGGCTTACGCAGAAAAACCTGCGGCACTGCGTAAACTCCATCTCTCTCACCTTTCTCGCTGAGGCAAAGAGGGCCTCCCGGAGCCGTATCGTCTTCGGTGGCGGCTGTTTCTGGGGGGTGGAGTATCATTTTCAGAAGCTTCCGGGGGTGCTGGAGACCACTGTGGGCTACGCGGGAGGGGATACGCCGCATCCTACCTACGAACAGGTCTGTTCCGGTACCACGGGGCATGCGGAGGTGGTGGAGGTGATCTACGATCCTTCGCAAATCTCCTTCCGGGATCTCTGTGTGCTCTTCTTCGAGATCCATGACCCTACCCAGGTGGATCGCCAAGGCCCTGATGTGGGCTCTCAGTACCGTTCGGTGATCTTCTACACCGAGCCATCTCAGAAAGAAATCGCTTTGGAGCTCATGAAGAAGCTCGAAGAGAAGGGGTATGATGTGGCCACGGAGGTTGCTCCGCTGGAAACCTTCTGGAAGGCCGAAGAGTATCATCAGGATTATTACGAGAAGAGCCGCAAGGCTCCCTACTGCCACATCCGAACACCCCGGTTTTAGAGGGTGCGTGTAGATTAGCCCATCGTTTTACAGGACAATTATAAAGGCCCAAGGCCCTGAAGGAGACATCTTCGCCATGCAGAACGCTCTCATGTACATCGCCGCATCTCTTATCTGGGGGTCCACCTGGATTGCCATCACCTTTCAGCTCGGGGTGGTGGACCCCCTTGTTTCCGTCGCATACCGCTTTGGGCTCTCTTCCCTTCTCCTCTTTCTCTTCTGTGCTCTTTTCCGAAAGCCCTTACGCTACTCCCTTCGGGATCATCTCTGGATGGGGCTTCAGGGTTTTCTGCTCTTCGGGATCAACTACTGGCTCGTCTACGTCTCTGAGGTGCACATCCCCAGCGGGCTTGCGGCGGTACTCATGTCGAGCATTCTCTTTCTGAACATGTTCAACGGAGCGCTCTTTCTCAAGAAGCCTCTGGAAAAAAATGTGGTTATCGGAGCGGTTATCGGGATTGTGGGGATGGTGCTTCTCTTCAGCCGGGAGGTGCTGGCATTTCATGTAAACCCCCTGGGGATGCTGGGAGTTCTTCTGGCCCTTCTGGCGGCGTACTCCGCCTCTCTGGGAAATATCCTCTCTGCCCGGAATCAGGCGGTCAGAGCGCTTCCTATTGTGCAGACCAACGCCTATGGCATGTTCTACGGAACGCTCTTTGCGCTTTCTATGGCCCTGATTTTGCGAAAGCCCTTTGCGGTGGAGATGACCTTTTCCTATCTGGCTGCTCTCTTCTATCTTGCGATCTTTGGCTCTGTGATCGCCTTTGGCTGCTATCTCACCCTGGTGGGGCGTATCGGAGTGACGAAAAGCGCGTATATCACGCTTCTCTCTCCTGTGATCGCCTTGGTTCTCTCCACCCTCTTCGAAGGGTATGTCTGGACCCTGCCGGGGATAGCGGGGGTACTCTGTATTTTGGGGGGCAATTTGCTGGTGCTTCGAAAGAGGTAATTCCCCCCTTCCGGAGGGCTTCACCAGGTAGATGTTTGGGAAGTGTTCGCGGTATTTTTCTGCAAGCGTGTTCTGTTTTCTATATTTAGGAGGAAAAAATGTCTCAAAACGTATCCAACTGCGCCAAGTGTCCCTTCCCTTCGTCCGAGCGGATCTGCAGCTCTCGGGGGGACAAGGCCCCTGCCTTCTGCCCCACCAAAAATTTGCAAAAACTTATCCCCCAGGCTTTGGAGGAGTATCATAAGCCGGAGGTTGAGGAGTTTGCCCGTCAGGCATCGCTGCAGGAGGCAGACGCCTACGGCAATAGAGACAAAGGATATGCCTTTCTCAAGCCCATCAAACCGCGGATTGAAGAGACCATGGATTTTGCCCGCCGTATGGGGTATACCCGGCTGGGGCTCGCCTTCTGTGCAGGGTTGCAGCGGGAGGCGGCTCTGGTGGAGGAGATCTTTACCCTTCAGGGGTTTGAGGTTGTCTCGGTGATGTGCAAGGTGGGGAGCGTTCCCAAGGAGGAGCTGGGGCTTACCGAGGAGGATAAGCTCGCCATAGGAAACTTTGAGGCCATGTGTAACCCCGTGCTTCAGGCTCTCGTGCTGAACGAGGAGAAGACCCATTTTAACGTGCTTATAGGGCTCTGTGTGGGGCACGACTCTCTCTTTCTCAAATATGCCTCCGCCCCCTGTACGGTACTCGCCGCCAAGGACCGACTCCTGGGGCACAACCCTCTTGCGGCAGTCTATACATCGCTTTCGTATTACCGGAGCCTCCGGCAGAGCAAGTGAGAGCGAAGGTTCCGGAACATCTCGTCATAGCCGAGATGTAGAAAACCGGAAAGGCCTCCTTGCGGCAGGTAGCCACGTTTAGGACTCTCGCGGACACGCTTGTGTGGCGTGCTGAGTAGCCCTCTCCGTTTGCCCGCCGTCAGGAGGCACTTCTCCGTGGCGCAAAAACACAAAGCTGTAGGAGGGTATGCAGCCTATGCCGTCTCAAACCACCCCGCAGTGCGCTTACAGACTCCTACCAGCATGAGCATTACCGGAACCTCAATGAGCACGCCCACCACAGTGGCCAGGGCGGCCCCCGAAGAGAATCCGAAAAGCATCACTGCCGTGGCGATGGCCACCTCGAAGTGGTTCGAAGCGCCGATCATGGCGGCGGGGGCTGCATCCTTGTATGGGAGTTTCAAAAGCTTGGCGGCGCCGTAGCCGATAGTAAAGATCAGCACTGTCTGGATGAAGAGAGGGACGGAGATCCAGAGTATGGTAAGGGGGTTCGCAAGAATGACCTCACCCTTAAAGCTGAAGAGAAGTACCAGCGTTACCAGAAGAGCGGTAATGGTGATGGGGGTGAGAACATGAAGAAATTTCTCTTTGAACCAGCTCTCTCCCTTGGAGGCTATAATCCATCTCCGGGAGAAATATCCCGCTACAAGAGGAAGGGCTACGTAGATCGCCACGGAGAGCAGAAGAGCTTGCCAGGGGACGGGAAGCTTCCCTACCCCGAGAAGAAAGCCTCCGAGAACCCCGTAGAGCACCAGCATGGTGAGGGAGTTGATGGCCACCATCACCAGGGTGAGCCCATCGTTACCCCGGGAGAGATACCCCCAAACGAGCACCATAGCGGTACAGGGGGCGATGCCCAGAAGAATGCACCCTGCGAAGTAGCTCCGCCAGAGAGGGATCTGAAGCATCTTTACTCCGTTCTCCAGAACCACCACCCCCGCTCCGTGAGTAGCCCCCACGGGGAGATTCAGGCCGAAGGGCATCTTTACAAGATCCATCGCCTCGGCCCCGATAAATCCCCGGAAGAGAACCCCGAGAAAGAGAAGTGCGATGGCGTACATGGTAAAGGGCTTAATGCACCAGTTTACGAAGAGGGTAAGAAAGACGGGCTTGCCGCTCTTTCCAGCCCTGACGACGCTGGCAAAATCAATTTTTACCATGATGGGGTACATCATAAAGAAAAGGCATATGGCAATTGGAATGGAGACCACCGGAGCCCCCTGAACGGTGATAGACATGCCGTCCAGAGTTTTCGCCAGATTTGGAGCCACTTTCCCGAGAACAATCCCCCCGAGAATGCAGAGGGCCACCCATATGGTGAGATAGCGCTCAAAGGGGCTTGTCATTCTGCGATCATCCAGAGAACATCCCTGCTGTGTCATGATATACGCTCCTTTCTTGATTAAAGACAATTCTCCCCGTGCGGTGATTCTCTCTCCGAAAAGGTTCGGCCATGGCATAAAGAAGTATGCGAATCAAAACGCTTAAGTATGGGGAGGGGGAAAACCCCCCCCTGAATGGCCCCCAGGAGGAGAATCCTCCATGTTATACCTACAGAAGCTTTACCGGATTTTGTTAGCAAACCCCGAGAACCTTGCGTCCCTCCGAAGCCGCACGCTCCACGTTCTCCTCGCTGGGGGGGCAGGCGCCCTTTTTCATCCCCATATCCGTGAGTCTGAGATGGGAGACGTTTGCGATTCCCGCTTTTTCAAGCATCTTTCGAGCGCAATCCAGAGGGCAACCGTCAAGGGCGAGAACCGTATCTGCCTCTTTGGCGGAGAGAATAAGCCCTTCAGATCCTGCTCCTACCAAGGCAAGACAGGCAAGACTTCCATGCCCTTCCGCCGAAAGTTTGCGGCCCGCCTGATCCGCAGTGCCTCCGATATCCGCAGCTCCTGAACAGGTAAAGATAACTTTTAGGGCTTCGCCGCCACAACAACACTGACTTGCCATGCCTATCGCTCCTTTGGAATATGGTTTTCACATTGCAAGAGTGAATATGTGGTCATAATAGCATATTGTGAGAGGAAATCAAGGGTATCTTTCCCCATCATCTTCCGGCCGACGTTTTCGCAAACATGCTGTACTTCTCTTGCTAAGAGATAGAGTTTTTGGTATACTGCATGCAGTTGCTGATATTGCCACATAGGCATATTCGCGAAGTGGGAAAAACAGACAAAAGCCCAGGTTACTTCAAGAGAAGGAGGCAGCATCCATGAGAATGATCGCCGAGTGGTTCCCGGAGTTTGCAGAGAAGTTTGAGGAGATTGATGCGCTGTATAAGGAGAAGAGCGGCATAGACGAGAAGACCTATCAGTATATCTGTCTTGCCCTGGCCATAAAGGGACGGAGCGCCCCCTGCGTAAAAAAGCATTTTTACGGAGCACTTCAGGCGGGGGCTACCCTGCAGGAAGTAAGTGCTGTGGTGGCTCTCACCTTCCGGGAGAGCGCAGGAAACGACGATTGCTGGTTCCACGATATCATGGGAGATTACAAAGAAATGATGAAAAACGGTATCGGAGATTGCTGCTGTAAGTAATTTTCCGGATTGCCTGCTGTTCATGGTATTCGTAAACCGAGGGGCTTTGGGGAGAATTCCAAAAGCCCCTCGGCTTTTTGCAACCTATTCTGTAGCTCCGGATGAAGAGGTGGGGCCATTCTCCTGCAAGGAGAAGCGCAGCCGCCCCATCCCCTCTACCGAAAAGAGATAGTCTCCCTCCGGGGTAGGCTTTGTATCCTGTAGCCACTCCAGAATCTCTACTTCCACGAAACACCGCATCTCCGGATGATCCGCCACAGCATAGGAGGCGTACTCTCGTATCTTGCCCTCTTTTTCATCGGGTTTACTCCAGAGGCCCACCGAGCCCCGATAGACGTTTCATCACCCTACCAGGCTCACCCCCATGTAGATCCAGCACTCTCCGCCATGTTTGCGGACCTCCTCAAGCCAGAACTCCGAGGTAAAGCGAATCGTCTCTTCCTTCACGGCCTCTTCCTCCTTTCGCTATCGTTCTTCTCTTTTTCGTGTTGGAGCCCCTCTCTCCCTAAGCTTTGGCTGTCAGGAGGGGTTTTTTTCCCACAATGATGGCACTTGCCAGAGCGCCGTTGATCTCATGTCGTTCTTCCCCGGAGAGTTCGGGAAAGACCGTGGCTGCCACGTCATCGGAGAAGGAGTAGATCTTCCTACGGCGTACCTCCACCTTCTCGAAGCCGGCTTCTCTCATCTTCTCCGCATACTCCTTTTCCTGGAGCGCCCCGGAGATGCAGCCGGACCAGGCCGCAAGGTTCGCGGAAGCCCGTTCTGTCACGGGGCGGAGAAAAACCGTGTCGGAGACGCAGAACCGTCCTCCGGGACGAAGCACACGGAAGGCCTCCCGGAGCACCTTATCCTTGTCCGGGGAGAGATTGATGACGCAGTTGGAGATGATCACGTCGATAGAATTGCTCTCCAGGGGTATCTCCTCAATGTACCCTTTCACGAGGGAGACGTTTTCGATACCCTTGAGGTTTGCCGCGGCGGTGACGAGCATCTCCTCCGTCATGTCGAGCCCGATAACTTTGCCCCCAGGGCCCACCATCTCGGAGGCGAGAAAAAGATCCAGCCCCGCCCCGCTGCCGAGGTCAAGAACGGTCTCCCCCGGGCGGATCTGGGCCTCGGAAAAGGGGTTGCCGCAACCAAAGGATTGCCCCCCCACCTCCCCGGGAGCCCTTTCAAGTACCTTCTCATCGTAGTTCCCTTCGGTCATATTCAGGATGTCCGAGCCTTTCGTGGTACTGCAACAGCATCCTCCGGAACCGCAGCAGGAGCTGTTGTTCTGTATCGCCCTGGCGTAGCGTTCTTTCACGTGGTTACGAAGATCTTCCATGTCTGTGGTGCCTCCTTTAGGCTTGGCTTGATGTTCCGGGTTTTCTCGTCTCTTATGGCAAGGTCAATGGCAGTTTCTGCAATTTTGATGTGACCTGAGAATTTCCTCTATTTTCTTCCGGTCCTCCGTTAGAGAGGGCATGTCACGAATCGATTTTTCTATCCACCGAATAAGTTCGGGGTCAACCTGTTTGCCGAGGCTGTAATAGACCCATTTTCCTCGCTTCTGTGAATCTATCAGTTTGGCCTGGTGCAGAATGCTCATGTGGCGGGAGACTGTGGGGGGGGCAAGGCCGAGAAATTCTCCCACTTCGCAGACGCAGAGTTCCTTGGTCTCCATGAGGGCCAGAAAGACCCGGAGCCTGTTTGTTTCCCCAAGAGCCCTCAAAATAGAAAGAGTTGATTCCATGGCTGCCTCCAAGCTTCGTCATTTTTGCATTTGACGAAATGATAAGCCGTATCAGCTCCTCTGTCAAGAGGTACGGCAGCAAAAGCGGATATGACTCCGGGAAAGATTCTCTAAAAGATTCTCTGGTTCAAGGTGTCTCCTGAGGGGTGACAAAATATTTAGGGATTCTCCCTTTTTACCTCCGGAAGGCCGGGTTTTTCCATGGAGGAGAGGATCACCGAGGTGCAGAGCTTTCCCAGACGAGTGAGTTCTCCGAGAATGCGCTCCAGATCCCCCATGGAGCGGGCCAGAATCTCGATAACGTAATCGTCCTCTCCGGTGACGCTCCAGCAGCGGATTACCTCGGGGATGGCGTGGATCTTCTCCGCGATATAGGGATCGGGGTTTTTGAAGTCCGTGGACATGGAGGAGAGAGCCCGAAGGGGAAACCCCGCCTTTTGAGGATCGATCCGGGCACCGTATCCGGTGATGATCCCCTCATGCTCCATCCGGTGGATTCGTTCGATCACCGCCGGGGCGGAGAGCCCCACCCGTCGCCCCAGCTCCCGATAGGAAAGACGCCCGAAGCTCTGAAGCTCCCGAAGGAGAGCGAGCCCTGTGGCATCAAGAAGATTTTTATGACTTACATTCATAGGTAATTCCCCCATTTTTACGAACAAAATTGATCTTTATGAGCAAGATACCATAAATTTATCTGCAAAAACAAGTTTTTACGTTACAAAAAGCATGTTCTTTCTCCGTCAAAGGTCCTATGCTCGGTATGCAAGAAAGAATTTTCTATACATCTGTAAGGAGGCGTGGCATATGCGAGCATGGGGCTCTCAGTCCGAAGTGGAAAAGATCGAGAAAATACTCATCAAACACCCCCGGGAGGCTTACGGAAGCCAGGAGGTGCTTGATGCCAACTGGAAGGATCTTGGCTACACCGCACCGGTGAACTATACCAGGGCTCTGGAGGAGTACGAGGAATTTCTCTCCGTGATCACCAAATATGTGCCGGAGGTGCATTTTCTTCCCGCTTCGGAAAATACCGGGCCGGATTCCATGTATGCCCGGGACTCCTGCATGATCACCGATGAGGGTTCCATCCTCTTCAACATGGGTAAACCTCAGCGTCAGGCGGAAGCGGAAGCGGCGGGAAAGCTTTTCGAGAAGATAGGTCTTCCCGCTCTGGGGAGCATCGCCGGGGAGGGAACCATGGAGGCGGGGGATATGGCCTGGCTTGACCCGGAGACTTTGGCGGTGGGGTTGAGCTACCGTACCAATTCCGAGGGGGTGCGGCAGCTTCGGGAGTACGGGGCGGGGAGATTTACCGTACTGGACTATCCCATTCCTCACTGGAACGGCCCCGAGGAGTGTTTACACCTTATGTCCTTTATCAGCCCCGTGGATCGTAAGGCTGCGGTGGTCTACTCCCGGCAGATGCCCGTAACCTTCCGCCAGGAGCTTCTGCACCGGGGGTACCGGCTTATCGAAGTGCCGGATGAGGAATAC
Organism: uncultured Synergistaceae bacterium; assembly: GCA_964539095.1. Lineage (GTDB taxonomy): Bacteria > Synergistota > Synergistia > Synergistales > Aminiphilaceae > DAIPKP01. Next base: position 53,143 of record CAZIFL010000018.1, read on the forward strand.
GACACCATGGCCTGTAATGTCCTGGCTCTGGAGCCCGGATTGGTCTTGATGATTGCAGGCAATCCCGTGACGAAAAAAAGGCTGCAACAGGCGGGGCTGGAGGTGCTGGAGTTCCCCGGTACGGAGATCTGCTGGAAGGGGGGCGGCGGCCCCACCTGCCTTACCCGGCCTCTTCTGCGGCGGTATTAGGGAGCATCCTTTTTGAGAGGAGGTGAAGCAGGTGGAATGTGGCTGTCAGTCCATGATCGCCCCGGTGGAGATACTGCTCCTCAAACATGCTCGGGAGGCTTTTCGATCTCAGGAATATCTTGAGGCTGCGTGGAAAGAGTTCGGATATCTCGCCTGTCCGGATTACGAAGAGGCTTTGCGGGAGTACCAGGCCTTTGCATCCCTGCTGAAAAAACATGTGCCCCAGGTGCACTATCTTCCGGAAAACCCGAAGGCGGGGCTTGATTCCATCTATGTGCACGACCCGGTGAAAATCTGCCGGGGAGGGGCGGTGATGATGCGCATGGGCAAGGAGCTTCGCCGCTCCGAAACGGAGCCCATGGAGGTCATGCTCCGGAGCTTGGAAGTGCCCATCCTAGGGCGTCTGGAGCCCCCCGCCACCATGGATGGGGGGGATGTGCTCTGGCTGGATGAGGATACCCTCGTCCTCGGCCGGGGATACCGCACCAATGACGAAGGGCTTCGGCAGTTTCAGGATCTGGTACGTCCCTGGGTGAAGGATATTCTGGTGGTGGATATGCCCCATGATCAAGGCCCCGAGGCGTGCCTGCATCTCATGTCTGTGGTGAGTCTTGTGGATAGGGATCTTGGGGTGGTCTACTCTCCCCTCATGCCGGTGCGGCTACGGCAGCTTCTTCTGGAGCGAGGGTACCACCTGGTGGAGGTCTGCCGAGAGGAATACGACACGTTAGGGTGCAACGTTCTCGCTCTGGCGCCGAGGCTCTGCGTTCTTTCGGCGGGAAACTCAAGGGTGGCGGGGGATCTGCGCAGGGCGGGGGCGGAAGTTCTGGAATATGAGGGCAAAAACATTTCCTACTACGGTACCGGGGGGCCTACCTGCCTTACCCGGCCGATTCTGCGGCGCTGGTAGCTTTTGAGAGAAGCCCCGGGATCTCTTCGGGATTTCTCCGGGGTGATGCTCTCGTCTGTGTGGTGTGAAAGGAGGATGCGGCATGTCTTTTTTAGGCTTTGTGGAACAGCTGGTGGATTGGATCTGGGGAACCCCTCTTATCGTAATGATTCTCGGTTCCGGAATTTTTTTCACCCTTCTCTCGGGATGTTTTCAGTTTCGTTATGTGAGACACGTCTATCGGAATACCCTGGGGCGCATCTTCTCAGGAAAGGTAGATGATGGCCCCGGAACCCTCTCCCCCTATCAGGCGGTGAGCGTAGCCATCGGCTCCACCGTGGGGGTGGGAAACATCGGCGGGGTGGCCACCGCCGTAGCAGTGGGAGGCCCCGGAGCGGTCTTCTGGATGTGGATGGCGGGTATCTTCGGGCAGCTCATTAAAATGGTGGAGGTAAGCCTGGCGGTGCATTACCGTACTGTGGTGGATGGAAACGCCACCTATGGAGGCCCCACCTACTACATCCGCCGGGGTATCGGTGAGGAGCGGGGATGGAAGATCCTGGCGAAGATCCTGAGCACCCTCTTTCTGCTGGGATTCTTCGTGGGCTATCTCTTTACCATCCAGAACTATACCGTGGCGGAGGCTGTGGCCGGGACATTTAATGTGAATATGGTGCTGGTGAGCTTCGTCTTTCTGCTACTCCTCTACGCCTCCATCTGGGGGGGGATCAAGGGGTTGGGAAAGATCGCCGTCATGGTGGTTCCCTTCATGTGTCTCTTCTACGTGGGGGGGGCACTTATGGTGATCCTCAAAGAGGCCTCTGCCATTCCCGCCACCTTTAAGCTGATCTTCAGTAGCGCCTTTACGGGAACCGCCGCCATCGGAGGCTTCGGTGGAGCCGCCTTTGCCAAGATGATCCAGGTCGGTATGGCTCGGGCGGTGTACAGCAACGAGGCCGGGTGGGGTTCCTCCCCCATGATTCACGCCGCTGCAAAGGTAAATCACCCTATCAAGCAGGGAATCATGGGGATCTTCGAGGTCTTCATGGATACCCTGGTGATCTGTACCGTCACAGCCTTCATGATCATCAACTCCGGGGAGTGGAGTTCCGGCCTGGATGGGGCCACCCTTACCCTCAGCGCCTTCTCCAAGGGGATTGGTTCTCTGGGAACCATCGTGCTGGTGCTGGGAATCTTCCTCTTCGGCCTTACCACCTCTACGGGGCTCTTTGCCCAGTTCGAAACCCTTCTCACCTACCTGGTGGGAGAGCGGTCGAAGCATCTCAAAAAAGTGTTGCAGATCAACAAGTTCATCTATCCTCTTCCGGGATTTCTCCTGGTGCTCTACGCCCAGATGAGCGGCCTGCCCACCTACAAAGTGTGGATGTTCATTGATGTCTCCGTGGGGATACCGATTTTTATCAATCTCTTCGCCATCCTGCTGCTTACCCCGAAATTTAGAGCCCTTCTCCGGGATTACCGGGCCCGGTATATGGGGCAGGGGGAGATTGATCCCAATTTCAAGGTTTTCTACGAGGAGTAGAACAGGAAAACGGGAATTTTTCTAATATAGCATACGAAGAACCCCAAAATAGCTTTGTGTCGGCTTGGGGTTCTTCGTGATTTTTCGAGAGTACCGGCTTGGAAGTTCTTATCTGTGAAAGGGTGGTGTCAGAACGTTGTCATACGTAGTAAAGTGCCCACGGGGGATGATTTTTATTGATTATAACCTCCGCACTGGCCTGATATACTTCCAAAACCGCTCCGGATCATGGTAAAAGTAAATTATTCTCCCGGGGGAAGTGTCAAAGCAGTAACCGGTGCCTGCAAAATCGAAAGTTGCCATGGCCTCTTCCATCTTTTCTTCCACGCTGCGATTTTCCTGCTCATAATCGAAGGGGCCATGTTCAAAAATAATATACTCGGCTTCGGGGACATCAAGTATAAGCATTTGTGGTGGTACTTCTCCTTTATAATCAAAAGGAAGACGTGCACCATAACACTCCGTACGTGGAATACCCCAGTCGCAGAGTCTGCCGTCCGGGTCGTTAATGTACGCCATGATTTGACCGCTAGTGCTGTTAGATTCGCTCCCCCCATGGTCATCCAGTTTGTCCTTGATGCTATCGAGTAGACCGCAAATTGTTTCGCAGTCCTTTCCCGGAATGAGGTTTTGCTTTTGCCAAAAATCCCAATATCCATTGCTTTCGTAGTTCTTAATGTGTAAGAATTTGTGTGCGGGAATGGTGGCGAAATAAATTTTAATATCATCTGCGGATTTCATCATGCCAATCTCTCCCAATCCGAAAAAGTAGCGGTCGAAAGGGTTTATTTTTGTACGCAGAACCACAGGCTTGGGCTTTTTTCGGTATTCACTTGGAGTTACACCGTATGTTCCCTTGAAGGCTCTGGTAAAAGCTTCATGTGATGAAAAACCGTAATCAAAAGCAATGTCCAAAATGCTTTTCTCACTATCCCGAACCTCTTTGAGTGCAAAGGCTAATTTTCTGTGTCGCAAATAATCCCTAAATTGCATACCCGATATGTCTTTAAATTTTCTCGTGGTATGGAATTCTGAATAGCCTAACGTGTGAGAAAGAAAACGTAGTGTTATTGCTTCGCCGTTGCAATTTTTGATGCAATCGTCGATTTTATCAACGATTATCTGGATTTGTTTGTGCCACTCGTACATTCGTGTATTCACCTCCTTCCAACCGCTCTATGGTCATTATAAGAGTAATGGGAGTTGCGCGGCTTGATTTTACTTGCGGAAAAGAGAGGTTCTCTCCTACTCCTGGACTCGCCCGCCCAATATAAATCTCTAACGTTTATGCAACGCCAGACACTGAGGGTAGAGGAGGAGGCTTGGGGAAACGGAAATTTTCTGGGAGGAATCTGTGGGTTTTTATAGGGAGAAGGGCAGAGTTTTTGCCGTGGAGAAAGGCTTTTGCGATTAGGGTTGTGGTGAGGCCGGGGAGCGTCAAGGAGTGTTCGCTCCCCGGCCTCGATGAGATTTTTAAAGAGCCTCCAGAACCCGGAAGAAGGCATCTTTGAGGCATTCCCCCGCTCCGGTGCAGCTTGGAAGACACGGGGGTGTCAGTCGATCAAAGAGGCTATCTTGCTATTGAGATACCGGTTCAAGCTCACCTTGGACTCCGCTGCCCGAATGACAAGCTTTCTGTGCTTTTCTGGATGTTAATCCTGGGATCCCCTTCCCAGGGCATTTTGAATACCGCATGGCTACTACCACTTTAACGGCAGGGGCCAAAATAGAACTCACAAAGACTCTTCAGATCTTCGAATCGGATATCGGTATTGCCTTCATTTTTCCAGGATCGAAACAGCCGGTGGATGCCTTTGATTGCAGCATAGACTCTCTCCATCAGTGGCTTCGCCGGCAGGGGTCGTAAAAGAAGATCTCCCTCCACGGGAATGGCTGCATCTCCGGTATAGCCGTACCAGCCTGAGGAGGCATTTTTGTGAAGGCTCGTCTCCTCCGGGGGCTCTTGATAGGGCTCCTCCGGCCATGGATGGCACTTTTGGGGAGACATGCCGTTCCGTTGCCCCCCTTTGTGGAGAAGTGCTATACTTGTTCTAACGAAGGGGGAAGACTTTCTATGAAGACGAAAAAAGCAGATAAAACCTGAGGATCAAAGGAAAAACGCTACGATGACTCTCTCTGGAAGGAGACCCTTTCCCGCTTCTTCATC